>NZ_JAGYPE020000050.1 GCF_018343545.2 Neobacillus citreus | reverse complement strand
TTTGCTCTTACGAGCAATAATCCAACAAAAAGGCATCCGAATGGGCTCATTCGAATGCCTTTTGTCTACAATCTGAAAAGAGATGCATGAGCATCTCTTTTTTTGACTAACTATTATGTTCGATGAGGGAGTTTTCCTGCGCTGCCTCTGGGGGCACCGCACCTTGATTTTCAAGTTCACGGACAAGATTGCGATATTCTTTAATGCTAATTTCATTGAAGATATAGGCCTTTTTAACAAAATCCATTAGTGCATTAACATCATCAGTGGTGTAATCACGGTTTTGACTAAATCTCACTTTTAATTCGCGTATGTCCATTCCTACTCCTCCTTCATCATTTTTACTATCGTAACATGAAATTAAGAGATTATTATTTTTTCAAAAATTTAAACTTTAGACAAAATCTTTGAAATTTTGACATTTCCTTGAATCACCAATTAGGCTTTTTTTTCATAATGTGAAGCAGAGATAAATACGGAGGAGATGTTTGCCCGTGTTTGGAAAAATGAGACCAAATACCTTCTTTCATAATGGATATTCGGGACAAATGATGCAATATGGTCCAGTTGGCCAACAATGGAACCGGCATTTAGTAATGCGAAATCAAGCTTTTCCATATCAGCCTCCTGTTCAGAATCAGACCTGGAACACTTTCCAGTCGCAGGGAGGCTATCATCCAAGTACGTTCCAGCCAATGGGGCCGGCTTATCAGCTTGGGTCTAACGCACAGAATATGAACTATCAAAACTCCCAGTATCCGCAAAAGGATTCACAATTCCTATTTCAGAATCCCCTGCAGCCAAAGGAGGATATGTATCCTGCTCCATATGCGCCAATGAATGGATATCCGGTTATGAACCCATATCCTAAACAAAGCTTTATTCCGAAACAGCCAAGTGGTATGCAGTCCTTAATGAATTCCTTTAAATCGCAGGATGGCTCAGTGGATTTTAATAAAATGATGAATACAGCGGGCCAGATGGTGAATGCGGTTACGCAGGTTTCTTCCTTAGTAAAAAACTTTAGCGGCATTTTTAAAGCGTAATAAAAAAGACGGCAAGCGTTGCCGTCTTTTTTATATAATATGGAAAATGATTATTCTTACTCGTCAATTTCAATAATTTTTCCTTTTTCGCGGGGTATGCGGATTTGTAGTAATCCGTCCCGGTAGGAGGCATTAATTTTTCTGTCATTAATCATATGAGGCAGGGAGATGGTTCTTGCGGTTTGCTGTCTGACAAAACGGCGCTGATAAATTTGATTTCGCTCATCCTCTGAGGTTTCTAATTCTTTATTCTCAACAGATATGGTTAAGTAGTTTCCGGTGATATTAAGATGGATTTGGTCTCTTTTGACACCGGGGAGTTCGGCCGACACTAAATATTCATTTTCTCTTTCAACAGTCTCTACGTGAAAGCCTCCGCTGCTATCAAACGGAAAAGGTGTTTTGAAAAAATCATCGATGGACTGCAAGAATCCTCTAATAGGTTTCTCCATGAAAAAATCATTCATGGATTTCATCAAATGACTAAACGGTTCGGAAACAGGCTTTTTCTCATGATTTTTATCATTCGGAAGATTAGAAGACATCCTAAAACCCTCTCTTTCCAATTTTTCACACGATATCATATGCGTTTAGTCCCGACCCGGTGCCCATTTCATACAAAAAAAACACCGCATAAGCTTGCGGTGGCAGTTTTCATTTAGATTAAATGAATTTCTTCCATAAGGATTTCGATATCGAGGATCATGTCGCCCTCTTCATCGACTTCGATTAATTCGTCTTTTTTCATTTTTGTCAATGTTCTGCTGATGGTTTCGCGTGTTGTTCCAATCATGTTGGCTAGGTCTTTATTGGTAAATTCCGATTTTAACAATATAGTACCATCCTCTTGTTCTTTACCGTGCTTTTGGGCGAGGCGGATTAGCAGTTTGACAATCTGTTCATAGGTATTATTGAGAATTTGCTCTTCCAGCCGGTTTTGCAGGTCGACTATCTTTTCACCAAGTACTTTAAATACCTTAATGCATAGCTCGGGATTTTCGATCAAAACATTTTCAAACTTGGAAATCGGCACGGCAATCAGGGTTGAAGGCTCTAGAACCTCAGCGTAGGCTGGATAGTCTCCTTTTCGGAAAAAGCCGACATGAGGAAACATTTCCCCTTTTTTCATAATGGCCACGATTTGTTCTTTCCCGTTTACATCGCTTTTATAAATTTTAAGCTTTCCATCAAAAATGAAATAAACATTTTCAAGCGGATCCCCTTGATGAAAAACATGGCTATTTTTCTTCCATTCTCTAGCAATCGCAATGTCGGTAACTTTGGATAATTCCGTGTCGTTTAAAGAGCGAAAGAGAGTAAATTCGGAAAGCACCCTTTTAATTTCATCGATTTTCATTACATCACCTTCAGTTTCGTTCGATATATTCTATTGTAACAAAATTTGGCCGAATAAAAAAAAGGTATTTGTAAAATATAAATTTCCTCTTTTTCTCCGAACGTTTATTCGCTAAAATAGAAGTAATGAGGTGAGCTAGATGAAGTTGAAAAAAGATTTGCAGGCCATCCTTTCAGATATTAAAGTAAATGAGGATTTTAAAGATAATATCGCTGCGTGGCATACACTCCCTAAGAAAGAAGCCCAAACGGTAACATTTCCTAGGGATTTACATCCTCTATTGCATGAAGCGCTTAATCAAAAAGGGATAGACGAGCTTTATACCCATCAGAGATCAGCATACGAAGCGACGATGGCAGGAAGAAGTATTGTGGCAGTTACACCAACGGCATCAGGAAAAACACTTTGCTACAATCTGCCAGTTCTTCAATCTATATTAAATGACCCGAGCACACGAGCGCTGTATATGTTTCCGACAAAGGCACTCGCCCAGGATCAAAAAAGTGAAATAAACGAAATTATCCAAGCGGCCTCCATGGATATTAACAGCTATACGTATGATGGAGACACACCGGCAAATATCCGCCAGCGGGTCAGAAAAGCAGGCCATGTTGTCATCACCAATCCTGATATGCTGCATTCTGGCATCCTGCCCCATCATACAAAATGGGTATCTTTATTCGAAAATCTCAAATTTGTCGTGATTGATGAGCTTCATACGTATCGCGGCGTTTTTGGCAGTCATGTGGCAAATGTGATTAGGAGGCTAAAACGGATTTGCCATTACTATGGAAGCAATCCTGTATTCATTTGTACATCTGCGACGATCGCAAATCCTCTCGAACTGGCGGAAAACCTTACTGAGGAAAACATGGTCCTGATTGACAACAACGGGGCACCAAGCGGAACGAAGCATTTCGTTTTTTATAATCCGCCAATTGTCAACAAACCATTAAACATTAGAAGAAGTGCGACTCTTGAGGTTCGGAAAATTGCCGGGGAACTGTTAAAAAACAAAATCCAAACGATTGTTTTCGCCAGAAGCAGGGTACGAGTTGAAATTATCTTAACGTATCTCCAGGAACTGGTGAAACACGAGTTGGGCAGCAAATCGATTATGGGGTATCGCGGCGGTTATCTCCCCACAGAGCGACGGAAAATAGAAAAAGGCTTGCGTTCCGGGGAAATATACGGTGTTGTAAGTACGAATGCTCTTGAACTTGGTGTCGATATTGGACAACTTCAGGTGTGTATTATGACAGGTTATCCCGGAACCATCTCTAGTGCCTGGCAACAGGCCGGAAGAGCAGGGAGACGGCATGGAGAGGCTCTTGTCATCATGGTGGCAAGCTCGAGTCCGTTGGATCAATATATCATCCAAAATCCTGATTATTTCTTCAATAAAAGCCCGGAAACAGCACGGATTAATCCGGACAACCTAATCATATTGATTGACCATATGAAATGTGCCGCCTACGAGCTTCCATTTAAGGCTGACGAAAAGTTCGGTAATGTGGGAACTGAGGAGCTTTTGGAATACTTAACTGAAGAGCGAGTTCTATATCGGAACGGCGATAAATGGTACTGGATGAACGACTCTTTCCCGGCCCACAATATCAGCCTGCGGTCCGCTTCCCAAGAAAATGTCATCATTGTCGACCAAACCGATATTGCTAGTGTAAAGGTCATCGGGGAAATGGACCGTTTTTCGGCAATGACACTGCTTCACGATGAGGCCATTTATTTGCACCAAGGCACTCAATTTCAAGTGGAAAAACTGGATTGGGACGAAAAAAAGGCATTTGTCCGTGAGGTGGATGTTGATTATTTTACAGATGCCAATTTAGCGGTTCAATTAAAAGTACTTGAGGTTGATAAACTGCATCCGGTCAATGAAGCGGAAATTGGTTATGGGGATGTCAGCGTCAGGGCTATGGCGACCATTTTTAAAAAAATTAAATTCGAAACTCATGAGAATATCGGTTCCGGTCCGATCCACCTACCGGAAGAGGAACTTCATACGAATGCCGCGTGGATTTCGCTTAATAGGGCGCTCTCAGAATTGGGGGCTGTTCGGCTGGAGCAAGGACTTGTTGGGGCGGCCCATGCTTTAAGGTCAATAGCCCCATTGTTTGTCATGGCCGACCCGCAGGATATTCATGTCATTCCGCAGGTTAAGGCCGACCATAATGAAAAGCCAACCATCTTTTTTTATGACCGCTATCCTGGAGGAATTGGCTTAAGTGAAAAAATATATTCAGGGATGGCAGAGGTTTTGCTCGAAAGCAAAAAAATGATTGAACGCTGCCAATGTGAATCAGGGTGTCCATCATGCATTGGCACGGATGCAGTTGGAGATGCAGCCAAACATGATTCATTAATGATTCTTGATGCCTTCTTAGAATCATCATCGCGGTAAGGGGGAGTGCGAGGATGTCTTTAAAAAATAAATTGAATCGCTTAAAGCCCCACTTGTCGACGGGGAATTCTTCAGATAAAAAGGCTGTTCCCTCTTCAGTAGAAACGTTCGTTGAGATACCTTACAAAGAGCAATGGGAGCAAGAACATGTTTCTCCTTATTATTTAGACGAAAACTTCTGTTTAATAAGAGAGGTAAAATATCCGCTTGACCAACGGCACGGCCATTATCGGTTTCGTGATTTTCTGACGGCAATGGAAACTTGGAACCAGCAATCAGCCGCTCATCCATTATCTGCTAAAGGGTTTCAGGCGGAAGAATTATTTTTTTTCGATACAGAAACGACGGGGCTAGGCGGCGGGACGGGCAATACCATTTTCTTATTGGGGTATGCCAGCATTGAGGGAGAAGAGTTGATTTTAAGACAGCATATCCTCCCAAATCCCGGTGCCGAGGTCCCGCTATACCAAAGCTTTCTGGAAAAGATTAATTATCGGACACTTGTCACTTATAATGGGAAAGCCTTTGACTGGCCGCAGGTCAAAACGAGACATACGCTTGTAAGAGAGCATGTTCCAAGGCTTCCGTCTTTTGGTCATTTCGACTTGTTTCACGCTGCCAAAAGACTCTGGAAGCACAAATTAGAACGGTTGAAATTAGCAGTAGTGGAAAAAGAGGTTCTCGGGGTAGAAAGGGTTGACGATATTTCGGGATTTTTAGCTCCGATGATTTATTTTGATTTCGTTGAAAACAAAAAGCCCGATGGCATGATTGGCATACTCAAGCATAATGAAATTGATATATTGTCGCTTGTCACTTTGTATACACATCTGACCTTTCAATTATGCGGATTAGACCACGACTCTACCAGAAAGGAAACCTTTGAAGTAGGCCGCTGGTTTGCGGCTATCGGTGAAAAGGATGAAGCAGAAAAAGTCCTCGGTAAACTCACAGACGGGCAGGATGTTACAGCTTGCCAAGCAAAGCTTGCTCTTGCGTTTCAGTATAAAAAAGACCGGGAATGGGACAAAGCAAGAAATTTGTTTACCGAGGTTGTCCAATCTGGGGAGGGGCGTCTTGCGCTTGATGCATGTGTAGAATTGGCTAAAATCTATGAGCATAGATTAAAGGATTTAGAATTAGCTCTTCAATACTGTAGCCAAGCTATCATTATAAGTGAGCGAACCCCTAGTTTGCACAATCTTTCAGGTGATCCTTCAATGGACCAGTTACAAGCACGAAAAGAGCGTTTGAATCGAAAAATCATTAAAAGCCCACGTTAAATTTCTTTAATTAACGGTTATTAAAAATATGTAACAAAAAGTTCACAATTTAATGCTGAAAAATTTGAAATTCCATATTGTTTACTGTCGTCTTAATAGGTAAAATTATAAATTGTGTGCTGTGTAAAAAAAGCGCAAAAACTTTATGGAGTGGGTAGGATGTATAAAGCAATTTTGTTTTTATTTTTCGTTGTTGTTTGTTTAACTGCTGTTGTTTTTACAAGCTTGAAAGATAGCTTTTATACTATGTTATAAGGATATAAACCCAAGGAAGCCGGTATTATTATAAAAAATAGGTGTTTTCCTTAGTACAAGAGTAACCCTTTTTTCATAGGCTGTTAATGTAAACAGAATAAAGAAAAGAAGGGAGAGCTTAACATGTTTCTAGGAACTAATTTTGCCCCGCCGGTGGTTCATCCGACGACAAACATTGTGAATCATACTTTCTCTACAACGGTGGTGCCCCATATTCATCCGGTTCACACTACTACTGTGAATCATCATATGTTTGAGCATAAACATTATTGCCCGCAATCAGCTTCATGCTGTGATGAGGTATGTAACCAGCACATCAACTGCTGCAACCCATGTGCACCGCAAGCAGTAATGCCTGTTTCAAACGCATTGCCTAATGCGATGCCAAATGTAATGCCGAATATGCCAGGTTATGGTATGGCAGGCCCTGGTATGGCAGGCCCTGGCTTTGGCGCACCTGGATTTGGACCTGGACCTGGTCCTTTCATGGGACCAAGACCTTAAAAGTTTGACTAATCTTACAAGGGCTTTTAGCCCTTGTTTTTTATTTTGTTACTTTATAATATGCTAATGGTAATAAAATGTTTGTCCCTTTTAAAAAATTTTTTCATTTGAGGAGAATATTCTTGCTTAAGGTATTAGCCATTTCCGGATATAAACCATTTGAATTAGGAATTTTTAAAAAAGATCATCCATCGGCAAATTTTATAAAAGCGGCTATCAAAAAATCACTGGTACCCATGCTTGAAGATGGACTGGAATGGGTACTGATCAGCGGACAGTTAGGAGTGGAGCTTTGGGCAGCTGAAACTGTTTTTGACCTGCAGGGGGAATTTCCAGATTTGAAGCTAGCCGTTATCACTCCTTTTTTAAATCAAGAAGCATCTTGGAATGAAAACAATAAGGAATGGTACGAATCTGTTCTCATGCAAGCGGATTTTATTGATTCAGTTACGAAAAAGGGCTATGAAAAACCGTGGCAATTCCGATTGAAAAATCAATTTTTTATTGAAAAGAGTGATGGCCTTCTGCTCTTGTTTGATCAGGAAAAGGAAGGAAGCCCAAAATATTTGTACGAACTAGCTGTTGATTATCAAAAAAATCATCCCTATTCGATTGAGCTGATTACCTTTTATGATTTGCAGATGATTGTCGAAGAAGAACAGCTTAAACAGTCTGATTTTTAATCCTGCTCGAATATTTTAGAATATACTAAATATAATATAATGTCTGCTGAATTACTTTACTGTAATTGAAAATTGACAAAACCGCTTATATTTGAAAAAATAATAGGTAATGATTGGCTAAACTTGAGGTGATTGGAATGCTGTCAGATAAAGTGAAACTAACTGCAAAGGATATTTTGGAAAAAGAGTTCAAAACTGGCGTACGTGGTTATAGACAAGAAGATGTTGATAAGTTTTTGGATTTGATTATTAAAGATTATGGTACTTTCCATCAGGAAATAGAAGATCTTCAGCAAGAAAATCTAAGGCTTCGCAAACAGCTGGAAGATACAGCAAAAAGGCAACCTGCTGCACAGCCTGCTGGGACAACCAATTTTGATATTTTAAAGCGCCTGTCTAATCTTGAAAAGCATGTATTCGGCAGCAAGCTTTACGAATAACAAATAATACCCTCATTTCCTTTGAATAACCATTGATAATGCTGAACGATATACATATAATAGACAATGTAACGTTAATGACGTTCGGGTAATCGCTGCAAGTCTTCTTGCAGAGGAAAGTCCATGCTCGCACGAGCTGAGATGCTCGTAGTGTTCGTGCCTAGCGAATTCATAAGCTAGGGCAGCCGGGTAGCTCATTCGGTTGACGGCTGGGAAAATACCTAAGTCCTTTGGATATGGTAGGAGTACCTTTAAAAGTGCCACAGTGACGATTACCTCCTTAGAAATGAGGAGGGTGGAACGGGTAAACCCCACGAGCGAGAAACCCAAATTATGGTAGGGGCACTTTCTCTATCGGAAATCAACGAGGAGAAGGACAGGTTCCACGTGAATCTGTAGATAGATGATTACCGCCTCAGTACGAGACTTGTAAGTCGTTTGCAGTACGGAGGCACAGAACATGGCTTATAGAACGTTATTAATGGATAGTTTTGATGGAAATGAACAGCTCTCCTTAAACGGGAGGGCTTTTTATTTGTTAACTGAATCCGAAGCTTGTTTTTAGACCATAATGATATTGGGAAATCAAACTTTACAATTATTTGATACATAAACGATTAAGGGTGAAAGAATGGGAAAATATCAAATTATAGCAACCGCAGCCATGGGTTTGGAGGCGCTTGTCGCTCAGGAGGTCCGGGCGCTTGGCTACGACTGTCAGGTGGATAATGGAAAGGTAATCTTCAGCGGGGATGAATATGCCATCGCCAGGAGCAATTTATGGCTCCGCACAGCAGACAGGATTAAGATTATAGTCGGTGAATTCAAGGCGTATACTTTCGATGAATTATTTGAAAAAACAAAGGCGCTTCCCTGGGAGCAGTTTTTACCGGAGGATGCTGAATTTCCGGTGCTTGGAAAATCTGTGAAATCGAAGCTATTTAGTATATCTGATTGTCAGGCCATCGTAAAAAAGGCCATTGTGGAACGATTGAAACAGAAGTATAAAAAAACATGGTTTGATGAGAATGGTGCTTTATACCGAATCGAAGTCGCATTGTTAAAGGATACGGCCACTATTACGATTGATTCGAGCGGCACCGGCCTTCATAAACGGGGCTACCGCGCTGACCAAGGGGCTGCCCCGTTAAAGGAAACAATGGCAGCTGCGCTCATCATGCTGACCAATTGGCGGCCAGACCGTCCGTTTATCGATCCTTTTTGCGGGTCGGGAACGATTCCGATTGAGGCGGCCCTGATTGGCCAAAATATCGCACCTGGTTTTAATCGGGATTTTGTTTCCGAGGGCTGGAACTGGATGCCTTCCAGGGTTTGGGATGAAGTTAGGACAGAGGCAGAGGACCTGGCAAAATACGATACACCGCTTGATATAAGCGGATCGGATATTGATCATCGGATGGTCAAAATGGCACAGGAAAACGCCTTCGAAGCAGGTTTTGGCGACCTGATTCAGTTTAAACAAATGCAAGTAAAAGATATTTCAACGAAAAAGGAATACGGTGTGATTATCGGCAATCCGCCATATGGAGAAAGATTGGGAGAAAAGGCCGAAGTGGAGCAAATGTATCGGGAAATGGGCCAAGCCTTTAGGCCGCTTGACACTTGGTCGATTTACATCTTGACCTCAAACGAGGATTTCGAACAACTATACGGCAAGCCGGCCACAAAGAAACGAAAGCTGTTCAACGGATTTATCAAAACAGATTATTACCAATACTGGGGAAAAAGGCCGTCAAGGCAAAATGACAATAATTGAGGAATAATTTTAGCGTCTTTTGACGCTTTTCTTTTTGGAGGGATAGGATGCAAAACCGCATGCCATTTACAGTTTCGAAAACAGAAACATTTTATGATAAGTTAGGCGAATGGATTGGTGACGTCTTCTATGACATTTTGCCGGAATCCGGGTTTGAAATCCGCGATGAACAAATCTATATGGCTTTTCAGCTTGAAAAAGCATTTAAAGAGAAAAAGGTCATGTTTGCTGAAGCCGGAGTAGGGACAGGCAAAACAATCGTTTATTTGCTCTATGCCATTATGTATGCCCGTTATACAAACCGGCCGGCTGTGATTGCCTGTGCTGATGAAACTTTAATCGAGCAGCTGGTGAAGAAGGAAGGAGATATTGCCAAGCTTGAGCAGGCTCTAAACTTGAATATAGATGTCCGCTTGGCCAAATCCCAAGATCAATACTTATGCTTAAGAAAGCTCGAAAATGGCAGAAATAGTCATTTTTCTGATGAAGTTCTTGATATTTATGAGAATCTTCCTGATTTTGTTCATATGGAAGGTTCCATGATGCAATTTGAAAAGTACGGCGACAGAAGAGACTATCCAGCACTTTCCGATGAAGTATGGCAAACTGTCAGCTGGGACAAGCTCCAGGACTGTTTCTCATGTGAAAAGCGCCATCGCTGTGGTCTCACCTTACACCGGGAATTCTATCGGCATGCAAAGGATATAATTATTTGTTCCCATGATTTTTATATGGAGCATGTTTGGACAAAAGAGGCCCGGAAACGGGAAGGTCAGCTGCCGCTATTGCCGGAACATTCATCAGTGGTATTTGATGAAGGGCATTTGCTTGAATATGCGGCACAGAAGGCGCTAAGCTACCGGTTTACAGATTACACGCTTGATACACTCTTAACCAGACTAATGGAAAATGATGTCCGCGAAAAAACACTTTATACGATAGAACAAGCGCTTGTCGATAATGATGAATTCTTCGATTGCCTAGCACAGTTTTCACAACCCGCAATGGGATCGGATAAAGAGATCATTCATAGGCACCCTTTGGTCATGAAAAATTGCCGTAAACTTCTTTCGATATTACAGTCATTGGAAGAGGAACTTGTCTTTGAAAGTGAAATGTTTGTTATCAACGAATATGATTTAAAAATTGTTGAGGAATACTTGGAGCAAATCACATATTCCTTATCACTCTTCCTTCAAGAGCTAAATGGAATTACTTGGCTGGAAGAAAGCAGTGGTGAGCGTACCCTTGTCATCATGCCGAAAATGGTGGAGGAGGTTTTACGGGAAGAGGTATTTTCCCAGAAAAAGCCTTATATCTTCTCATCCGCCACCATGTCCAATCAGAAATCTTTTGATTATATCGCGTCCAGTTTAGGGGTTGATGATTACCTTTCTTGTTCGGTTGCTTCCCCATTTGATTATGACGAGAAAATGAAGGTATTCCTGCCATCTTTTAAACAAGATGCCATCAATAAAAAAATCGATTATGTGATTGAGAAAGTCAGTTTGACAGAAGGGCGGGCTCTTATTCTTTTAAATAATCATGATGAAATGAGGAATTTAAAGGAACGGCTAAAAGAAGAGCAGAAGTTTCCAATCTACTATGAAGGTGATGAGGAGATTAGCACACTAGTCTCCAAGTTTCAAAATGAGGAAAATTCGGTGCTTTGCTCCATCCACCTATGGGAGGGTCTTGACATCCCCGGCCGCTCACTGGAAAATGTCCTGATTTTTTCACTGCCTTTCCCGCCGAATGACCCCGTTTTTTCGGCCAAAAAGGAAGGAATGGCTGACCCATTTAATGAGGTGGACCTTCCTTACATGTTGCTTAGATTACGGCAAGGTGTGGGTCGGCTGATAAGAAGTGAACAGGATCAAGGCACTGTCCATATCCTGTTGGAAGAACCTCTAGAACAAGATGTACTGCAAAAGATAAAAGAAGTATTGCCGACTAAAGTAATTGAAGGGTAAGGAATAAAAAAAGAGGCTGACAATGAACTGTCAGCCTCTTTTTGCTATCTGCCAAGGGCGCGGCGGCCGTCTTCGGTCATTTTATCCGGTGACCAGGCCGGCTGCCAAACAAGGTTAACGTCAACCTTGTTTACTTCCTCGATTCCTTCGACACAATAACGGACTCCGCTTGTGATACTATTGTGAAGCGGACAGCCAGGAGTGGTCAGTGTCATTGTAATCGAAATATCATTTTCTTCTGTAATCCCCACACTATAAATTAACCCTAAATCTACAACATTGATGCCTAACTCCGGGTCATAAACGCTTTTTAATTCTTCAAAAATTTTCTCCTCGAGATTCATGGTAACTCACCTCATTATTTTTTTAGAACACTGAAAATGCTGCTTGCAATAGTAAGCATCGCTACAGACAGAACAAACTGGCTCAAATTAAAGAGAATCGTTGTTTTTAATAAAAGTGCCAAAAAGACAACTAGTACGGAACCGATGAATATTGATAAGACAGGCACAATCAATTTTTCATTCATCATTTCCTTTAACGAAGGAACTTTAGCCTTTCCTATTTCTTTGCTGTATTTATAGGTCCACCACAAGAATGGAACAATTTTATATAAATATCCGACAATACTTAGGACAATCCACAACAGTATATAGCAATATAGAAGCGGCCCAATAAGACTGGCAAACTTGCTGCTGAACAGGAGCATAAAGGCCGCTGCATGAATCACATTCCCAAAACCAATCGCAGAAAGGGCGAAGGAAAATGGTTTATCGAGCTTTTTCTTTAACCTTTTTTTAACGATGATACTAATATGCCAGCTGAAAACAGAGAAGCCGGCCAATAGCAGGAAGAATCCAATCATTAATAAAATACTGCTGTTAATAAAGAAAGAAATGATTGAAAGGACAAGCCCGGATACATAGATTCCGTACACATATCGTGCCTGCACCATCGGAAAACCATGGGCCAAAGAAAACATCGGCACCATCTTATAGGAAAAGCCAAAGATTAATAAAGTAAACCAACCGGTTAGTCCCAATAAAAGATGGCTTTTAAAGATGGCTTGGTAATGTTCACCGAGAAAGCCTGTTTGCATACTGTAAATCATCGTAATTCCCAAGAATATGGTCAAAAACAAGCAAACTAAAGCCGTTCCCACAAAAGCAGTAAGAATGTTAGGGTTTGCTTGTGTTCTTAGCGTCATTAGCATCTGGAATAAGAACATAAAGATTCCGATAAGCGTAATGACACCAGGAATGACGGCATTTTGCGGTGCTAAATAGAGCATGGCCGAAAAAGAGGCAACCCCTGCTGCGGTGATGAAAAATTGAACAAATCCAAATTTCTCATTCCAAATTTTTGTCAAAAACGCAACCGGAACAAGCTGGTACATTGCACCCATCGCCACCATTAAGGCCCAGCCTAGGATTAAGAGGTGGGCTGCCGACCAAATGGCAGGTATGCGAAAAGTTCCATCCGTCATCATATGCCCATTTACCAACAGCAGAATCTGTGAGGCGACAAGGGCAATTAAACTAAAAAGTATAAATGAAAAAGGTAGTTTAATATTTGTTTCAGTTCCTAAATTCTGAGGAAGCATATGACTCACCTTCCTAGCGGAAGATTTCTATTTTAAAACTTCCGTCTGGTTGTTGTTCTGTTTTTTGTTGATATCCTAATTCTTCAAGCTGTTCATATAGAAACATCGGTCTTCTATCATTAATTATCGTTAAAACTTCCCCTTCGCCTAACCCTTCTAAAGCGGCTAAGGTTCGCATCATCGGCTGCGGCGGTTCGAGGCCGCGATTATCCAAAATCATTGCAAATCACACTCCAAATCACTTTTAGCTTTTCTTTGTGAAAACTACTTTCCAATGCTTTTTCTCTAATTCTTCTTCTTCATGGGTAAAGCCCTTTGCCTTTAAGACAGTAAATAGTGGCACCGGCTTAAACGGTGCATGAAGAATGAACACATCTCCATCATTATTTAATTCTTTTACTGCCTCCATAATCTTTTGAAATGGTTCGAGTTTATTCTTTATATCCTCACGCACATCTAGTTCAATTTTTCTTTGTCCCATAAAATCAACACCTCTTTAATCGTTTGTTTAATAACATTGTAGCAGTGTAATCCCCTAAGATATGTGATGAGCGTCATAGCTCAATGGATTTTAATGAAAATAGTTCTCAATGTGACAAATTTGTGAAAAAGTATACAAAAAATAATATGTGTGATAAAAGTCACTATTTTGACTTTTTTTTAGGACTACAATACTTCTCGGATTGATAACCAGAAAGGGATGAAGGAAATGGAAATACAGCAGGGGACACAGCCGAAGAGCGTGGTAAAAGAAAATAAAAACGCACTTTTAAAATCCATTTTAATTATTACCATCTTAATCAGCTTTACCGTTCTGCTTGGCGGCGGCTATTGGATCTTTAAAGAGCAGGCGCCAAGACCATTGGAAGTAACCAATTCGAAAGGTGAAGTTATATTAACGAAAAAATCCATTATGGGAGGACAAGCTGTCTGGCAAAAGTATGGCTTAATGGACTACGGTACCGTGTTAGGACATGGTTCCTATATGGGTCCGGATTATACAGCAGAGTCTTTAAAAATCTATACAGAAGGAATGCAGGATTTTAAAGCGGAACAGCAATATGATAAAAAATTTGCTTCATTAACTGAAGATGAAAAGCAGATTATCAAAAACCAAGTTATTAAAGAAATGCGCAAAAATCGCTATGATGCGAGTAAAGATACATTAAAGCTGACAGACGCACAAGTAAATGGCCTTGAAAAAGTTAGAGCTTACTATAAGGATATTTTTACAAAAGGCGATGGCTGGGGTTTAAAAGCTAATCTAATCAAAGATTCTGATATACCATCAACAGACCGTGCCTATGTTGACAAAGGTGACCAAATCAAACAAATCTCTGATTTCTTCTTCTGGACAGCTTGGCTTTCAAGTACGGTTCGTCCTGGAGACAAAATCACTTACACGAATAACTGGCCATATTTTGAAGATGCCGGTAACCATCTATCCTTTTCCGCTATTTGGTGGAGCGGTGCTAGCGTTACAATCCTAATTTTAATGGTAGGGATCATCTTATATCTATTCTATCGTTATCAATTTGGTATGCAGGAAGCATATAAAGAAGGAAACTTCCCTCGTATTGATTTGCGCAAGATGCCTGTAACAAGTTCACAGGTGAAAACAGGTAAGTATTTTACGGTTGTATCGGTATTATTCTTTGTTCAGTGTATGTTTGGGGCTTTGTTAGCCCACTATTATATCGAGCCAGACAGCTTTTTTGGAATTAAGTGGATCCATGATATTCTTCCATTTAATATTTCCAAAGGCTATCACTTGCAGCTGGCGATTTTCTGGATTGCAACCGCATGGCTGGGTATGGGAATCTATGTTGCCCCGTTAGTTGGCGGTTATGAACCAAAAAAGCAAGGTCTTTTAGTTGATATTTTATTCTGGGCATTAGTGGTTCTTGTTGGCGGAAGTATGGTTGGCGAGTGGCTTGGTGCCAATGGAAAATTGGGAAATGCCTGGTTCTTGTTTGGCCATACCGGTTGGGAATATATTGAGCTTGGACGAGTTTGGCAGCTTATCTTAATAGTGGGAATGCTAATCTGGCTGTTTATCGTATTCCGTGGTATTAAAGCAGGGCTTAAGAAAGAGTCTGACAAAGGCGGATTGATACACTTACTATTCTACTCTGCGATTGCGGTACCGGCTTTTTATATCTTTGCCTTATTTATCAACCCAGGTACAAGCTTTACATTTGCCGACTATTGGCGCTGGTGGATTATCCATCTATGGGTAGAAGGTATTTTTGAAGTTTTTGCAGTCGTTGTTATTGGTTTCTTATTAGTTCAATTAGGTCTCGTAACCAAGAAATCAACGGTAAGACAATTATATTTCCAATTAACCCTGCTTCTTGGCAGCGGCGTAATCGGTATCGGACACCATTATTACTATAATGGTTCAGCTGAAGTATGGATTGGTCTAGGTGCAGTCTTCTCTGCATTGGAAGTTATTCCATTGACATTGTTAATTCTTGAAGCTTATGAGCAGTACAAAATGATGCGTGACGGCGGTGTCGACTTCCCTTACAAAGGTACGTTCTGGTTCTTGATTTCTGTTGCGATTTGGAACCTTGTCGGTGCCGGGGTACTTGGTTTCTTAATTAATCTGCCAGCGGTAGCCTATTTCGAACATGGACAATTCTTAACACCAACCCATGGACATGCTTCGATGATGGGTGTTTACGGGATGTTTGCCTGTGCAGTACTTCTTTATTCGTTAAGGAATATTGTGAAGCCTGAGGCCTGGAATGACAAATGGCTTAAGATAAGCTGCATTCTGTTAAACATTGGTCTTGCAGGAATGGTCTTCTTGTCCTTGCTTCCAGTTGGATTTATGCAAATAAAAGAGGCATTTTATCACGGCTATGCAGCAAGCCGCGCTTCCTCCTTCCTGCAAAAGGATCTGGTGCAAACCATTTTAACCTGGCGTGCGGTACCTGATACCATCTTCTTAATCGGTGTAATTATCCTGGTACTCTTCTGTATTAAGGCCCTATTTAACCTGCGTAAACCAACGCATAAAGAGGGAGAACGACTTCCGGTTAAAGATTTATCCATTGATGAAGATTAATAGTAAAAATCCGCAAGGCTTTAGCTTTGCGGATTTTTCTCTTCTTTCACTTCTTCGTAGCAGTCGAAGCAATATGACTGTTTATCCTCGGTAATCACTCCATTAAAGAATCCATCCAAACAATAAATCTCTTTCCCACAGCATTTACATAAACCAACTAATTCTTTCATTTAGACTTGCCTCCCTTATGAACAAAATCATATTTCAACTGTGATGGTACTCACTAAGTCCTAACCTAAGTTTTTCTATAATAAAAGAGAAGTTAACCCAATTAAAGGAGTGATAATGATGCAAACCTACGCAAAAGTTATCAATGTACCAGATTATCCACCAAGAGAAAAGCATCCAACCATCTTTAAGGCATTTGATGAATTGGCATCAGGTGAAACCATGCAGATTGTCAATGACCATGATCCAAGACCGCTGCTTTACCAATTTATGATGGAAAGACCAGAGCAATTTTCTTGGGAATACCTTGAAGAAGGCCCAGAAGTTTGGAAGGTAGCCGTTAACAAGAAGTAATTTTTTTAGAGGTTGCGCTCTTACAAGACTTTGTATCTTCACCCAATCTAAAATTTGTTTCTATTTATTTATCAGTTAAAACCTATTTTTTCCTATAAACCTATTTTACAACAGAAATTCGTTTCTGTTGTTTTTTTAGCTAATAGGAAATTATAAATTTTCTCAAATTTATAATTTCCTAACGCATAAATTCAACTACGCCTCTGTCTTCGTCCTATCGGACTCGCGAATCGACGAGTTTTCATTTATCCGTATGATTTGTCTGAAATATGTTAAAATTTATAGCGAGAAAGGGGGAAAGACAATGAATACAGAGCAATTTGAAAAGGAATTCTTAGAGTATGTTAAGAAAATGACCGCTTATCACGAAGCCCTTGGTTTAATTTACTGGGACTTACGGACAGGCGCTCCTAAACAGGGAGTGGGGCAGAGGTCAGAAGTGATTGGCGTGCTGTCCTCCGAGGTATTTAAAATGTCGACATCAGAGGAGATGGCAGCCTACATAGCTGGGCTTTCAAAAGCTGTATTGTCCGATAGAACAAGAAAAATTCTTGAAGAATGCAAAAAGAACTATGAGTTAAACAAAAAAATTCCTGCGGAAGAATACAGAGAATTTGTCATTCTTCAATCAAATGCCGAGAGTGTTTGGGAAGAAGCCAAAGAAAAAGCTGACTTCAATATGTTCAAGCCATACTTAGAGAAACTGGTCGCAATGACAAAGCGATTTATCGGGTACTGGGGTTATGAAGGGAATAAATATAACGTTTTATTAGATATGTACGAACCGGGCTTGACGGTTGAGGTTTTAGATCATGTTTTTGGAGAACTGAAGGACAAAATTGTTCCGTTAGTAAAACAGATTTCGGAATCCAGTCACAAACCTAAAACTGATTTTTTGTTCCATCGATTCCCTAAGGAAAAGCAGCGGGAATTCAGTTTGGAAATCTTAGCGCAAATGGGATTCGACTTTAATGCTGGCAGGCTTGATGAAACCGTCCACCCTTTTGCGACTGGTTTAAATCCTGGCGATGTCCGCGTTACGACAAAGTATGATGAACAGGATTTTCGGACCGCTGTTTTTGGCACCATTCATGAAGGCGGGCATGCCTTATACGAACAGAATATTTCCAAAGAGTTAATCGGTACACCATTATGCACAGGAACCTCCATGGGGATTCATGAATCTCAATCGCTTTTCTATGAAAATCTTCTTGGCCGGAGCCTGCCTTTTTGGAAAAAGAATTTTGACCTGCTGAAAAAATACACAAATGGTCAATTCGATCATGTGAATATTGAGGCTTTTTATCGGGCCGTCAATGAGTCAAAGCCTTCTTTAATTCGGATTGAAGCAGACGAACTTACCTATCCGCTTCATATAATTATCCGTTACGAAATTGAAAAGGGACTGTTTAATGATGAAATAGAGGTTTCCGACCTTCCAACAGTTTGGAACGACATGTATGAGAAATATCTGGGAATCCGCCCTGGACACGATGGCGAGGGTGTTCTTCAGGACGTTCATTGGGCAGGTGGAAGCTTTGGCTACTTTCCTTCGTACGCTTTAGGCTATATGTATGCAGCCCAATTTAAGCGTAAAATGCTTGAGGACCTTCCGAATTACGACCAGCTTCTTGAAGAAGGGAATCTGCTTCCGATCAAAGAATGGCTTACGAATCACATCCATCAGCACGGCAAACTGAAAAAGCCGCTTGAAATCCTGCAGGAGGTAACAGGTGAAGGTTTAAATGCCAAGTATTTGATTGATTATCTCTATGAGAAATATGGAAAGGTCTATCAATTTTAAAAACCAAAAGGCTTCAATCGTTTAGATTGAAGCCTTTGCCATTACCACGTCTTAAATCCTTTGGATCCAGGCGGTGCATTTTGAATGATATCAATGAATGGTATTGTGTAAGCGAACAGGATTAAGGCAGCAGTGATGCCAAGCCATAATTTCCAGTTTTCAAATACCATTGGTGCTTTTTCCTGCAGATTTTCTGCTTCGCCGACAGGGAATTCTTCTTCACCTTTTGGTGCAAAGAAGGCAAGATTAATAAAAATAACTAATACTAATATTATGCCAAGGAATAAAATCGTTCCGCCAACTGCCTGGGCAATTTGGTAAGGAATCCACTCAAGAGCCTGCTTGGAGTCACCATAAGTGGAGAATGCTGAACGTCTTGGTGCACCAAGCAGTCCCTGGAAGTGCATTGCACCGGACATGAATGCCATTCCGATAAACCATACCCATGCTTGGATAATACCTAATTTGTTCATCGCTTTAGTCAGCTTGCGGCCGGTTAAGTGCGGCACAAGCCAATATGAAATTCCAAAGAATGTCAGTACAACAGAGGTTGCTGCTGTCAAATGAAAGTGCCCTGTTACCCAAATGGTATTATGGACAACCTGGTCCATTTGGTTGGAAGCATTGATGATACCGCCGGCACCAGCAGGAATGAATGAAGCCATACCAATGAATGGGACTGTGAAACGGGCATCATTCCAAGGAAGCACTTTAAACCAGCCAAATAAACCAGTAGCTCCTTTAGAACGGCCATATCTCTCAAACGTTGCGAACAGAGAGAAGGCTGTCATTAAGGACGGGATAATAACCATGAATGTTAAGATAACCTGAATAAATTTCCAAGCTGGATCAATACCCGGTTCTGTCAACTGGTGGTGGAAACCAACCGGAATTGAGAAAAGCAAGAATAAGATAAAAGATAAACGAGCCAATGAATCTGAGAAAATCTTTCCGCCGATAATTTTTGGGATAATTGCATACCAGCACATATATGCAGGCAATAGCCAGAAATACACTAGCGGGTGACCGAAATACCAGAATAACGTACGGCTGATTAGAACATCAACAGTATCTACTAAACCTAAAGACCAAGGCAGCAATTGGAATAGAACAGTTGCAGCAACCCCTAAGGTAGCCACAATCCACATCACCGTGTTGATAACAGCCATAAAGCTTAACAACGGGCTTGGTTTGCCAGGGTTGTTTTTCCGCCATTTTGCATAGGTCATAATTTGTGCAGCGCCATCAACCCAGCTGCCGACAACCACAAAGGTTAATCCTAAATAAAAGATCCAGTGTGCTTTAAGTGGTGCATAGAATGTATAAAGTACAGATGCTTCATTTAATAGAATCATCGTTCCAGACATAAGGGTACCGGCAGTCATTAACCAGAAACCAATCCAGCCGGTGCGTCTGGCCGCTGGAGAATGTGTTCCCGCAGTTCTGGATACAGCCGCATATTGAAATCCCATGATAAAGAATGTTGTTAAAACGAGCCCCATTAAAACACCATGAGCTGTTAAAATTTGATAGTAGCCAATTCCCCAAGGCAGTTCAAATTTTCCGGAACGGACAAGGGTTTGTAGTAATCCCATCAGACCGCCGAGAGCGAGTGCTCCGAAAGCCACAAAGAAATGCGCCATGGATAGCTTCGCGTCACGTGGGTCAACCTTTACTTTCGCTGCTGCGTTAACCATTATTTAACCACCTCAATCTTCGAGAACATTAAATGGTGCCCTGTACCACAGTATTCGTTACAAACAACTAGAAATTCGCCGGCTTTGTCAAAGGTTGTTGTATACTCGCTGACATAGCCCGGTTCAAGCATCATATTGATATTGGTTCCGGCCATTTCAAAGCCATGGACAACATCCTTGGTGGTAGCGATTACTTTCACCTTTGCTCCAAGCGGAACCTCAACCTTTGCTGGGTTATAAGAGAAAGCAGATGCGACAAATACGAGTTCATAATCCCACTCTTTGCCTTCAACCTTATGAAGTCCCGGCTTATCGAAAGGTTTTGTGGTATCAACCTTTTCCGGATTTATTGTAGTTAAACAGCTTGCTGGTTTGTTGCCAAGGTAAAAAGCGCTGACACCGACTACTGTTAAAAAGACAACGAGACAGCCGATTCCAAACGTCAGCCAGATTTTTTCAAATTTATGCATATGCATATGTAATTCCCCCCTTTATTCCCTAAAAACGGTCTACGAACAGATAGTAAACTGAAACCCATGAAACAATGATAAATAGCCCCAGAATGAATACAGACGCCAGTGTCCCCTTTAAAGAAGAACTGTCTTCGATCTCTGTTTGGTGCTTTGTCTTTAGTTCCGCCTTTGCCATCCCCCTACACTCCCTTCAGAAAATGAAAAGTAAATAAATGATTTCTCTTTCATAATACAAAACAATTTTGAAAGTAAAATATCAAATTCAAGAATTCACAAATTGTTCATTCCTTAGTTATCTACTATGGTAATGTTAATAAGTTGGTATAACAGTGATTAAAGTCACAATTACCCACCTGTAATTGTGACTAAAGTGTGAAACATCACACCAAGCCTGTGATGTAGATAATTGATAATTTGATTACGTAATGGATGATCGGCAATTCGTTTTTTGTCACAATTCTCTGTAAAAAAAATATGATAATAATAAAAATCTTTTTCTTTGGAAGTGGTTGGTTTGGAGAAATATTATTGCGAACATTGCCGTCTTTTGTATAATAAGATTGAAATTTGTAAGGTTTGCGGGACATTGGCGGGAAATAAAATAAAAATTGAGGTTCAAAAGCAACCAGAAAAATAAGAGTCAGGATAAGTTAGAGAATTGGAAAAGTTTATATAATGAAGGAATAACTATTACAAGATATAATAAACATGCACAACAACAACAACCTTCAAAACGTTTACTTCTCCGAATGGGGAAGTTTTTTTTTGTGTGTCTGGAATAATTTTCTTTAAATTGGCAAAAAATACCCTTACCTTTGGTTAAGGAGAATGATGTATGCCTACAATTCTTTCCATTGCAGAAGCTATTCCTCCATACGAAATTAAACAGACGCAGGCGACAGAGTTTGCAAGGGAATTGTTTTCTGGTTCATTTAAAGAAATTGGGCGGTTATTAAAGGCTTTTGAAAATGGACTTATTGAGAAAAGATATTTTGTTAATCCCGTAGGCTGGTTTCAGGAGAATCATTCCTTTGAGGAAAAGAACAATGTCTACATCGAATCGGCCGTTACCCTTGGGAGGGAGGCAATTGTAAAATGTCTGGATAACAATCAGTTTCTTAAGAAAAGAATTCCTTACGAAGACATTGATGCCATTTTTTATATTTCCACCACAGGGATTGCAACTCCAAGTATAGAAGCAAGAATAATGAACCTGCTGCCTTTTCATCTCCACACGAAACGAATCCCAATCTGGGGATTGGGCTGTGCAGGCGGTGCTGCAGGTCTTGCCCGTGCCTTTGAATATTGCATGGCCTTTCCAAAAGCTAAAGTCCTTGTTCTTTCTGTTGAACTTTGCAGTATTACCTTTCAGCGAAATGATCTATCGAAGAGCAATTTAATCGGGACATCTCTTTTTGCAGACGGGGTTGCCTGTGCGTTAATATGTGGTGATTCCTGCGATATCGGGGATTTTCGCTTAAAAACCACATATCCGTCCATATTAGCGGTTCAATCCGCACTGCTCCCCGATTCTTTGGATGTGATGGGCTGGGATATAAAAAATGAAGGATTGTTTGTCCGGTTTTCTCGTGATATACCAAAAATCGTACATAATTGGCTAAAGCCAGTGGCAGAAGAATTTTTACATGAGCACCGGCTTCAAATAGATAAAGTAGACTATTTCATTGCCCATCCTGGCGGTAAAAAGGTGTTGGATGCCTATGTTGAATCACTTGGAATACCTGCGTCGATGACAGACGTTTCGCTTGAAGTGTTAAAAAACTTTGGAAATATGTCTTCTGCTACCATTCTTTATGTGTTGAAACAATATATGGAAATGGATATTCCACGTGGGTCAAATGGGCTTTGTGCCGCTCTTGGACCGGGTTTCAGTTCGGAAATGCTTCTATTGAGGTGGTTTGATTGAGGGACTTGCTGCCATTTATTAGCTTTATGGGTTTCATCATTTTTCAGCGTGCAGCAGAGATTTTATTCGCAAAAAGAAATGAAAAATGGATGAAGAGTAAGGGAGCACTTGAATTTGGCATTGTCCACTACCGCTGGATTGTCCTTGTGCATGTACTATTTTTACTTAGCTTTAGTATGGAAAAGTTCATCTTTAATCACGGGTTATCACCTCAATGGCTGATTATTTTTATTGCTTTTATCTTCGCCCAGGCCTTGAGGATATGGGCACTTGCCTCACTGGGCAGGTATTGGAACACGAAAATACTCGTGCTTCCAAATGCAGACGTTATACGTAAAGGTCCGTACCGTTTTATAAAGCATCCGAATTATTTCGTTGTTTGTGTGGAAATCCTTGTCATTCCTTTACTGTTTCAGGCGTATTATACTGCCTGTTTATTTACAGTATTGAATATCATGGTGCTTGCCATCCGTATTCCCGAGGAAGAAAGGGCGCTTGAATGCTACAGCGAATATAACGGAGTTTTTCATGACTGCCGCCGTTTCTTGCCAAAGTTTGTTAAATAACTGTGACAATAATCTGCAAAGTATTGAAAATGATTATCACCTGTGTTAGAATTTGATTAACAATGAAAGTCATTCTCAACTAAGAGTCTGATTAAGGGAAGGTGTTACATATGACCTATGCTTTCGTCGGCGGAACCATTTTAATCTACGCATTTGTCATGAAGCACGTCTTAAAAAATGTCACCCAATAAATATATTTAGCATTAAATGAAGCCAGGGAATATTCCTTGGCTTTTTTTTAGTATGTCAAGATAGGAAAAGTTCGATTTATCGTATAAAATAAACATATTATCATGTTGTTTAAGGGGAATTAGTTTAAATGATCAAAATAGCCGATCAAAATGAAACGATACAAACATTAAAACAAAAAATAATTGCCATATATGAATATTTAATGGAGCAAAACGATGTTCAAAATGCGCAAAAAATTAAGCAGCTTGCTCGAAAATTAGAAAACCGCGAATTCGCGATAGCGTTTTGCGGCCATTTTTCCGCAGGCAAATCAACCATGATCAACCGGGTCGTAGGGGAAAAACTGCTTCCCTCAAGTCCAATTCCGACAAGTGCAAACCTTGTAAAGGTAAAGTCCGGAGAGGATTATGCCAAGGTCTTTTTTAAAAACGAGAAACCACGGCTTTATTTAGCGCCGTATGATTATGAAATGGTCAAAAGGTATGCTAAGGATGGCGATAAAATCGAGGAAATCGAGATCAGCCATAGCGACTCAAACCTGCCTGCCAATACCGTAATAATGGACACACCGGGAATTGATTCAGCAGATGATGCCCACCGCATTGCCACTGAGTCAGCCATCCATCTAGCTGATTTAATCTTTTATGTGATGGACTATAACCATGTCCAGGCAGAGTTGAATTTCCTGTTCACAAAGGAATTGGCGGAAGCAGGTAAAGAGGTTTATTTAGTTATTAATCAAATTGATAAGCACAAGGATGAAGAGTTAAGTTTTGCCGATTTTCAAAAAAGTGTCGTTGATGCCTTCGCCTCATGGGGAGTTAGACCGGCACGGATTTTTTATACTTCACTAAAGGATGAAAAGAACCCCCGCAATGAATTTCAGGCATTACAGAAATTTATTGCGGATAAATTGGCAGCAAAGGATCAATTGCTTATTCCGTCCGTTTTCCATTCGTTGAAAAAAATCGTCCAGGACCATATCAACCAGGCGGCAAAGCAGGATGAAGAAAAGCTTCTTCCATATCATGAGCTATTAAATGAATTAACTGAGGAGGAAAAAGAGGGTCTGTTGAATTCCTTCCACCAGATTAAAGACAGCTTGACTAGGCTTGCCGGAGGAACGGACGTTAAGGAAAAGTCATTTGATGAAGAAATAGCGCAAATTTTGAAGAATGCTTATATTATGCCTTTCCTGACAAGGGAAATGGCAGAGAAGTATCTAGAAGCATGCCAACCTAATTTTAAAGTAGGCTTTCTTTTTTCAAAGCAAAAAACGCAAGAGGAAAAAAATGCGCGACTGGAGATTTTTTATCAGGATATTCTTGAAAAATCAAAATCCCAGCTTGAATGGCATTTACGTGAATTCCTGCTCCGTACATTAAAGGAAACAGAACTGGACCAAGGAGACCTGCTAGGGCTCGCTCAGGGCTATGTCGTTACCATTCCTAAAGATGTCCTGATCAACACGATAAAGCCTGGTGCCCGCCTATCCGGCGAATACCTGCTTCACTACACAGAAGATGTGGCGAATGAAATAAAACGGATCGCCCGAAACCGACTTGCTGAGTTCAAAGAAAAATATCTAAATGCACTAAAGGAACAGGAGTCAAAATTAAACGAACAATTTGCCAAGGAATTCAATAAACAGGAACGCTATGTAAAAGCCTTAACAGAGCTCGATAAATACGAAGAGGCTATTGTTGCAAAAGAAAACAACCTTATGAACCTATTGAACAATCCGCAAGGACTTGAAGATGGCCATTACCAACTTTTCGACCTGCAGGAAGAGGAATTTGAACTAATTAAATCTGAAATGGAACCGGATTCCCATAAGGCTGACATGAAGAAGGAAAGCAAGCAAGTACCTGCACAAATCAGTCATGCTGAAACAACAAATAATGGCTCTAAGGGTGAAGGGAACAACGAAGCAGAGGACCGTCTGCTACGCACCATTGACAAGCTTCTCAACGCTTCCAAGCTAATTAACGGTTTGCCGGGCTTTCAAAAGCTGGCAGGTGAATTGGCGGAAAAAGCAGGCCGGCTTGAAACTCAGGGCTTTACCGTAGCCTTATTCGGTGCGTTTAGTGCAGGGAAATCGTCCTTTGCCAACGCGCTGATGGGGGAAAAGGTTTTACCGGTTTCACCAAACCCCACTACAGCAGCAATTAATAAAATAAAACCAGTCACGGCTGAATATACGCATGGGACTGTCCTTGTAAAGTTTAAAGAACGAGAAGCAATGCTCGATGACGTCAACCGCTCGCTTAAGGTCTTTGAATTACATGCGGCCGATTTCAAGGCTGCCGCTAAAATCATTGAAGGAATCATCTACGAGCAAAGCCAGGAAGGGATCGTTGAGAAGACTCATTATGCCTTCTTACAGGCGTTTCTTAAAGGTTATGCCTCTTTTGTTGAACTGCTCGGAACGGTTAAGGTTACAAGTTTAGACGAATTTCACGATTTTGTCGCCAAAGAAGAAAAATCCTGTTACGTGGAATGGATTGAACTCTATTATGACTGCGAACTGACGAGAAAAGGGATTACGCTCGTTGATACGCCAGGGGCGGACTCCATCAATGCCCGCCATACAGGAGTAGCCTTTGACTATATCAAAAATTCAGATGCCATATTATTTGTCACGTATTATAACCATGCTTTTTCAAAAGCTGACCGGGAATTTTTAATACAATTGGGACGGGTAAAGGAATCGTTCCAAATGGACAAAATGTTCTTTATTATAAATGCGATTGACCTCGCCGAAGATGAAGAGGAAAAGGAAGCGGTGGTGGACTATGTTTCAGAGCAGCTGGTGAAGTATGGAATCCGGAATCCGCATCTATATCCTTTATCAAGCCTAGAGGCCTTAAAGGAAAAAATAGACTCAGCAGCGGTTTCCAGGTCAGGGATGAGCCAGTTTGAAAATAGTTTTTATCACTTTATTTCAAATGATTTAACCGAAATGGCGATTTCAGCGGCACAGAATGAATTGAACCGTGTCCATGAATTGGTAGAACGGCTCATCAAAAGCTCGCTGGAGGACAAGAACGTTAAAGAACAAAAACGCCGTGATATTGAAGGACAGAAGAATATGATTCAAGAGCTGTTTGCAAAACAAACGGTCGAATCAATGGAAAACCGCCTGTTCCAAGAGGCTGATGAATTAATTTATTATATTAAGCAACGGGTTTTCTTACGGTTTGGCGATTTCTTTAAAGAGGCCTTTAATCCTTCAACCTTAAGGGACGATGGCCGCAACTTGAAGAAGGCACTGCAAATGGCACTTGATGAATTTTTGGAAAGCTTAGGTTTTGATTTTGCTCAGGAAATGAGAGCTACAACGGTTCGAATCGAGCGGTTTATGGAAAAACTGCTTTGGGATTATCAGGCCGCACAAATTCGGACACTTCTGGACGTCAATCAAGACCTGTCCTTTTCACCATATGAAAAAGGTACGGCAGAAGAAATAGACTTTCCAATAGCGTTTGAAACCATGGAACAGCAAGCTTTTGCAAAAGCAAAATCTTATTTTAAAAATCCAAGGTCCTTCTTTGAGAAAAATGAAAAGAAATGGATGAGCGATGAACTTAATCAGGTATTAAATGGGCCAGCGGATGACTATTTGCAAAATCAAGGCAGTCGCTTAAAAGACCATTATGCAAAGAATCTAAACAATGAATTCAAGCTTCTTTTAGCGCAAATGAAGGATCAGACCGATGATTTTTATTTAAGTTTATTGGCAGCATTAGAAGGCGGAGTTTCAACCGAAATTTTAACAGATATACTAAAGCGGCTTGAAAATTAGGAGAAACGGGGGAGAATCCCAATGAAAAATATTGTTACGAAGGAATGGCTGGAACAAAATTTAAACATCGACACAGTCAGAATTGTGGATTGCCGATTTTCCTTGGCTGACCCGCAGAAGGGGAAACAGGAATATTTAGAAGGACATTTGCCGGGTGCTGTTTTTTTTGATCTGGAAAAGGATTTATCAAGCCCTGTTCAAACTCATGGCGGACGCCACCCATTGCCTGACTTGCAGGAATTGGTAAGCAAGCTTGAGGAGGCAGGGATTGATGAGACGACAACAGTCGTGGCCTATGATCAGGGAGAAGGTGCATTCGCCGGACGTTTTTGGTGGCTCTTGAAGTACCTTGGACACGAAAAAGCATATGTTTTAAATGGCGGATTTAGGCAGTGGGCAGAGGCTGGACTGCCAATTTCAGCAAGTATTCCAACATTCACTAAAGCTCAATTACAGCACCAGATAAAACCAGAATTATTAGCATCCGTCGACGAAGTGAAAGAGGTTATAGCAGGAAAAAAGGAAAACGTAGTTTTGATTGATTCCCGCGAAGAAAAACGCTATTTAGGTATTGTCGAGCCAATTGATAAGAAGGCAGGGCATATTCCGGGGGCCATCAATAAGCCATATACGGAAGGATTTGCAGGAGGAGAATACAAATCCGCTGAGGAACAAAAGCAGCGGTTTTCTGATGTGAATCCTGAACAGGAAATTATTGTTTATTGCGGTTCCGGAATAACAGCAACCCCGAACTTCTTGGCCTTAAAGGAAGCAGGATTTCAGAAGGTCAAGCTCTATGCCGGCAGTTTCAGCGACTGGATTTCCTATCAGGAAAATAAAGTCGATTAAAATTTGAACCATACCTATGTTATAATAGAAATCGTGTTGTAAAAAAACATCCATAGGAGGTTCAATTTTATGACGAATCAAAAGCCTTCGCTTATGCTTGTCGATGGTATGGCCCTTTTGTTCCGCGCTTTTTACGCAACGGCCGTAACAGGGCAGTTTATGATAAATTCAAAAGGGATCCCGACAAATGGGATTCATGGTTTTGTGAAGCATATGTTCACAGCCGTTTCGACCTTTAAGCCAACCCATCTTGCCGTGTGCTGGGATATGGGCAGCAAAACCTTCCGAACCGAACTTTTTCCTGACTATAAAGGAAATCGCGGTGAAGCACCGGTTGAATTAATTCCGCAGTTTGACCTTGTTAAAGAAGTGGTCGAGTCATTCGATATCCCCAATATTGGTTTGGCAGGATTTGAGGCGGATGATTGTATTGGTACTATTGCTAATCATGCGAAGGAAGAAGCCCATGTGTCCATCTTGACCGGGGATCAGGATATTCTTCAGTTGCTTGATGACAGAATTTCGGTCATTTTAATGAAAAAAGGATATGGAAATTACTTGGTCCATACACCGCAGACCTTTAAGGAAGAGAAAGGTATTACGCCTAGACAAATGGTCGACCTAAAGGCATTAATGGGTGATACTAGCGACAATTACCCTGGTGTTAAAGGAATCGGTGAAAAAACAGCTCTGAAGCTATTGCAAGAGTTTGAACATGTTGAAGGAATTATCTCCAATTTGGACAAACTGTCAAAATCCCAAAAAATCAAAATTGAGCAGGATTTGGACATGCTTCACCTGTCCAGAAAACTGGCGGAAATCAAATGTGATGTTCCAGTAAATTGCAGTCTGGAAAGTGCCAGCCTTAAAATCGAGAAAGAAAAGGCGGAAAATAAATTAATGGAATTGGAGCTTCGCGGCCTTGGCAGGCTTTTCCCTCAGGTGGAAGCACATATTTCCTAATGACCCTGGTTGTCTCATCATCCTGGAGAAAAACTGGGGCATTTTAAAAAAGCAAACCGCGTCAGCAAAAATCAGCCATCCAAATAACGCTCAAAATATTACAGGGCTTAAAGGCAGTTCATCAGCACGGCATACTGCACTGCGATATTACTCCCCATAATGTGATCATTTCAGAGGAAAATCCGGAAACGGTTAAAATTATTGATTTTGGGTCAGCTGTGTTGGTGAATGAACACCAATCGAATATGGAAAATTTCTGTTGGAGAACCGAAAGACAATTTCATAAAGCAAAGAAAGGCTGCCTGATGGACAGCCTTTTTTTTCTGCCATTTTATATTTTTGTATTTGATTTCTTTGCTCTATTTTCCAGTTTGCTTTTTGGCTCTTCAGCAAACTCGGCATCCTGGCCATATCCTTGTGGATTTACACCAGGTGCTTTAGCGCCGCGGTTATTGCTTACCTTTTTGGTCATACAAGTCACCTCCACTTTTTTAGTATCTCCATCCGGAATAATTAAACTCATCTTTCTTCACAATAAAGGTAGAGGTGATCAAATGAACAAGGCTGTTTATTTAGCACTTTTAAGCATTGGACTCGCCCAGGGGATGAAAATTCCGATTCAGTATTTCAAAAAGAAGGAATGGCGGCCGGAAGTCTTTTTTGGAACAGGTGGAATGCCAAGCTCCCATTCTGCAGGAGTCGCTACTCTAACCACCTATATCGCATTAAAAAGGGGATTGCCGACCATTGATTTTGCTTTGTCCCTTATCTATGGCTTAATTGTTATGTATGATGCCCAAGGAGTCCGAAGGCAAACGGGTGAACTGACGTTAAGAGTAAATTCAATGAATGAATTAATCGACAAAATCAATGAAAAAGAAAGTGTAGAGTTTAAAGAAAAGCCGCCAACAAAGCTGAAGGAAGTCCTGGGCCATCAGCCTGAGGAAGTGCTTGGCGGCGCGCTTTTAGGAGTATTGGTCGGGATAATTGGTCATAAATGCACAGAAAAAGATAGAAAAATGTCGAAATTTAAGCTAAGATTTTAAAGGGGATATTTCTAGATTTACGGGAGAGGGTTGGATCATCAGTGCGGACGGTTGAGGAATATTTGCATTACTTGAAGGGAAAAGGCTTCCAATTTCAAGAGGATGCAATCGGCTTTATTTACTTCGGAAAACATTACACAAATGCTTCCGATGAGATAATTAATACAGCAATTGAACTGACCTTAAAAGCACAGAAAAGCTTTGATGGCAGCTTTTATGTTTCCTTACTGGAAACCTTTATCCAAAATCAAATAAACAACAGAAAAGACGCCATCAGTTTTGTGAAAAATCACGAATTGTTGGCAATCTAAAAAAGGAGGCTGACCTATAAGTCAGCTTCTTTTTTCGCTAATAGGAAAGTATAAATTCAACTACGCCTCATGAACCGTCCTATCGGACTCGCCAATCGGCGAGTTTCCATTTAGCTTCCGATACTTTTGTTTTTTCTTAATATGAAGATTTTCTTAGCCGGCAGTTCGGCGAAAATCATTCCCATAAAAATAAGGATGCAGCCAATTAAAGCACTGGAGGATAAACGTTCCTGCGCCCAGAAATAGCCCGTAATGGCTGCAAAAACCGGTTCCATGGCAAAAATAAGGGCAACCCTTGTTGCAGATGTATACTTTTGAAAGTTTGTTTGAATAAAGAAAGCAATTGCTGTTGCAAAAATACTGGTAATAACCAAAGCAATCAAAACATCTTGTGATAATAAAATGTCAATCCGAAATGACTTCCGCCAATCTTCAAAAATGAAAGAAGAAATAGTGGAAAGAATAGCAACAGTTGAGATTTGGATAACGGTCAAAAGTAAAGTCGGATATCTGCTTGAGAATTTTCCTGTTAAAATAATGTGCATCGCAAAGCTGATGGCACAAACAAAAACAAATCCATCGCCAATATTTAATGCTGATATATCCGTCAGGGTCAGCAGAAACAAGCCAACAGTCGCCGTAAGAACACCAAAAATCGCGTTTTTACCTGGAATTTGTTTCATTAAAAACATCGAAAATAAAGGGACAAGAACAACACTGAGCCCGGTGATAAAACCGGCTTTCGAAGATGTTGTATACAAAAGGCCGATTGTTTGCGTAACATAACCCAAATAGAGCCAAAATCCAATAAAAACTCCGGAAATAATTAATTTTATATTTATTTGTTTAAGCTGCTTTCTTTCAAATAGGATTAAAGCGAAAAAGAGCAAAACTGCGGCAATAAAGAAGCGTATTCCATTAAACGAAAATGGCTCCAAAAAGTCTATCGCATTTTGCACTAAAACAAATGTCATTCCCCAAATCATTGTCACTAAAAGCAGGCTTAAATCTGCGAACAGTGGTTTTTTCATGGTGCTAGTGCCTCCGTTTTCAAAATTCCCCCATCATTACCTAACTGAAAGTTTATCATATATTACTTATACGTTGCAGGAAAATATTTTCTATGACGCTTCTGGGTATGATATAAATGAATTTATATAGATGGATACATTATTTACCATAATAATCAATTAGAAAGGTTGAATATCAGTGAAATATAAGCTTGAATGGGTGCATAAATTAAAAAGTAATGAAAAAGTGAAATGTACTTCCGACTGGGCTTCCGCTGAAACAGCTATCCAGCTTGGGGAAGAGCTCGAGCGATTGGGGAAAGCGGTCGACCTGTATTTTTATGATGAAAAAGGAACATCTTGGATTTTAAAGGAAATGAAAAAGCTGCTGACAGAAATAGAAGAGGAACCTCAAGAAATAACCGTTTATTTTGATGGCGGATTTCACAAGGAAACCAATCAGGCTGGTCTTGGCGCAGTTATCTTTTTTCAGCAGGGAAAAAAGAAATACCGTATTCGCGCCAATGAACTTTTTGATGAAATGGATACAAACAACGAGGCAGAATATGCCGCTTTTTATTTTGCCCTTAATATTTTGGAAGATCTAGGTGTGCAGCATCAATCATGCGAATTTAAAGGTGACTCCCAGGTCGTATTAAAACAGCTGGAGGGTGAATGGCCTTGTTATGAAGAAAACTTGAACCGTTGGCTGGACCGGATTGAGGAAAAAATTAAACAACTTGGCATTTATCCAAAATACACAGCTATCCCACGAAATGACAATAAAGAAGCTGATAAGCTTGCAACCCAGGCGTTGGAAGGAAAAAATATCTTTGCGAAAACGATTATTCTATAATGGAACGGGGTGTCTAATCTTTGTGAAAGAATCAGCCAGAAAAGCTCTTTTTACTCAAGTGGAACATTTGCTGAATGAATACTGTGAAGGCTGTTTTGTACATCGGCAACTAAAAAGGGAAGGGGGCCGGAGAACGGCCCACCGGTTTTGCATTTCACAATGTACTGTCGGGCAAAAAATTCAGGAATATGGAAAAAAGCTGACGTAAAAAAGGCTGACAATCCTGTCAGCCTTTCAAGATTTATGATTGATTATAATTTTACAACGTTAGCAGCTTGAGGTCCGCGGTTTCCTTCAACGATTTCGAAAGAAACTTCTTGGCCTTCTTCTAAAGATTTATAGCCGTCGCCTTGGATAGCGCTGAAGTGTACGAATACATCGTCTCCGCCTTCAACTTCGATAAATCCGAAGCCCTTTTCGTTGTTGAACCATTTTACTTTACCATTTTGCATGTACTTCTTCCTCCTAAGACTTTCAGGACACCCTCATATATGGTGCCAGAGAATAAATATTATCATGGAACAAAACATGAGCATGAGCAAATGTATTCGATTTCATGATGCTTTAAATATACAATAACAAATATGGCCAGTCAATAAATGGCGGTAGGTTTTTCCTCAAAAATCTAAACGTTTTTGAACGGAAGAAAACCTGCCAACTTTTTTGGCTAATGGACATAAAACCATCCTTTCCTCAATATGTTAAACTAATAACTTTTCCATGCTGGGGTGGGGATGTAAGTGTTTCGATTTTCAATTGAGGGCGAGGAATGGATATTACGGTTCTCTCCGCAGGTTTCGATTGAAGAAGTTGAAAAACAAGCTATAATTATGTCGTTGCTCCATATCGGGGAGGAGCTCGGAAAATTTCCACATGGCAGCGCCTTTATCATGTTTACGAAGAAAATAGGCGCCATTATATTTGATGTAGAACGAATGCCCTCTCTTATCTTAACCGTATCAAATATAATTCCGGAAGAGAATTGGTATAGTCAGGAGGCATGAGTTAACCAGCTCAAGGAAATATAATCATAAAATACCCTTTCAGTTTTTTTCTAATCTGAAGGGGGTTTTTTGTGTGTGGAATTTTCGTGTCCAAACTATACGGGGAAGAGCAATAGATGTAAAATGATAGGCGGAGATGTATTAACAAAAGGGAGTAATTATGATGAAACTAATCATTGCCGAAAAACCTGATCAAGGCTCTACCCTGGCATCCATCTTTAAACATAAAAGACAAAACGGTTTTATTGAAATTTTTCCGAACGAGCTTTTTCCTGATGGGGGCTATGTTACTTGGGCCATTGGGCATATTTGTCAATTGGTTCAGCCAGAGAAATATCAGCCGGAATGGAAGAAGTGGTCCTTAACGAATCTGCCGATTATACCAGAGCATTTTAATTATGAAGTAACGAAGGACAAAGCGAAGCAATTTGCTGTGATAAAAAAATTAGTATCCGACCCGCAAGTGACCGATATTATCCATGCCGGTGACGCAGGAAGGGAAGGGGAACTAATTATTCGCAATATTTTAAGACTGACAAATTGCCGTAAGCCAATGAAAAGGCTGTGGATTTCTTCGCTAACCCCTAATTCTATTAGGGAAGGCTTTAAAAAGCTGCTGGAAGAAACAGACACCCGAAATCTTTATTTTGAAGCCTATACCCGGGCCTGTGCAGATTGGGTAGTGGGAATGAATGCTTCAAGACTGTACAGCCTGCTCCTTCAGAAACAGGGCTTTTCAGATGTTTTTTCAGTCGGAAGAGTACAAACTCCTACGCTAGCATTGATTGTAAAGAGGGAGTTAGAGATTGAAAATTTTAAATCTGAACCGTTTTGGGAAGTCGTGGCACAATTTTTAATTAATGATAAAAAGTACACGGGCAAATGGCAAAACGACGGTGAAACTCGTGTTAACACCAAGGAGATGGCAGAAAAGGTAGCAGCATTTTGCCGTGGGAAGAACGCGGAAGTCGACGATGTTCAATGTGAGCGGAAAGAGTTTTTACCGCCGCTTCTCTATAACTTATCTGCATTGCAGGCTGATGCCAATAAACGTTATAAATTTTCACCGAAAAAAACTTTGGATGTTCTGCAGCAGCTTTACCAAAAAGGATATGTATCTTACCCTCGTTCCGATTCTCGTTATGTGACGAAAGAGGAAGCGGCCAATTTCCCCGATACTCTTAAAAAATTAAGCCATCTCAAAGAATATCAAGGCTTTTTCCCATTACCTGTTGATTCAATAGCGGAGAATAAAAGATATGTAAACGAGAAAAAAGTGACAGACCACTATGCGGTTATCCCGACGGAACAAATACCGAATATTGAAAAGTTATCCGCTGATGAACAAAAACTATATGACCTGGTGGTTAAGAGTTTAATTGCCGCCCATTACCAAAAGGCCATTTTTGAATATACGACCGTCATTACGTTAGTAGATGGGCGGGCAAAGTTTGTCTCGAAGGGGAAAGTGCAAATTGATGAGGGCTGGAGGAAGGTCATCAATCAAAAGGAACAGGATGACGAGCCGTCGCTGCCGCCGCTGGAAAAAGGGGAACAAGGCAAAACAATCAAAGTGGACGTGAAGGAAAGCCAGACACAGCCTCCAAAGCGTTATACTGAAGGACAGCTGATTACGCTGATGAAGACAGCCGGCAAGCATATTGAGGATAAAGAGCTGGAGAAAATTCTGACCAAGACTGAGGGGCTTGGAACAGAGGCGACAAGAGCTGGCATTATCACCATGCTCAAAGACAGGGCATATATCGAGGTTAGAAAAAATCTGGTTTACGCAACGGCAAAGGCTAAAATTCTCATTGAAGCAGTCGGCAAGGAAATTCTCGCATCGCCGGAAATGACCGCAAAATGGGAGCAGAAGTTGAAGGAAATTTCAGAGGGCTCAGCCTCCCCAAAGCAATTTATGGAGCAAACGAAAAAGATGGTTCACCATTTAATTACGACCGGGGTTGATCAGGCGGTTAATTGGACGTTTTCTAAGGAACTAAGCGAAAATTTCACACCTGGTAAACGGGGGGCAAAGAAAACTCAGACTAAGCTTGGACCATGTAAGAAATGTGACGGTACGATGGTCGACAAAGGAAGTTTTTACGGCTGTACGAACTATCATAAAAATAAGTGTAGCTTTACGATTTCAAAAAAAATTCTTGGGAAAAATATAACGCAGAAAAATATAAAGCTGCTTTTGACAGAAGGAAAAACCGAGGTAATTGAAGGCTTTACCAATAATGAGAAAACCTTTAATGCCAAACTGTATATAGATGAAAAGGAAAAGCGAGTGAAATTTATATTTGAAAACGCAACTGTTTAAAGTTTGGCTGAGGAGTTATTGTGATAAAGAATCTTGTCACTCTTATTTTTCTATAGTAAACTTTTAGGTGATTCTGTTTAATGGAGGGTATCGGATGCCAACACCCAGTATGGAAGATTATATTGAACAAATTTATAATTTGATAGAAGAAAAAGGATATGCCAGGGTTTCCGATATTGCCGAAGCATTGTCCGTTCATCCCTCCTCGGTAACAAAAATGGTTCAAAAGCTCGATAAAGATGATTATTTGGTGTATGAAAAATATAGAGGCTTCAGCTTAACAACAAAAGGGAATAAAATTGGCAAACGGCTAGTTTTCCGCCATGATTTGCTTGAGCAATTCCTTAAAATCATTGGCGTGAAAGAGGAAAACATCTATAAGGATGTAGAGGGAATTGAGCATCATTTGAGCTGGGATTCCATTGATCGGATCGGTGATTTGGTCCAGTTTTTTGAAGAAGACGAAAAACGGATAGACACCTTAAGAGAAATTCAGAAAATAAATGAGAATGAATAATGAAAGAAGAGGCGGTCAAATGACTGCCTCTTTTAGCTAATAGGGAAGTATAAATTTTTACAAATTTATACTTCCCTAACGCATAAATTCAACTACGCCTCTGTCTTCGTCCTATCGGACTCGCCAATCGGCGAGTTTTCATTTAAAATAGGACTGGATAATGGTCAAAGCTTTCTTCCTCAGCAGGGCTTAAATAGGCATTTCCGGTTCCATCCTCCTGCATTTGTATGCCTGTTAGTAATCCGCTCTCTGCTTCGAGTAATGCTTTTCGATATGAGATTACACGCCCCTCAGAGGTAATGAAACTAATAATTTCCCCAAGATGATTGCGGTGAAGTCCGACAATGGATTCTATTCTATATCCCTCCTTTTCCACCTCTATTTTGGTCATAACAATCAAAAAAAAAACATCGGGAAATCCCGATGCTTTATCCCCAAAAAAATGGGGTTTCCTGATAGACATAATAATTGAGCCAGTTGGAAAAGAACAAATGGCCATGAGAGCGCCAGCGATTGATTGGAGGCTGGGTCGGGTCGTTATTTGGAAAATAGTTTTCCGGCATGTGAATTTCGAGGCCCTTAGATAAGTCTCTGTCATATTCCTGTGCTAATGTATCAGATTCATATTCTAAATGACCGGTAATCATGACATGCCTTCGGTCTGTTGAGGCGATTAATAATGCGCCTGCATCCTCGGAAGCAGCTAATAATTTTAACTGAGGGTTGCTTTTGATGGCCTCAATTGAAACATCCGTATAGCGTGAGTGCGGTGCATAGAATTGATCATCAAAGCCCCGTAATAAAATATCATTTTGTTCAAAAATTCGATGGGAATAAATGCCGGAGCATTTCCGTGTAAGCTCGAATTTTCTAATTCCATAATGATGGAAAAGCGCGGCTTGTGCTCCCCAGCAAATATGTAGTGTCGAGGTAATATTAGTTTTGGTCCAATCCATGATTTCGGTTAATTCCGACCAATATTTAACCTGTTCGAATTCTAATAACTCGACAGGCGCGCCGGTAATAATCATCCCATCAAACTTTTGATTCTTAACTTCAGAGAAGGTAGTGTAAAACATCTCTAAATGCTGCTTGCTAGTATGAGTGGATTCATACGAGGATGTTTTTAAAAATTTGACATTAACCTGGAGCGGAGAGTTTCCCAATAGCCTTAACAGCTGCGTTTCCGCTTTTTCTTTTTCTGGCATTAAATTTAAGATTAAAATCTTTAATGGCCGGATATCTTGGCTCGTCGCCCGTTCATCGTCCATGATAAAAATGTTTTCCTGGTCTAAAACTTCCCGGGCTGGAAGAAGTTTCGGAATGTTAATAGGCAAGTGACCATCCCCTTTACAATTAAAAAAGTTATATTCATTTATACAATGGTTAATAAAAGAAATCAATGAATATTTTTAAAATTTGATAATTCTATTATAAACATTATTCTAAATTCAGAAAAGATAATAATTTGTTCATAATTATCTGTCGGAATGAAAACGCCTTTTTGATACAATTTAAAGGTAGTTACTTTTAAATATAAAGAATGCGGGGGATTGAATTGGCAATGGAGATTATTGTAAAATCGGACATTGAAATTGCTCAAGGCTCAAAAATGCTGCCGATTGTAGATGTTGCAAATAGGCTGGGGCTTGAAGAAGATGATCTTGAACTGTATGGCAAATATAAAGCAAAGCTGTCTACCGATGCACTGGCCAAATTAAAAACAAAAGAAAGCGGGAAAATTATTCTCGTAACGGCGATTAGTCCAACCCCTGCCGGAGAAGGGAAATCGACGGTCACTGTTGGATTGGGTGATGCTTTTAACCGGATTGGCAAAAAGACGATGATTGCGATACGGGAGCCGTCCTTGGGTCCGACGATGGGCATTAAGGGAGGGGCTGCCGGAGGAGGCTATGCTCAAGTTCTCCCAATGGAGGATATAAACCTGCATTTTACCGGCGACCTTCATGCAATAACGACGGCAAACAACGCCCTTGCTGCGTTTATTGATAACCACCTTCAGCAAGGGAACGAGCTTAATATCGATCCGCGCAGAATTGTTTGGAAACGAGCGGTAGATTTAAATGACCGAGCCCTCCGGAAGGTTATTGTAGGTCTTGGCGGACCGCTTCAGGGAATGCCAAGGGAGGATGGCTTTGACATCACAGTTGCGTCTGAAATCATGGCAGTATTATGTTTAGCAACAGATATAAAAGACTTGAAATCACGGTTAGCGAGAATGGTAGTCGCCTACAATTACAATAAGGAACCGGTAACGGTCGGTGATTTAGGGGTTTCAGGGGCATTGACTTTATTATTAAAAGATGCGGTAAAACCAAACCTTGTCCAAACCATTGAACATACGCCGGCCCTAGTCCACGGCGGTCCTTTTGCGAATATCGCACATGGGTGTAACAGTGTGATAGCGACACTGACTGCAGCAAAATTAGCTGATTACGTGGTCACGGAAGCGGGTTTTGGGGCCGATTTGGGAGCGGAAAAGTTTTTACATATCAAATCGAGAATAGCAGGGATTAAACCTGAAGCTGTTGTCATTGTCGCTACCATTCGGGCTTTAAAAATGCATGGCGGTGTGGCGAAGCAGGATTTAGCAGAGGAAAATATTCCGGCGCTGACACTTGGCTTTGCCAATTTGCAAAAACATATTGAAACGATTAAAAGCTTTGGGCTGCCGGTTGTTGTCGCCGTAAATAAATTTATCACAGATACCGACCTTGAAATCCAGACACTGCTAGAATGGTGCAAACGGGAAAACGTCTCCGCCGCTTTGACAGAGGTTTGGGAAAAGGGAGGCGAAGGCGGAATTGAACTGGCTGAGACCCTTTTGTCTGTCATCAGTAAGGAAAAGAACAATTTCCACCCTTTATATGACATGGCAGACCCGATTGATAAGAAGATAAGAACCATCGTCCAAAAGGTTTACGGCGGCAAAGATGTCGAGTTTTCGCCAAAAGCAAAAAAACAAATGCAGGATTTTGAAAAAAATGGCTGGTCCTACTTAGCTGTTTGTATGGCGAAAACGCAGTATTCCCTATCAGACGATCCGGCAAAGCTTGGCAGACCATCAGATTTTACCGTTACGGTAAGGGAATTCAAACCATCGATAGGTGCAGGATTTATCGTTGCTTTAACCGGTGAGGTTATGACGATGCCAGGCCTGCCGAAAAAACCGGCGGCCTTGAATATGGATGTAGATGAAAATGGGAATGCGGTAGGTCTATTCTAAAGGAGTCGAAGCGCAGTATGTTTGATCCAACAGCCTTTGATAACATGAAGGTCGTAATCGAAGGCGCCCTTTATGATTTGGATATGATCGGTGAAATCCTTGTAACCGATCGCAATGATTGGCTTAATCTAGCGAAAATGTCCCGATTGTTTACGATCAGCTTTGGTTTAAGAGAAAGCAGGCTTCCGATACATGCGAAAATGGAATTAGAAGCAAGGCTTAACAACTTAGCAGCGGAACTCCTTCCAGAGTCACTTTCAGAGCAGAATGCCGGGTGCTATGTGAAGCTGCAATTTTCACTCGAACTCCCTGAAAACCAAAGGGATTTTTACGGATTATATAAAATTTTCCAAAATATTTGGGGGGAAACAAGGAAAATCTCCCAGTCTGTTGAATATAACCCTTTAGAAAAGTCAAAAAATATCCGCTTAGTCATTTCCATTGACTTTGAGAGAATTGTCAAAGAGGAGCAAATGGAGGACTTTGCTGAGATGACGGAATTTATGATTGCCACTTTACAACAACTTGAGGAATACGGAAGTGGCAGCTAAGGGGGAGACTTGAATGTCGATCTATCAGTTTAAGGCGAAAGCTATATGTGGAGAGGAAATTTCACTAAAGCAATTTGATGGGAAGGTTCTGCTCATTGTCAACACTGCCAGCAAGTGCGGTTTTACACCTCAGTATCAGGAGCTTCAAGGACTTTATGAAGCGTATAAAGAAAAGGGTTTCTCGGTTCTGGGTTTTCCTTGCAATCAGTTTATGAGCCAGGAGCCTGGGACGGAAGCAGATATTAAATCCTTTTGTGAATTAAATTACGGCGTCACCTTTCCGATGTTTGCAAAGGTCGATGTAAATGGCGTATACGCTCACCCGCTGTTCGTCTATATAAGAAAGCAGACACCGGGAATCTTGGGTTTTAATACAGTCAAGTGGAACTTCACGAAATTTCTTGTTGACCAAAAAGGAAATGTTGTAAAACGTTTTGCACCGAACGTAAAGCCAAGTGAAATTGCCAAAGATATCGAAGCACTACTTAGCTAATGACAAGCCGGCATTTTGCCGGTTTGTTTGTTTGTGCGCCCGGCATGGGTGCAGTCTCTAGGGTGTAAGTCCCGAGCCACGAAGGCAGTAGTAGTGGTTAGCT
>NZ_JAGYPE020000005.1:133306-140131 GCF_018343545.2 Neobacillus citreus | reverse complement strand
TAGTTCAACAAGAAATTGCTCAACTATTATCAACTAAAAGGTTTAAGTCCAAGGAAACGCATAACTATTTCTGAGTCAGTAAAAAATACGGAAGAGGTGAGAACAAATGGAAAATGATAATTTAAAACTTACGTCCTCCGAAATTGGAACACTATGGGGGGAGTATATAAACGGAACGATGACCGAGATAGTAAATAAATATATGATTTCTATTTTGGAAGACGAAGAGGTGAAAAATGTTTTTGAAATTGCCATTGAGACATGGGAAAAGCAAAAGAGTAAGCTAGTTTCCTTCATGGAGAAAGATGGTTTTCCAGTTCCGAATGGATTTACTGAGTCCGATCTTAATAAGGGTGCAAAGAGATTGTTTTCTGACACATTCTGCTTAAATTATTTACATATAATGACGATACATGGTTTGTTGGGTCATACCACTGCTTTAAGTGTTTCTGTCAGAAAGGACCTACGTGAGTTTTACAATTCATGTGATAATGATGCAAAAAGGATGTACGATTTAACCATTGAGTTATTGCTTAAAAAAGGAAAATTTCAACGAGATCCCTATTTCTATCCTAAAGAGAACCCTGAATATATTTCCACCAAAGATTTTACTGATGGATTCTTCGGAAAAGGGAGACTTTTATCTGCTACAGAAATAATCAGTGTTTCTCTTAATATTAAAAAAAGCATTATGGCAAAAACTCTTTCAATCGGGTTCAGTCAAGTCGCTGAATCGGAAGAAATAAGAATGTTTTTTGAGGAAATAGGAAAAAAGGCAGATGAAAATATACAAGCCCTTGCAAGTATTTTGCACAAGGATAATTTGCCCGTTCCAATGTCGTGGGAATCAGAGGTTACAACGTCACAGGACTCTCCTTTTTCGGATAAATTAATGTTGTATCATATGGGTTTCTTGGGTCAAACTGCACAAATATATTACGGTACAGGTCTAGCAGGAGCCATGCGAACAGACCTAGCTGTCGTTTATGAAAAAACAATTCTAAAAACATTAACATTGACAAAAAGTTGGTTCGATATTATGGTGGAAAACAAATGGTTAGAACAGCCACCACTTGCTCCCAATAGAAAAGAACTTGCACAAGGTAAATAAGATATACCCCTCATTAGTGAGGGGTATACTTTTAATTAACTTTTTAATTTAAGGGATAATTTCAACATAAAGTAGTTATTTCCTTCTTAAGCTAATCTGCCTCGTTAATACAATAAGCATAGTTAGGCTATTATGTATAAATATAAACCTCTATACAATTCTACCTTGAGTAGTGATTCAAAATGATTAATGAACACACTGCCAAAATATGCATTATTTAAATGCCAGAAACAGAAGAAGATAAGTCTTTTACTGTCATCGTTGAATTAGAGAATGAAGTTCCTGCATCTTAATATACTGAGTTTACAAACAATGTATAGTCTTCTCATTTCGAGAAGACTATTTTTCTTGGATTAATTGTTCAACTGCTGGTACATCCGCAGGTGCCCACTTGAGCGAATCTAAGTTTTCCCGTTTTAACCAGATTAACTTTGAATGCTCATTTTGCCTCGGTGTTCCCTCAACAACTCTACATTTAATGGAGATCAAATTAATAATAAATGTGTCGTATTCATGTGTGTTGTCTTTAAAAACTTCATTAAATGTCTCAATCTTACAGCCCAACTCTTCATCGATTTCCCTTTTTAACGCTGAATAAATGTCCTCATTTGCTTCCACTTTTCCACCGGGAAACTCCCACCTATTTGGAATCGACATTTCTGGAGATCTAAGTGCACATAGAATTTCTTGTTGGTCGTTTTCAATAATGGCAGCAACAACTTTTACAAGCTTTTTCAAGTTAACCCTCCTATGCATTTCACTAGCCATTATGATACCACTTTTGGTGGATAGATGCTGCATTGGTCATTTTTTTGTTTTATTTTTTTCAAAAAGTTGACTCTAATCAAAATCCTAATAATATCTTCAAATCACTTTTTAAAAACAAGCATTTTAAACACTAATATTTATACGAAATGTTGAAGTTATGCTTATTAAACAAACGGGTCATATAGTGGAGTAATCTCAGTAGCTGGAGAATGTAAAAGTATAGTTCGCATACTGGAATTTTGATCTGAGCTACGACCTAAGACGTATAACGGATTTAGTTCATAGTCTGATGTAATATTTTAACCAAAACTTTATAATGATTAATGAATAAAGGTTTGTTAAATATTACGATACAAAGAGGAGTAAATGTTAAATGGAAAATAAGGGATTCAAAATATTGATTCATGCTAGTACTTGGTTTGCACCTATACTAGTTCCCATTATCACATATTTTATTATTTCAGATCGAGAAATTAAAAGCTTATCCTTACAGGCTCTGGTATTTCATATTGTGATCGGTATTTTAATCTCAGTGTCTGCTTTTTTTTCTTGGATATTAATCGGGATTCCATTCCTCATTATTTTTGGACTCATTGCTATAATAGCTCCGATTGTTGGAATTGTTAAAGCATTTAATGACCGTCCTTTTCGATATCCAATTATTGGATCATGGTTTTGATTAAACCTAGACGAATCTAATCGTTTTAATGATGATGAATAGTAGTATTTAAATCACTTAATCTTCATAAACTCCATGCGCCACCGTAATTCATGCGAATGTTAGCTCTAGTAGGGGAATAGTTCCCTTCACCAGATCGCTGCGGCGGTCTTTTTTGTTTGTTCAGCTAACGGGGCAGTTTAGTTGTAGAGCGAAAAATACCATGATGCTAGGTACTCTATTCAAAAAGGGATTAATAATTGATGAAAACTCAAGGTGTTTTAAGAATATCGATGGATTATTTTAAATTTGTCGTTGCAATGGAAAATAATTGTATAATATATTAGTGAGTAATTTAGTTCCTTTTTTAGGTCGTAACGAAAGGAGATCACCATTGAGTGCAATAACAAATAATAAGGATATTTTGGAGCGAGTATCCGATGCATTTTATTCGTTAAATAATGAATTCAAATTTGAATATATAAATAATGTTACAGAAAAACTTTTACAAATTAAACGAGAAAATGCGATTGGACAATATATTTATGATGTATTACCACACAGTGACTTGCATAAATTTGTCTTACAATATAAAAGGGCATTGTCGGAAATGGCCCCTGTAGAATTTGAAGAGTTTTTTAATAATAGATGGTATGAAATAAGGGCCTTTCCTTCTAAGGAAGGCTTGTCTGTATTTTTTAGAGATATTACAGAAAAAAAGAAAGAGTTTCAAAACATTAATTTTCTAGCTAATTACGATGTTATAACAGAAATACCGAACCGTTTTTACTTTAATAAATACTTAAAACGCAAGTTACAATCACAATCTATTGGTGGTTCATTTGCTGTTTTATTTATTGATATTAATAATTTTAAAAATGTTAATGATACATATGGTCATGGAGTAGGTGATTTGGTATTAAAACAAATTTCAAGACAAATTGAGAAAAAAATAAATCAATTTGGTTTCATAGCTCGATACTCTGGAGATGAATTTCTCCTAACGCTGGAAAACCTTGATGAAAATGAAATTTCATCTGTGATTGAACGAATAATTGAATCATTTTCAAGTCCATTTTGTATAAATGGGTTTGACATAAAAATTTCAATCTGTGTTGGGGTTAGCCAGTTTCCTAAGGATGGACAAAGTGAAGAATTATTAATAAAACATTCAGAAAATGCAATGTATCAGGCAAAAAAAGAGGGTAGAAATAAATATAAGTTCTACGCCTTTGATGAGAATGAAGGAAGAGTAGACGCTTTAAAATTAGAGATAGAGCTCCACAAGGCGATAGAAAATAAGCAGTTATTACTTCACTATCAACCTAAAATCAATTTAAATACGGGGAAAATTGTGGGTGTTGAGGCATTACTTCGTTGGGACCATCCAGAATTGGGAATGGTATCGCCAGAAACATTTATACCTATTGCTGAAGAGACAGGATTAATATTACCTATTGGAGAATGGGCTTTGAATGCTGCCTGTATACAAAATAAAACTTGGCAGCAACAAGGTTTTTCAACAGTTGTTTCCGTCAATTTATCAGCTATTCAATTTAATCAGACTAATATAATTGATACTATTGAATCCATTCTTCAAAAAACAGGATTAGAACCACACTTTTTAGAAATTGAGATTACTGAAAGTATGACAGTTGATATTGACCGTACAATTTTAATGTTACAACAGCTTAAAAAGATTGGAGTCCGTGTTAGTATCGATGATTTTGGTTCAGGTTTCAGTTCATTAAGCTACTTAAAAAATTTTCCTGTTGATACCTTAAAAATCGACAAGTCTTTTGTTAAAGAACTTCGAAACAACCCGAATGATGAAACCATAGTTAAAACCATTATCTCAATGGCTCATAATTTGAATTTGATTGTAGTCGCAGAAGGAATAGAAACAAAGGAACAACTGGTTTTTCTCCAACAACATTTATGTGATGAAGGGCAAGGGTATTTTTTAAGTAAGCCCTTAACAGTATCTCAATTACAAGAAAAACGGTTTGAAATCGAAATAATAGTTGAAGAACATGGAATCCCTAAAGATATAAACCAACAATTGTTATTAAAAGAATTATTGGAATCAGCCCAAAGAGAGTTACACGATACAATTCGTTTGCAGCAAGGGATGATATTTAAGTATAAGAAAATTAATGAACGATTTATTCATACACAATGTGACGGGGAATTATTATACCGTCTTGGAATGATTCCTTCTCAAGTTATAGGAAAAGAATTAGTTGACTTTCTACCTTATAGAACCGCCCTCGATAAAACTGCCTACTATAAGATGGCATGGGAAGGAGAGGAATTTGTTACTTATGAGGAAGAGCTAAATGGAATTAATTATCTTGCAACTTTACGTCCTATTAAAAAAGCGGGAGAAGTAGTACAAGTCATAGGTTCATGTATAGATATAACGAAACGCAAAAAAGCGGAGAAAGCTTTACAAGAAAGCGAAGCTAAATATCGACTGATTTCTGAAAACATGACGGACATAATAATGTTATTGGATATAAATGGAACGATACAGTATGCATCACCTTCCCTTGGAAAAGTAATGGGTAACCCATTAAAATCATATATAGGTAAAAGATCGTTTGATTTAATACATCCTGATGACAAGCAAGGCGTAATGATGGGATTTGAAAAAGTACTAAATACTATGAATCCATTAAGGATGGAAGCTCGTTTTGTGAACGTTGATGGGAAATCGTTATTATTTGAAGGACTAGGTACCCCAGTCCTTGGAGAAAATGGCGATCCAAAACATTTTATAGTAGTGGGGAGAGACATTACTGAAAAAAAGGAAATGGAAGAACAGCTCTCAAAATCAGAGAAATTATCAGTTGTGGGTCAACTTGCTGCAGGTGTTGCACATGAAGTTAGAAACCCTATAACTTCAATAAAGGGGTTCATTCAACTTTTTGAGGAAGGAATCATGAAGAAAGAATTTTTCGAAGTAATTTCCAAAGAATTTAAACAAGTTGAGGAAATTCTCGAAGAATTTATTAATCTTGCCAAACCAAAAGAAATTGAATTAAAAAAGGTTAATATTAAAACTATACTTAAAGAAGTTGAGACATTATTAAAACCAGAAGCAAATTTGAAAAATGTAGAAATTTTCCAAGAGGATAAACAAAATCTTCCTCAGATTATGTGTGATACAAACCAAATAAAACAAGTTTTCATTAATATAATTAAAAATAGCATTGAAGCAATTCCTAAAAATGGGTTTGTAGAAATCCAAGGCAGTATAGAAGGTGAAAATGTCCTAATAAAAATAATCGATAATGGAATTGGGATAAGTAAGGAGCGAGTTCAGAAATTAGGTGAGCCGTTCTATTGTAATAAAGAAAAAGGTACTGGTTTAGGTTTAATGATATGTTTTAGAATTGTTCGGGAACATAATGGGTCAATAAAAGTAAAAAGTAAAGAAAATGAAGGTACTACGGTTGAAGTTAGGTTACCAATAAAAACTTGTCAATAGGAAGAAACCTAATGAATTAAACCAAATATAGCTAGTTAGGAGAAGAATATGCAGGAAGGTAATACAATGCCATTAAAAGCAAACGGAAAAACCCTCAATGGCTTATTCATTTTTTATGAAATAAATAAATTAGATTGTGAAGGATTGTACTTAAACTAACGGGTGCGTTACTTTAATATCCAGCTGCCATCATTGGTAGTTTTTTTTTTTGTTATTCAACTAAAGGGGCAGAATACTTCAATAAGGACTTTGGGTTTTTGTGGTAAATTTGGAAAAGACTCAGTAAAAAATTATTTTGTTCAAAAAGAGGATATTACAATTGGGAAAAAGGAAATTATCAATTACAGTATTTATAATAAGTCTTTTTTCATCACTAATTTCGGTTAAATTATTTTGGAATTAGGTATTTTTGTTGATGAGTATGGTTTAAGCCCTGATATTGTTAATGGCGGAGACTTTTGGCTTGCTATGGATTGGTTAAGATTATTATTACTGTTATTGCTGTGTGTAGTATCTGGTACTAAGGGTCACGTGCTGAAATTTATTTTCTATATACACCCCTGAAAACCATGGCATCAATGAACATTATAGTTTTTATGTACTATTACAAATAACTGTGTTTTTTGGTAATTAGTCATTTTGCGGTTCATAGCAGAAACCCTGTCACTGACCCTTAAACTCCACACTTGTCCTATTTATTTATCAAAATCATTTTCATAAAATAATGTAATCTTAGTTTTATATCTTTTTTACACCACTTATTTTTTTAGCGTCTTTAGGACGCTTTTTTTATTT
>NZ_JAGYPE020000005.1:65898-133206 GCF_018343545.2 Neobacillus citreus | reverse complement strand
ATATACTATTAAACTACTTATGAACAACTGCCATAGTAGTCATCAAAACTGAGATAAAGCATAAGGGCTCAACCGAAAACACTCCAAAAGTATCTATTAAAATAAAGTCGCAATTGTTAAACTATTAACAACATCACGGGTTGGCTTCAATTTAATCCTATAGGAGGGAAGAAAATGGAGCGAAAAGTACAAGTGATTCCGTTTGAAGTGGTAGAACAAGTAGAAAAAGTCAACGAAATTCCCAAAGGGATCGAAATGATCCAAGCGCCGAAAACCTGGAACCAAACAAAGGGAGAAGGAATAACAGTTGCCATTTTGGACACCGGCTGTGATTTAACCCATCCGGACTTAAAAGAACGAATTGCCGGCGGAAGAAACTTCACGAATGATGATAACGGAAACCCTGATGTCTATCGGGATTACAATGGACATGGCACCCATGTTGCCGGGACAATTGCCGCTATACAAAATAATAGCGGGGTTGTAGGTGTAGCTCCTGAAGCAAATCTACTTATTATCAAGGTACTGGACAAGAATGGTTCAGGACAATATGAATGGATTATTAATGGGATTTATTATGCCATCGAACAAAAGGCAGATATTATCTCCATGTCGCTTGGCGGCCCGGAGGATGTCTCTGAACTGCATGAAGCGATACAAGAAGCGGTTGCCAATAACATTCTTGTGGTTTGTGCCGCAGGAAACGGGGGTGACGGCAATGCTTCAACAGATGAATTCGATTATCCGGGTTCATATAATGAAGTAATTAGCGTGGGGGCCGTTGATTTGGCGAGAAGCCCTTCAAGGTTCTCCAATTCCAATAATGAAGTAGACTTAGTGGCTCCCGGGGAGAAAATTCTATCAACCTATTTAAATGGAAAATATGCCGTTTTAAGCGGAACTTCAATGGCCACACCACATGTATCCGGAGCGATGGCGCTGGTAAAAAACCTTGCCAATAAAAGCTTTGAACGGAAGCTTACAGAGCCCGAACTTTATGCTCAATTAATTAAAAGAACGGTACCATTAGGAAATTCGCCAAAGCTTGAAGGCAATGGAATCGTCTATTTAACGGTAACCGACCAATTATCGGAAATCTTAAATAATCAAGTCGTTCCTGAAGAAGTGAAATTATGAGAAACAGTCTCGAACTGTTGACGACAGAACGGGAGGCAGCAAAGTCAGCCTATTTGGAATACAGCAATAACCACAGCTACTATGAGGAACAAAAAGATATAGAAATCCAGCAAAACTATTATAAAAATACTTCACTTGAAAAAGACAGTATCCATCAATTAATAGAAACGACACACAGGAATAAGCTTAATTACGCTCCACATCGATATGTTTATCCATGGGTGGATCTTCATGAGAATGGCAAACTCAAAAGCATCTATTCAGGGAAGGAGATGGATCCTCTTACTGTTATTGAGGAGGATATTCATATTCTAGAAACCATATCAAGCGGCAGTATGACAAGTTTAGCTGATGAAATCACATTGAATTGTGAGCATGTCGTTCCGCAGTCATGGTTTCATAAGCATGAGCCAATGAAGGGGGATTTGCACCATTTATTTGCCTGTGATCCTGCATGTAACAGCCGCCGAGGAAACAATCCTTATGATGATTTTCCCGACTATGTCCCGAAAAGCTATGCTTTAGGATTGAAGGAAGGCTGCGGAATGGCCGATGAAGGGAAGTTTGAACCTGAATATGGCAAGGGAATTGTTGCAAGAGCTACCTTTTATTTTTTAACCCGGTATCCAGGGATCATAAGTAATAATCTTGTTAATCTGCAGGTATTAATGGATTGGCATATGCAGTTCCCCGTGTCTCTTTACGAAAAACACCGGAACTTGGCTATCTTTGAGCTGCAAGGGAACCGGAATCCGTTCATTGATTTTCCGGAAATGGCGGAACAATGGATTAGGAAATAAATAATGTCTTCAGGTGAATTTTTCTCTGCCAGCTGTATTTAAATAGTTCAAATAGGAAAAACAGCACGTTCATTAGTGCTGTTTTTCTTTTTAGGCATGATCTCTTGCCTCTTTTTTATGTTCTTTTGTGCTCTTATTACTCTTAGGATTGCCAAGTTTGGCAATCCTATTACCTCTGGTCCCTTTAACAATGGAACCATTTCGTTTAATGGTGCATGAACCAAAGGTTTTTGCTTGAACTGGTTCTTCCATAAATCCTTTTCTCCTAGTTTCCTATATTCTTTTTCCTTCTGATATGCCGCAAAAATCGGCTATTCGTTCCTAATAAAATCATTTTCGATGTGTAGTAGGTAAATTCCTTCAAGTTTTCAGCAGTAAAGATATTATCTTTTAGTATAAATACACCTAAACCTAATTTCAAATTCCCGTAATTTCGAACCGTAATAAACTGTTTAATGGGACTTTCCCACAATTCCATTCTGCTATTGACCGCAGGTTCTTTTACCCGAACGTAAGGCATGTCTAATGAAGAGTTCAGCAATTTTGCTACTCCGTCCATGTCAGCCGGTGGGTTTAAGTAAACTAGTTCGACGTCGTTGTCTTTTCCTTCGAAGTACCAAACAAATTCAATTTGCCGTTCTTTAAGACCGAAAATCCGCTGGATCTCTGTCTGATGACTAATCATGAAGATCGTCACTTTCTCGTCGATGACTCTAAGAGGAGAGTGCTGATCAAGTGCTGTCAATACATCCCCTAACTTGTCCTCAAGATTTAAATAGGAATCGTAATCATGAATGGTACAGGCAATCAGTGCGGAAGGCTTTTGAAAAATGACCTTTTTCACTATTAAAACAGCATTTACGAAACCCACGGTAAATAAACCATAAATAAAAATTAAAAGAATAAATTGTAAGGCCTGCAGTAAAGGGCTATTTTTTGTACGATACTTTAAAAAATCTGCAGTAAGGAGAATCGACATTTTTCTGTGGAGATCCTTCAATATTTCGGCGTTATTCGACATAAAGTAGAAAGAAAATAACGTGATTAATAGAAATAAAATTAAGCCAGGTACGCCAAATTTTTTAAACCTCTCTTTCCAAGCCAAATAAGCACCGCCCCCCTTATTTGGCTCATATTTTACAAAAGTAATTTTGATTTTACAAGATATTTTAGGAATTTTAGTTATTATTTACCAGCATTGATTGGTCTAGATCTTTTTAAAGTAGTACAGAATACCTTTACCCCATTGCTAAGGGTTTCCACACTCTCCTTTGAAAGTGTAACTTCGATGTCAATGTATAAAAGCCTTCTGATGTAGAAATATGTCATCCCACTACTCCTTTCCATTGGCTATATATATTGTTTATTTTCCCTACATAGAACAGATTATTCAAGTTGGGCTGCAGATTAATGGATACTCCTTGTATACACTCCAATAGTTGGCCCTCTAGTCTATACTAAGTTTGTGCCTGTCACTACCCACAACTACCCACAATTTGTCGAATTCTCCTCGACAAGATTCGGGTGGTGACACAGGCACAATCTTTCTTCGATAGTCGTTTATACTGTGAATATTGTGGAAGTTTAAGAAGGGATATTAATGTTTTTAGACGAATATTGTTTTTTAATACATATTGAAGGGGTGAAGGCGTGTGGAGGATATAATTAATGCAATAAACCACTGGATACAAACATTACCGAAGGTATATAACTCAATGTCAGAAACAGAAATATCAAATCGCCCATTAACAAATAAATGGTCCAAAAAAGAGATTTTAGGACATCTATGCGACTCTGCAATAAATAATATGAATAGGTTTATAAAGATTCAGTACAAAGAACAACCATTTGTTATCCAATCCTATAATCAAGACGAATGGGTAATACTTCAGAATTATCAAGAAAGACCACTTGATGAGATAGTAGACCTTTTTTTAGCATTAAATAAGCAAATCATAAATATTATATCGAATATTCCAAAAGAGAGATTATCAAATCTTTGTGATATAGGAAATAATCAAGAAAAAACATTAGAGTGGCTCGTAATAGATTATCTTAAACATATGGAACATCATATTCACAACCAAATCCTTATTAAAAATAATGCCTAATATATTGATACTTCTTCTTTAAGCTGCATGGATTGCTAACGGGTGCATTTGTTAAAAATTAAAAAGGTGATCAAATAATGTGTATACAAATCAAACTAAAAGATATCATTGAGGAAATGGAAATACAGTTTGAAGAGTCACGTTCATTACTGAAAATTAAAACGGGCGAATTTGTGTTAATAACATCGGAGGAACTGAGAGCTGCTAAAGACGAAAAACCATTTGATATTGCTTTGATTAGGTACGGGAATTACGGTTAATAGATGAATTGAAACATCGGACATTATTAACAGAACCTGGAGTGATAACGATTGTAAATTATTTACGTGTTGGGACTGCTGTTCCTCTTGCTGTATGCGAGCACACAGAATATGGAGTGAATCCTGATACAAAATATCCGGCAATGATTATCATAATGAAATAGTGAGCTTAATGGGTTTTTCTGTATCTTGCCACTTCTTACAAAAAATGTTATGATTTAAAAGAATTATTTTTGTTCGGTGTAAAGGATTTGTAACTTTTCATCTTGATGATCACTGAGAGCAAGGATAGTATTACATTGTGTGTGTTTACACACTAGGAGGCAATACAAATGGAACAAGGTAAAGTAAAATGGTTTAATGGCGAAAAAGGCTTCGGATTCATCGAACGTCAAGGTGGAGAAGATGTATTCGTTCATTTCTCAGCGATTCAAGGCGAAGGTTACAAAACTTTAGAAGAAGGTCAAGCAGTGACTTTTGATGTGGAGCAAGGTCAACGTGGACCTCAAGCTTCAAACGTACGTAAAACTGCTTAATTTTACAAAACAAGGAAGGCAGGCTCTTTTATGGGGGGTCTGCTTTTCTTTTTTCCTGTAAAACAAAGAACCCCCACTCGTAAAGGAGTAGGGGACATGAAAACAGTAAATCAAATGGTAAACCAAGTGTAGCATATAATTATGGATTATCCTAATTTAATGAGAGTGGCTTATAAAATGAAACTCATTTAACTGCATCTTTTAACGCTTTACCTGGCTTGAAGGCAGGAACTTTTCCAGCAGCTATCTGAATTTCTTCTCCAGTTTGTGGGTTTCGCCCTGTACGCGCAGCCCGTTCACGAACCTCAAAGCTACCGAATCCAATCAATTGAACGTTGTCGCCATTTTTCAATGCTTCTAAAACGGTATTAAAAATGGCATCTACTGCTTTGGATGCTTCTTTTTGTGTAAGTTCTGCGGATGTAGCTACTTGATTAACTAATTCTGTTTTATTCATTTCTATAAACACTCCTTTATACAATCAGTATGGAACGTACCTTAGTTGTAACATAGCGTACATAAATTCACAACTGTAAGCCTTATTTTCTTTATTTATTGAACTTGGGTATTAACGTATGTATATTACCATTGCAACGGCTTTTTTGTATCATTTCATTTGTTGTTATCCTCATGTACCCAAGCATGGAACAAAAACGGGCATTCGCAAATTGATGCAAGAGAACCGTCCCCACGCATCCGATAAATGAATCTCCTAATATTAAATACAGATAATTATGAAAATTCACTTTACCAGACAACTGTATCTTGATAAAGTAAAAGAGACAGTATTATTTAGCGGTAAAGCTTTTTATTAACATGATACATAAGCTAATTTCACTTTAATAGAAGTTAGAAAAAATGCACCCTATAACATTGGTTTTTACTATTCCAATTTATTTTCCGTCCGTTGTAAGCGTTGTCAAAATTAAATGGTAATTGTTTTCCGCTTGGAAAGGGGGAGGGGAGCTTAAGATGGATCATACTATTCTTTTGAATCGCACTTGGGAGAGATTTGTTAAAGAAGATGTATTGGATTCGAGCAGAATTTCTAAACGAATTCTTGAATCTTGGTACAGATGTAAAGAGAGTAACGTAGATCCCTTCTTAGTCAAAGGCAAGACAGTGTTGTTCGGTGACGAATATTTCAGTAAAGTATCAGAAAATGAAACGTTATTAAAAATAGCCACTCCTTATATTCAATCGTTATGGAGGTCCATCAAAGATAAATCTAGAATTATTATACTTACTGATGCTAACGGTTATGTTTTAAAGGTTATAAGAGATAGTATAATCGATCCGATCTGTAACCAATTAAACCTAATTGAGGGTGTAAAGTGGACCGAAAAGGAAGTCGGGACGAATGCCATTGGAACTGCACTGGCAATAGAGGAACCCATTCATGTCGTCGGGAAAGAACACTATTCACGCCTATCGCAAAACTGGACTTGTTCAGCTGCACCGATTAAAAACTCACGTGGTGAGTTAATTGGGGTTCTGGATATATCTAAGAACCATCCTTATTACGAATTCGATATTTATAGTCTCACTGTATCGACAGCATATGCCATTGAATCTGAGTGGAAACTGCAGGAGCAAAGAGATCGGATCACCCTGGTAGAACAATTTCTGCAGTTTAAACAAAAGGGCAATGAACAAATGATGATCTCGGATATAAATGGTTATTTTGTTACCGCAAGTGATTCAATCATGAAAATCATAAGAGATGGTAATAACCCTAATGATCTTGAAGTGAAAAACCTGAAAGATTTTGGAATGAAAATTTTAACTAAGCAGCCTCTTTACTCAGGGGATCATCGATTAATTGGATTCAAACATTTTGTGAAGCATGTAAATGGGAATTCTAATAATTACTTTTCTGCAGTAGAAAACTTTACATTTATAGGAGAACAAGGAAGTAGTATCGCTTTTAGAAAGATTCTAAGTGAGATGAAAAAAGCGGCAAAATCCAATGTTACGGTTTCTATTTATGGAGAAAGCGGAACAGGGAAAGAAGTGGCAGCTAAGTCGATTCATCTAAATAGTGACAGAAAAGATAAGCCCTTTGTTGCCGTTAATTGTGGAGCTATTCCAAAGGAATTATTAGAAAGTGAATTATTTGGTTATGTCGAAGGTGCATTTACAGGGGCTAGAAAAAAAGGGTACGAAGGAAAATTTGTTCAGGCCAATAGAGGAACAATATTTTTAGATGAAATTGGAGAAATGCCTTATTCAATGCAGGTAGCCTTATTAAGAGTCCTTCAAGAGAAAGAAGTATTACCAATTGGTGCGGAAAAGCCTATACCTGTTGATATAAGAATTATCACAGCGACCAATAAAAATTTAGAAGAACTAGTTAGGCGTGGTGAATTTAGACAAGATTTGTACTATCGTATCCATGTATTTGATCTTAAAATACCACCTTTGCGTGAAAGGAAACAGGATATACCTGAGCTGGTGAAGTATTTTTTTAAGACTAAAAATATAAATCTTACTATCTCTTCAACTATTATGGATAAATTGACGGCGTATTCCTGGCCCGGGAATATCCGGGAATTATTTAATGTCTTGGAAAAAATGATGATCTTATCTGAAGGGAAATCTTTGAAGCTTTCACACTTGCCTTCTTATATTAAAGAAAGCAATGACAATCCCAGCACATGGATAGAACCTAAAGCAGAGTCAACCAATAATGTAGAGGGGGGATTCTTTTCAAACAATCATAAGCTTCAAAAAGAAAACATGATAAAAGCTCTTCAGAGTACGAAGGGCAATATAAGAGAAGCAGCCTCGTTAATTGGAATGCCTTTAAGTACGTTTTACCGTAAAATGAAAAAGTTTAATATCTAATGAAAAATATGTTTCATAGCCAAAGTCAATACAGATTGTTTTTGGTGATAAGACGATTCAAAAAGGAAAGGGCCAATCTGGCCCTTTTCTTTTTGTGTACAGAGTTTACTCATGAATAGGGGAGCCTATCCCCTTCGTGTATCGGTTATTTTTTTAAAAAAAGAGTTAAAGGTATTGCCTATATACGAACTTTAGCTATTTTGTGGTTCACTCTTGGCATAACCTCTTCTTGAAGTAATCTCATTGATTTTTTCCAAATATCGGGTGTCTCGCAATAATCATAGCCTGTTACGAGTAAGGCCCCAAATCCGCCAACCGTTTCATAAAGATTGACTATTTTGTTTGCCACAGTTTCTGGAGAGCCAACAAACCAATTGTGTTTAGCAACATATTCAGGAGTAATTTGTGATTCATCAACAGATTCTTCATGCTTGAATACAGATACTGCACGAAGACTTCGGAAAAGGGGAATCCAATATTCGCGATGCTGTCTTCCCATCATTGAATTTAGGGATCCTTCAATTGCTTCCTCATCCGTATCTGCTACAAACACATCACGTGTGATCCTCCAGTCAGATCTCGATGGAGTTCTGCCGCTTCTTTTTGCACCTTCTTCAACAGATTTCCAATGACCGGCTATATATTCATTGTTAGCTCCAAGGCTCATTGGAATAAATCCTTTTTCACCAGCGGTTTTTAACGTTTCCGAGCCAGGACTTAATCCGGTAACACCAATTGGCGGGTGTGGCTGTTGATAAGGATAAATATGGTAGCTTGCAAATGGATTGCCTTCAATTTTATTTGCCTTCCAATAAGCTCCTTCAAATTGGAAAGGCTCTTTCTCATTCCAAAGTTTCAGCATGATTTCTAAAGCTTCTGCCATCATGGTTCGATTCTCGCCAATTGCAGCATCAACACCAAAGGTTTCACTATCTGTCAGCAGGCCTCCCGCTCCAACTCCCAGCATTAAACGCCCTTGTGAGAGATGATCAAGATACGCCACTCTATGAGCAAGCTCAACAGGGTGATGGTATGGCAGTAAATGAGCACCCGGTGCAAGTTTAATCTGTTTAGTTGACGTTAAAGCTTGAGCAATCATTAAATCCGGAGCTGGGATAGGCTCCCATGGTGCAGTAAAATGCTCTCCAATCCAAGCCTCTTGATAACCAAGAGTATCAGCATACTGAATCATCTCTAAATCCCATTGCGTTGCATCATATAAACTTCTTTCCGGTGGATGTGACGGCATTAAAAATAAACCTAACTCCATACATTCATCTCCTTTTTAAATACATTTACACTTTAATAATGCAAATTTCGTGCCAACTTAAAAAAAGGAGAATGTGCTGATCCTATCCATGTTTAAAAAAATTTACCAGTAATATCATTACAAGAAATTTCTCATTTTTCTCATCGCAGCCATTAAATCTCAAATTCTATTTAATTTCTCAACTTCTCACTTTTCTCACTTTTCTCACGATGCATGGGGACGGTTCTTGTGCATCATTTCAGTCGTTTTCAGCCCATGTACCACATCATTGGAACCTGAAACGGCTCTGCAAAATGAGGCAAGAGAACCGTCCCTATGCATCACAAAAAATTGACTCTAATGAAAAATCAACTTAACATAAACTAAATAGTTAACACCTGATAGGGGACGGATAGGATGAGAAAGGTTGGAATTATCGGTGGTATCGGACCAGAAGCAACGGTGGATTATTACCAATCGATCATTTCTAAATTTCAAGAGAAGATAGGGAGTAAAGAAGAATTACCGGAACTCTTTATTAACAGCATTAATATGTACAAGATGTTTCGATTGCTAATGAATGGACAGACAGAAGAGGTCATTCATTACTTAACCGATGCGGTTCAAAAATTAGAGAGTGTTGGGGCGGATTTTGTGGTCATGTGTGGAAACACACCACATATTGTTTTTGACCAAATTCAGCAAAAAGTCCAAGTTCCGATGATCAGCATTGTAGAAGAAACATGTTTAAAAGCACGGGAATTGAGTTTAGAAAAGCTTGGTCTGATCGGAACAAAGTTTACGATGGAGAATGATTTTTTCCAAAAACCTTTTATTTCTCATAACATAGAGATTGTTGTGCCGAATCAAACGGAACAGGAATATATTCATAGAAAAATTGTTGAGGAATTGGAAAATGGCATTGTCAACAAGGAAACAAAAGAAGGTTTTTTAACGATCATCGCTGAAATGATAAATCAAAACGGTATTCAAGGCATCATATTGGGCTGCACAGAACTCCCTATGTTAATCAAGAATGAGGATTTAACAATCCATCCCTTAAATACAGCGGAAATTCATATTAATAAGATTGTCGATATCATTTTTGAGGACCAAAATTGATATTGTAGTTGGGTTATAAATAAGCAAAAGCTCGCCATAGTTCATTAACGGAGAGTTTCTTAAATTAAGGCTCTGTTATAACTGAATGTTGAGTTATACTGTGTTTGAAAAATAAGCGGAAAATTTCCGTTTAAATTGGGAAATACCCATATTTCCCTAAAAATAAAGGAAGTTTTTCCGTTTATATTATCCAAATCATTGTATTTTGTCTTATTTTGAGCAGTTAATCGGAATATCTCCGTTTATATCTGCTTTTTAAGCCTCCCTTATATACATTAGCCGGAAATTCTCCGCCTATAATTCTAATATCTACACGAAAATTAACAATTAATAATAACAGAGCCTAAATTAAAAACCCGGTACATCCACACATCTTCTAATCGCGTCCATAATCTTATCTACTGCATCCTCAATCTTGATCTGTACTTCTTCATTATATAGACCAAGTGATGAATAAGCTGCAACGTAGAAGTCAGCGAACATATTCGCAGCTTTCTTTGGAATATAGTCAGATTCGGACCATTCTTCCGAAAGGTAATGAAGAACGTCAATAATTTGAACAACTTTTTCAGTCTTTAAACCATATCCCAATCGAAGAGAAATGAGCAGCCCGTCGTCTCCCAAAAGCAATTCTTCCAACGTATCTACATTCATTTGTGTCACCTCTTTTTTTAATATTTCGATTTCAGGTTTACATTCCCCTTTTTCTGTTGCCTAGCTAACACTTAACAATAACCAGATTCACCTATCTCTGATTTTGTATCTTACCGACAAAGATTACAATCCAATGGAAAAGACACTTTCAGTTGAAAGTGCCTTAAGAACTTAATTTTCAGGGCAAGTTCCTTTAAATACGCTCACTTGTCCTCCCTGCTTGAATGCAAATGTACCTGGTGTACCAAGATGTACATGTTCGTGAAATTGATGGTATCCGCCGTGATTTGGATCATCAATTGATGTTTGCCCGCTACCAATGTCACATACAGTTTGACCTGGAGTAACTAAGAAATGTTCGTGTGCAGCAAACGCAGGAGTAGCAGATAATGCACTTACAAAAAAAGATAAGAACAAAACTCGTTTTACTTTTTTCATTTTATCACCTCTTTATAATGTAAATACCTTTTGATTGTACTTTATTAAGAAGTGAATGTGCTAAATAAAAGTTCGACATTTTAAAACAAACCTTCTCCATTTAGCTCTTTCTTTTCAAAGTGGCCATCTGAACTAATTTTACTGAAAGTGTTTGCCATAATAATAATGTAATTGGAAAGGATTGAAGAAAACCAAAATAAAAAATGGGGAAGTATGCCTTTTGTGTTTGTTTAATGGCCAAAGCATTTGCAGGAGAATCTAGTTCTTCTTTTTTAACCATCTAACGACCCCATAAATAATAAGCAGGAACACCCCCATCTCAATCGCATGGTCGGCCAAGTTAAGAATTCCGCCAGAGCGAATGATAAAATCTGTCACCTGCCCAAACAAAAGTCTATCAATGCCATTTCCGATTGCTCCTCCGACAAGGAATCCAAAGCTACAATCGATGAGAGTCCCATTCATTTCTCCGGTTCTGCGAAAATATAAAACACCTATTACGAACAACACAGCCACAATTCCGAAGAGCCGTGCATTGCCTTGAAATAAGCCTCCTGCCATCCCGCTATTTTCGATATGTGTGAGGTGTATTCCCCACAATGTAAATGCTTCATTAATATCAATGTGGGCCCGAATTAGATATTTAGAAAGCTGGTCCAGCACAATAACCAGGATTGCAATGACATAAAATAGCATCTAATAGTCCTTCTCTCTTGCAGAATAACCTGCATCCTAAACATCATTATAATGGGAAGCTTTTTTCTACACTATTTTGGAGCTCACCTTTTACGCGTAAAACTTCCGATTGTCCTACAATCAGATAATAAAAATTTAAATTAGCAGTTCTTCAGCAGTTGGAAATAATTTATTACCGTTTTGCTCTTCGGGTTTTACAAAACGATTATCCCAAGATTTCGATACAAATAGTTAAGATTTTAAAACTTTTAAAAGGGCCTTCCTTAATGGTAGATACGTCCTAAAATATTTTTTATTAATGTCCTAGAATTAGTGCTTATTATCTAAAAACCATAATATCCTTTTACGTAGATATCGTAAAAGGAGAGATATGATGGATCAATTTGATGTCATTATTATTGGAAGCGGCCATAATGCGTTGATAACGGCTGCCTATTTAACACGGGCTGGAAGAAGTGTATTAGTATTAGAGAAAAATGACCGTCCAGGAGGATTTTTGCGCACAGAAGAGCTGACACTGCCAGGTTTCAAACATGATGTCTATGCTGCTGCTCATCCGCTCTTTACAACCGGACCAGCGTACGCAGAGTTAAGAGAGGACTTAGAAGCACGCGGGCTTTGCTATTTAAATACAGACCTGCCGACTGGCGTTTCGATCGAAGACGGACGAACAGCGGTTCTTCCTTCTTCCTTTGAGGAGCTCATCGCTGAGGTAGAACGGTTGGCCCCTGGTGACGGCACAGCGCTGGCAGGCATGTTTGAACAGTTGAATCCTTATGTAAACGATGTTTTTGGGTTATTTAACATGGATCTTTCCAGTCCAGAAGCTGCACCTATCCTCCAGCGTTTACTTCATCAAAAGGGCGGCGTGGGTTATTCACCATTTGCAGCATCGCTCGTTTCAACGGCTCGTAATACGGTTAGTTCGCTTCAGTCACCTGTCACGAGGGCGATGCTTGCTTCCTGGGTTACTCACCTTGGCCGCACACCGGATGAGGTGGGAAGTGGAATTTGGGTGCCGCTCACCGTGATGGCATTGATGGGCGGTGGAATGCCAATACCGGAGGGCGGCAGCGAGAAGTTAGCGCAGGCATTAGCTCAGCTGATCACGGATCAAGGCGGGGAGATTCTTACAGAGATTCAGGTCGAGCGGATTTTAGTGGAAAATGGTAGAGCAGTTGGCGTAAGGACCTCAAAGGGGAAAAAATACCGTGCCAAACAGGCGGTCGTGGCCTCAACTACACCTGACCAGCTGTATCTCTCGCTATTAGCCGATACCGAAATATCACCACCACTGCGCGCGCAAGCAAAACATTATCGATACGGCAGAGGATGTGTACAAATTCATTTAGCTCTGAGTGAGCCGCCAAACTGGCCGGATAAGCGGTTTAACCGTGTCGGTCAGCCACATCTAACAGATGGGCTAGACGGATTTACCTTAGCTATTGCCCAAGGCGCAGCTAATCTGCTTCCGTCAAATCCGACCTTTACCGTAGACTGTTCGACCAATCTTGATCCAACAAGGGCACCGTCAGGAAAGGCCATCATGCGTATTCAAGTACTGGAAGTACCGATAAGGCCAAACGGGGATGCCGCAAATCTCATCGATGTGGGGAATGGGACATGGTCACATGATTTGACAGAGCGTTTTACAGAACGCGTGTTAAACGTGGTCAGCAAGCATATACCAAACATCCCAAGCGCAGTCATTGGAAAATACGTGGTCACACCAGACACAATTGCTAAGTATAACCCAAATGCTGGCCCGGGGGATCCGTATGGTGGTGCACATGATTTAGGGCAGAGTTATCTTTTGAGACCACTACCAGGGCAGCCGGGTCATCAGACAGCAATTCCAAATGTGTATATGCTCGGGGCCGCAACTTGGCCTGGACATGGAGTAAATGGTGGATCGGGGTATATAGTGGCTCAGAAACTATTGACCTAATAAGACTTATTAACTTATGGAATACAATTCCTGAGTGAATGGCTCGTTTGATGGATTAAAACGTTTCATCAAATCTGATAAAGGGTCCCGATTTGGGATCTATCTTAAACGTGGGCGATCCTTCAAGAAGGTCGCCTTTTTTTTTACACAAGAAAGATTGTGAAATGTTGTACTTGAACTATCGTGGCAGGTTAGTGCAATAAGAAGGAATACTGTAAACTGTAATTAAAGGAGAATTTATGCAGGTTTAAATAGGAGACAGTCACTTTTTCATTCAGTAGTACAAAATATGAAGATACAGAGGCGACAGAAACATTTACTTTTAAAGAATTAGGTATTGATGAGGATTTGGATGAGGAAGGACTAAAGATAGAAATAGATAAAATTTTCCAGGCTTGAGTTTGGGATAAACTCAATATTTCTTATAGTATCGTTATAAACGAGGACAAACGCAGATAGTACAGATTATATTCTGTAACAAAAGAGAAACTTCTTATTGTGCAAAATGGGCAGAATAGTGTAAGTAAGAAAAGTCACCGTTTACTGAACATCTCCTTAGACTACCTCAATAAAACAACCACTATAGATACTCATATTTGCTAGGTTTAAAACTATTTTTAATGCTATTTCATAATCTGCCGTTACAAAACTTGTCCAAATTGCATTTCTTATTAATGACTAAATAAGAAAGGAGTGCAAATTTAATGCCTTGTATTCGTTCTGATTTACAGCAACCAGTGTGCTTAACAATTATCTACAATGTAAGCACTGGGGCACTGGTAGATTCTTCAGTTGAGTGTGGAGTTTGTAATCTTGAAACGGAGTTTGATTTTACTACTAAAAATCTAGTAATTAGAGTACCATTAACAGTCCACGGAATCCTCACAATTAACGACCACTTCCAAGCAAGTTGCGTTACGGCTAATATTACACAACCTTAATAAAGGTCTAGTTAATATTTTGGGAATGTAGGAGAGTAGAATCTACATTCCTATTTTTTACTATGAGGACCTTTCTTTAATAAGGAATTAAAAAAGTGGCTAATTATTAGCCACTCTAGCCTTGCGTTAATAAATTGATTATATCGGATGCGGTGGAAGAAATGGAATGGGGCGGATAGAGGCTACGGTATCGCTATTCGGTTTCAGATGAATCTGCACTTTTGCGTCATTAGCTGCTAAGTCGGCTGTAATCGAGGCGAATGTGTCTAGGACGTCAGATGTCGTTGAACCAAATGTAATTGGTCCTTTTACAGTCGAAATTAGTGTGTTCCAGCGTGTAACGATTGGGCGGATTGGGTCAGTGGGGGCGAACCGTTCTAGTGCTGCACGGTGCGGGACAGTCGCCGACACGACTCTCGAAGTCTGTGTGACGCCATTAACGCTATAGGTTAGTGTGCCAGTGCTCGGAGTGAATGAGATAAGCGTGGCAAATACGTTCATACTTGTCCTCCTTTATTATAAGATTCTATTTATCTTATGCTTGTACAACAAATCAGTATGGATTTATATCCAAGTAGATGGGGTTTTCCATAAACTAGAAATAATTATTGGGTCGACCATATTTGTATCAGGATACTAATCAACACCAAAGAGTATAAAGGCAAAAATTTGTGAAGGATTGTGTACTTAAACTAACGGGTAGCTTTAATTTAAGAAGGAGACTGCCAAAGTAAGCACTTTAGGACAGGATTTGGAAGTGCAAATTGAAAGGTTGCAAGCTGAAGGCTGCGACAAGATTAGCCGCCAAGTAAAATCTATGTACGGATAATAGACCAGCACAGGTCCCGGTTTCGAAAAAGTTGCCGTAATGGCAGCTTTTTCTTCTTTTACTACCAGGAAATTAACTTCTGTGAAATTCGAAAAATGGCAATACTTAAATTCATCTTTTTAAAAGGGGAGAGCGTCTGATCCTTGGTGTTTATATACTTGTTTAATGGATTAAGAAGCTTCTGTTATTGTAACCGTATAGCCTAAGTTTTCTAGTCTTCGAACCGAATGGCGTACAATAGATACCTGTCTTTTTTTTATCAAAGTAATCTTCGCCTAAGTCTACATACATTTCTTTTCTTGTTAAAAGGTAATATGCGATCCGCAAAATCGACATGTGCAACTACAATAGCTGCTCTTTTGTTTCCTTTTCCAGCACTTTCATTATGTCTAGATACGAGAGCTGCCCAGGAACAAAGATGTGCCGCAGTTCCATTATAATCATTATTATTTCCTCCGGTTGCCTCTTCATTTAATAAATATTTTTCCATACTTGAAATCGACTCTCCCATAATGACTTTCATTAATTTAGCCAGCTGGCAACCCCATAAATAGTGTCGGGATGGAAATAATAATACTTATACCTTCCCGCTTTTCTGAAGGAAACTAACCCTGCATTTTCTAAGACCTTCAAATGCTTGGTAAAAACTAGTAAAGATATATCAAAAGGTTTCTGCTAATTTTTATATGGTTTTCTCACCCATTGAAAGTTCTTGGATGATAGCAACTTTTATTTTAAAAACACCACAGGAACGGTTCGCCTCGTTCAAATCGGGCCAGTCTTGTCCATGGTCTTGAAAGGTAGGAGAAAGAAACATGACAGAAAATGATTGGTCTCGGACTGAGCGGAGAAAAAACATACAAGAACAACAACAAAGTTCTTCAAAACAGGATGAGAACAAGAGGCCAAGAAGAGGATTTTGGAAAAAATTCTTATACATTTGTCTTACACTAGGAATTGTACTGTTCTTGTTTGGAGTGGGCGCTTTTTACTGGATCATTAAAGACGCTCCTAAGTTTGACGAAACGCTATTAAAGGATCCTTTATCTTCCAAATTTTTTGCTAGTGATGGGAAAACCGTCATTGCCGAAATCGGTAAGGAGAAACGGAATGAAATTAATATTAAGCAAATACCTGATGTCTTAAAAAATGCTGTTTTGGCCACAGAGGATGCCCGTTTTTATCAGCATCATGGAATTGATGTTAAACGTACTCTTGTTGCTGTTTGGACGAATATTACAACTGGTTCTTCTCAAGGCGGCAGTACGATTACACAGCAAGTTGTGAAAAATTCTTTTTTATCAATTGAAAAAACCCCTACAAGAAAAGTGCAGGAATGGTATTTAGCCATTCAATTAGAAAAAAAGTTCTCTAAGGATCAAATTCTAGAAATGTATTTTAACAAGAATTTATATGGCAATGATGTATATGGCGTTGCAAAAGCGGCCGAAAGGTTCTTCGGTCTTGGTCCCGATGAGTTAAATAAATTAACACTGGAACAAGCTGCACTCCTTGCCGGAATTCCACAAAGTCCCAATAACTATACACCTACTGTTGAAAGTAATCTTGATGCAGCAGAAAAACGCAGAAATATGGTTCTTTATTATATGAATAGACATGGATATATTTCCAAATCAGAAATGGAGAAAGCACAAAGTACACCAATTGAAGATACATTAAATATTCAACAAGCGGCATCAAATAAATATCAAGCCTTTGTTGATACGGCCATTTCAGAAGTACAAGAAAAAACCGGTGGGAATATTTTTGAAGATGGCTTAGAAATTTATACAACCATTGACCCAAAAATCCAGCAAGTAACGGAAGATGTTCTTTCAACAAATGATTATATCAATTTTCCAGGTAATGATAAGCTGCAAACAGCTGTTATCATTGCCGAGACCCAGACGGGAGCCATTAAAGCCATTGGCGGAGGAAGAAATTATCAAACCGGCAAATTTAACTATGCAACAAGGATTAAACGTCATCCTGGTTCTACGATTAAACCAATTCTTGACTACGGCCCAGCCATTGAAAAATTCAAATGGTCAACTGGACACATAATAAAAGATGAGAAGTATCAATACTCAAATGGAACCCCTATTCGAAATGCAAGTCATACTTATGCAGGAGATAAAACGATTAGAGATCATCTGGCCTGGTCACGTAATATTCCTGCATTAAAAACATATCAGGAAGTTGGAGCAGACTATGCCACTAATTTTGCCAATAGCCTTGGTTTTCCTATTACAGAATCTCAAAAAGCAAATGAATCGAATGCAATAGGCGCCATTGATGCAGCATCTCCTTTAAATATGGCTGGAGCTTATGCAGCTTTCGGGAATGGAGGTTACTATGCAGAACCATTTACTGTTTCCAAAATAATTTATCCCGATGGAACGGAAAAGAACTTAGCTTCAAGTAAAAAGAAAGTAATGGAAGACTCTACTGCCTTCCTCATCACAGATATGCTACGTACAGTGGTGGATTCAGGTACAGGAACCATGGCAAATGTTAGTAGTCTTGATATAGCTGGAAAAACAGGAACAACCAGCTTCGATCAATCAGCAATAGAAAAATACGGTTTACCTAATAATGCGACAAGAGATGCATGGTTTGTAGGATATACACCGCAGTATACAGGTGCTGTTTGGACAGGCTACACAGAAACTACTTCTTCAGATGACTATTTAGGAGGCAAAACCGAGCACTTCTCTAAATTAGTGTTTAAAGAGATTATGTCACGAGCAGCTACCAGCACGGAAGGATTTATACAACCAAGCAGTGTTGGGAAATTAGGCAAGGAATACTATGTACAAGGCGGAGAAAAGCCACCAACACCTAAGATTGATAAACCAACCAATGCTCAGGCGAAATATGATGAAGCTTCAGATAGCATTCAATTATCATGGAATTATGCTTCTGAAACCAGTTCAGAAACAACCTTTGATGTTTCATATACAGTGGATGGAAATACAACAAAACTAACATCCACAAAAGAAAGCCAAGCAGTACTTCAAAGCCCGGAGAAAGGAAAATCATATACACTTACAATCGTTGCCATTTCTGAAGAGATAAAAAGTGATCCAGCATCTGTTTCGATAACAGTTGAAGAAAAAACAGAAATGCCAAATAGTCCATCCAATTTGCAAGCTTACTTTGATAAAAACTCTAATAATATTGTTATTAGTTGGGACAACAATAATGCCATTACTCAAAATGTCAAATTTACCGTTTGGTTTACTGTGAATGGCCGTACGTATAGATTGAGACCCATCTCAGAAACCCATGCAACGTTAAGTAAGCCTAAACCAGGTCAAACTTATGTTATTTCTGTTACAGCATCAAATGATGCAGGTACCAGTGCTCCTGCCGCTACTTCAGTTACAGTTGAATACTAATACTAAAAGTAGTAACGAGAAACACCACAGGGACGGTTCATTACGGGGGCAATCGGAAGTTTTGCGCGCAAAAAGGCACAACTAGTGGTTCTTAGCTAGTTGTGCCTTTGTTCTATCTTATACCTAAGATATAGTCGCAAATTTTTTATTGAAATGACGCGCAGGCGATTATGAATAATGGTCAGATAGAAATTGTTAATGAATGTGAAATAAGGAATGGTCGAAGAGAGGCTGTTGTCTAATAACCTCAAGGGGTATCTTATTTGTCATGATAAAGGAATAAAAACTGGATGAGTCGAATAAATCATAGTGATCTTGTTTTTTGGTATTCTCAAAATAAATGATTGGAGTATTTCATTGAGGGTAGTTTTTTTCGTTATATGCCCGACAGTCGAAAATGAAGATTACACTATACAGTGAGGAGATTGATTTTATGCAAGTTATAGCCAAACTGTTTTTAGAACAACTCGACATGCATTGCCATGAGAATGAGTGGTTTGCATCCATGAATCAGGCGCTTCATGGAGTCAACGCAGCTGAGGCAGCATGGACAAGTCCGGGCAGCAATTCAATTTGGCAGATTGTCAACCACTTGATATTTTGGAATGAAGACGTGATCCATCGAATTAAGGGCACAGAGAATCCGCATAAGCCAGAAGACAATGAAGAAACCTTTGGAAATCCGGGGGATCCAGAAGACGAAATTGGGTGGGCCCAGACAGTGCAGCGCCTTAATGAAGTCATGAATAAATTAAAAACGGTCATTACGGACCTTGACGATGAAAAGTTAAAAGCTCCGTATGCAGCTAACAGGTACTCTATTGAGCGTTTACTCAGCAATATCATGATGCACGATACGTATCATCTCGGCCAAATTGTTCTGTTACGAAAGTTGCAATCCTCTTGGAGTGGAGTATGATCCTAACGCAATCTAGTACAACGACCTTCCTCGCCTAGCCGATTTATAAGTATTGACGGTGTGAAGCCCTTTTCATTCTCTATGGTGAAGCGGGTGATTTTCCTGCTTTATGGATGGCTAAACGGGTGTGTTAGTCAAATAAATTAGAACGTATTTGCAGAGCGATCTTTCGCATATTTCATTTTTCAACAGTCAGGCGCTTTTCTTAAATAAGAAGGCGTCTTTTTGAATGTACAACACATTTAGGGGGATTGAGTTTAATGAGGTGTAAAAAAAGATTGTGAAATCCTGTACTTAAAGTAAAGGGGCTTTTATTATTTAAGTTTAGAAGCAGAACGTTGAAGATGAAAAGAGTTGATCAGAATTAAATTATTATCCTGCGTTAATCCTAATTAGAAAATAGGAAAAAGGGGATTGGTTATGACCGCCGGTAAAGAATTAAACGCAATGGATATCTTGAAACCAATTAATTTAAGTCCAAAAAAATCGGATGAAGGTCAACCTTTAAAATCTGTCGAAATAGCAAAACTTTGGGCTATGTATGTAGGAAACAGTATGTCAATGCAGTTTCTAAGTTATTTTCTTCAACATTGTAAAGATGAGCACATTAAGACATTATTAGAAAATGGATTAGCTTTATCTAAGAATTTTATCCAGAGGATTGAAGGATTTTTTAAAAAAGATAATTTCCCTATACCTGTTGGATTTACTAAGGACGATGTAAATCTTGAGGCCCCACGTTTATATCAAGATGAATTTTACGTACATTATTTAAAATACGCTGCTAAGGCCGGGCTTAGTATATACGGAGTAGCAATTCCGTTAATGATGAGGGAGGACGTAAGAGAGTTTTTTATTCATTGTAATATGTGCACTGACATCTTTTTGGGGCAAATTAATAATGTTTTAGCCGAAAAAAAATTGATTGTAGACCCTCCTGCTATACAAACGCCAAAAAGAGTCGATTTTGTTCAAAAACAAAGTTACTTAAATGGTTTTGTTGGAGATGTTCGACCATTGAACGCATTAGAAATTACTCATCTTTTTGATAACACTGAGAATAACACGACAAGTAAAGCATTATTATTGGGTTTCTATCAGACAGTTCAAGATGAAAAGATCAAGGCTTTGTTTAAAAGAGGTTTAGACATGACTGATAAATCAGTGAAGCAGTATCAGGGAAAACTTCACATGGAACACATGCAATCACCGTCATACTTAGACCATTTGGTTACAACATCTACATTCCCTCCTTTTTCCGATAAAATAATGCTGTTTCACAAAGTGGACATGTTCTCCATGAAGATAAGGGCTTATGGAAACTCAATAGCAGTTAGTCCAAGAAGAGATTTAGGGTTTTTGTATGGAAGAAATCTTTTGAACGTTGGCTTATTTGCTGATGATGGTGCCAATATCTTAATTGATAAAGGTTGGCTGGAATCACCCCCACAAGCATTTGAAAGAGTATAAGTTAAAAATGTAAAAACATTATATACATACTTAAAACCTATTTTTATGAATTAAAGTAATACCGTAAGCATGTCATGGCTTCCGGTATTACTATCATGTCATCACTAGTGTAATGAACCTAATAATCTACAAAAATAAAGCTAAAAATCAAGGGCAGGCAAATTAACCGTAACAACATTTGTTATTTTTAAATTAAATCAGAAAAATGACGGAAGGGGACGTTTATGAACTTTAAATCTCCACAAATTAATCTATATGTTGATAATTTAGAGAAATCAAAAGGATTTTATCAGAAACTGGGCTTTACACAAACCTTTGTGGCGGAAATTGATGGTAAGCCAGTTCATTATGAATTACTATTGGATGGTTTCAAGTTAGGTATAGCCTCTAAAGAATCTGCAAAAGAAATTCACGGGTTAAACCCTGGTCAAAATAGGGGTTGCGAAATTGTTGTATGGACAGAAGACACCGATTCAGCCATCCAGTATTTAATTGAAAATGGTGCTACTAGGTTATCTCATCCCCATAATTTTTTAAATGATTTAAGGTCGGGTTGGTACAAGACCCTGATGGAAACCCCATTCAAATCGTTTGTAAAAGACAAAAATAAGTTTCTTCAACTAAAGGGTGCTTTAGTAGATTAACAATGTAGAGCCCAAATAAAAAGTGATGGTTCAAGACCATCACTTTTTTTGTTATGTAGTAAGATTACTTATTTACCAGCTACAGCATCCTTTAATTGCTTTCCAGGCTTAAATGCTGGTACTTTGCCAGCTGGGATTTCAATTTCTTCACCAGTCTGTGGGTTGCGTCCCGTACGAGCAGCACGTTCACGAACTTCAAAGTTACCGAAACCGATTAATTGAACTTTGTCTCCATCCTTTAATGCTTGCATAATAGAATTGAAAATTGCATCTACAGCTTTACCAGCATCTTTCTGTGTTAGTTCGGAAGCTTGAGCTACTTGACTCACAAGATCTGTTTTATTCATTGATAACACTCCTTTAAAATACAATGAACCCTTAATGGGCGTACATCATTTTTACCATATCGTACATAAGTTCGCAAGATATAAATATTTTGTATCTTGTTACTTTTTGCTAGAACTTACTTCAACTAACGGGCAGGTTAGCATAATAAGGAATGGATAAATGTATTCCATAATTGGAAATATATTATAAATCGTTTCTGAAGGTGGATTAGATGAACAATTATACAAATGATAATACTGCCAGACGGTATAAAGCTCATGTTAGTATTTTAGGAACAACCCAATTGCATTTAAGAAATCCTTATATCATTGCATGGTGGTCCGCTGCGTTTCCTGGATTCGGGCATTTGCTATTATCTAAATATCTTAGAGGATATGCATTATTTATTTGGGAAGTTGTTGTTAATATTAAATCACATGTTAATTCTTCCATGGTTTATTCCTTTCAGGGGAATATTGACATGGCAAAAGAGGTATTAGATACAAGATGGCTTCTTATGTATATCCCTGTTTACCTTTTCGGTATTTGGGACAGTTACCGGACAACAGTAGATATGAATAAGGTCTATCTTTTAACCGAGCGAGAGGAACACCGTTTTAATTCATTTTCATTAGGAGCGTTAGAGATTAACTACTTAGATAAGCGAAATCCCATTCTTTCCCTTATGTGGTCGTTGTTTATCCCTGGGCTAGGGCAGCTTTATATACATAGGATTTTAACTGCTTTCTTTGTCATCATATGGTTAGTGGTATTTTATTATTATTCTCATGTTCAAGAAGCTGTTGTACTTTTGTTTTTAGGAAAAGTAAAGGAAGCAACTTCGGTTTTAAATCCAGAATGGCTTCTTTTTATCCCTTCACACTATGGGTTTGCAGCTTATGATTCTTATATGAATACGGTTGAGAATAACAAACTATTTGAAAAAGATTTAAGGAATCATTTAACCGAGAATTATCAATCGGATGGTTTCAAAATACTAAAAGGACAAAAAGTGAAGTGATACATGTGCAGTTATTTTCAACATTTGAAACCACAGGATTTTTAGAAATAGCAATTTCAACGTTAGAAAAAAAAGGGATTAAAAAAAATAGTATATTTGCTGTCCCTCTGGATAATAGAGCTGAAGAACGTAAAATTTTTGATACCATTCATCGCTCAGACGGAACAAGCCTGATTGACATTGGAATGGGGATGGGCACTGCATTTTCAGTTATTGGAGCAAGTATTGGGTTTAAATTAGCTTGGGGACCAATTTATTGTGGACTGATAGGTGCGTTTGTTGGATTTGTTCTGGGATTTGCTATTCGGCTTTTTATGGAATTGGTAATAAAGAAAAAGAAAAGAGTTTTAAAAGGAAAACATTCTGAAGTAATCTTAATTGTTGATTGTGAAGAATCACAAGCTGAATTAGTAGAAGATATACTTTGGAGCCATTTTGCATTAGGAGTAGCAAAAGTAAAATGATTCATTATTTGATAAACATTTCTTTAAAACCAAAGATTGTGAAGAATTGCACTTAAACTAAACGGGGGCTTTTCTTGAAGAACAGGGGTTGCTGCAAGCAGCTCTTTTTTAATGTGATAACGGGCAGGTTAGTTAAATAAGGATATGTTCAAATATGGTAAAATTTCTATAAAATTACAAGGTAAGAGAAAATAATCACTAAGGAGGAACGTTTATGAATTCCAAACAGTGGAGAGTGGGAATATTTTTGTTTAACGACGTAGAGGTTTTGGATTTTGCAGGTCCTTTTGAAGTTTTTTCTGTCGCAGCATTAGAGAATGGTCAAAAACCATTTGTAGTTAAAACGGTATCAGAAAAAGGAACAATGATATATGCTCGTAATGGATTGAAGGTTCAACCAGATTTCAGTTTTGATACTATGCCAAAATTTGATATATTGGTTATTCCTGGTGGTCCTGGTGCTAGGGAACGAGAAATAAATAATGATAAAGTAATAACCTGGATTGAAAGTCAAATGAAAAATGTACAATTAATGACTTCTGTTTGTACGGGTGCCCTTCTGTTAGCAAAAGCAGGTTTACTTAAGGATAAAATGGCAACAACCCATTGGGCAAGCTATGAAAGATTAGAAAAAGAATTTCCAGAAGTTGAAGTTCAGAGGGATGTTAAATTTGTAGATGAAGGTAATGTTATTACATCAGGTGGCATCTCAGCAGGTATAAATATGACTTTTCATATTGTGAAACGATTGGTGGGTCCTCAAGTTGCACAAGAAACCGCTAAGCGAATGGAATACGATATTATTATTTAAAAAAATGTCCGTTTTGGCGAACTTGTTTATGAGCTAAATGAATACATTTAGCTCAAGCTGAAACAAAGGTATATTTTCTAAAAATTAAGCATTTACCATACTTATTTGTGGTAAAATATGTAATATGTGTAGGGGTAGGTGTGAGTGAAAACTTAACTTCATGGTTATTTTTCATAATCCTTTCACACGTTCAAATGAAAATATTAAATTATGTTAGGTGGGGGAATATCAATGGATTTGTATTACGAAGTTAATGGTATTGGTCAACCTGTGGTCCTCCTCACTGGTGGGGCTGATGTACGAAATTGGACATTTGTCGCCCCTCTTTTAGCGAAACACTATAAGGTCGTTGCTTTTGACGGACGTGGGACCGGGAAATCACCGTCTCCTATAGAAGATGTCAACCCTGTTGAAGATTTGTTGTCACTGCTTGATCATCTAGAAATCAATCAGGCAACGCTCATCGGTCACTCAATGGGCGGCCAAATTGCCACTGAATTCGCTCTGAATTATCCTGAGAGGGTATCTAAACTAATTTTGCTTGCGCCGGGATTATCTGGGTTTAGCTATTCGAAGGAATTTGGAGAGAGAATGAAGAAGGTTCATGAAGCTGCCCCCGATATCGATAAGATGATTGAGCTTTTACTCTGTGACCCATCTAATCGTGTTGTAGCGGTGAGTCCGCACCGGGATTTGATGGTTCAAATCCTTCGGCACCATATGAACCGAATGTTTGAATGGCCTCCGGTTAAATTAATTTGGCCGCAACCACCGGCCATTGAAAGATTAGGAGAATTAACGGTCAACACATTATTGATTATCGGTAAGGAAGAATCACCCGATAACCTTCTAGTTGCCAATTACTTTCGAATGCACTCAGATGCGAGAATCATAGAAATTCCGGGTGCTGACCATATGGCTAATCTCACCCACCCCGAGAAGCTGTATAGTCTAATTACTGATTTTATGGAGGAATGAAAAGCCTATTATGCTAATGGCTTTGGAAGAGAATGAACGCTTTCTAGATAATATAATGACCTTCGATGAACCCACTTTTTCCATATTGATATAACAATACTTTGGAGTACACATTATTAAACTATCAGCAGTTTAACGCAACAATGAAATAAATAATGAAAAGACAGACCAAATAACAAAATTTTGGTCTGTCTTTTTTATTGCTAAATCAAGGTTTCTGTTGCAAAGAAGAAAAAAATCGGCATATAAAAGTTTAGAATGGATTTGTTTTATTACTGTTTGTTTAATGTAAAAGGTAAAATACTAAAGAAAACGTAGAGGATGCTAAAACCTCTGCGTTTTGTGTGTGATTTTGTTGTCTAAATTTATGCGACTTACCCTGATGTTAACCTTGTTAATTCAGTTTTTCCAAAGTTTATAGAATTGCTTAATGCAAACATGGATGGACTCATGCAAGAAAGTAAAATAAAGTATATGAAAAAGTGGCTGCGGGAAAATGAGCAGAAGTAACAAAGAGGTAGAGATCATAGATAAACAACTGGTGTAAAAGTGGGGATTTCGTAAATACCACCTTCAAAAATTTAGTAGCCTCTCAGGCGCTTTCTTGTGAAAGGTAACAATGCTGCTGGATGAAAGATACAGTAAATATACGTTTGATATCAATTATCCTTTTTTAAAAAAGATTGATTGGAGAACATCATTATCTGAACAAAGAAAAATTAATGGCTATAACCCTCCTATTTTTTTAAGCTAGTCCGCAACGGTAAAAGTTGAGTTATTACTTCTGTAATGTTTTAAAATGCTGGATTAGTAGGTCCCGAAACATACTAGCGGCAAAGGATAAATAACGCTTTTCCGACCATGACAAATAATAGGTACGCTGGCAAACCGGTTCTTGAATGTGTAAATGATGAAATAAATTCTCTCTTTCTAATAAAGTTTCTAACCAAAATGCGATTCCAAGACCTGAGTGAACTAATTCCTTTATTGTTTTTGACTCATCCGTTTCACAGACAATATTCGGTGTAAAACCTGCTTTTTGACACAGTTCATCAGTAGTTTCCCGAAATGAATGGCCCTTCTTAAAGTGGATAAAAGGTTCATTAGCGACTTCACTCAGCTTGATACTCTGTTGATTTGCAAGTCGATGTGTGATGGGGACTGCTAGTAATATTTCTTCTGTCTGTATAGGTATGTTGCAAAATCCTTTTCGTTCAATGGGTTTGCATGAAATACTGAAATCAATTTCACCGTTTTCGAGTAGACGCTCCTTCTTTTCCAACGTGGAAACTTGTGAAATCCTGAAATGGACATCGGGATAAGAGGCTCGAAAAGAGTTTATTACATTAAAAAAATAGGGTAAAAAGGTTGTGTCGATAGAAACGATTCCTCGTTCCAATCCTGCCATATCGGCAATTTTTCGTCGTCCCTCTTCCAAGGCATTTAGTGCGGTTTCTACTTTTTCCAGGAAAACCTCTCCATATTCATTCAGTGAAATCTGTCTCCCTCGCCGATCAAATAGTGGTACCCTAACATCTTTTTCTAACCTCGCGATAGTCTGGCTAAGAGCGGGTTGTGTAATATATAATTCCTGTGCAGCCTTTGTTAAATGTTTCAGTTGTGCAACCTTTTGAAAATACTTTAGCTGAAGCAGATCCATTATTACCTCTTCTCCTTTCATAAGCTCAATCTTATGATTATATAAACAAATATACATTTTTCATTATACGTAATGAATCATACAATGTTGATAGAATAGCATTCATTATTTAAACAGCAGTGAAGGAGGATAGGTAAAATGAATTTATCAGTTGCACAAGAAACTCAACTCATTCGTTTACTTTGCTTCATTGTTCCTTTTGCTGTAATCAATAGTTACATGTTGAATGTGGCTTTACCTGATATATCGGTTCAGTTTGGAATAACTCCTTCCACCTCCAGTTGGGTGGTAACCGTATCGGGAATCATATCAGCTCTTGGCACACTATTATATGGAAAGTTAGCGGATCATTTCGGGATAAAAAATTTGGCTACCTTTGGAGTACTCATGTTTTTCAGCGGTTCCATCCTGTGTTTTCTTGCTCCCAGTTACCTGCTGTTGATTATGGGGCGAGTTATACAAGGAATCGGGGTTTCGTCTATCCCTTCTTTAGCAATGGTCATCCCTGCTCGTTATATTAATGCTGAGAGTCGAGGAAAAGCACTAGGGATGATCGCATCCACCATGGCGTTTTCAGGGGTGGTTGGTCCGATATTGGGCGGGATTCTAACGGGATACTTTCACTGGAGATATTTATTTCTTTTCTCCATGTGCATCATACTGGCGCTGCCCTTTATTCGCAAATGGTTTCCTAATGAGGTTCATAAACAAGATGGGATGATTGATATTTCAAGTGCGGGATTAATAGCAGTCTTCATTATTTGTTTGATGGAAGCCATTACCTTATTGAATCTTTGGTTGCTTATAGTAAGTTTATGTTTCTTTGTTTTCTTCCTCATTCGACAAAAGCATTCAGCTCATCCATTTATTCCCCTGCGTCTTTTTCGGAATGCTTCCTATCGTCATGGAATATTCATGGGTGCATTAAATACCTCTACCAATTTTGGTGTATTCCTGATCACCCCTTTGCTTTTCAACCAAGTTTATGGGTTAAAGGGACATTGGATTGGATTATTATTGGTTCCAGCAGCATTCATCTCCGCTCTATTAGGTAAATATGGGGGTTCTCTGGCCGACCAAAAAGGTAGTCGCTATGTTTTAACGATATCGATCATTCTCTTAAGTGTCGGGTTTCTTTTGCTATCGACTTCTGTTGGGTATGCATCTTGGTGTATCTCCATTTGCCTGATTCTCACAGAAGTTGGATATATTTTCATGCAGCCCTCACTAGCCAATTGGGTATCTAGAAACCTGCCACAGGAGCATTCAGGAATTGGTATGGGTGTATATAGTTTGTCGAATTTTTTATCCATTGCCGTATGTGGAGCTGTCATTACCACGGTAGTGGAATTTGACAAATTGCCTCCACTAAACCCACTTGTTGCTTCTGGACAATCTGGAATTTACAGTAATATATACTTCGGTTTTTTTGTGCTAACATTGTTGAATTTGCTTTTTTTGTACAAATTTATGTATCGGCCTGAACATAAGCTAATTGATACATTCAAACAAACGAAAATTTAATTTGTGAAAGGATGGATCAGTGATGTCAGCTCAGTTAATGAATGCGATTCGTGTCTACCATTACGGTGGTCCAGAAGTGTTAAAGCTAGAACGAATTCCTCTTCCAAGACCTGAAGCCGGAGAGGTATTAATTCGTGTTCATGCAGCTGGAGTTCTTCCATATGATTGGAAATATCGTCAAGGGTTGTTTAAAGATAGTCGCCCCGCAAGTTTTCCGTATATCCCTGGATCGTCATTCTCAGGAACCGTGGAGAAAGTTGGTCCTGATGTACATGAATTCTGCAAAGGACAGGAGGTCTTCGGTCGAAGCCAATATGGAACCTATGCTGAATTTACAGTGGCACCGGCAGCAGGACTTATGCTTAAACCTGCAGCATTGAGCTTTGATGAATCCGTTACAATACCAGGAAGTGCGGTAACTGCATGGTTGACCCTATTTCGAGATGGGGAATTAAAAAAAGGTGAAAAGGTACTGATTCATGGGGCAGCCGGTGGGTTCGGCATGATTGCTGTCCAATTGGCCAAATGGAAGGGGGCATTTGTAATTGGAACCTGTTCAGCGAAAAATGTGGATTTTCTGTACTCATTAGGTGTTGACACTGTCATTGATTATACTTCCAAATCATTTGACAAAATTGTCCAGGATGTGGATCTAGTTGTTGATACTATAGGTGGCGAAACATTAGATCGTTCCTGGTCCGTTGTGAAAATGGGAGGAAAACTTCTGTCGATGGTAGAGCAGCCATCAGTTGAAAAGGTGCAAAGGTTTGGATTAAAGCCTGTTAAACCGTATTCCTTACCTCATCTAGAGGAAATTGAAACCATTTCTAAGATCATTTCTCAAATGATAATTGGGAAACAGGTAAAAGTTTGTATTTTAAAAAAATTCCCCTTAGAAAAAGTGCAAGAAGCTCATGAACTAAGCCAACGAGGACACGGGCGCGGGCGTATTATACTAAACGTATAGTTATGACAAACATTCGGTAAAACGCAAAAAAAATATTGCAACATTTGAACTGGTTAAAGACCGTGATTAAAGTAGTACAGTGAATTAATGTTACGTCGTTCTACACTGAGTAGAGATAATGGGAGTAACATTATTCGAACTGGAAAGGTAGAAGATGCTGAAATTACTTTAGACAAATTCTGCACAAGCATTATTAGAGTAGGCAGAAAAGAATCCATTAATTGAGAAAGTAAGTCTAGGGGTTTTTTCAACAAATCATAGAGCAATATCCTTATACAAAAAGATGGGGTTCATTGAAGAGGGACGAAAAATTAATGAATTTAAATTTAATGATAATAAATATGTGGATGATATTCTAATGTATAAATTAGTTTAGATGCATTAAATTAGCTTTTTTTACGAATGCTTTTCTACATTGTGAAGAAAAAATTAATGAGCAAATATACAAGTTTTTATACATTGCTTGTTTTTAGGGTCAGTCCCCGATATTTTTATGGCTTTACCTGATTGGGGGGCTGACCCAGTTTTTACATTCCTGAACATGTACTAGGGAACGTAATGCGCATTACACCAAACACCACAATTTTTCCACAGGCAACATTAGGGCAAAGCTTTTGTACGCCGCCTAAACCTCCGCCAAGGGACGATAATAATATCCCGATTGTTAGAAGCCATATCAAGAAAAAACATCCCATTTATGAGAGTTTAAAAATGATATAGAATACACAAAACATCGTTAGTAGAAAAACGAACATGAAATAGATGGCCAGGCCTCGTCTAAATGCAGAAAGTGAAATGCCAGAAGCTTGCGCATAATGAGAGGCTGTTAAGCCGGACAAAATGCCCATGATCACAAACCACGGCTCATAAAACAAAAGAGACCATAACGCCAGGCTGTGGACATCAAGTGAAATCCAGCCAGTGAATTGAATGGTAATGACATCTGCCAGAAGAAGGGCTTTTGTAATGATCCCACTGATTCCATGTGCAAGTAAATAAGCAGTACAGGAAAGGGTAGGAATTAAGATGATGAGACGGTGGATGTTTTTTCCTCCAATGAACGGCACCCATGCCGGGACTACTCGTCCCCATGGCCTGACAAGGGCAATTAAAATGAATCCACAGGTCATGATCAGGACGCCCGCAAGGTAACTTGCCATGTACATCGCTTTAGGATCCTCAAACTGCCCGGGGAGACCTATCGTCCCGCCTGCAGCCTGATAAAATCGGACGAAAACGGCATACATGACTGCCCAAAAGCAACCGAGGTAAGCCGGCCATACCGCTTTCTTCGTCCATTGCTCAAAGGCAGTTAGCCTTTCCGTTTGAGCTTTCACGTTGTTTATTTTTTCATTCATGGCCACTCAGTCCTCCTTTTTAACCTCTTCTACAGCGGGAACATCGGCCGCGCCGACGATAATAGTAGGCGATCGCAGCTAGCCCAAGAGCCACTCCCCATGGCACCCAAAAAATCATCGGTCCCATAGCTCCCCAGCCCTGACTGTGTAAAATATTATCTATCGGCCCGAGATGAAGTGACGTGGCAATGATACCGAATGTAAAGACAAAGCCTGCTGCGGTTACCGCTATGGCCACAATGGAAGCAGGAATCACGGCCAGCATGATGGGGACTCTTTTGCCGCCAATGAATGGGAACCAGCGAGGAAAGACTTCACCCCATTTTTGAATCAAGCCAAGTGTAAGGAGACTTCCGATGATACATACAGATCCAAACACCCATTCCGTCAGACGTGCCATCGGATTAGCAGTCGAGAAATCCCTAAGGAATTGCGGATCTACCCCTAAAGGGATATCGAGTGCCCACGTGAAGCGAACAAAGGCATAAGGTATGGGTGCCAACACGGCGATCATGGTCAACCATCTTCCCCAACGAATCCATGGAGATGTTTCTCCGTCATCGTTACGTCCGCAATATTCACATGCATGACGGGCTTTTCTTTGGTAAACAACAGCGGCCATCATCCAAAAAAGGGCTCCAATAATACAAATAATTTGGTTCAACATTTGCCAGTTAAAGTCGAATTTAAATAAAAAAGCGTAAGCCATAGCGGCAATTAACCTGGTATCAGGAATAAACAGGAGCAGCGCAAGTGAGAACCCCCATGAATAGGCAAAAGCAAACCTCCGAGAAAAAGAATTATATTGTGGTCTTTGCATGACAAGACCTATTCCAATGCCCATGAGACATAAGGTGACAAAAATAATACCGCCAACTTGTGCCGGAAGATAGGTCACCATGGCGGCGAACAATCCCATACCGTCATTTCCAAAAGGATATCCAGATCCACCTAATAACCAGTATAGATGTAATCCTCCATACAGTACCGACCATATCATGGCGGCATAACCGATCCATGAGGGCCAGCCGTTCCTGTTTGTTTTTGCCTCTTTTTTCATTAAAGTCGATGTGACATTCAACGTAATCATCCTTTCTTTTTTTTCCAAAATAAATAACCTCACTTTCATCCTAATCAGTAAAGGTTAAAATGAAGGTGAGGTTTCGTTTAAATTTTGTTTAAGTCGTCTTTTTTTCGTACAGATAGATGGCCGTGCCCTTTGGTGAACTAGTTATGTTCCATCCTACTTTCATTTCCTGAAGCATGAGTGACACGATGGAGAGGCCGATGCCGGCCCCCTTTTTGTCTGTTGTTACATCCAAGCCAGGGCCTCTGTCTTCAATCAGAATAGCTGTTTTCCCTTCGTAATTCACGATGCTGACACCGACATACCTCCCCGACTTAGCGTGTCTGATCACGTTTTGGTAGAGATTATCTAGGATGCGCATGAACCAATGGGGATCGATATTCCAGATCAAAGCCTTTTCGGGCAGTCGAACATCTATTTCAAAGCCTTCTTTCTCAAATACCGGATACCATCCTGCCATTGATTCTCGGATGAACCGAATGATGTCCGTTTCTTTTCTTTGTAATGTGTATTTTCCGGCTGATAATAGCGTGTAGGAAAGGAGATTTTCCAGCAGATGGCTTAAGAGATCTACCTTGTTTTCGATTAAATGAAGTGATTCTTTCCCTTTGGATGATAAAGGTTCTTTTTGTAATGAATAGGCATGCCCGCGAATGGCTGTGAGCGGTGTTCGTAAATCATGGGATATATTGGCAATCAGCTGTTTGCGCAGCGTTTCTTCTTCTTGTTCATGCTGCCTGCTTTTGATCAGTTCATCGATCATATGATTAAACGCTTTGCCCAATTCACTAATTTCGTCTTTTTTGTTGATAACGATCTTTTCGGGAATCCCGTTTTCCTGCGTTTCCGTCATGGCGGTTTGTAGATGAACGAGCCGTTTCCGTATCTTGAAGAAAAATAACCAAGAGACCAATAGAAAAAGACCAAATACGAGAAAAGCATAGATTGCCAAGAGCTTGTCATCGATCAAGGAAAGAGTCGGAAGCTTTGAAACGGAGGGCGGTATTTGGAAAACCATAAATCCGTTACTCTGGTCTTTGCCGATAAAAGACACAAAAGTAATGGGGTCTTCTTCGCTATGATTCATAAACCCAATACTGTTTTCTAAGGTCCATTGAGCCGGAATATTCTTTTGTTCGGAAAGTACCAGTTTGGTTTTGCCCGACCCGTCCACCCAGAATATCGATGCGAGCGGATACTGTTCCTTTACTGTGTGAAGCTTCTGATTTACCTGCGCTGGAATGGCTCCATCCAGCTTTGCTGCCTCATGATGCCACATTTTCTTTAATTTGTTCGTATCCATATACTGAGCTCTCTGTGAAAAATCCTTGTCCAGAAAATAGGAGGGGATGTAATAGGCAGGTAAAACAAACGGCCATATGATAAGTGCTACCATAATGATCAGTAAATATTTTGCCAACAGTGAATGTCGAAATTTCATTGCTTCACCCGATATCCGATTCCCCGGATCGTTTCAATAATTTGCGGCTGGCTCGGATTTTCCTCTATTTTTTCGCGTAAATGGCGAATATGGACCATCAACGTTTTATCTCCAGCAATATAGGGGCTTTCCCAAACAGCTTCAAAGATTTGTTCTTTTGTGAGAATTTGGTTTGGATGACGAAGCAAATATGTAAAAATCTGAAACTGCTTTGCGGTTAGGACAATTTCATGATTCGATCTTGTATCGACAATGCGGTTTTGGTCTAAATAAATGCAAAGATGTGATAGTTGAATCAAAGTTAGTGCCATCTTCTCATGCCGTCTTAACAGCACTTCCACACGTGCCGCCAATTCATCGGGATGAAAGGGTTTTGTTACATAATCGTCGGCAAAATGAAGACCTTGCAATTTATCGTCAATAGAGGTTCTAGCAGAAAGGAGAAGAATCGGTGTCTCTGGATATTCCTTTTTTAACCGTAGGCCGATCGAGAATCCGTCCAATCCGGGAAGCATGATATCAAGGATGACTAGGTCGATGTCCTCCATATAATGGGCCGAATTATCTCCCGAGGTAAGCCAGGTCACATGATAGCCTCTTCTTGTTAAATCTTCGCTGACCCAGGCGCCGATTTCCTGATCGTCTTCTATGTATAATAGTTTATTTTTCATGTTCCCCACCTAATGGATTTTTTTCTTTTTAAAAACTGTATGTCCAGCTTTTTCGTCGATTTTATCTATAAGGTATCCATTCCACTCTTAAGTTGGATAATCCTTCTTCATTTTTAATAATGCCAAATGGGCATTTGCAGACATTGCTTGGAAGGATAGTTGTACTTTTAGCAACTATTTTTATGACGGACAATTAAAAAATTATGAATATAAAGGTATCTTCTTTTATCACGTATAAAGTTGTAAATAATTTGTAAACTAAATTTATCCAGATTAAGATTAAGGAATTGATGATATGTTCCAAGATAAGGTGCTGTTAATTGGTTTGTTAGGTGTTCTGTCAACAATACCAGGAGAAATTGCTTCGAGGATATTTGTTTATAATGGCATTGGTAAGTATAGTATTTATGAATTAGCTAGCCTTATTATTACATTTAACAGGCCTGTATTTACCATAGGGTTAATTGTAGATTTTTTAGTTAGTGGTGTTTTTGCAATCTTACTTTACTTTATATTTAAAAAGTTGGGCTCATGCCATTTAGTTATTAAAACTGCTATGGGCAGTTTACTGGCCTGGTTAGTATGTGAACTTTTATTCACAGCAATAGTAGAAGGCAAGTATATACCTATTAGACCGATCAATGATTATTATTCACATATTTTCAGTACCATTATTTTTGGTATTACATTAGGGCTGTTGATGAAAAAATTTATATTCAAGGAGTTAAATTCTTGATAAATTTAACCATTTAAAAACTCCTCAGGTATTACTTTAAGAAGGCATCTTTTGGTTATGTTCCGAGTTCCTTGCAAAAGATTTCAAAAAATGTTATTCTAAGTATGAATTATTTTTGTTCGGTGTAAAGGATAGTATTAGTATAACTTTTCGTCTTGATGATCACTGAGAGCAAGGATAGTAATACATTGTGTGTGTGAACACACTAGGAGGCAACAAACATGGAAAAAGGTAAAGTAAAATGGTTTAATGGCGAAAAAGGCTTCGGATTCATCGAACGTGAAGGTGGAGAAGATGTATTCGTTCATTTCTCAGCTATCCAAGGCGAAGGTTACAAAACATTAGAAGAAGGTCAAGAAGTGACTTTTGATGTTGAGCAAGGTCAACGTGGAGCACAAGCAGCTAACGTTCGTAAGGCTTAATTATAATGGCAAACTTGGACAGACTCTATTTTAGAGTCTGTTTTTTATTTGTCTTAGAAAAACAAATAACCCCACTCGGGAATGAGCAGGGTACTTGAAAACAGTAAATCAAATGGTAAACCAAGTGTAGCATATAAATGGTGGATTACCTAATTTCTTTTTATTTTTTTACAAAGAGACTAACCAGATAGGTAACATGACTAGATAATAATGGGGTGATTGTATGAGTAAAGCTAAAGGAAAAGGTGGAACAGGGCGAGGAACAGGCAAGAAAGGTTGGAATCGTTGGCAAGCCAGCACAAACAAAAAAAAGAGTGCAAAACCTTATATAAGTAAAGGTACAATAAAAACGGCTGTTGAAAATGACCCTACGGGCAATAGTTAAAGTCACTGATCCGAAATAAAGCGAATACTGAATAAACGCAATTAAACAGCTAGAAAGAGGTCGTAAAAATGAGCAAGGTATATGTCATCCATGAAAATAGTGAGTGGACCGTCCATTTGACAAAAAGGTTAGAGGAACTTGGTGTCCCTTATGAAGAATGGCATTTAGACGAAGGGACGCTAGATTTATCAACAGAGCCACCAAAAGGAATCTTCTATAGCAGAATGAGTGCATCCTCTCATACACGTGACCACCGTTTTGCAGCGGAATTTACTGGACAAGTATTAGCCTGGCTTGAAGCGCATGGCCGTACGGTGTTAAATGGAACGAGCGCCCTAAAGCTGGAAGTTAGTAAGGTGTTGCAGTACTTAGAGTTAAACAAGTATGGTGTGAAGACGCCAAAAACCATTGCAGCAGTTGGAAAACAAAATATTATGATGGCAGCCGAAGCATTTGCAGGACAATCCTTTATTACAAAGCATAACCGTGCAGGTAAAGGCTTGGGTGTACAATTATTCCATAGTTTAGAAGCATTAAAAGCTTATGTGGAAGGCCCAACTTTCGAAGAACCGGTCGATGGCATTACCCTGATTCAAGAATACATTAAATCCCCTGAAAGCTATATCACCCGCTGTGAGTTTGTAGGAGGAAACTTTGTTTATGCAGTTAATGTTGATACCTCGGAAGGATTTGAACTTTGCCCAGCGGATGCCTGCCAAATTGGCGATTTATTCTGCCCTGTGGGAGAAGAAGTAGAAGAGAAGCCTAAATTCCAAATTATTGAAGGGTTTGAGGACGAGATCATTGAAAAATATAAAAAGGTTCTAGCTGCTAATCATATTCAAATAGCTGGAATCGAGTTCATCAGAAATGCTGATGGTGAAATTTTTACCTATGATATTAATACAAACACGAACTATAATTCTGATGCAGAAGCAAAAGCCGGAAAATACGGAATGCTCGAACTCGCTTTATTTTTAAAGAAGACTTTAGAAGAAACGTACGTAACGGCTTTATTTGCGATTTAATTTAAACAAGCTGCCATAATTAGCAGCTTGTTTTGTTTGCAGCATCGAAGCGAGCAAAACACCAAATCGTATTTGTGATACGATTCACCGTAACCCATCAAAATGAGGTTTTTATAAATAGAAGTCCTATCCTTAATTAAGTAACCAGAGAAAGTAAAATAAGCGGAGAATTTTCGGTTAGTTGCAGAATGGAGCACGTTTCGGGGTAAATAAGGGAAGTTTTTCCGATTATGCAAAGCAAAATTCCCGATTTTAGCGTTTTTCGAGTCAATAGGCGAAATTTCTCCGTCTATTTAAGCTATTTTTAATATTATTTACTAATTAAGCGAAGTTTTTCCGTCTATTTATCTGATCGGATACTTAACATGATCCCCCAAACGATATGAGCGGATCCTCTTGATCCCAGATGCGGGAATCAGCATCTTTTTATCGACTAGTTGAGTAAGTACTTTTTTTACCGTCTTATCACATAGCTTCAAATACTCCTCGACTTCTTTTGGGGATACGTCTTCTCCTTTTCGAATCGCTAGCCGAAGCACTTCCTTTTCGATAAAGGACAGAGAAGTCTGGTCCAGTTCATCACCCAGCCATTGGCCAATCACTTGCTGAACAATCTGTTGACATTGACGTGGCTTTTCCTTAACTTGATCATAAGAAAATCGGATCACGGTCCATCCATCAATCACTAACTGGTTTTGACGTTCCAGGTTGTCGGAAAATTGCCATCTGCTTATGTTCTTTAAGTGAGGGCCATACCCGTCGACCTCGAAGCAAATCCGGATGGCGGGACGAATATAAGCAAAATCCAAATAACGTTTGCCATCCTTGAAATCATTGACTTCATATTCCGGATGTAGATATCGGAAATGGTAAAATAAGGGCCACCACACTTGCTTCAAAAACAACATTTCAGCCTGGTTGTGACCTTCTTGTAAGCGCCGCAGCCGTTCACCGGTTCTTGCTTGCAAGTGAGCATTCATAAAGGCCTGGTATTCTTCTTCAAATCCCAAATCATCTCTCCTCCATTTCTCCTATTATTAAATGTCCCCTGAAACCAATATGTTTTCGGTATATTTCTCTACTGTTTCGATGTATTAAAAACCGCCCCTCATATAAAAGATGAACTTTATGAGTTTTGTAATAATATCTTCAAATACAAAACGTCCACAACATGGGCATTTAATAGCAAACATATTCTATGCCCCGAATGAAAGGTTTCCATTATGAATTCAGACAGATTCTTAAAATTAATGAGTAATAATACGAGTGAAAGAAGTGTATAATGTGGCTTCAATGGTAGATTGTAAAAACAAATATAGACTTGCGGAATAGTTAATTTAAAAAGAATATTTAGAGAAGAATTTGAGGATAGAACTACTTTTAGTTTAATAGAATTGTTAAGTTTGTCAATCTATTTTCCTTATATTTCGACAACACAGCGACATTTTAAGACACCTCTTATTTAAGTCTTTCAATACGAAATAAAAAAACTACACTCTGATAAAAACAACTAGGTAAGGGGACTCCCTCTTACCTAGTTAAGAAAAGTTATTTAGCCTCCTGAAATACCGTTACTACCTCACCTGTATGCTATCCCAACTCCGGGAGGGGCTTAAGGGCAAACATACCAAACACCACGCAGGCAATAAGCGCAAGGAGGAATGTGAGCATTAATCAAACCAATAATTAGCAGAAGTAAAATAAGCGGAGAATTTTCGGTTAGATGCAGAATGGAGCACGTTTTGGGGTAAATAAGGGAAGTTTTTCCGATTATGCAAAGCAAAATTCCCGATTTTAGCGTTTTTCGAGTCAATAGGCGAAATTTCTCCGTCTATTTAAGCTATTTTTAATATTATTCACTAATTAAGCGGAATTTTTCCGTCTATTTATCAGATCGGATGCTTAACCTGATCCCCCAACCGATAAGAGCGGAACCTCTTGATCCCAGAAGCGGGAATCAGCATCTTTTTATCAACTAGTTGAGAAAGTACTGATTTTACCGTCTTGTCACTTAGCTTCAAATACTTCATGTTCAAGCGTCCCCAACCTTAAGGAGAGAACCTCATTTATTTGTGATACGATTCACTGTAACCCATCTATATGAGGTTTAACGGGCACTGCTTAAGTACAAAATAGAAATACTCTTTCCTGTAAACCTTCTAAGACTTCTTCGGGAACTTCCCTGATCTTGATATCCTCACCTAGGAAAAGAAGCCAATTGGTTATTTCGGTCAATTCTTCTGAATGATTCACATTGATAAAAGTCTTTAGAATGGCTGTGGTTTGGTAAGGATCCGTATAGGAAATGGAAACCTTTAATGGATGGTATTTTTTGAACTGGGCAATCGCCTTTGGACCAAGTTCAACGACAAGGTTAATTACTTCTTCGTGCTTCCTTAGTTTTTCTAAGATCTTTTTCTTACTAACTCTTTTTTCCGTGGGGTATGGTTGTACATCGGTGAGGTTGTCGACAGAGAAAATTTGTCTCTTTTCCTCCTTTAAGTTAAAGCCTTCAATCAGCCAAAGGCCTTTTTCCTGATAAAGGTGTAAGAGATAAATGGGATAAGACTTTATGACCTTCCCTTCTTTAATGGTAATCAATAAATAGCGATCCAAAAGAAGGATTTGAATAAGTTTTTCTAACATCGGATGGGGAAGGTCTGACAGTTCAAGCAGGTCTGGGTTATGGGGATTGGTCCCTTCAAAAAGCAGGATTTGATTTAATAGGACCAGGTCATCCTGCTGGGTTTCTGAAATGAGGCCAAGTAATTTTTCAGCTAAAGACTGACGGCTCTTTAGATAAGGGAGTTGTTGATTTCTTGTGGCCATAAAGGCAATAAAGAGAGCTTTAATCTCATTATCGGTAAAGCGGACGGTGGGCAGGACCGAATTGTTCATGACAAAATAGCCGCCATCCCTGCCAACTTCAGCGACAAGCGGCATCCCCATGGCTTCAATTTCCCGAATATCTCGAATCGCGGTCGAACGAGAGATGTTAAATTCTTGCATGATCTCAGAAATGGTAAAGTGGGATCGGTTGTTGATATACCGCATGATGGTATTAATCCGTTCAACTTTTTTCATCGGGGTCTCCTAAACAGTTTCATTTTTTGACATGATTAAAGATTATTATAAACTCATCAAGTGAAAAGATAAATCATTTGATAAATTTTAAAAAAGGGATGGATTGAATATGACAAATTATACGTTAGAAGAAAAGGAAAGCTTCACCGTTTTAGGTATTGGAACAGAGCTTAAGAGCCACTACACAGACTATGCTGGCATCACCAAAGAAAAGGCAGACTTTTGGTCGGCCGTCAATCAAGATGGAAGGCTTGACAAGTTAAAAGCCGTTGCCGCAAATGACTACATTTTTGTCGTGAATGAAGCAGTGAATAACAAGATGATGCATTATGCCGGCGTCATGACAGAGGCATCCTTACCAGAAGCATCCAGAGTGATTCAATTTCCTAAAAGTGAATACCTCGTTGTAAAAGGGGAAGCAGAGACGGCTGAACAGTTGAGTAATATGGTTACTGGCATTGCCTTTGGTCAAGTATTGCCAGAAGCAAAGGATTTTGCCTATGTGGGCGGGCCAAATACAGCGGTCATCATGGGGCAGCGAAACGGCTCTGTATTTGGTGAAATGTGGATTCCGGTTGTTAGGAAATAGAGAGATAACTATAGGGAGATTAAAATTAGAGACCACTATAAATTATATACGGGCTAGTCAACAAATGGGCGCAATTGTTGAATAAATGAATCCCAATTTCTCATTTATAGCACTGAGAGATTGGGATTTTTAATTTTTGAATATCCTTAACGCTGTAAATCCGTATATAAAACGCTGAGTATTGAATGACTTTTCAGCTCGTGTGATCATTGATTACTTCTGCATGATTTATCGCTGTTTCGATGTAGGTATTCAAAGTGTCGATAAACGCTCGGGCTGCAAATCCCAAGTACTTTTCAGTGCGATAAACTATACAAATATTTTGACTCGGTGTGGGATTAGTTAACTTAATAATTTTAATATCTTTGTTATCAAGATTTTCAAGTAACAATTTTGGCAGAACACTTACCCCAATTCCTTGCTGTACCATGTTAATTAGAGAGGATATTGTTGTAGTTTCAATCTTTGGATGTAGATGAAATCCTAGTTCCGTGCAAAATTTATCAACTAATTTACGACACTGATGATTAGAAGGAAACATTACTGTTTCCATGTATTGTAGATCCTTTAGTTGAACAGTCCTTTTATTTGCAAAGGAACTCTCTACTGGAACAGCTAAAGAAAACTCTTCATTAAATAGAGGAATTTGCACAATTCGATCATCATGAACGGAGGAAGTGGTTACGCCGATATCGATATTTCCCTTTATGACTTGTTCTGTCACTTCGGTTGTTTCTATTACTGATAAAGATAATTTAGGGTAGGTTCGGTGAAATTCTACCAGCAAAGCATTAAATAACAGATCCGCATCTCCTGGCAAGACACCGATCGTAAGCGTTCCACCTTGAATATTTTTCATTTCTGCAATCGCATCACGAGCGTATTTAATATGTGAAAAAACATGATTACTTTGTTCTAACAACACTTTTCCGGCATCTGTCAAGGTAATGCGTTTTCCCATGCGATCAAATAAAGGAACCCCTAACTCCTTCTCTAAAAATTTAATCTGTTGGCTGAGATTGGACTGTGTGGTAAAAAGCTTCTCCGATGCCCTTGAAAAATGCATCTCTTCACAAATGGCAATAAAATACTCCAATTGTCTTAGCTCCATTTATACATCCCCCCAACGGTGATCATCATCACTTTTACTTATCATTATAATCGGAAATACATGATTGTTGGAATTTTTTACAAGAGGTAAACTTATTTTGAAAATAAGCGCGCAGTAAATAAAAGGAAAAGAGGTTTTCTCATGTTGTAATTGAGAAATATTAAGCAAATTTATCCATGCCTGCTTGAATCTTTATTAAGTTGTTATCTAACTAATAAACATGGAGGTGGAAAAGTGTACACTAAATTAACTATATTTTTCTTATTGATGTTTTTAATCGCATCTAACTCATATCTCCTATCACCGCTTTTGCCCGTTTTACAGATTGAATTTCAGATTACAACCGTGCAGGCTGGCTGGATGATTAGCTCCTATGCCTTAACTTATGCTGTTTTCTCTTTGTTATTTGGTCCTATTTCAGACAAATGGAATCGTAAGAAGGTAATGATTTATGGTCTGGTCGGTTATGCAATGGCTATTTTCTTATGTGGATTTTCCTCTAGTTGGTTAGAAATAATCCTATATCAAGCTATAGCTGGTTTATTTGCTGCTTTGATTACTCCTCAAGTGTGGGCATCTATCACTATACTAATTCCTCCTGATCGTTTAGTTATGGGGGTGGGGGTTGTAATAGGAGGTGTGTCAGCAGCCCAAGTGTTAGGACACCCTTTCGGAAGTTTTTTAGCAAGCATTAGTTGGTCGATTCCTTATTTTGTGCTCTCCCTTGAAGCGATCGTAATCATTATATTGCTTATTTGGTTGATTCCTAGTTTACCCCCACCATCGGGTGAAAAGAAGCCGAACCCATTTGTCGAGCCTTATCGTCAACTATTGAAATCGAGCAAAGCACGCTTTGGTTTTTTGGCTTACTTAATCTTTGCCATCGGTTATTATGCAACTTTCACCTTTTTTGGCAAGTGGCTTGCTGATCGTTTTCAGCTTGATGTAACAACTGCAGGGATGGTGTTTCTTTTTTTCGGATTAGGCAGTTTAATCGGCAGTCTGTTTGGTAGTCCCTTGGTGACAAAGTTGACCCGTTTCCATACATTAAATATTGGGGCTGTATTGATGTCCATTTTGTACATTATTCTTCCTATGTCGAAAACGGTTTTGTATGTTGAAGTATTGCTCTTTACAATCGCTGCCATCGGTGGTGTCTTAATTTCAGTTATCCTTAGTTCCCTACAAACTCTTTCTAGTAAGCAAAGAGGAACGGTTGCGGCATTATCTAACTCTTGCCAATATTTTGGTTCAATGATTGGAACGGGAATAGCAGGTGTATTATATAGCACATTGAATGGTTTTTTCTCGGTCAGTTTATTTGCATCACTTATGTTTCTCTTATCCATTTTTCTTTTCATAAAGAGCAAAATAACGGATGATAAAACTTCTGAGCAAAAGGGGATAAAGGAAGCAGCGGGGATAACTGGTTTAATTAAATAAAGCGGTAGACTCATTATGTATTTCATCTATAAAATAAACAACTTTTATTTTGCAGAGCAAGAGGCACCTTAATTATATTCTTAGCTATTTATTAATATTATAAAATGCACAATTGTATCAGTGAGAGGAGAGAAAGAAATGAATAAACTTGTGTTCAAGCAATTTGAAATGACAAGAGAGTACTTCATCAAGATCATAGGGTCTGTTTCTAAGGGCCAAACTGATGTGCAGCCAGATGGTTTCAACAACACCATTCACTGGCATACAGGTCACGTTTTGACAGTTACCGAACAAACTATGTTTGGTTTTCCTCATGCAACAACACATCTTCCCCCAATCTATATGGAATTGTTCGGGAACGGTACTAAACCAGCTGATTGGACGGGGAATGTACCTACTATGGATGAGCTTATGGTACAGCTAAAAGATCAATTGGATCGTCTTCAGCAAATTCCAGCTGAACAACTAAACATTTCCTTGGAAACACCATTAATGGGATGTAAAACCATTGGAGAGCTGGCAGGTTTAACACTGATGCATGAAGCAGCCCACATGGGACAGATTCAGGCAATGATTCGAGTCATTGAACATATGAGTGTATAATAATTACGAACCAGAGACTATTTCGCAATCGTGCGCTTTTCTTTAGTAAGAAGGCGTCTTGGTGGTATGCTCCTGCACATAAAGGGATTAGATTATGTTAAGGTGAAAAAATGTGAACATTTTCACTTAAACTCGGATGCTTATGTTAAAGACGGGATGGCTGCGGCGATCCCCTTTTTCTTGTGCTAACGGAGGAGGTTAGTTTAATGATAAGTAATTGCAATATTTAGAGTTTTTGTACAAAACACCATCAGTAAAAAGGATTTATATTATAATATGAATGTTTAATAAAGGAGGAAAAGTATGCAAATTTATAAGCAGTGGATTCAAGAAGATAGTGATTATATACGAAAAAAGGTAATTGAATACAACCTTTCGTTACTACCTGATGAAGTAAAACAGCCATCAATGAAAGTTAGCTCCGTACTTAGAAATGATGAGGGCAAAATTGTTGGGGGGATTACTGGAACGATTTTCTGGTACCATCTACATATTGAGTATCTATGGGTTGATAATTCATTAAGAGGAAAAGGATATGGAAAAGAGTTATTAAATCATATTGAAAAAACGGCAATAGAGAATAATTGCAGGTTAATATTATTAGATACCTTTAGCTTCCAGGCACCAGACTTTTATCAGAAATGTGGATATAAGATTGTTGGAAAAGTTGAAGATCACCCAAAAGGCTATAACCAGTATTATTTAGAAAAAAAATTGACCTAACAGTCATGAATAAAAAATTAAGCTTCAAAAATGAAGAACGGCTTTTGCTTATTCAAGTAATGGAGGCTTTGTTCAACAAAGGAGCAAGGCTTTGAGGTTGCACGGTCTATGAAGTAGTCATGATAGAACAAAATAATCAGAAGCGTGGGTCAAAGCGGGACTGACGCTTTTTTGTGGAATTTCTTATTTAACAAACGGGGCAGTTTTGTTCAATAAGACGATGTTAAATAGTAGTTAAAAGGTGATGCGAAAATGCCAATATTCCCAGATTAAATTGACCTTCTATCAATATTTGAATCGGAACCAATATTATTAGATTCTACATTAAAGGATTTGGACAAATCTTAGTACAACAATAAAATACCTTACATATAAGGTGTTATAAGTTGGTTTCCTCATTAAGAAGCCTCTTCTGGTTGTGCGATTTCAAATTCACCTTCTCCATACTCTTGCTCCGCATAATGGCTTCCCCATTGACAGAGCTCCTGCAAGATAGGTTTAAGAGATTCTCCAAGTTCAGTGGATGAATATTCAACCTTCGGTGGTACTTGATTATACATCTTTCTGCTCACAAGTCCACTGTCTTCAAGCTCTCTAAGTGTTTGAATCAGCATTTTCTGAGTTATATTTGGGACAATGCGCTTTAATTCACTCGTTCTCTTTGGTCCATTCATTAAAAAGTATAATACAAGACCTTTCCATTTTCCGCCAATAACTTCCTTTGTCACTTCAAAACCACAACTAAATTTTTTCAAGTCTAAACCTCTCCATTCCACATTTATTACTTTTTAGTTACTATATCACAAAAAAGTGGGTACTTCCTTTAATGTGCTTACTGAAGGATACTATATCTTGTAAGTTGTTCTTCAAGTACTTAAAGGTATTAGACATAAAATAAAATTAATTCTAAAGGAGTGTTAAGTATGGGTAAATTTGAAGGTAAAATAGCGCTTGTAACGGGTGGAACAAGTGGGATTGGTCTTGCTACAGCACAAAAGTTTGTAAACGAAGGTGCATATGTTTATATCACGGGACGCAGACAAAACGAACTTGATAAAGCTGTTAACCAAATTGGTAAGAACGTAACCGGTGTACAAGGGGATATTTCTAAGCTTGAAGACTTAGACAAACTATATGACCTTATAAAGCAGGAAAAAGGTAAGTTGGACATTCTTTTTGCTAATGCAGGAATTGGAAACTTCCTTCCATTAGGTGGAATTACTGAAGAGCAGGTTGATAGAACGTTCGACATTAACGTTAAAGGAACCATCTTTACTGTTCAAAAAGCGTTATCACTATTCCCGAACAAAGTAGGTTCTATTATTGTAACTGGCTCTACTGCTGGTTCAATTGGCAACCCAGCGTTTAGTGTATATGGAGCATCTAAAGCAGCATTAAGAGCACTAGTTCGCAGCTGGATTCTTGACCTAAAAGGTACTGAAATCCGTGTAAATGTGGTTAGTCCAGGAGGTATTCTTACACCTGCATACGATGAGCTTTTTGGTGATGCACTTGAAGAGGTACTGGAAAATAGCAGAAATACCGTTCCAGCTGGAAAAGTTGGGACACCTGAAGAAGTAGCAAACGTTGTATCTTTCCTTGCTTCAGACGAAAGCAGTTACTTGACGGGTGCTGAATTATTCGTAGATGGCGGGCTAGCACAGGTTTAATTTCACTGCGCAGAGATTACAAATAGTCCCCAAAAAAGGTTAATGGGGATTTACTTGAAGAAGTCGTATAAAAAAGTCGTTTTCCTTAAAGGACAGGGAATTCGACTTTTTTATGTTTGAATTTGATTAACGTTTTAAATTCGCATTTTCCTGGGGCTACCACTAAATGACCTGTAAAAAAGATTACTTTGTGAATAAATGTACTTAAAGTAACGGGTGCTTTGGTGGAACAACAGGTTAGTCCATAATCTTTTAAAAGAATTCTAGCTGAATAGGACTTATTTATGAGCCCTCATTTCTATAGAGATTTGCAATCGCTTTCATAAAATGGTATTATATGGGGGATTATTTTTGTTCAGTGTACAGGAAAGGTATAAGTTTAAACTTTTCGTTTTGATGATCACTGAGAGCAAGAATAGTAAAACAATGTGTTAAGGCACTAGGAGGCAACAAAAATGGAAAAAGGTAAAGTAAAATGGTTTAATGCAGAAAAAGGCTTCGGATTCATCGAACGTGAAGGTGGAGACGATGTATTCGTTCATTTCTCAGCGATCCAAAGCGAAGGTTTCAAATCTCTCGACGAAGGTCAAGAAGTAACTTTTGACGTAGAACAAGGTCAACGTGGACCCCAGGCTTCTAACGTACGTAAAGCTTAAAGTACAATAGGCGAATATAGACGGACTCTGAAATAAGAGTCTGTCTTTTTATTTTTTTAAAATTAAAATACCCCACTCAAGAATGAGCAGGGTAGATAAAACAGTAAAGAAAATGGTAGATACAGTGTAACATATGTATCAAGAATTTCCTAATTTTGGTTAAAGTGAATAAAAAGCCGAGCTTTATTAAATCCTGATGTTGATCTTTACGATAAGAATACCGCCTCGTTGAAGAGGCGGCTTATTGAGCTATCGTATCCGTCGTAATCTGCCTTAGGAGAAAAGGTCATCTTACCGTCTGGTAAACGAGGGCTATGGCTCCAGAATCAAATGTCTTGTTTTCAATCAGTTTAAGATTGATCTTCTCCTTGAGACCTTGGAATAACGGCAACCCGCTGCCGATCAGGACGGGAGAAACCGTAATTTTATACTCATCTATTAGATCAAGCTGCATAAGGTAGTGTGCTAACCTAGGACTGCCGAGGATGACCATATCCTGGCCTGGCTGCTGTTTGAGGTTTTTGATCTCTTCCTCGACATCTTCTTTCACCAGTCTGGAATTGTTCCATTCGACTTTCTCCAACGTCGTGGAAAACACGATTTTGGGTGTCTTTTCGATCCACTCGGCATGATTCCGTTCATGCTGCGAAGCTGAGGGGTCAGATGGCACAGATGTCCAGTAACTGTGCATCATCTGATAAGTCTCACGTCCCCATATGACAGTGTCGGCAGTACTCAGAATTTCTTTCGCGTGTTTCTCCAAGTCAGCATCGTATGAAACCCAGCCAATGTCCATTTCACCGTTCGGACCTTCTACAAAACCGTCAAGCGATGCGTGCAGAAACAGAACGAGTTTTCTCATTTTTAGTCTCCTTTGTTCATGAGGGATATTTTTTTTCTTACTTCTTTACCTCCAATGTAAGTATAACCAATTTTTATAAATTTTGGTAAAAGGTTCTATAAGTTACACTAATTAAAATAAAATGGGACGGTACCAGCATTAGTCCCGTTTTGTTTTGTTAAAGAGAAGATTGTGAAGAACTACACTTAAACAAACGGGGGCAAGAGTTTAAGATCGGCCTGCCATTTTAGGCGGCTTTTCTTATTTGACTAACTAATAGGTTACTTCAAGAAGGAAAAAATTTGTAGGTGGTAGAATTTTTATTTAGGTGATTAAAAATGATATTAAAACATTTTCTTTTATATTCGGAAAACGACAATGGCGTTGCTGATGTGGAAAAAAATTTTTCATTCCAATCAAGATGTATTACTTCCCTTTACGAAAAGTGCTTTTCTAAATTCTCAACTGAAAATATTAAGCAAATCAACATCTTTTGTGTTAAAGAATCCCCAAAGCTCAATTTAACAATTGTTGATGGATTCTGTGATGTAGAAATTCTTTATGATGTAAGAGATTTTTTCCAACTTGATGACCAGCAAAGAAAAGAAGTAATACTAGAGGTTTTGAAACAAGGTATTGATAAAGTAATTAAATTATATAATTGGGATAACAGACCATTCGATAATGCCTATAACTGTGTGAAAAAAGCAAGTTACAAAAACGAATATGTTTGGAAGAAGAAACCAAAGAGTAGCCCCAACCGTTGCCTTAAAGCTGAAGTTTTAATAAACCACGACCTTTATTTATGCGAAATATATTTGGTGGTCAAGGATAAGAACGGTAATGAAATAGTAAAAAGACTTGTCTCAACAACTAAACCAGATGAGATTATATTTAGTCATTTTCTTGGGGAATTGAATTGGTTATCAAATAATGAGGTTGCTTTATTTAATAGACCAAAATCCAAATATATTTCTGTTCATCTAAAAGAGGTCTTATTCAAGTAACGTGGGCAAGAATTTAAGATGGATCGCTGCGGCGGTCTTTTTTGCTTGTTGTGCTAACGGCATGAAAAAGGAGAATGAATTCATTATGAAATCATATCTTCAAATAGTTTGAATATGCTTATACTGATATTATTCATCAATAACTCGCTAAACGTTTTTCAAAATCCGCCTTAAACAACAGAATAGCATCAATATTTACAGCAAAATCGTGGTCACTGATATTAAAATTAGTTATAAACTTGTCAGACTTCTTACGAACCATAATTGTCGGACGGATATGATCTCCAATAGCGTCCTTAGTTACAGCACTTCCATAGAAATACCAGTTAGTTTGAGTAGGCACATTTGCTGCATTCTTAGATAAGTCATTTTTTATTATTTCGCATAATTGAACCATAAAATCTTCATTAAGCTTAATGGTTTTTCCATGCTGACCATCAACAGATATATCAGCATATCCATACCAAATATTCCTGCTTGTATACTTTCCGTCATTTGAAGTGTATGTTTCATCAAACAAAATCTTAATTTCATTACCCTCCGTTAGTATAAAATTTCTTCAAACTATTATAAACCATTTAGAAAATGTAAAATAGCTTGCTGTTAGTCTCACTAAACTTGTAAGAGTTTGGCAAGCTAACATCATGATAGGGTTCCTCCTAAAGTTGTGAGTTAGAGTGGTGTCTATACTCATATCTTACTGAGGAGCCCTATTTTTTTCAAAGTCGAAAAATAACGAACTACAGGGAATGCTATCGGGGGATTTGATGAAAGAAAACGGTTGCCAGAAACGTGGTATTGAAGTAATGGAGCAGGGTACTTGAAGAAGGAAATATTTTTCTAAATGTCGAATTTAGATGAAATGGAACAGGAGTGAGGAAATGTTTAGGTTTAAAAAGAAGGCAAAAAAATTCTACATACCAGGTGACAAAATTATACGATTAATCCACTCTGAGGAGGGGTGCATTGCTTCTGATAGAATAACAGTTGATGGCTGCAAAGTGGGATTTATGTATAGAGAAGAACCATACCAAAACGGAAATCCAGATAGTGGTTGGAGATTTCTTGCTGGTGAAGAAAGTGATGAATATATGGATAATGCTGAGAACCATTCAGTTTTTCAAGTTAATACAATATGTAATTACGATAACGAAATAATTCCGTTTCTTAATTCCCCTCCAGGTACGGCATATATCCGTGATGAAGAGGGTAAACTCGTCCTTGATGAAGAGTGGGAACAACCAGAAGATTAAAATGAAGTTCTTCCGCTAACGGGGGCGATACTTCAATACTGAAGGTCGCTTTTTTCTTCTTCAAGTAACTGGCAGTTTAGTTGAAGAAGAAAAACTAATAATGCGTATTTGACTCAAAATGAGAAGCAAGAAGGTGACTGAATGTTTGAAAATTGTTACGGAAAATGGAGTCGTTTAGAAGCTTTTGAAAAATGATAAAGAAAAGTATGTTAATAGTGACTTTCTATACTTCAAACTATGCTTTCTTGAGTTCGGTTATTGGAAAGACCATAATCGGACTGAAAAGTGTGAAGAGGATGAACAGGAATATAGGATACGGCCCTTCGCTTATGTTGGACTGATAATAGACTATTATTACGTATTAAGTGTACGAACTGGAAAATATGGAAAAAGCACCTATATTTTATGAGTACTTTACTATTGTCTATTCTGAGCTGAGAATTTAGGTTTATGTAAAATATGAAATAACCAGGTTATAACTTTTGCTATCAAAAGTACAAATACGTATCCAAAAAATAAGTGAAAATAATTAATTTCACCGTACATTCTAAAAAGACCAGTACCTACTAAAATAGGCTTTAAAATAAATGCAAATATAGCAGCAGTTATTATAGCATATAGGTAATAATTTTTTTGATTATTTAATGTCCATTGGTAAATGAGCATGAAGGCCACAGGGACCATGGAAGTGTCCAATGAGATGCTTGGCAGTGCAGGGATAATCTGATAAGGGTAATGCCAATACCCTCTATTTATACCGTATAAATCGATAAATGTAAAAAAAACATGAACGTTATATCCATAAAAACCAATTAGAAATACTTTACTTCGGTCAATTTTAATATAAAGAATAACCAACGGGACTAAAAGAATAGCGATTAAAACCCAAAACTGCCACGTAGAAGGGTTAGAATAGTCTGTCCAATAATTAATTAAAGAATCGGTATTCTCTTTTCTACCGTATAGAATCTTGTCAAATTCATGTAAACGTTCCATTAAACTTCCTCCCTAATGTTTGCCAATTATACAGTTAGAATAACCTAATATATTTAGTTTATTAGTTATTAAATAAAGAAGATAATTATTTCGCATTTGATGATATTGTGAAGAAATGTACTTAAGCTATCGGGGGCAATCCTTCAAGATCGGCTGCTTGAAAAACAGGCAGCCGTTATTGCGTTACAGGAGACCTTTAATTTAAAATGTTTCCTCTTCTGACAGACTTATTAAATTTCGAAAACAATCCATTCAATCATCTTTTCGTATAGAAAAACTTATTAAGAAACATGCACTAGAAAAAATATAAATCATATATAGGTGATATCCCGTTTGAATGCTTGAGGAGGATATTAAACCTATGTTACCTAGTGAAAAATATTTCGGTAATTTAGAACTAGTTTATGCATTTTATGGGGCTATGCCTACAGGTGTTACTGTTTCAGAAACCGGTCGTATTTTCATTTGCTTTCCGAAATGGGGAGACGATGTTAAATTTACGGTGGGGGAAATTGTTGAGGATAAATTGCAGCCTTATCCTAATTTACAAACCAATTTGGTTAATCCCGAGAATATCACAATGACTTTCATCAGTGTCCAAAGTGTAGTTGCTGATGGAAGGGGAACGCTTTGGATATTAGATACAGCGGCACCCAATTTTTCTGAACCTATTAAAGGGGGGGGCAAAATTAGTCGCTGTTGATTTAGAAACCAATACAATAAGAAAAGTATATACTTTTACAGAAGATGTTGTCCTGCCTACAACTTATCTGAATGATGTCCGTTTTGATTTTCGTGTAGGAAACGCAGGTTATGCCTATATAACGGATTCTTCTTCAAGAGGACCAGGAGCTATTATCGTCGTAGATTTATCAAATGGAAACGCGTTTAGACGGTTAAATGGGGCAAATTCAACTTCACCCGATCCTTATTTCTTACCGAAAGTAGAAGGTCAAATTTTAATGAATCGAAACAAAGACGGTTCAACTTCTCCATTTAGATTGGCGTCTGATAGTCTTGCGATTTCTCCCGATGGAAAGATATTATTTTTTGCTCCACTAACCAGTCGTCATTTGTTCTCAATCTCTACAGAAGCCCTGAGAGACAGATTGATACCGGACATGGATTTACCTTATCATGTGGAGTATTGGGGAGAAAAAGGTGCGTCTGATGGAATGATCACCGATGCAAAGGGAAGTGTTTATGCTGGAGATTATGAAAACAACAGTATCCGTAAGATATTGCCAAATGGCATAATGGAAACTATTGCACATGATCCGAGAATTTTGTGGCCGGATACTTTTTCAATTGGTCCGGATCAATATTTGTATGTCATTGTGAACCAATTACATCGACAGCCTAGATTTCATTATGGAAAAGACTTACGTCAGAAACCTTATAGTTTACTTCGTATCAAAATTGATGAATTTCCTGCTCCGACCTTTTCATAATAAAAATAGTCTATTAATTGTTTTCATTATATAGTGAAAATATTTACTTCTGCGAAATAAACTCAAAATGGTTTACTAGGAACAGTTTATTGATGAGAATTAAACTGTTCCTGGGAATTTTTTATAATTTCGGTAAGTTCAAATACTGTATTGATATTATTTAAATCCAAACTGATGAGAGGCGTGAGTCTTGACAAGCTGGCGAGAAGGTTTGCTCTTTAGTCTTCTTGACGGATTGGCTTATAACCGCCGCGCCAGAGCTAGACAGCTCAACTTCTTCAAAGAGGAAAGAATCTGTCCCTGTGATAAAAAACTTATTTTCTTTTGAGAAACCAGTCTTGAAAATCGGTGGCAATTATTCTTTCACCTGTAATTTCCTCTGCAGCAGCTGAAGCTAAAAAAACAATCGGCTCGGCCATAACACTTGGATCTAATAGCTGTGATTTTGATTCAATCTCTTTTCGAACTTCGTCCGGAATCATCCCGGTAGTAGTGGCACCACCCGGTAAAAGCATATTCACCATAATGCCATATTCCTTTAAATCTTCTGCCATTATATATGAGAGTGATTCAGTGGCTGCCCTCGATGGTCCATAAGGTACAAAACCCTTCCTTTTCATAGTCTCATGATTCATAGAAATATTAATGATTCGCCCATGACCTTGTTCCATCATTAAAGGAGCAAACCCTCGAGCTACTAAAAAATATCCTGTCAGATTGGTATCAATTAAATCTCGAAACCCCTCTGGTGTTACTTTGAAAAATGGCTGAGGCTCGACTAAAAAACGCGGGTTTACTGTCCTCATCCCAATTCCCGCATTATTGACGAGAACATCCAGCTTCCCCCATTCTCTTTTCACCCATTCGACCGCCTTATTGACGGATTGTTCTGATCGAACATCCAAAGGAATTCCAATAGCAGGATAACCCTCGCGCTTTAACTTCTCTACTGCTCGATCCAATTTAGTTCCACCTCTAGAAGCTAACGCCACCGTGGCCCCAGCGTGAAGCAAAGCCTCCGCCATTGAAAATCCTAGGCCGCTTGAAGCACCTGTTACAAGGGCATGAATATTTCTTAACTCTTTTGTATTCATGGCATTTTTCCTCCGAAATGTTATTAGACCACTGACTAATACAGTATTCTATCTAATCATCACTTTTATACTTTGCCACAAAAGTAAGCTAGAGAGTTCTCGGACCAGTATAAAAGGGGCAGATTAGGGAAAAATCCATTTTTAAGTGAGGCGGATCACGGTTTCGAGCAACCACTGAACAATTAACTATCTGGTGGCGCCTAAAGATCAGTTCATTAAAGAAAAAAGGTGTCTCTTTTGAGGAAGAATACGCTTCTGTATTGAAAGTAAACAACTTTTTTCACATTTTTCCACTTTATTTGTAGTGAACAACATATACATTCTTAGAATTAAAATTATTTCTATAGGAGGTTTCCATGGATCAAAAGGATCAAAGTCGTCAATTAGACCAAATAAAACAAATGCAACAAATGTTTAAAGCGAACATGAAAACTGAACCTTATCCCATGTACCCTAACTATGGGAAAATCACACGTTACGAAGAAATTCCGATAAGTTTACCTGAACAGCGCCAGCTACGCCATCCCGGAGTGGAAAAATTAATGGTACCCCTTCCAATTATCGAAAATCCGAACTATAAAGGGAGTGGAAAGTTATCAGGAAAAGTAGCACTTATTACAGGGGGTGACAGTGGTATTGGTGCTGCAGTAGCAATTGCGTTTGCTAAAGAAGGCGCAGATGTTGCTATTTCATACTTAGATGAACATGAGGATGCAAATAGAACAAAAACGAGGATTGAACAACTCGGACAACGTTGTTTTCTAATGTGTTATATGCAGGTTTTTTTGTTGTCTTTTTTAAGATGGGAGCTTTTCGCTGTATCTCCTTCGAACAAATCTTTTGATTTGAACGGACCAGATGGGTAATATATTAATATCGCGAATTACCGATTTGGCGTGATGCTTTCAGATCATCTATCCAGCTTCCATTTGGATAGTGATAATCGATATAGAAAGAGGCAAATGACATTGAAGCAGGAATTGGAACGCTTAAATGATGAACAAGCCGTTGAAATTTTTAAGGCATTGTCGAACCAGACAAGGGTGTGCATTCTTCAAATGTTAAAAGATCCCAACAGTCATTTTTCACCGCAGGCCCATATTATTGCTGATGAAGGATTTGAAGGCGGGGTTTGCGTAGGGGATATCCGAAGCAAGGCCGGGATTTCGCAATCCACTACTTCACAGTATTTATCGATTCTGCTGCAAAGCGGACTGGTTGAAATGAAGCGAATCGGACAATGGACGTATTATCGCCGTAATGAGGAGACGATTAAAAAGTTCGAAAAATACATTGGTACAAAAATTTAAGGAGAATTGAATTGAAGTGAGTTTACGATGGAACGGATATGAGAATGATTCCCAAGCCTTTTTCTTCGATTCCGACCATGGTGACAGGATTCAGCAATCAATCGATTGAATGGATCCCCCAGAATGGGGACGGCTGGATCCAGTACCCGAGGATTATCCCACAACAAACTCAATTGATTAACGAGTACCTCGAGTTGTCGGAAATTCACGCCCCAGGAGTGTTTAAACCTTTTACTCAGACTTTATTTATCGATTTATCGAAAAATCCCGATGCGTCTCCTGTTCCGATTCCGTTAGGATTTCGTGTAGGGCGCAAACAGTTATTAGAAATTCTATATCAATTTCAATCCATTGGTGTCAAGCACCTGGCATTTGTATTGTATTTTTCAAAGCGCCCTCCCGAGGAAGTCATACAGGAGCTTGGAGAGTTTGTGCGGCCTTACTTTCCGACTCATGAAATTCCAGTATGAGATTAGTTTATAGAAAAATTAGATAAGGGAAGAAGATGAACGTATGTCTAAACATGCAAAAAAACTAAACGAAATTCCATTCTCGGTGCTTGATCTTTCACCGATAACAGCCGGAAGTACCCCTGCTGACTCTTTCCGCCATACATTGGAACTCGCACAGCTTGCTGAAAAACTTGATTACAACCGTTTTTGGCTCGCTGAACATCATAATATGCCGTTTATCGCCAGTTCCGCCACTTCTGTGGTGATGTCCCATGTGGCAGCCGGTACATCAAAAATCAGGATTGGTTCAGGAGGAATCATGCTGCCGAATCACGCACCGCTCGTCATCGCTGAGCAGTTTGGCACTCTTGAATCATTATATCCTGGGCGAATTGACCTTGGTCTGGGGCGGGCACCCGGTACAGATCAGAGGACCGCTCGTGCATTGAGACGCGACTTGGGAAGTACCGGAGATGACTTTCCTGAGCAATTAGCGGAACTCCGCGGTTACTTTGATCCATCCCTGGCACAAGGGAACCCTATAAAAGCGATTCCAGGTGAAGGTTTGAATATTCCAGTCTGGCTGCTGGGTTCAAGCGGCTTCAGTGCGCAGCTGGCCGGAGAACTGGGGTTGCCATTTGCGTTTGCCGCCCATTTTTCGCCACTTAACACTCTGGGTGCTCTACAGATCTATCGCAATGCGTTTAAGCCTTCGAATGTTCTCGATAAGCCGTATGCGATGGTGGCATTGAATATCATTACAGCAGATACGGATAAAGAGGCAAAGCGCCTTTTTACAACAATACAGCAGCAATTTTTGAATCTGATGAGTGGCAACCTTACACCGCTTCAACCACCGGTAGATGACATATCCGAAGTGGCCAGCAGCTACCAATTAAAAGCTCTCGAGCAGCAATTAGGCTCATCGATTGTTGGCAGCCAGCAGACGGTAAAGGACAAGCTGGATACATTTTTGGAGGAGAGCCAGGCAGATGAAATCATGGCCATTGCCCAAGTTTACGACCACAAAGCTCGCCTGCATTCATACGAGCTTCTGGCAGAAATTACAAAAAGTGAAAGGTAAAAAGGCCATCGGCAAGGAAACCTTTTTGATTTTTCTAAGGCATTATTCCCTCAAATAACTAGCAGAAACATATACTAAACACGGTAGATTACTTGTAATAATTGTGTTAAATGAGAATAATACCAACCATGCTTTATAATTTTAAATTTCAAAATGAATTTCAATACAAAAAAGTTTTTAAGAAGAAAGGGGTTTTACTATGTCATTAAATGGTAAACGAGTAGTAGTTTTAGGGGGTACTTCTGGTATTGGTTTAGCAACTGCCAAAGCGTTTCTCGATCAATCAGCTCAAGTGATCATTGCCAGCCGTTCTGTTTCCAAATTAAATGAAGCAAAACAAGTTCTTGGTGGCAATGTAGAAGGAAATGAAATCGATTTTCGAAGCGAAGAAAAAGTAGGAGGATTTTTCAGCAAGGTTGGAAAATTTGACCACCTTGTGGTAACAGCAGGAGAAGGCGCAATGGGGCACTTTAGCGAATTGCCTGTGGCAAGTGCTAAAGAGGCGTTTGAAAGTAAGTTCTGGGGCCAATATATTACCGTCCGTTCAGCACTTCCATATTTAAACAATGAGAGCTCAATCACCTTAACCTCTGGTGTATATGGCGTTCGTCCTCCTCAAGGCGCTACTACGTTAGCGGCAATCAATTCAGCCATTGAAGGATTGGTTCGAGGACTTTCCGTAGACCTAGCCCCTATTAGGGTAAACGTGGTTTCACCTGGAATTGTAGACACTCCAATCTATGCTGGAATGCCAGATAATCAGAGGCAAGCACTGTTCAACGGCATTGCACAACAGCTCCCTGTTGGACGGATTGCAAAGCCGGAAGACATAGCTGAAACCTATGTATACCTTGCTAAAAATGGTTTTACTACTGGTACAGCTGTTCTTATTGATGGTGGAGCCCACTTAGTATAATGGCCTAAATGGATGTTGAACGGAAGCTTATCACCCTGCCAAGCAGCGGTTCTAACTAAAATAGAAATAAGTTAAGAATTAAGTAATTTACTGGTGGCAATACTGCAAAAGAGTTGCCGCCTTTTTTGTTATTAGGTATATAAAAAGATACAAAAGGAAGTGTTAATTTTTAATGAGTGTACAGGACGAAAATAAATTAACAAAAATAAAAAATTCCCTTGAAAGTCGTGTAGTTACATTGCCTGATGGAACTTCTATGCCAAGAATAGGACAAGGAACTTGGTACATGGGAGAAAATCCTCAAATGAGAGAAAGGGAAATCAAAGCTTTACAACTGGGGATAGAATTAGGCATGAAACTAATAGATACTGCGGAAACCCGATACTTCTTTTGTGTTAACAAGAATACGACTACCACAAGGTGAGCGCTGCTCTCCTAGCAACTACTGGATTACATTTTAGGTAACACATTCGCCGTATTGCCAGTTAGGAAGTCTTGCTGACTTAACTAAGACGAGTTTTTAATGAATTATTCCGGGATACTCCCACAGACCAAGCTGCCCTTTTGCCGGAATAGACTCCTCAAACGTGCGCATCCCTTCCACTTCCCAGGCGTAACCGCCTACCCGATAATCACCTAACAAAAATTCAATACCGGAAACAACTCGCCCATCTTCCAGTACAGCCCAAGTTTCATTGTTTTCAATCACTCTTATACAATTTTTCAGCTCACAAACGCCAATTATCACACCTGTCGGGAGGTCTTCTCCTGAATATCCGTGTTTTTGGAGCAGCTCCTGGACCCTCGGGTAGCCGCAGGCGGCCTTGTCCGGTTTTTTGCTCGTATGAATCGCTAATGGACCTCGATAGTTGGTTCTCCATGTCCTCGTTTCATATTTGGACTCGCCAAGGACAAACAAACTAGCCCAGGGCTGAATCATTGATAGAATTTTCATTTAGCCCGTCCCCAATTAGAAAAATGTATGACTAGGGTTCCCTTACCGAAGAAAAGTATACACTTGCTTCGTTTACACTGATGGTAAGGCGAACCCATCGGACCTTTACGGTCAGTTGATCCCCCACTATCTTCTTCGGGTTCCATAGAATCTGTGGGGGTCTTACTGCCCGTTATGAGTGGGATAAACAATCAAAATTTAACCGGCCTTTCTTATATAGAAATAGCCGGGTTTTTTGTTAATGTATGTTTTAAAAGTGGGTAGGCTTCTTCTTTAGATACCCTTATGACTAGGAACAGTTTATTTGATGAGTGTTAAACTGTTCCTGGAAATTTTTATAATGTCGGTAAGTTCAATGCTGTATTGATATTATTTAAATCCAAACTGATCTGTTCGTTTGTATCCCAAGCATGGTACCATCCTTTTTCTACCATATATGTGGATATTTGTTCATGCATATCAAGAGCTTCCACTAAATGGCGAGTGAGCATTTCTTTAATTTCCGGTGTTCCTGCCTCAGTAGCTGCCATGGCATAATTTCTAATTCCACTTTTAGCTGAAATGAGTAGATCCATTGTAACGACTTGATCCGATAGTCCGTCCATGCCCGTTAAAGTTTCAATGATTGGATTCATGTTCATTCATCTCCTAAATTTACTGCTTAGCGTTGGAAAGGATAGAAGCATATTCTTGTAATTGTCTCGTAGATACATCAATGTCTTGCTGCATAATATCTTTTAATAGCGGATCTGTGACTAACGCTTTCATCGTTTTGGATTTAGTTAAACAAGTGGTCTTAAATGCAGCCATCTCATGGACCTCAAGAACTTCATGTAAGGCGTAGTTCATTTTTTATATCTCCTTCCTCAAGGTTTCAACACGACTTTTATACAATCATCCATTTTTGTGTCAAAAATCTCATAGCCACGCTTTGCTTCACTAAGTGGAAGTACATGACTTACGACATCTCCTGGATCAATTTTTCCGGTCGAAACTAATTCAAACATATATGGCATATAGTGAATCACAGGTGCTTGCCCAGAGCGGATATTGATATTTCGCTGCATAATATCTCCAAGAGGGAAACCATTATATCTGCCGCCGTAAACGCCAGTAACTTGAATTGTCCCGCCTTTACGCACTGCTTGTGAAGCCATGATAAACGCACTTAATGCTCCGCCATGAAGCTTCATTCCGCTCGCAAGGAACTCCATATCAGTCATTTTACCGTCCATACCAACTGCATCAATGACAACATCAGCGCCGCCTTTGGTGATTTCCTTCAGGTAACTTCCTACATTCTCATGGTCCTCAAAGTTAACAATTTCTACTTTGTTGGTGCGTTTGGCGTGCTGCAGGCGATAATTGACATAATCAACGGCAATGACTCGCTTTGCCCCTTTTAACCAACAGAATTTTTGAGCAAAAAGACCAACCGGACCACAGCCAAGAACAATAACTGTATCTCCATCCTTTACACCTGCATTGTCAACACTCCAAAAACCAGTAGTCATCGCATCGGCAATAACTGCTAACTTTTCATCTGGTTCTTCACAAGTCTCTGGAATTTTGAAATGAGTAAAGTTGGCAAATGGAACTCTTAAATATTCAGCTTGCCCACCTGGATAGCCACCCGTCGTACCAGAATATCCGAAATAGGCACCCATATCACCATTATCATTTGAATTATCACATTGGCTTTCCAAATGGTTTTTACAGTAATGGCATTCACCGCATGCTATATTAAAAGGAATAATGACACGATCTCCCTTTTTTAACTTAGTCACACCTGGACCAACTTCTTCGACGATTCCCATTGGTTCATGGCCAATAACATAGTTTTCTTGCAGGTTAGGAATCATGCCATGAATTAAATGTAAATCAGACCCACATATAGCTGTACTTGTTACTTTAATAATCATGTCATCTGGTTTTTCAATCTTTGGATCTGGAACTTCTTTGACTACAACATTTTTAATACCCTGATACGTTACTGCCTTCATTGGTTACAGCCTCCAGTGTTAGTGTTCATCAGGTGTCCGGTCAAACATACCTTTTCTATTGGTCTCAACAGGGAATAGATTCATTTTGCCAATCATCAATGTATTGTTGGCAGAGAGTTGGTCTAATTGATATTGTTCACTTAGTTCGTATGGATGGAACCATTTTTTACTAATCATTAGTTCTGTAATTTCTTGGTGCATGGCAATCCCTTGCATTAACTGGTTTCGTAAGAGCGTTCTAACATCAGGTGACGCGGACTCCGTTAATGCAACCGCAATATTGCGCACACCTTCTTTGGCACGAAGAAGTAAATCCATCGCAAATGTGGTATCTGCTAGCTCTGGTACGTGTAGCGAGTTTATAGGGTCTAAATAGTCATTGTTCAATGAATTTGCCTTCCTTTCAATTTATTATTGGTGTTGGCCGGTTTTGAGGAACAGGCGCTTGAAAAGGTGCACGTTGATAAATTGCCTGTAATTCTCCAAGCGCTTGCATGGATTGTTCAACATCTTTTTGCATTAATGCTCTCAAATCATGATCAAATACCAGTCCTTGCATTAGTTTTGATTTCGCTAAGCAAAGGGTTTTAAAATTAATAACTTCATGTAGATCCAATGACTCATGATCGGCTAATTTTTGAATATCCATTTCTAATTAACCTCCTTATTCGTTAATACAATCAAATGTATTGTTCCAAAAATAGGGGGAAACATTCTTTACGGTTTTTTTAAATGGTGAATTATCTTCAATCGTTGAAAGATTCATAAAGTGGGGGGGATTCATATATTGTGATGGCTGAGGATAATTGCAGCGGTGGTCTTTTTTTTTGTACCTAAAAAAATGTTCAACCAGAAATATCTGGTTGAACTTATAATACGAAAGGAAGAAGAAATGCCTCTTCCTTTTTACTCTTATTGTTGATTAAGAACCTCCATCTAAGAAAAATCGTATTTATTATTGAAGAGACGTCTTATAACAGACATTGAAAATCTGACCAATAAAAAGGAAAAAGAAAGCGAATAAAAAGTGGTTTTCCAATTCCACCCCTTTTTATATTTAACATAAAAGACACAAGAAATTGGGAAAAGTATGATCATTTTTTATTTAATCCATTATAGGGTGCCATTCTTAAAAAGACCTTTTTGAATTGGGCCAAATATTGTTCTTCAACTTTCTAGCAGTGGTCTTTAATATGGATTTGACATTTTTGGTTAAACTAACAGAAACTAACCTTATGGTTTAGGAGTGATCACATGTTGCTGACGGGGAGCATTATTTCGGGCGAGTTTGATGAACTCATGAACGAATTTTCTTTACAGAAAGTAAAACATTTCACCACAGAATCGACTATTAAACAAAGCCAGTTAAAAAGTCTTTATGATTATTTGAAAAAACACCGGAATGACATAGATGGTCAAATCATTACTTTATATGATCAAATGCCCATACTGTTGAGCCAAGAGGAAATTAACCTCTTTATAAGTGATCTTGAAAAAGTTCAGTTAATGTACCGGCAATGAGATTAGACAAGAATAAATAAAAATGTAAATTTAGTTACACCCCCTAAAGATTTACTAATAATAAATCCAACAATCGGGCGCTTTTCTTTAATAAGAAGGCGTCTTTTTGCATGGACAACACATTTAGAGGATTGAATTTATTGAGGTAAAAAAATGATTGTGAAGTATTGTACTTAAAGTAATGGTGCTAGAGTTGAAGAACAAGCTGCCTTTTTGGTGGCTTTTCTTATTGAAGTAACGGGGCAGTTTAGTTTAAGTATATTTCTTCACAAATTTAAAAGCCGATTTTCCAACTACGGAACTCGTCGGGTTAAGAAGTCTTTCCACTTTCAAGAAAGGTGGGGTGTACTAAACCTTGCTCTTAAAATAAGGTTATTTCTATCCACTTACATTATTGGATCTTGGATACGTTTATAAATTACATCAGGAACTTCTTTAAGTGAATCTACTGTTATAAAAAGACTACTATGCTCAACGTTAATTTCAACCAGGTTATATTTCCATTCACTTTCTGCTGGAATGTATATTGCATGGATACCCGTTTCCAGAGCTGGGACAATATCCGTTCTTAATGAATTTCCAACCATCCATGTTACATTAGGGTCAGCCATAATGGTTTTTAAAATATCGGATAGAGCTGTTGTATCCTTATGCTCCGAAATAAAAATGCGATGTTCAAAATATGTAGTCAATTCTAACTGGGTAATTTTTCTGTGTTGATTAGCCTCATCTCCTCCTGTATGCAAATATAATTCATGTCCCTCTTCTTTTAAACGTTGTAGAGTTTCATTCATATACGGAATAGGTTCAACAGGAATCTCGAATACCTTAAAACCCAACTCTCTTAAATATTGGATTTCATCTTTTTTCTTTTCCCTCCCAGTTAAGTCACAATAGTATTTATAAGTACCAACAAATGACTCAGGAAACCGATCTGACTTTAGTCCGTGCTCACTAATCGCTGCAACATCAAGTTGAAGCTGCTTCTGTTTTATATCTTCCTCGGTAATCGATTCAAACCAAGCCATCATTTGGTCAGCGAACTCGTCTATTACTAGGCTAAAATATCTATTACAGTATGATAATGTATCATCAAGGTTAAATAAGATGTTTTGTTTATGCATTTTTAACTCCTTTTCAAGTATATAGCTTTGACTATTGTTCCACTTTGACTAAGTTAATATTACTAAGATAAGTAAGCAGAATGTCAGAGTTATTCAACTAATGGGCAGGTAACTTGAAGAAGGAAATACTTTTCTCAATGTCGAATTTAGATGAAATGGAACAGGAGTGAGGAAATGTTTAGGTTTAAAAAGAAGGCAAAAAAAATTCTACATACCAGGTGACAAAATTATACGATTAATCCACTCTGAAGAGGGGTGCATTGCTTCTGATAGAATAACAGTTGATGGCTGCAAAGTGGGATTTATGTATAGAGAAGAACCATACCAAAACGGAAATCCAGATAGTGGTTGGAGATTTCTTGCTGGTGATGAAAGTGATGAATATATGGATAATGCTGAGAACCATTCAGTTTTTCAAGTTAATACAATATGTAATTACGATAACGAAATAATTCCGTTTCTTAGTTCCCCTCCAGGTACGGCATATATCCGTGATGAAGAGGGTAAACTCGTCCTTGATGAAGAGTGGGAACAACCAGAAGATTAAAATGCAGTTCTTCAGCTAACGGGGGCGATTGTTCAATGAGGGCAGTCGCTTTTTTTGTTCCGCTAATGGGGCAGGATTATTGAATAAGCAAGGGGTGGGTTTTATTAAGGTAGATATTTCTAAATCGTAAAGTTCTGGTAGGTCAAACAGGCTTTCTTGTCGAAACTTAGACATATGAAGTTCATTAAATTGGAGGAAAAAACGATGGCAGAAGTTTTGTTGTTACACCATGTTTTAGGCCGAACGAAGGGGATTGAAGCCATCGCCGATCAACTGAGAGATGCAGGGTACACCTCCTGCCACGATTCCGAACCCTAAAGTAACGGAAAGCAAGGGTTTTACTAAAACACTCTTCATGGTTATCCTCCTTTTGTTATGGAATATATTTCCTTATCTATCACCATATTAATTTACCATTTTTATTTCAAATTTGGAAATAAACTGTACTAGGCACATCAATCAACAATGCAAAATAGGCGAAATTGTTTATTGGATAGGAGATGTTTTTGGGGGACAAGGACTTCCCACGGAAGCAGCTAAAACAGTAATAGAAAATGGCTCTTTTGTGATGTTTATAAGGAATAGTTGAAGATTAATAGAAATAAAGATATTCATATAATTATGGATAGATTTAGACGCTCACTGATAGGTTATTACAATTATTATTGCATCACAGATAATACCCAAAGTGTAAACAAATTCAGAGACAAAATTGGATATTTACTGTTTAAATGGCTCAATAGAAGAAGTCAGAGGAAATCATTTACTTGGGATAAATTCAGACTCTTATTTAATAAATACCCATTACCTTACGCAAGAGTTAAGCATGCGCTTTGTAGAGGGTATTAGGTATTATTTTGGACATTGGGGTTTCTATGACTAAAGAAAAAACGGATCTCCTTCGTGGAGATCCATTGTCTACTGACCAGAAAATGGTTACAATTGGTAGCCTTTTTGGAGTGTAAACTTGTGCTAGGGCACGTTGAGCGTGACCTGTACTCCTCCAGAGTCTCCGCGCGCGCCCCAGGAGAACCTCTGACAGCTGACGTTTTCTGGCCTACCATCGGTGCAATTAGTGAGGCCCCGGTCTACTGCAACAACCTGGTATAACCGACCCGAGGCCAGGGAAAGTGTTGTGCTAGCGCCGAAATTGAGCATACCTTTGTTGCTCCAGGTGCCCACTGCTGAGTCCCAGAGGAACACTTCCACCGAACGACCCTGCTGGTGGCGGTTCACAAGCAAGACCGACTTGACACCTTGTTGTTGTTGTGCCAGCTCCACGCTGTAGTTGACATTCGTTCCCTCGTCGACACTCGTTCCGGCCGTGGGGTCCTGCCCCTTAACACGGAGGAGATCACTCCGGATCTCGCCCGTACCATTCAAGACATACCCTGTCCGCAACTTGGCTGCCATAATTGCCTGGGAAGCCTGGCTTGAGAGCAATCCTACTATGTTCGGGACGGTGGTCTTCGTCTTTGGGTCTGGTACTCGTGGAATGGGCTCTGGAAGACCAAGTTCGCGTCCCCGGATGTCTCTCCATTCTGCTTTACCCTTAGGGAACAGGAACACACCACAAACATAGCCCTGCCCGTAGTTGGCATAGTGGCCATTAGGCATTGCAGCTGCATAGTTATGCTTTGAAGCATAGTCTGACGCGCCTCTGAACCAATTTTCCATAGGTATTTTGCTGGGATCACCCGTGCCCAACCCTAGTTCTTTCGCTGGGACATCTCGCCATTCGCACGTACCCGGCTTGATAAGAAAGGTGCCATACACTACACCCTTACCGTAATTTGCCTCATGGAAGTTGGGAAATCCATGCTGGTACCCATTTCTGCGTGCGTAATCATGTGCCCCGGTAAACCTGGTCCTTATGTCCTTGGCATTGTACTCCGATGCAGGTACATCGCGCCAGTCAACTACGTCTTGCTTCAACAGAAAATGTCCGTACACCGTTCGCTGAGGGTCCTGGTACGTGGCTTGGTGACAGTTTGGCCATCCTGCCCTGTAAGTGCCATTCTTGACACACCAATCGTTTGCGGCTCGAAAGTGCTTTCCAATATCTAATGTCATACGCTCATCCTTTATTTTGAATAATATATTTCATATAAGAAGATGCATATTCTTGGATAATTAGAACCATGTATAGAAAAAAATAAATCTACCCTTTTAGTTAGAACATTGTTGGATTTATTTGAGTGGTTTAAATGAAGCGGTGTGAAGTTGCACTCCACCTTATTTCGATATTGTCATTACAGTACAAAGTTATTTAAGCTATCCTCAATTTCCTATGGGTAATTCCGATATACAGCAGCGTGATCTCCGGCTTGGAATGGTTTAAGATGGTTTGCAACTTGGCGATGTCTTAAGCTAAAGGGGCAGTTGAAGAAGGAATTTCTCCAAACTTGGAAGAATTTATATTCAACAATATGTTAAGGAGCTTGTGAATTATATGGAATCCATTAGCAAAAGCGAAGTGAAGCTACGAGATATCACAGAGGAAGATCTTCCTATCTTTTTCGAACAACAACTAGATTCAATGGCGAACTATATGGCTGCCTTTACAGCTAAAGACCCCACTGATAAGGACGCATTTTTTGACCATTGGAAAAAAATTATCGCTGACGAGACTATCACAATTAAGACTATATTATTCAATGGCATTGTCACTGGACACGTCTCAAACTTTGAACAGTTCGGCAAACCCGAAGTAAGCTACTGGATTGGGAAGGAATATTGGGGTCATGGTATTGCAACTAAAGCGTTGTCAAAGTTTCTGGAGTATATTAAGGTACGCCCGCTCTATGCTCGTGCCGCTAAAGATAACCTCGCCTCCATTAGGGTATTGGAAAAATGCAGGTTTAAAATCATCTCTGAAGATAAGGGTTTTTCCAACGCAAGAAGCAAGGATGTTGAAGAATTTATTTTGAAGCTCGAACCTTATGATAGGTAATTTAATCCCGTAATAGGATTGGAGCGGTTCTTGACTAAGAAACCTTCTGATGTTTAACTACCATGAAAGAATGTAATTATCATTCAAATTCTGTGGTGAAGCACTGCTTCATGGCTGGCTAACGGGGGCAAGAGTTCAAGAAAAGGGATGCTGTGGCAATCCCTTTTTCTTATTGCATTAACGGAGGTTTTAATAAAATCAATCACCTATAATCAGTAATACAAATGGCAAGTGCGGTGTATAGAATAGAATCTGAAAAAATTTCAGAGTATTGGATTCAGATTGATAGGTTAGGAATTCAAAAACAATTAGAGTGCAATAAAAATATTAAAAGTGTTTAATTTTCAATGTATTTGTTAATAAACTCTTGTTCAACTAATGGGTGCAAGAGTTGAAGATGGGATCGCTGGAGGCGGTCCTTTAAGTATTTACAACTATAAACCAAGTTTTCTTATGTCTGCGGTAACTTACAACTATTGCAAAAGTACAATAGTTTTGATATACAAGTTATAAAACACAATAAACAGGTGATGAAAAATGAGACAGGAAATATTTGGTGAATTCTTATTGTCTATTATTAAAATGTCGGGTGTACTCGGTGGTGATAAGTCTTTTGTTGAAGGGCTGACCCCAAAACAATTGCATCTTTTAATGGAAATAGGTTCTAATACTTACCGTCACGGAGATTTGGCTGGCATTCTTGGTGTGGAGCCTTCCACTTTGACAAGGACACTGGATCCGCTTGTGAAATCCGGCCTAGTGGAAAGGCAACACAACCTTGACAATAGAAGGGAAGTACTTATCAAACTTACCGGAAACGGCTTGGAAGCAGTAGCGAATGCTCATGAGAAACATCATCAGTTGTTTGCGGACATTTTAAAACAAGTTCCGGAAAACAAGCGAAAGCAAGTAGATGAAAGTGTAGCTATATTGTTGGAGATTATCAAGAAGACAAACGTTAAGCATTAAAAAATAGAACGGCTGCCTGGATATTGAACCGAAGTTTAATTTTCAGGCAGCCGTTTTTATATAAAATAATT
>NZ_JAGYPE020000005.1:8960-65798 GCF_018343545.2 Neobacillus citreus | reverse complement strand
CATTAAAAAATAGAACGGCTGCCTGGATATTGAACCGAAGTTTAATTTTCAGGCAGCCGTTTTTATATAAAATAATTGTATAAATACAATAATTGTGTATTGACAATTGATAAAAATGTTTTATATTTGTATATATACAACATTTACGATTAAGCAATTAAATGAAGGATCTTGGTTATAAAATCAACAGCAATAAAATTGGTCTAGTCTGGCGATGTAACTGGAAAATTTGAATCATATTGTCTTGCGAAGGCGGGTGTTTATTTAGATGGAGTAGTGTTCTAAGTGAAAAAAATAAAAAAATATTAATCAGAGGAGAATTAAAATGAAGTTATTATTACGCGTAGTTGTTTATGTAATGACATTCGTTATATTTTTTGGAGGGATTGGTGTGTATGGATATATTCGCACCAATCAGGAATATTGGAATCCTGCTCGACAAACACCAATCCCTGCTTTACAACGCGTGAGTGTGCCGGAATATAATCCAAAAAAACCAACAGTAGCTGTGATTTTATCCAATCAGACCACCGAAGTGTTTGATTTTATGGTTCCTTATGAAATGTTTGCGATGACTGAATCTTATAACGTGTATGCAGTTGCTCCAGACAAAAATATGAAAACACTCTCTGGGGGTTTGGATCTGATTCCGCACTATTCTTTTGATGAACTGGATCGATTATTAGGAAGAAGTCCAGACCTTATTGTAATCCCCGCCATGCCCATAGTTGACGAAGTAAAGTATAAACCTGTCCGGGAATGGATTCGAAAACATTCTGATACAGAATTGTTAAGCATATGTGCTGGAGGGTTGAATCTGGCGGATACAGGTCTATTAAAAGGGAAAGAAGCAACAACTGACTGGAAAAGTTTTGATTATCAAGAAGTTAATAAATATCCTGATACAAAGTGGAGAAGGGATTTGCGTTATGTAGTAGACGGGAACATTGTTTCTTCAGCTGCTATTACTTCTGGAATCGATGCCGTCCTCTATGTGATTTCAAAGCAATTAGGCGAACCAATGGCGGAGGAAATAGCAAATAAGATCCATTACCCTTCTTATCATTTCGTGAAAAATCCAAAGGTAGATCCATATTATGTGGATGGAAGTGAATTGATTTATACGTTCAACACAGCATTCCAATGGCACAAAAAAACAGCAGGGGTATGGTTGTATGATGGGATGGATGAGGGGGCGCTTACCACGATTTTTGATACTTATGCAAATTCTGGAACAACAAAAATCTACACCGTCTCAAATGCCAAGCAGCCTATTGTTACGAAGTATCACCTTAACCTAGTTACCCGATATCACATGTGGGATGTGCCGAAGCTAGATCGAATGTTCGTTCCGGGGGAAGAAGCGAAGTCTTTAGCTGCAGAAGAAGTCAAGGATTGGAACGTAAGGGGTAACAAAGTAAACCTCGAGTTTATTCACAGCGGCTACTCAGACAGATTTATGTTTGATGTTACACTCGAAGATTTAGCGAAGCAAGAGGACGTCCTAACCGCTAAATATGGTGCCAAGCGAATAGAATATCGTGCTGAAAATCTAAAATTCCAAGGCAGTCCGTTTTCCTATGAATCTTTCGGGATACCAGTTTTAATCAGTTTAGCTGCAATACTTACAGCTTTCTTTATTGATAGACGATTCTTTCGAAAAGAGAAGAAAGGGCGTCAAACAATAGCACTTTGATGAGTCGAAATCTTCGCTTTTTATGTATCTTATTGTTGGTACATTGGTTTATGTAGATACTATTTTTTATCTCAAAGTTTCCCGAAATCTTGTTGCGCATAAATACTGGGAGGGTTATCTCATGAATTCTTTTCTTTTGAATTGGGCAATATTTATTTTTATGGCTGGCCTTATCCTATCTTTGCCACTTGGAGCGGTATTTTACTTGAAAAATAGTCAGCTTAACGATTTTTTTACGAATCCGAGAAAACTTAAAGCGGCACATTTGGATTATATTATGCAATCATTTTCGATAGGTTTGGTCTTCCTATTAGAATTTACTATGAATATTAAATTGCCTATATATATGGTTATTCCTTTAGCATTTGGAACGTTTTGTAACCCGTTTATTTTTTTATTAGAAGCCACTCCATTATATAAAGCAGCCGTTAGCAAAATCATTTATCAAATACTTAAAGTCATAAGCCCTGCATCCTTATTTTTTGCTTGGATTGCCATTATGATTACATCCTTGCCTGCTTATATTTCTTGGCTGCTGCTATTTTTCACACTTATGCTTGGATTAGGAATCATAACAAATAAAAAGAAACTTGCCCTCATTACAAAGGGTACTCAATTAAAAAAATGAAATTATTGACTTTTTCAACAAACTAGTTAATCCAATATGAAAGTGTATAAGAATATTATTAGTAGGCGATACCTACACGTGATTTTTTATAATCGCTTGCTTCTATCTGTTTAAAGGTAAATTCTGCTGTATCCGGTACGGATATTTCAGCCCCACCCTCCGGCAAAAAGTCTCGCTCTATTCGATATCTGCCTACCCTTTCTCCATCCGGCAAGTACGTAGGACAGACAATCGTCCAATCGAGTATTGATTGTTTAAGCAATTCGTAAACTTTATGATGTTCTTCCGCTGCACGAGTTGATTTACGCTTGGATTCACTGGACTGATAACGCAATAAATTTGGCGTGGTTCTACTTTGCAGGATACCTGCAGTTCCTATAGTTATAATTCGTTGTATACCTTCGTTTTCCATTGCTTCGATAATAAATAGCATACTTTCTGATAGAGTGGTAGTGCCATCAGTATTTAGTGCACTAATAACTACATCAATCCCATGCATTGCACGTACGATATCATCTTTATTTAAAACATTCCCTTGAATAATGGTTAAATTTTGATTATTAATTTGAATCTTCTCTGGATTGCGAACTAATACAGTAACATGATGTTTGTCATGAAGGGCATAAGTCACTATTTGACTTCCAACTCGTCCAGTTGCACCTAAAATTAAAATATTCATAAGAATGAGGCTCCTTTTGTGTCTTGTTCAACTAACGGTGGCCGCGAAGATGGTGCTTCGATGGCAACTCTTTTTTATTGTTAGGGTAGCATGGTTCAAGAAGAATTTGTTATTAAATGTATCTAACATAAAAAAACACTAGATATTTTGTTAGATGAAAACGTAAAGCCATGTCCAGCTATAGCCAATGATAGGGAACTGAACAAAAATAACAGAAAAGAGTTTGGAAAAATGAAGTGACCCAATAAGTAACCTCTATAGTAATTAGACCAACTCGTTTTGTTAGGACTAAGTGAGGTCAGACCCCGGATTTTGTCCATTTGTGGGTCTGACCTTTATTTAAACCGGAAAAACGGCAATACCAGCAGGAGCGTCTCCGACTTTAATCGTATCAATTACTTTTTGGCGTTTAATATTAATCACGGAAACCGTGTCTCCGAGGTTATTAATAATATAAGCGAATTTGTTGTCCTTTGTTATTGCGACAAGAACTGGGCCATCGCCAACTGTTATTGTTTTTATGACCTTATTCTTTTTAATGTCAATGACAGAAACCGTGTCGTCACCAAAATTAGTGACATACGCTAATTTATTGTCAGGCGTAACAGCAGCTCCAATAGGTTCATTTCCCACTTTGATTGTTTTCACGATCTTTCGTTTTTTAGTATGAATAACTGACACTGTGTTATCAAGTCTATTGGTGATATAGGCAACTTTTCCATCGTTAGTAAATGCGATCTGGTCTGGACCTTTGCCAGTTTTTATCGTTTTAATTACTTTACGGGTTTTCTCATCGATTATTGTTAGTGTATTGCTGTTGAAATTAACAACGTAAACTTGACTGGGACCTTTACCGGGCAACACATTAACCCCACTAGGATTGTCACCCACTTTAATAGTAGCTAGGAGTTTTTTACCCTTTAAATCCAATACTGAGACAGTATCATCAGCTGCATTCGTAACATAGACAAATTTTTTTGAGGTACTAACATCGGTTGGAAGCCTCCCAACTTTGGTTGTGCGAATAACTTTATTTTTTTTTCTATCAATCACTTGAAGGGTGTTATCGTTCATATTTACAACATAGACAAATTTGCCGTTGGGTCCGACTGTGATCTCCCAAGGCTTATCACCTGTTTTAATAGTCTTAATAACTTTTTTTGTTTTCGTGTTAATAATCGATATTCTATCATCCCCAGAATTGGATACGTAAACAAGGTGTAAAGGAGTTTTACCACGCAAAGGGATTCACCACCTTTTATACATTCTTAGTAATGTATCCTATTCGATTTGCTGCTTTATAGAAACGGCTTATATCTTTATTGATTTTGTTTTTTTATTTCCGGTTCAATCCATTTTAGGACTTTTTTACAAGAAAGGGCTTTGTTCCTGAGCCTCGAAATCTATCTTGTGCTAACTGGGCATTTAGTAGAAGAATGCTCTTCTAAAAAGAAAAATGCCCAACCGATGTGGAAGGGCATGTTTTGTCATTTTTCTTTTGCAATTTCTGTTCTATTAGGTGCAAGTGGAGGTTGTTCTAGCCATTTATTTTTCACCATAATATTAAACCAGTTTTTTGTCACCATTAGATTTTGTAAAATAGTTGCTTCATAAGTGGTCACGAGGTCCGTTCGCATGGCTGTTGCAAGACCTGCCCCATGATAGGTTTGTGCAATTTGAAACAAAAATCCCATGTGGTACATTAATAACTTATCAGAAAATGGAGAGTCTGTTGAAATTGTTACTTCAGTTTCCATTGATTTTGGAACTGGTAAGTTATCAGCTTGGAGTATTTTTGCCAATGCTTTTATTTGTCCATCAGCCGTTTTCTCAGAATCAGTTAAAAATTTTCTAACTTCTTTGGATTCTGCTACCTGGCTGAATGCAATAGAAAGGGTTTTAGCCATTATACTTTTTTTCAGGTTAAAAGAAATACTAATGATTTCTGTAGCAGCAAGAGTTCTTCCCTTTCCAAAAAGACCATCTTTGAAATCATTGCTGGTAATAAATTGAGGGTGTTCATATGCATAGAATAATGGGTCTCTCTGAAAAAGCCCTTTTTCAAGCAATAATTCAATCGTTTGGTGATACATCTTTTTTGCATCATGGTCACAGGAGTCGTAAAAGTCCCTTAAGTCTTTTCTAACAGAAATGCTTAATGCAGTGATATGTCCTAATAATCCATGTAAGGTCATAATGTGTAAATAATTCAGGCAGAAAGCATCTGAAAACAATCTCTGTTTTCCTGCATGCAGGTCTGATTCATTAAACCCAATTGGGACTGGAAATCCCTCATTCTCAAAAAAAGTGATCATTTGTGTCTTTTGTTTTTCAAATGTCTTGAGAGCATCGTGAAAAATCGCCTTTATTGCTTCATCTTCAATAATTGAGTACATATATTTATTTATTACGTCTACCGCTGTTCCGTTTACATATTCACCCCACAAAGAACCAATTTCAGAAGATGTAAGTTTTAACTGTTCAGTATCCATATTTTCACCTCCCATGTATGTATTATTTCCCAATTTCAGTTGCGATATGTTTTCCTAGTTTTTATGTGACAAGAGAACCGTCCCTATGCATCATTTGCAACAATTGGTTTATTAAAAGCTAAAGAATAAGCGCAAATGATCTCCACCTTTAATCAGGACGGGGATTATTTACGTTTATTTTTATAAATGTAGACATATTCCTCATTCCTGGCATTAGTAAACACGGCTTCCGATTTTTGGGGTATTTCTATCAACTTTTGTAGGCTATTTTTTTGAAAATTGTATTCAGAAAATATTAAATATACTGATTGTTAACCGTTGACAGTTAACCGAAATTGTCTTACTATTAAAAATAGTTTGAGAAAACGCTTGCAAAGTGGTTTAGAAAGGGGGGCGCTTTCATTGGAATCGATTGTTAGAGATACACTAAATACCCAAATCTATCAAATATTAAAGAAACGTTTATTGGAAGGTGACTACATTCCTGGTGATAGATTGGTAGAAGCAAAACTTGCGGAAGAATTCGGTACCAGCCGCGGACCGGTGCGTGAGGCTTTAAAAATCCTTATTCAAGATGAGTTGCTTGTGCAACAGGGGAACGCCATACATGTGTTCAGCCCTTCAACATCCGATATGATTGATATTTATCAAGTTCGGCAGCAAATGGAATCGCTCGCAGCTAAATTAGCTGCACAAAAAATTGAATCCTCAGAATTAGAGGTGCTTGAAAAGATCGTTGAAGAAACTAAAGCAGCATGGTTAAAACAGGATAAAAATCATGTAGTGGAACTGAGTATCAAATTTCATGAGATGATCCTAAAGGCATCCGGTAACCGCCAGCTAATTTCCTTAACAAATATGATTCGGGATAAAGTGACCTATCTAAGGAACAGTGTGGTGAGAGAAGCCATGCAGGATGAGAGCCCTATCGAAGAACATTCACGCATCCTTTCAGCACTTAAAGAAAGGGATGGGGATAAAGCTGCAGAGGTAATGCTTGAACACATTGAGCATGACCTAAGGGCACTTATATCACTTTATAAGTAGAAATCTTCTTTAGCTTTAAACAGATTGAGACTATGGGGGGATGAATACATATGGGAAAAAAAGCGTTGGAAGGCTTAAAAGTGCTGGAAATGGGACAGCTAATTGCAGGTCCATTTGCCTCTCGGTTGTTAGCTGAATTTGGTGCCGAGGTTATAAAAGTCGAACCTCCCGCTAAGGGTGATCCAATCCGAGAATGGCGGGTTATGGAAAACGGTACAAGTCTATGGTGGTATGTTCAATCCAGAAATAAAAAGTCCATTACCATTGACCTGAAGCACCATGAAGGACAAGAGCTGATACGCGGACTGGTGAAAGAAATTGATATTTTAATAGAGAACTTTCGCCCAGGAACATTGGAAAAGTGGGGTCTCGGATACGAGGAATTAAAAAAAATTAACCCAGGTCTGGTTATGATTCGGGTGTCCGGGTATGGACAGGATGGTCCATACAAAGATAAACCGGGGTTTGGATCGATTGGGGAAGCAATGGGAGGTCTTCGCTATATCACGGGATATCCAGATCGTCCGCCGGTACGAGTAGGTGTAAGTCTTGGAGATTCCTTGTCATCGCTTTATGCGGTGATCGGTGCATTAATGGCGGTTTACCATCGTGATGTGAATGGTACGGGTGAGGGGCAGGTAATTGACGTTGCCCTCTATGAATCGGTGTTTAGTTTAATGGAAAGTATTCTTCCCGAATATGATCGTGCAGGATTGATTCGGGAAAGATCGGGAAGTATGCTGCCGGGGATTACACCATCGAATACATATGTTTGTTCGGATGGAACGTATATCGTTATTGGTGCGAATGGAGATGCCATTTTTAAAAGGCTTATGCATGCAATGGGACGAGAGGACATTGCTAAGGATCCGCGCTATGAAAACAATGCCAAACGATCTGAACATGCTGCATTCTTAGACGGTCTTATCGAAGAATGGACGAAAAGTTTGCCATTCGAGGTAGTAAAAGAAAGTTTAGATAAAGCGGGGGTCCCGGCGGGTTCCATTTATTCTGTGGAGGATATAGTAAATGACCCGCATTATCAAGCCAGGAAAATGATTCAGGAAGTAGCCGTTGATGGTCTTGGCATGTTGAAGATGCCCGGAATTGTACCAAAGATGAGTGAAACCCCTGGTGAAATCCAGTGGGCAGGACCAGAATTGGGGCAGCACACCGATGATGTTCTTGGCGGAAAGCTAGGCATGACTGAAGAGCAAATAAAGGATCTAAAAGCAAAAGGGGTTATTTAAGAGAAAAACAATCCCATCCAATTGAAAAAGCTTGGAATTTCTAAAAATAAGAGGGGGTGTCTTATGAATCTTCCGGATAAAGTAGAAATAATTGAAGTCGGACCCAGGGACGGGATTCAGAATGAATCTAATTTTATCCCGACCGAAAAGAAAATAGAGCTAATCAATGCACTTAGCAAAACTGGAATCAAACGGATGGAAGCAGTTTCTTTCGTTCATCCGAAATATGTGCCGCAAATGAAGGACGCAAAAGAAGTTCTAAACGGCATAGAAAAAAGCCCTTCCGTTCAATATATGGCGCTGATTCCTAATGAGAAGGGATATGACCGGGCGATAGAAAGCGATGTGCATTCACTATCACTGGTAGTAGGTGCAAGTGACAGCTTTAATTTAAAAAATGTAAAAATGAGCCGGGAGCAATCTATTACTAATCTTGCAACGGTAATCAAAAAAGCAAAAGCAAATGATATTTTTATCCGCTATAGTATTGCAACTGCTTTTTGGTGCCCGTTTGAGGGAAAAGTAGATGCTGATCTGGTTCTCAAAATGGTCGAGGAAGCAGAAATGCTCGGTGCAGATGAAATTGTTCTTGCCGACACCATTGGAAGAGCAAATCCAAAGCAGGTCTTTGAGTTATTTCAGGCTGCCCTTTCATTAAAAACAAAAGCAAGTATTTCTGCTCATTTTCACGATACATATGGCCTGGCACTTGGAAATGTTATGGCTGCCTTAGAAGCAGGGGTCACTCGGTTTGATGCTTCGATCGGCGGTCTTGGCGGGTGTCCATTTGCCCCTGGTGCAGCTGGTAATGCGGCAACAGAGGATCTTGTTTTCATGATGCATGAAATGGGCATTGATACGGGAATTGACTTCGAGCAGCTTCTAGCTTGCATCGAATTACTGAAACCATATACTAATCGGGAATTGACGGGTCATCTTCATAAAGTAAAAGGTTGCCAATCCTAAATAGAGGGACACAATAACTGAACACGATAGGAAGAACAGGGGATTTTGAGAGATTTATATTTAAATATTGAGAGGGAAGGGATGTAAAATGAAAAAGGTAATTTCAAGTTTTCTAGCCTTAATTTTATTAATGGGAATTTTGACAGCTTGTGGGGGAAAGGCAACAAATCAAGCAGCTCCTGCAAAAGGGGAAAAAGCTGAAAGCAACAGCGGCGTAGACGGGTACGAAGAAGCTACCATTCGTTTAGCGTACAATCTTCCTCAAGACCATCACATTTCTGTGGGTATTGAAGAATTTGCAAAAAAGGTTACTGAAAAATCCGGCGGTAAGGTAAAAGTGCAAGTATATCCAGCTGGACAGTTGTTAAGTGATAAGGAAATGAACCAGTCGATCCTGACAGGCGGGGTAGAGATGGGATTAAACTCGTCAACACTTTGGGCTTCGACCGTTCCTGCCATGGGAATCTTTGACGTCCCTTATGTTTTTCATGATTATGACGCTGCTGGTAAAGCACTTTCAGGTGAAATGGGTAACAAACTAAAGTCTGCTATGGAACAAAAGGGTGCAAAGGTATTATTATTTGCTGACTATGGTTACGCTCAATTTGCTAATAATGTTAGACCGCTTAAATCGCCTGGAGATTTTAAAGGCTTAAAGATCAGAAGTATTGGCGAAATTCCATCAGAACTAATTAAAGCATATGGAGCTTCTCCAGTGTTTATGGGCGCTGGGGAAGTTTATATGGCATTACAGCGCAATACAGTTGATGGTGCAACATCTGGAACAACTGCGATGCTTCAAAGAAAATATGATGAAGTGGTTAAATATTTAACCATTAACAATTATGCATATTTGGAGTTTATTTTAGCCGTTAATAAAGGCTATTGGGATAAGCTTCCTGCCAAAACACAAAAGTTAATTGAGGAAACTGCCGCCGAAACAGAACAATCGATTCGTGAAAAAGCAAAGGCTGAAGATGCGAGAACTGCTAAAGAACTAGAAAAGAAGGGTGTAGAAGTTTACGTTGTTCCTAAAGAAGATCTAAAAGTTTGGAAGGACGCGGCTAAACCAGTATATGATATTTTCGAAAAACAAGCCGGAGATCTTGGTAAGGAACTTCTAGACCTTGCTGAAAAACAAAACTAAATTAGTAGAATTATATAATCACCTGGGAGGACATGTCTCCCGGGTGAATTTTTAAATAATGTCGTTTCTGACATAGTTTGGAGGCAAAAATGGATTTATTTAAGACGCTTTATAAATTCATCGATAGAATCATTCGTCTTGGGGGAATCATTTCAGGCATATTCGTAGTGCTTATGACAGGAATGATCTTTTATGAGATCGTGTCTCGTGCTATTTTCAATTCCCCAACGATATTTGCGACAGAATTATCCATTTATTCGTTGATTGGAAGCTGTTTTATCGGAAGCGGATACGCGTTAAGAACCTTCTCACATATTACAGTGGATCTTGTAACAAATGCGGTGCCATTAAAAGTAAAAAATATTTTGGACGTTATCTCCAATCTTTTAGGGCTCCTTTTTAGTGTCATTTTCACATTTTACGCGATCCTGCATGTACAAGGGACTTATACAATTGGAACAACATCCTCATCATTATTAAGGGTGCCGATGTATTTACCGGAAATGATGCTTCCTATCGGCGGGGTATTGCTTTGCCTGGCATTTATTTTACAAATCATTGATGGTTTTAGTCGGAAAGGAGAGACTCACGCATGAATATATTTTTCCTTGGAGGAATGGGGACTCTCCTATTAATTGGTCTGCCCGTTGCCTTTACGCTAGGTTTACTTACGATAGGCGGAATGTATTTCTTTAATGGCGGAACACTAGCTTTCAATCAAATACCGATTATTTCATATAAGGCATTAGATTCATTTGAGCTAACGGCTCTTCCGTTATATGTATTAATGAGCCAGATTTTATTAGTTTGCGGTGTAGGGAAAGATTTATATGAAATGGCAAGCAAATGGTTCAGACATTTACCTGGCGGGCTTGCCATTGGAACTATTTTCTGCTGTGCCATTTTTGCTGCTATATCAGGTTCAAGTGTGGCAACCGCTATAACCGTTGGTTCAGTGGCTATTCCAGAAATGGTTAAACGAGGCTATACGAAAAAATATGTTTTAGGTTTAGTAGCCGCAGGCGGTACATTAGGGATTCTGATCCCGCCTAGCGTTCCGATGATTCTTTATGGAAATATCACTGGAGAATCTGTAGGCAAACTTTTCATTGCAGGTATTGTTCCTGGATTAATCCTTACATTACTTTTCACCATTTTTGCCTCCTGGCAGACAAGACATATTAAGGAAAAGGCAGCCACATGGGCGGAAAGATTTGAGGCATCCAAAAAGGCTGTATGGGGGTTAATCCTGCCCGTTATCATTATCGGCGGTATTTATTCAGGCATGTTTACACCAACAGAAGCAGCTGCAGTGGGGGTAGTCATTAGCTTATTAGTCGCTGGATTGGCTTATAGAAATTTAACGTTTAAAAATATGAAGGAAATCTTATTCTCAACCGTTCAAACAAATGCAATGATTCTTTTCATTATTGTTGGTGCTATGCTGCTAGGCTTTATTTTAACTGTTCTAAGAATCCCACAAACCATTACTGAAATGGCTACATCATGGGATGTTTCCCCTTGGGTCATTTTTATATTAATAAATATCGTATTGTTGATTCTAGGGTGTTTCTTGGAGACGGTTTCCATTATCGTGATTACTGTTCCAATTTTATATCCAATTATTACGTCGTTAGGTTTTGATCCAATCTGGTTCGCTATTATTTTGGTTGTTAATATGGAATTAGCATTAATTACACCACCTGTCGGTTTAAATTTATTCGTATTAAAGGGAGTAGACAAATCTGCCTCTATGTCAGAAATTGTTAAAGGTGTTTTTTCATATGCGATAATCATGGTATTATTCATCGGACTGCTTGCGCTATTCCCAGAAATAGTCACATTCCTTACTAATACGGGGAATATAAAATAAGGAACAGTACTTGACCGGCATCATTAGGATGCCGGTTTTTTTGTGACGGGCAGGGTAAATTTTGTAAAAATTGTTCAGGAAATTTTACACTTAATAATCTGTACATACGGCAACGGTTCCATTAAGTGATCTTAAAGTTAAAAAAGTTAGCTGTACAATTTTAACGAATGATACCAGTGCTTTTCTAATAGGTTTATAAATATCCGATCATAACAGTTGAGGTTTGACGAAAGTGAGGAGGATTTATGATGCCTATACCACTGAAGGAGCCAGTTCTAATTTTTGGTTTAGCTGTGTTAATTTTTCTGCTGTTCCCTATACTCATGGGAAAATTAAAAGTGCCTGCAATTATCGGTCCCATTATCGCGGGAATTATTATCGGACCAAACGGGCTGGAAATATTGGCACGTGATTCAACAATCGAATTGCTTGGAACAGTCGGATTGTTGTTTATCATGTTTATAGCAGGACTTGAGCTGGATCTAGATGGTTTCAAAAGATACAGAAATCGCAGTATTTTATTTGGCTTACTCACGTTTTCAATCCCTTTAATTCTTGGAGTCATATTGGGTTTATGGCTGAATCTCAGTATATTATCGGCCATTTTATTTGGTACCATTTTTTCCTCCCATACGCCTTTAGGGTATCCCGCCATAAGCCGGCTTGGCATTGCGAAAAACAAAGCTGTGACAACAGTGATTGGCGGTACATTATTAACAGATAGTCTAGCTATGCTGTTTCTTGCTGTCATAACAGGGGCAGCTGAAGGCCATTTAAACTTTGGATTTTGGATGTACTTGATTATTGCAACAACGCTCTTTGCTGTAGTTGTTCTCCTAATCACCCCTTCCCTGACAAAGTGGTTCTTTAAACGCTCCAATAATGAAGGAACGATCGAATTTAACTTCGTCTTGGCCATTCTATTCGTCGCCGGGGCGATATCATTATTTGTGGGCTTGGAACCAATTATTGGAGCATTCCTGGCCGGTTTAGCCCTGAATCGATACATTTATGATCATGGTCCATTAATGAACAGAATCAGATTTACGGCAAATGCATTGTTTATTCCCTTCTTCTTATTATCCGTGGGTATGTTAATGGATCTTCGTGTTCTTGTAACCAGCTCCGATGCGATCCTGCTAACCTTGTTAATCCCAATTGTAGCGATTGGCAGTAAACTGTTTGCCAGTTGGACAACAGGGAAAGTATATGGTTATTCCACAGCGGAAAGGAAGGTAATGTTTGGGCTTTCTACATCACATGCAGCAGCAACCTTAGCCATAACACTTGTTGGATATCGCCTTGGTTTATTTGACCAGCAAATCATAAATGCTGTCATTATTATTATTTTAGTTACGTGTATTATGGGCCCGTACTTCTGCGAAAAATATGGCAGGAAATTAGCCATTGCACGAGAGGAATCGGTAATGGATGAAACACTTCCTGAGCGTATATTAATCCCGATGGTAAATCCAGATACAATGGAATCCCTGTTGGATTTAGGATTTGTCGTAAAAAACGCAAAAAAGACAGAAGAGCCGCTTTACCCATTATCAGTCGTTCAAAAAGACTTAAAACAAGCAAACAATGAAGTAGCTCAAGCAGAAAGAATGCTTGAACACTCCGTCATGTATGCATCAGGGGCAGATGTTGCTGTTAAGCTGTTGACACGGGTGGATTATAATATTGGAAGAGGGATCGAACGCGCCGCTACGGAAGAACGAATCACAACCATCATTGTGGGGTGGGATGGCAAAAGCGAAGGAGGCCGAAAAATCTTCGGGAGAGTCATTGATAATTTCCTTGAACATACGTATCAACGCTTGCTTATAACCACTATCAAGCAACCGTTAAATACGATTGAAAGGGTCATTCTTTTGTTGCCCAATAATATCGTGCACAAACCAGGTTTTGCTGATTCCATATCCATTATGAAGAGCATTGCCTCACAGCTCAGTGCTACAACGAAGGGTCTTGTCATTCGTGATGATTTAGACATGTATGAAAAGACATCTCAGCAAGTACACCCTAATGTAAAAATCGAGTTCGAATCCATCGATAGCTGGAATTCCTTTTATAAAAATCATTTAAATAATGTTAAATCAACGGATCTTGTGATTGTATTAAGTGCCAGAAGGGGAACCGTAGCATGGCACCCGGAACTGGAGGCTTTACCGAAAAAAATTGCTTCAATGAATCTGGAAAACTTCATCGTGTTCTACCCAACAGAAATGAAGGAAACAGACATTCGTGGGTCACGGGGTACCGAGATCCCAAAGGAATTGCTCTTTAAGAAAGATTATGATGATTAAATGACACTTTTAATATTGGAATTACTGGAAAAAACGATAACAACACGATTAAAATAAAAATTCTAATCTATTTAAAGTTTAGGGGAGATATTCATCAATCTAGATGGTTGAAAATGACCCCACGAGCAATAGTTATGGTCACTTATCCAAAATATAGCGAATACTGAAGAAACACAATTATTTAATGACCCAACGTGGCTTTTTTTATTGTCAAACCGGCCTGTTTCGTGTAACAAGAAAAAAGTAAAATTCTAGACTTTTGCTAATAAAAGTACAATGAAGAAAAGTTTACAAATAGGCAAATATCTATTCCTTTGTAAATAGGGACACATACACTATTTTTGAAACAAATTGAGGAGGAGATATAAAATGGAAAGACAATTCTTTGGAAGCGGTATGGGTTATGGTATGGGTATGGGATATGGAGGCTACCCTGGTTATGGTATGGGATATGGAGGATATCCTGGTTATGGTATGGGATATGGAGGATATCATGGTTACGGTATGGGTTATGGAGGATACCCATTCCATCACGGATTTGGAGGATACCCATTCCATCACGGGTATGACGGCTATCCACTCCATCATGGTTGCGGCTGCTGTTAGAGATGGTTTGAATTTTTAAGCAAATGTTTAGTATCAAGACGCAAAAAATAATTGCAAAATTGGTTAGACAGCTAATTAATAATACAAATGAAAGCAAATAGGTTTAGTTTGATTGTAATATATAATAGTCCCGGCTGCTTGGGGTTAAAGATTCAGCTGCCATTTTTGGTGGCTGTTTCTTATCAAGCAAACGGAATTCTTATGTTAAAGATGGGATGGTCTGCGGCGATCCCGTTTTCTTATTGTCTAAAAGGGCAGTTGAAGAATCAATTAATGATTAACGTTGCATTTGACCAAGAAATGCGAAGCAGGAGGAGTTATCTCCCCCATAGTCTTGTGGTATTAAGTGGTACTATAACTCGTCCGTTTATTTGTTTATGAATGATTGGGTTTTTAAAAGGATCATATGCCTCACTATCATTAACAGAGGAACGCGCCCGAACATCTATACCTAATATGCTTCGGATGCCATTGCTGTTTGTCATATAATCATCTCCTTCTATAGGTATTGATGTAATTATTTTCTTTTAAACAATAAAAAATACATAAAAAAGATGGATAATATAAAGCTAAAGTTATCCTTATTTGACCTAAATTGCGAAGTAAAAAAGAAGCGTTTTAAGGCGCTTCAATTAAATCCTATATTTCATGCTCTTTCAAGTATTAAAAACATTGTAAGGTGAACCTAACCTGATCAAATTGCTTCATTGCTAATTCCTCTTTTTTTATACAAAAGTAAAGCAGCCCGCAATCTCCCCACATCACCCCTAAATCCTCTTCATCGGAGTCGATTTGGAACAATAATAACGGTTCCTTTTCTTGGTCATAAAGTTCTTCAAACACATCGTTTTGCACATTAAATGGTTCGCCAAGCATGTAGTGAGCGGGGGATGTGTTGCCTTCTTCATCTTCCTGCTGCATTAATTCTTGACGAAAGTTCCAAAAGCGCTCTTCGTCGTCTTCGTTTTCAAATGTAAGATTAGCAGGATTTTCAGATATCGTAGAGATGTTCTTGAAATTCACCTTGTATGCATTTAATGGATAATAGTCATTGGTGATCTCCGGATATTCTTTTCTTTTCAATGTGGTCAAATCACCATCAAAATAAAGTACTTTAAAGCATCCCTCATCCTCTTCAAAGCCCCAAGGCTGCTCAGCGACATCGTAAAAAAGATACAATATCCCGTTGCTGGGAAGCAAGTTATCTTTATCATATGGCTTTATTTCTTTAAGGTTAAATTGGCCGACAAACGTTAAGTAGCCTTTATCATATTTGGGGAATTCCATTTCATCAGGCAGATCTGGCAAACCTCCTAATTTCGAAGAACCAATTGGAATAAACTCGTTTACCTTTGTTTTTTCTATTTTAATAGAACTCTTCAATGCTAAGATAATATCTGATTTTTTATGGTACAACCCATATTCGCGAAGTAATGTGTCAATGTGCTGCATAAACCAGAATCCCCCTTTTTCAGCCGTTTTTTTACAACTATCAAAAATCCGCTTTAAATGTATTATATAAAAAATTTCAAAGCTTGTTTGTAACGTTTCGGTAAATGCTGATTATAAGCACTGCATATGGTCATCGTACTGTTGATTACTTATATAAATTGGTAACATAATTTCGTAACTTTCTGTGGTATAATTATCCAAAACAAATGGAGGTTCGCAAATGAATGCAATTTTTCCAATCGTAACTTTCTTATTTTACATAGTTCCTATTGTATTTGTGATTTGGTTTCTGGTTAAATTCCTTAATATACAGCAGGAAAAAAATAATATTTTAAGAACTATAGCTGACAAGCTAGATAAGCTAAATAAGTAGACGGGAAACACCGTCTCTTAATCGCCAAAGCATTTGCTGGAGAATCTAGTCCTTATTTTTCAACCATCTAACGACCCCATAAATAATAAGCAGGAACGCCCCCATCTCGATTGCATGGTCGGCCAAGTTAAGAATTCCACCGGAGCGAATGATAAAATCTGTCACCTGCCCAAACAAAAGTCTATCAATGCCATTTCCAATCGCTCCTCCGACTAGGAATCCAAAACTACTATCGATGAGGGCACCCTTCATTTCTTCGTTTCTTCGAAAATATAAAACACCTATTACAAAAATCACAGCTACAACCCCGAAGAGTCGTGCATTACCTTGAAATAGGCCTCCTGCCATTCCGCTATTTTCGATATGTGTGAGGTGTACTCCCCATAATGAAAATGTTTCATTGATATCAATGTAGGCCCGAATTAGAAACTTAGAAAGCTGATCCATCATAATAACGAGGATGGCAATTACATAAAATAGCATATATTGTCCTTCTTTCCTGCAGAATAACTTGCATCCTAATCATCATTATAATGGAAGGCTATGGAAGAAGTAATTGGTTGTAATTATTCATATTTTGTTGAATGAAATTATCTCAAATTCGAGACATTTTGTTTGACTAATACAAATTTAAGGGGTACTATGGTTACATAAAGTATATTTGGTAACTAAAAATTACCTTATATATCGTACCAAAAGCAAAAAAGGCATGCCAATACAGTAGATTTACTGAGAATTATTTTTTGTTGAATAGTGATTATATATTGAAGCCGGCTAATTCTAAAATAAAAAATATTCCGTTGACAAATAATAGTTGTGAGGTCGATAAGTTAGTTGATTTTTCCTTACAGATGTTAAAAGTATATAATTTTTATATAAAATTGGAGGAATGCATCATGGGTAAACTAGACGGTAAAGTAGCCATTATTACAGGGGCAGCACAAGGTATGGGTGCTATGCATGCTCGTAAATTCGTGGAAGAAGGAGCAAAAGTAGCCATTACTGACCTTAACTTGGAGGGTGCACAAAAACTAGCCGATGAATTAGGGGAAAACGCAATCGCTCTTAAATTAGATGTTGCTAGTGAAGAGAATTGGATAGAAGTTGTAACAAAAACAGAAGAAACCTTTGGTCCTATCAATGTGTTAGTAAATAACGCAGGGATTGGTATCTTCAAAACATTGGAAGAACTAACTGTCAAAGACTTTGAATTAACATTTAAAGTAGATGAGCTTGGAGTATTCCTAGGAATGCAAAAAGTAGTGCCTTCTATGAAAAAAGCTGGTGTAGGTTCCATTGTTAATATTTCATCTGTAGATGGTTTGGTGAGTGCACCAACGGCTATTGCTTATAGTGCTTCTAAACATGCTGTAACTGGTATGACAAAGGGTGCAGCTGCTGAGCTTGGACAATATAACATCCGTGTAAATTCTGTACATCCAGGAATTATCAAAACTCCTATGGCTGACCAACCAGATGTAGAAGAATATCTAAAGCAACTTGAACAAGATATTCCTCTAAGAAGAAGAGCAGAAGTAGAAGAAGTATCTAATTTAGTTATATACCTTGCTTCTGATGATTCAAGCTATTCAACTGGAGCCCAATTTGTAGTAGATGGTGGAATGATCTCTGACTTATAATTGATAAAAACAACTCATGGTTGGAAAAGAAAAATAAGGATGCATGGGGACGGTTCTTTTGCATCATTTTAGCTGTTCTCAGCTCATTTGCCGGAGATGGACCCTAAACCGGCATAGTAAGAAAAGAAATAGGTTTGTTACACTATTTGGCGCATTTCTATTAAGAAGAAATGCGCCAAATTTTATTTTTGAAAAATAAATTTATTTATGAAATGCAGCAAGCCAATAAAATGGAGAAAATGACTTAGAAATGTTTTTTACATAAAAAAGCACTGATTATTAAATAGTAACAGCTGAATTTCTTTCTACTACATTCGTGTAACAAATAGATTCATTTGTTAAAATTTTTTTGCTTTTGTTTGAATTTATTTTAAGAGATTGTTAAATCTTGAACAATCCTCCCTGAAGCCAAAATACATTTGCTATGCTGTGAATGTATTGAAACTAAATTGCGGAGGTGTTGTTAATGTTAGTAAATTGGTTAAGACAAAGGAAAACTGCATCTGGTATTTTACTTGTTCTTCGTTTATATCTTAGTTACGTTTGGCTCACGGCGGGGTGGCACAAATTATCAAGCGGAGATTTTGACGCTTCGGGATTTTTAAAAGGAGCAATCGCTAACCCAGTTAAAGGTCCTGAAGGTGCGGTTGTTTTTGGCTGGTATGTTGATTTCTTAAAACATGTTGCATTGCCTAATGCCCATATCTTCAATACGATTATTCCTTTAGGTGAATTTCTTGTTGGTTTAGGATTATTACTAGGATGCTTAACAACAGCTGCCATGTTCTTTGGTCTATTGATGAACTTCTCTTATTTATTTGCTGGAACGATTTCTTCGAACCCATTAGATATTTTATTAGGAGTTATAATCCTATTTGCAGGCGCTAATGCTGGAAGAGTCGGACTAGACGGCTGGATAAAGCCATTCATTAGAAAAACAGTACTTAAACGCAAAGTAAAAGGCAACAACCAAACCGTAAAAGATAACCAATCAGTCATAGACAATAAACCTGTCAACCTAAATTAGATGCATGGGGACGGTTCTTTTGCTTCATTTTCAGTCGTTTTCAGCTGCATTTGCCGGAGATGGAACCTGAACCGGCACTGTGGAATGGGACAAGAGAACCGTCCCTATGCATCATTCAAGAGGGATAGCCTCCATTACAAGTTTGAATGATGCAAAACAAATGTAAGAGGCATATTTTCAGGCGAAGCATTAATTTAGCAGATTGAACAAACGACAGCGTAACCGCTGCTGTTTTGTCAATCTGTGAAACCAAAAAGACCTGCCATCAGGCGGCTTGAAAAAAATAAACACAGCAATCTCATCAAGAGTGCTGTGAGTCCTAATATTTTTAACTTGAATTGTCGCGAAATAAATCAATATACAGGTTTCCTTTTGATCCTACAACAGCGTAGGAAATTTCAGAGACCTGAACGTTTCTCTTTTTTAATTCTGCCAAGAACCATTCTTTATCGTATTCGTGGTTAGAAAAATTCTTATCTAATATTTCTCCATCAATAACCAGTTCTACAGGACCTTACTTGAGGGTGGGACCAAATTTAGGTCCTTTCGCATTACATTTTGGTATTCTGCTTTTTTTAAAACCGATAGAGAACCATTTACTTCTAAAATGGCACATTCAACTTCTTCTATATTAAAGATATCTTTTCCTCGTAATGCCTGTGTAAGCATATCTAATGAATAACCAATCTTCTTAAGTGATGCTTCCATGATTTTTCCTTCTTGAATTAAGAAAATTGGTTTCCCTGCAATCCATTCTTTATAGCGGTGTTTTTTAACAGCGAGGGTATTCAATGTAAAAATAACAGCACCCATGATAACGAATGAAAGGATAAAATACCGGAACTTAATATTTATATTGAATGCTAGATTTCCTGCAATGGTTCCCATTGTAATCGTAGCGATGAAAAGGTGATACGTCTTTTGGAATATGGTCTGTTTCCCAAGAATATGTAAAAAAACCCATAACATGATAAATGCTGTTAAGGTTCTAAAGATGATTTCTAAAGATACTGGCATCACTGTTCTCCCTTGCAAAAGTCAAACCTTGGCATCTTAAGTTAAAGATATTATGTTCTTCCTGCAAGTGGATTATCCGGTGTGTTCATAATTCATAAACTATCCATTTTAAATTAAAAAATGTAAATACGAACGTTCCCTTAATGGTGTTTCTTTAAAAATTTCAACACTTCGTTAAAAGCATTTTGAAATGATTGTTCATTAAATTTAGCAGAGTGCGGGTCACTAAATCCGTGTTGACCGTTAAATTTATGGATCTCGATATTTTTTTGAACAAGGTTTGAAATTAACTGATCCACATTAAAGGATTGTTCCTCTTCTGGAAAGAATAACACCGTTGGACATTGCGGCACGATTTGTTGGTAATTTCTAATTCTCGAACCATAATAGGCAACGACTCCATCCAGACAATCTTCCTCACTGCACAGCCAAGCAGCAGTTGCGCCAACGCTAAATCCAATCAGATATACTTTTTCGTAATCGTTTTTAACATCTAACAATAGGTTCTTTATTTTTTTAACAGCTTCGGAGAAACCTACATTGTTCATAAAATGATGGTAGGCAATCTCTTCTTCAGAATAAGTAAAAGGGTGTTCCCGCTCTAACAAGTTCGGGCAGATCACATCAAAATCGTGTGTTGATAATAATTTACAAAAGTCTTCCATATGTTGATTAATGCCATAGATTTCGTGTATGACAATAATCAAATGACTTGAATTCTTCAGTATTTGGAGCATTTTATCCCCCATAAAGTGTCAATATTTTAAAGTAAGCTTTCCGCAAATTGCTCTTCGGAAATGACTTTAAATCCATTTCTTTTTAGTAAGGCAGAAGTGACTCCTATTCCCTCTATTTTTTCGCCAATAAATTTGCCGTTATAGATCATCGAACTCCCGCAGGACGGACTGTTTTCCTTAAGAACCACTAAAGTCGCCTTTATTTCTTTTGCTTTTTCAAGTGCAGCATAAGCTCCGTTTAGATAAAGCTGGGTAACATCATTTCCTGATTGATCTACTACTTTCGCCTTTCCATCCAGAACATCTTCACCGTTACCGCCTATGATTTCAGCAGGCGCTCTTGGCGTTGAAAAGCCGCCAAGTAATTCTGGACAAATGGTAATTGCTTTATTTTCCTCTACTAGTTTCCTAATTTCATTATTTAAACTATGTGTACCGTTATATCGCACTTCCAACCCCGCTAAACACGAACTCACCAATATCATTTACGAACCCCCTTTCATGTAAATTTTAGCATATTCCTAGGGGGCGGCTGCCTTTTGGGATAGTTTATTCTTATTAGCTAATAGAATTAGTAAAATTAAAAATTTTGAACTGATTTCCTAAAAAAAGACATTCCTTGAAAGAATGTCTTTTGCTAAATTATTTGTTTCTGTATTTTTTTATCTTTGCTGAAAATAATAAGTTCAGGGTGATAAAATGGCAACTGCTAAAATCGGCGATAATATTGTATTTAAGCGTGAAGGGAAAAGCTATGAAGGAATTGTTACGGTTGTAAGAGAAAATTCTGTTATTGTTGAGTACGGATACAATAAAGCAAAAGGCGAACCCATTACAACCATAGTCAATCATAAAAATTATAAAATTACTTAGTCAACTTTGTGAAAAAATAACTTAAAGTAAACGGGTGCAAGAGTTCAACAAGGGGCTGCGGGAGCGGCTCTTTTTCTTGTTCCGCCTTAAATTATGTAAAGATTCAGAACACTGCACCAATAACGATAGAGGGCCGTGACGGTGATCCGACCGCCAATTATCATTTCTTAAATGAATAGGTGGTTGAATGCCAATGCTTAGAACTTGTTTTGGCTTTGCCAATCCAACCTGATTTTAATAGTTCCTTTGCTATCAACATATTAAAAAATCCGTGTTTGCAACAAAATGATGCATGAGAACCGTCCCCATGCATCATTTGTTATGTCCAACATATTGAAATGAGTAAATATGGGTTTTCGTTAGTTCAATGGCTTCTTGGATAAAATGTTCAGGCGGTTCTTTGAAGCCATTTTCGATCCAATTTTGGAGGAGTCCATAGAAGCCATAGGCTGTATAGCGTTTAAAATAATCCATATTAACTGGGATATTATTGATCGTTTCGAAAATAAATTGTTCCTTATAGATTTTTATGATAGTTTGAGGAAACCGAGTATGCAATCCTGGTAGGGTGTCATCGTAGTTGATCAATGTAAAAAAATTCTGGTTTTTGTAGATATAAGAAACGATATTAAAAGATGGTGCACCTATCTTGGCTGTAAAAACCTTTTGGCCAGATACATATGCTTCGCCTACTGAAGTTTCTAACCCCTGAAGCATGGAAACAAGTAAATCCTCAGCCAATTCCATTTTATCTATGTAATGGATATAAAAGGTACTGCGATTATAGGCGGCGTGATCGACGATGTCTTTTACCGTGACGGAGTGGTAGCCCTTCTCTTTTATGAGTTCAATCAGTGCTTGCTTTAAATGTGCTCTTGTTCGATTTTGCCGTTGAGACGTTGTATTTTGTTCATTATTCATGAAAAAAACTCCCTCAATATAGACAGATTTAGCAGAAGTGTCTAACTAGTCGACACTTAATGATATCTTAATGATTGTTAGTTGTGAACAAAATAGTACAATTAAATTGTGAACAATAAAGCACAGATAATAGATTTATCTATTATTTTTCTCTAGACTGTGCTAAAGAATTCTTGAATACGAGGAGGATTTAGGATGGGAAAATTACAAGACAAAGTAGCTGTGATTACCGGTGGAGCATCTGGTATTGGGGCAGCAACAGCACGTTTATTCGTTTCAGAAGGGGCCAAGGTGGTTCTTGTTGATTTAAATGAAGAAAAAGGGAAAGCTTTTGAAGCAGAATTGAAAACGCTTAATGCTGAAGCTCTTTTTATAAAAGCAAATATTACGAGTGAAGAAGAAGTCGCCAATATCTTTAAACAAACCGTTGAAACATTTGGCAAAGTGGATGTGGTCTTCAACAATGCGGGGATCGGACGTGTACATCCTTCACATGAGTTAGAATACTCAGAATGGCGCAACACTGTAAATGTTGACTTAGATGGCGTCTTCTTAGTAGCACGTGAATCCATCCGTGAAATGTTAAAAACAGGCGGTGGTACGATTGTGAATACGGCATCCATGTACGGTTGGGTTGGATCACCAGGTTCAGCAGCTTATAACGCAGCAAAAGGCGGCGTGATTAACTTAACTCGTTCCCTTGCGCTTGAATATGCAGAACAAAATATTCGTATTAATGCATTATGCCCTGGTTTTATCGATACACCCATTATTCCGGAAGAAAGCAAGCAAGCTTTAGCTGAAGTGACACCAATGAAACGTTTAGGTAAAGCAGAAGAAATGGCAAAAGCAGTATTATTCATGGCTTCTGATGATTCTTCATTCATGACTGGTAATAGTTTGACTGTTGATGGCGGTTATACGGCTCAATAATAAATCCTGTGAATTAAGTGTAAATGATGACTTTTCATGGGTATATATCTTTAATGTGAGATAATTTATTTCGAAATATTTTTTTTTAAAAAACAAAGGGAGGAAATTTTCATGAGTAATCGTTTTGATGGAAAAGTGGTATTAATTACTGGTGCAGGTTCTGGTTTAGGCCAAGCTTCAGCCCTACAAGTTGCAAAAGAAGGAGCCAAGCTTTCGCTTGTAGATTTAAACGCTGCTTCATTAGAAGAAACGAAAAGACAAGTCTTAGAAGTTGCACCAAACGCAGAAGTGTTACTGATCACTGCGAATGTGGCTGATGAACAAGCAGTTCAAAACTATGTAAATGAAACAGTTGAGAAATTTGGTAAAATCGATGGTTTCTTCAACAACGCAGGAATCGAAGGAAAACAAAACCTGACAGAGGATTTTGGCATTGAGGAATTCCAAAAAGTAGTCGGCGTCAATTTAAACGGTGTGTTTTATGGAATGAAACACGTATTGAAAGTCATGAGAGAACAAGGCTTTGGCTCCATTGTTAATACTGCCTCTGTTGGAGGTATTCGCGGGGTAGGTAACCAATCAGGTTATGCAGCAAGTAAACATGGCGTGGTCGGCTTAACAAGAAACTCTGGAATTGAATACGGCCAATACGGAATCAGCATCAAAGCGATTGCACCAGGCGCTATCATGACACCGATGGTCGAAGGTTCATTAAAACAAATGGATCCAGTTAACTGGGAAGAGGTCGGAAAACAATTTGTTCAGCCAAACCCAATGAAACGTTTTGGTAAACCAGAAGAAGTGGGCTATTTAGTGGCATTCCTGCTATCTGACCAAGCCAACTTCATCAATGCAACCGTTATTCCAATTGATGGCGGACAATCTTATAAATACTAGGAAGTGTGGAGATGGTTCTCCTGCTTCAACTAATCTAGCGATAGGCGCATTTCTATAAGAAGGAATGCGCCTTTTTATATTTTAGAGGAAAGGAACCAGGGGAAACGGCGGCCAAGGTACCCGGTGCAAGGTTTGTTAGGTTTTGGTAAAATTGGTTATGGATGCATTATTTTTAAAAAATACATCCAATGAATGAAAAGGGGTGGGCCTAATGTTAGTGAGAGAAGTGACTGAAGCTGAATACCTAGAAACTATGAAACTATCTGAATACGCATTCCAATATAAGGTTCCAGAGGACAGCATACCGGCTCGGAAAGAAGCATTGAAAAACCACAAAATTTTAGGAATCTGGGATGAGGGCAATCTAGCTGCAAAACTACATATTATCCCGTTAAGCGTTTATATGATGGATGCTGAATGGAAAATGGGCGGCATTGCCGGAGTCGCTACTTACCCGGAATACCGAAGAACCGGTTACGTCAAATCACTCATGATCGAATCCTTAAAACAGATGCATGATGATAATCAGATCGTATCTCTTTTACACCCGTTTGATATCGGTTTTTATCGGAAATATGGGTGGGAGATTTTAACTGATAAGATAAAAGTGACGATTAAAAAAATCAATCTTAAGTTCCTCGAACCGCAACAAGGTTTTATAAAAAGATATTCAAAAGATACCCATAATGAGGAGATAGAAAGGATTTATCAGCAGTTTTGCAGTCAGTATACAGGGATGCTGAAGCGTGAGACCGATTGGTGGAAGCGGAGCGTGTATGATGATCATTCCCAGCTTGCTGTCTATTACCGTTCCGAAAAAGAGGCTTTGGGTTATATGCTGTACTATGTAAAGGATCAAAAAATGAAGGTGCTGGAGCTCGTTGCACTTGACCATGAAGCAAGAATTGGGCTTTGGAATTTCATCTGCCAGCACGATTCCATGGTTGACACAGTGACGATGGAACTTGCTGGTCATGATCCGTTTCCTTACTTTCTGCCGCAGCCGAATGTGAAACAGGAGGTTTCGCCTTATTTTATGGCAAGGATTGTGGATGCTGAGGAATGCTTAAAGAGATTTCCTTTTGTTCATGAAAATGAGCCCCTATTCCTGCATCTTGAAGATTCACACGGACCCTGGAATAATGGCAGCTACCTGCTCGGTAACGGAGAAATAAAGATGTTTAAAGAAAAAACAGGCAGCCAATGTGTCCATCCCCCTAAAAAAGGGATTCGTCTGAACATCAATTCCCTATCAGCCATCCTATTTGGCTATAAAAGACCAATGGAACTATATGAAATGGGCTACTTAAAAGGCTCCAAAAACGAGATTGAACTGTTTGAGAAGAAGGTCCCGCCAATCAAATCAGCATTTTTTGATTTCTTTTGATCTTTTATGATGCATGGGGACGGTTCTTATGCATCATTTTTAGTCGTCTTCAGTCCGTGCTCCAAAGACGGAACCTGAATCAGCACCTCAGAATGAGACAAGAGAACCGTCCCTATGCATCATCCATAAAATAATTCCGTCAAAAGTAGACGGAATTATTTTTTTATTGAAAATATAAAAATATTATATATAATATAAAATATATTAAAAAGTCCAACAATTATATTTAAGGGGGGATGCTTGAAGTTGGAGGTATGATAGTACCTTTCTAACGAATAAGTACGGACAAACTATATTGCGTGGATATATTTGGAAGCGTATACACAAAGAATGAACATGTCGACAAGGCTTTATATGCAAACTTCGCAACTGAATGGTAAAAACCAATAATTTCAGCAAGATAATATTAGAGAAGAACAGTTAGCCAATACAACAAAAGACCAATAATAGGGGATTGATGAATATGAATAAAAAAGGCGGCATTTTTTACGGATGGTGGATATTGGCAGCAGGCTTCATGATTATGACGTTTCTTTATGCTCCTATTGCAAACCTCGTCTCGCTTTTTACGAAGCCTGTTACAGAAGAGCTTGGAATTGGAAGAGCCGAGTTTACCATGTATTACACCATAATGGCTACAACTGCCATGATTACAGCTCCAATTGCCGGCAGATTAATGAAAAAGCTGGATATACGAGTATACATGACTTTATTTACCGTTTTAGGCGCAGGGGCATATATTGGGTTTTCCTTTTCAACTGCACTCATTCATTTTCTTATATTTGCAGTACCAATGGGTATGGCTCTAGCCGGGGCTGGTATGATTCCTGTCTCTGTTCTTATTACAAATTGGTTTCATGCCAAACGCGGATTAAGCTTAGGAATCGCCTTATCGGGAACTGGTTTCGGGTCAATGATTCTCAGTCCTTTAGTTACTTGGATGATAACAGACTACGGTTGGAGAACAGCCTATCTTGCAATTGGTATTTTAATATTAGTTGTACTCATTCCTTTAATTGTCTTTGTAATAAAATTAAGCCCTGCTGATAAAGGTCTATCACCACTAGGTGAAGAAAAAACGTCAAATAGTCTGCCAAATAAAGAATTAGTTGGATTAAACCAAAAGGAAGCATACAAGACAGTATCTTTTTGGGTTCTTTGCTTAGGAATTGTCGTAGGGGGAATTGTTGTTAATAGTATGATTATTAACCTGGTTCCTTATTTAACCGATATCGGTACCCCAGCTCAGCAAGCCGCCTTGCTATTATCATTAGCTTCAGCGATGGTAATTGTTGCGAAGCTATTAGTCGGTAGATTATATGACAAGATCGGATTAATCAAAACGTTGGTATTTATCGTTGCATCCGATATCATTTGCTTTCTGTTTTTAATGAAAGGAAATCTATTAGTTCCTGGCATCCTATATACCGTCTTTTCAGCATTAGGCTCAACGGCCGTTACGGTAACACCTGCTTATCTTACGGCAGCGCTCTTTGGTGAGAAAGAATACAGTGCAAAATATGGAACTGTATCTTTATTTACATCCTTAGGTGCGGCGATTGCTCCAATCGTATCTGGATTAATTTATAACATTAATCATTCCTATGGATTATTGATCAAGATGTTAATTGTTTTTGCGGTTGTAGAATTTGTATTATTTTTCGTAGCAGTGAAAACAAAACCAAAGTTTGCTTTAAATTCAGATATCCCGAGAAAAGAAGCAGTCTAATGTTGTTTTTAAAAATTTAAAAGATTACCATACCCTGCCCATAAAGGTGGGGTATTACAAGTAAAAGGAGGACCAGTATAATGACTTCTACTTTACCAATTAAGGTGAATTTTTTTGAGGAATCACAGAAATATGAAGAGCAAATCATAAAAGATCGCCGCTATTTACACCAGCATCCGGAACTTGGTTTCGATCTTCCAAATACGCAAAAATATATCCGGCAGCGTTTGGATGAAATGGGGATTGAAAATAAGCCATGCGGTGTCGTGCCAGAGGAAATTGCCAAAAAATATGCGAGAGCAGGATTTGGCTTACAGGAAAATTGTACAGGTGTAGTGGCAACGATTGGTAAAGGTGAACCTTGTATTTTGCTCCGTGCCGATATGGATGCCCTGCCGCTTGAAGAAGAATATGATTCCGAATATAAATCGAAGATTCCGGGTAAAATGCACGCCTGCGGTCATGACTCACACGTCGCCATGCTTTTGGGCGCTGCCCGAATGTTAAAGGATCATGAAGATAAGCTGCAAGGAACCGTTAAATTAATGTTCCAGCCGGGGGAAGAATGGGGCTATGGTTCTAAGTTAATGATTGATGACGGGCTGCTTGAAAATCCTAAAGTACATGCAGCGTTTGCCATCCATATTATGCCTGACCAAGAAGCCGGTACGTTATCTGTCACCAAAGGAACTGTATCTCAGGCAATGGATACGTATATTGTTGAAATTCAAGGAAATGGCGGGCATAGTTCACAGCCGCATAAAACCATTGATGCTAATATGATTATGAATCAACTATATACCAGCTTAAACTTACTATATACCCGCGAAGTGGATCCAAAGGCAAGTGTGACCTTCTCCATTGGAGCAATGAGCGGGGGGACAGTGACAAATATTATCCCGGATAAAGCAGTCCTGCAAGGGAATATGCGCAGCTTTGACCAACAATCGAGAGATCATATGTGCAAACGGATCCCGGAAATGATCGATCATATCGTCAAAGCGTGGCGCGGTGAGTATAACATTGTAGATTTCCATACACCAACAACCCACAATAATCCAGAATTTATTGATGAAGTTATGCCGGCATTAGAAGACATTGTAGGTAAAGAAAATGTTGTGGACCATGGCTGTTTGGGGGGATCAGAAGATTTTTCTCATATCTCTCAGGCCGTACCTTCTGCATTTGTCGTCTTAGGTACAGGTAAAGAAGGACAACCACCTGTCCACAACCCTCGCATGCACCAAAACGAAGACACCTTCAAATACGGCGCTGCATTACACGCCAATGTTGCAATGGAATGGCTAAAAGCCCAACATAAATGATGCATGGGGACGGTTCTTATGCATCATTTTCAGTCGTTTTCAGCTTATGTGCCGAAGATGGTACCTGAAATGGTACCGCGGAATGAGACAAGAGAAACGTCCCTATGAATCATCCTCTCAAATAAACCTTGCTTTTGTGGAGCAGGGTTTATTTTTGTGGGCTTAAGACAGCGCTCGGCAATTTTTTCTGTAAGTTAAAGCCGCGAACCTTTGATTTAACAGGGTTTTGGCCATTTTTACAAAAACGTTTGGTTAACTACATTTCCCTGGAAATTTGTCGAATAAAGGGGCTTTGTTGTAATGCTTTGAGAGCGACCATAGCCGCGTTTATGCAAGTAATCACGCATTTCTTTCCCCAGAGAGCATTGCGATGGGGGATACTGCAACTGAGAGTTAATAATTCTCGGTCGAAGATCTAAAGAGTATTTGTCACAGATTGTAGACAAAGGGGGTGCTACCAATGTATCAATGTCAGGCATTTCATGGACCAAAAATGACCATGGGCCAGCATCCAGAATGAAGCAGAAGAACCGTCCCCATGCCTCATTTCTTTGCCAATTCATCCCGATCCGCAGCCATTGGCGGCTGTTCCAACCATCCGTTTTCAATCAATATATTTGCTCCATCTTTTGCATACTCTGCTATTTCAGCAGAGAGCCTAACATATTGAAGCCCTATATCCTTTCGAGGGCTCACTGCCATACTTGTTCCATAAAATCCGATGCTAAGGGCGATTAATGATGTAGTATAAAACATCATTAGCTTATCAGAAAAGGTAAAAGCCGTTGACTCTGTTACTTCGGTATTCCATGTCATTGGTACAGGGAGGTCATCCTCACTAAGAAGGGAACCTAAAATTTCACAGTGTTTTTTAGCAATGTCCTTTCCTCTAACCAAGTACTCGGTAACCTCTTTTGACTGGGCAACTTGACTAAATCCCAGCAAGGTTGCTACCCCAAAAGCATTTCTTTGAATGTTAGTAAAGAGATTTGTAATTTCTGTACCTGTTAAACGTCTTTTTTCTCCAAAAAAACCTTTTAAAAAACTTTTCTTTTTAACAAAATCTATATCATCTGGTATGGGTAAATGGGGAGACCTGATATAAAGCCCTTTTGATAATAAAAGTTCCTTTACCTCTCTTAGAAATGGTGTTAATTGTGAAATGCATTCATTAAAATGGCTATAAACATCTCCCCTGACAGATAAGGACAGATTCATGCTATAACCTTGAAGGGCAATTTGAGCTGATTGATGGAGGTAATTTAACGCATATGAATCTGAATACAATCTAGGTGCAGATATATCGACATCTTCATCAAGTTTAAAACCATATGGAATTGGATACTTTTCTTTTTTGAAAATTTCAGTTAGAGTGTTAAGATTTCCTTGAGCAATATCAAAAGCCTTTTTAAGTAATGGTCTAATTTCTTCATCCTCAACCTTGGATAGAAAAAATTTGAACTTGCATGAAATAGCACTGTCATTGATGTAAGAAGCCCATAAAGATGTAATCTCTGCCGAAGTAAGCCCCACCTGATTTCCAAACTCCATAATCCAACCTCCAATGAATTAGACAAAATTCTCTAATATCAATTTCCCCAAAACACCCTGATATATGTAGCAGATGTAAAGACAGCCGAAAGGTAGGATACAACGCACAATTTGCCGTATCATCTCATTAATCTTTCATCAGATGATTTCTGTCAATCGCTTCCGGTTGTTTTTCTAACCATCCATGTTTAACCATAATATTGTATGAAATGGCACCAGCCTCCAAAGCATGGGTAAATACTTTGGTATAGTTTACGAGTATATCCGATCTAAAGCTGGAACCTAATGATGCACCATAATAAGTAAGAGCTGCATTTACTAAAAACCCTGCATGAAACATGATCAATTTGTCAGAAAATGGACTTACAGTAGAATCGGTAATTTCTGAATCCCATTTCTCAGGTATTGGCAAATGATCTTCTTGCAATATAGCGTCAAAGCTTTCAGCATCTTTCCCTGCTAATTTAACGTTTTTCAACATAAAGTTACGAACATCTTCATGTATTGCCACCTGACTAAATGCCAAACTTAATGACCTGATAAATCCAGTTTTCGTTGAATTAAAGAAAAGGGTGCTGATTTCAGAACTATTTAGTGGCCGTTTGTCGCCAATTAAATTTGAAATGAATCCTGGTGTTTCCATGAATTCCGCCCAATGAGGCGAAGGAATGGAGGGGACACTTGAATATTTCGGCTCGCTTTTAGCCAATTTCACTATTTTTTGGAACAATTCCTTAGACTCTTCCGTACATTTAAAAAAATAATTTTGAATATCTTCTCTTTCCGTATTTGTAACCGCTAAGCTATAAGCGGTTAACCCATGTATGGTCATAATATAGGAGTAAAATAGTAAAAATTGATCGGAAAACAGACGTGGGGCATTAACATTCACGTCATTCTCTGTAAATCCGATTGGGACTTGGTAATTTGCACTTTTCAAGAATGCGGTGATTTTCGTAATATGACCCTCAGCTAACTGTAAAGAGAATTCTAAGATGGATTTAATCTCATTATTTTCAACAATTTTAAGAAAATATTTGTAAACACAGATTGCCATACTATCGCCCATATACTGAAGCCAAAGAGCGGAAACTTCCGCTGCGGTTAATTTATTTGTCGACTTCTGCTTAAAAATCCCCAAAAAAATACCTCCAGTTTTTCCATTAATTATTCTGAAATTATTTTATGGTATTGATTATTAAGTATACAGATGAATTCGAGGGATTTTGATGCATGGGGACGGTTCTCATGCATCATTTTGGTCGTTTTTTTATTTAGAAGTTTGAGTGACATTATTTTTATACTTTTTTAAATTCGTTTAGTCACCCATTACTTATTACTACAGGAGAAAGTATAGATTGAAACCTAAAAAAAGCTGGTGGATTTTAATCATTGTATCCTTGGGTCTTCATTCCCTTTTGGGCTCCCTATTTGACATTTAATCCCGCATATAATCGTGTATCTTTCACAGCGGCGGTCATACAATTTCCTATCATGGAATCTGGACCGGCACCACAGATGAGGCAAGAGAACCGTCCCCATGCATCATTTTGCAAAGAACCAGCGACAAAATAATCGCGATATAAAGAATGAAAGGCAAATGGTAATCCAAGAAATATACCAGGCCCAGTGTATGTATGTAATGAGGTCGGTGTATTTTTCGATAATGATTTCACCGATTGTCAGCACCGTGCTATAGCCTACATAATATGCAAATTGAGTAAGAGTACTTCGGTTATTGGGATACCAGACATTAAAGGCGGCACATATGACTGGAAAAGCAAAGTACTCATATGTAAAGCTCGTCCGATTGACAGAAGGAAATAATCGGACAGGATATTCAAGCAGTCCAAGCTCCACGACTACTAAACCTATAAGAAAGGTAATAACCTGTTTGAACAATATAGCCACGACGGCAAGGCGAAATTTATTTTTCGGTATGAAAAAAAGAATCCCTGTTGACACTGCGTAGACGGATATTAAGATCCACCATTCCATTCTCATCAGATACCCCGCCGTTCTGTTTGAAACAAAGCTTTATCCTTAAAGAACCAATTGCACAAGACTTGACTCACGTAAAAGAGAAACCAAATGTAAATCCACATCCCCCACCACGTCAACCATTTATAATCTAATAAATCTGTAAATCTTTCGAGAGTAATATCAAACAACGTGACGGCAGAAACCCAAATAATAAAGTATATAAACCTGGACCATCGGCTGCCCTTTACTTTCTTATGCACGTAATATAGGGAAAACAAAATGGGATAAAACCAATAATCGATTGTAATGGGAAGATGGCTGGCTTTTGGGAACTCCCGAACAGGCGCACTAAACAAGCCAAAATGGAACGAAGGCATATCGCAAAGCCAGATGATACCTTGAAACATCATGAATGCCAAAATCCCCTTTCGCCAATCTTTACGTGGAATAAACAAAATAAAGCCAGCAAAGCCAAACAGCCACATTGCAGTCAAGATCAAACGCTCCATCTGCATGTCTAAGAAACTCCATCTCTCGTGTAGGATAATTTTAGAATGATGCATGGGGACGGTTCTTATGCATCATTTCCAGGTCATTCACTAAATAGGAACCCTGATTCGACACCGCAGGATGAGGCAAGAGAACCGTCCCTATGCATCAACAAGGATTGTTAAGTTTGAGTAAATTTTCTGAAAAAACCTTAAAAATTATATTTCCATTGTTTATAATTTTTATAGGTTAGGAAATTTTTCCAAACAGAACATCCACGAGGGAGGAATGGAATGACTGCGGGGGGTATTATAACAGGGGTAATAGTCGTAGGAGTTATCGTGCTATATATTTCGTCGGCGGGCAAAAGGCGGCCTAAATTAGTTAAGGAGAATATCCCGGCCAACTTAGGCGTGTTAAGTCATGTCCCGATACAGCCTTTGATTGATCAATTAAACACCTCACTAGAAGATGAATACATACAACAGGTAAAACAGCGCTTTTTAAAGGATTTTCCGAATCGGAGTGAAGATGAGTTTGAATGGCTGCTGTTTGAATTAAAGCGGTATTTTATCGTGGCCAACATTTTAAAGAAGGCGCCGATGTTTAGTGAAGACGTCGATGAAATCTGGCATGAAATGATTCTTTTTACAAAAAATTATCAGGCGTTTTCCGAGAAATTCTTAGGAAAAATGCTGCATCATACACCGAACACCAATCCCGAACCGGCACCACAGGAACGAGCCTTTTTTGACTGGATTTTTTCACAGCTGTTTGAAATTACTCAGTTCAGCTGGAAAACATGGGGGAGTTTTTTCAAGTACCCAATGGAGGAAGGGCTATTAAAAGAATTTAAGGAAAGCAGTACGGAAGCGTTGATTGAAAAATATTTTCAGCGGAGCGAGGAAAATAAAGACGTCCTTGAATTTTTGGTTAATCGGCTGAAAAAGCAATTAAGCGAAGCCGAAAATATGTATCATGCTAACCCGAAAGGTTCATTTTCGAAACAGCGGACGTATGGCGATATGGCTCCACTCGCGCTGGGGATGGTCTTTTTCTCGTATTTTTATTTTGATCATTATTGGGACTACATGAGAGCGTTTGCTTTTGCCGAAGCGGCAAAATATACAAGCGGCTGCACCACCGCTGTTTTTTGCGGATCCGCCTCTTCGGACGACTCTGGGAAGGATTCCGGGAATTGCGGCGGGGACAGTGGAGGAGGAGATGGCGGGGGAAGCAGCTGCTCTTCCTGCTCAAGCTGCGGAAGCGGATGTTCGTCTTAAGATGAAGCATGGGGACGGTTCTTGTGCCTCAAAAAAGTGAGGCACAAGAACCGTCCCTCTGCATCACTTTAGCTCGATAGTGATGGGGTCCATTTCTTTTGTTTCTAGTCCTTTTCCTGAGCCAAGGGAATAGTAGATGACTGGTACTAATGTTAGTGATTTTGCGTTTGGATGGATGGATTTAATCGTACTGCTCCATTCAAAGGATACTCCATTGTCACGGCTGACACCTCCGTTCCCATCAACGCTGTAGCTATTCCCTAAATCATCTTGTACACTTTTAATTTCTGCGGTTACATGCGGCCATTTGTCTAGAATACGGGCTTCCACCACTTGTTCGTAGTGGATCACTGTCGACAAACCATTCGTTTCAATGGACTTAATGTTAACTGTCACACCATGATTGGTAACGGACTGATTCACAAGTTTCGACTTGTTTTCCAAAGCGGACACTTCAAAGGCGAAATGCCAATCACCTGCAATGAATTCATCTGTTTCTAGATTTTTGAATGCCCCCGGTTCCCAGCTAATTTCAATACGGTCAGGTTTGCTTCCACGAAATGTAGGCGTTATTTTTTCTGTACCTACATATGTTGTGTCATTGACTTTTTTTATCGTGCCAGCCGCCCCAATTGCCTCTGCTCCCTTTACATTGAATGCTGATGACATGCCAGGACTTGTTCCTAAATCTTTATCAGTTTCAATCGCATAGGAAATCGTAATCGACGATCCATCAAATACAGCATCTTCAATCATGATGGACACACCATTACTTGACTGGGTTTGTGAAATAGATGTTGCGAATTTGGAATAGTTGCTAGTATAAGAGTTTTCATCTTTAAAGTAACTCATAATATTATTCATAAATGGAATCTGGGATGCGAGTGATGGTACGGCAAAACTCGCACCAATCGTGGCCCCGAGTGCAATCGTTGCTGCCACTGCCATATATTTAAAAACCTTTATTTTCTTCTTTGCGCCCACTCCCATAACATGCTGTTTCACGCGTTTTTTTTCAATCTCACTAACTGCCACAGGTTCGATTTCATCAATATTGAGATTCGCTAGCTTTTTATAGTAACTCATATAATGAATTGCTCCTTCAATTTCATATTTTCCGCTAATTTTTTCTTGCCGCGATACAATCGATTATCGACTGCAGCTTTTGATAGATGCAGTGAATCAGCAATTTCACTATTAGTCATCTCTAAAAAGTATTTCATGATAAAAATATCGCGATCTAGTTCAGCTAGTTTGCATAGTTCAAAAAGTAGCTCATTTTTTTGTTCCCGATCTAATACGGACTTTTGTAAACTCGTAGGTGAACTAATTTGTTCAAGTTCAACGGGAGGAGCCTCGCGTGCAGTCTGTTTTTCAAAGATTCGATAGTAATCAATTGATTTATACTTTGTGATGGTGCCGATCCACTTTTTGAAATCTGCCTCATCCCCATTAAATTGATGGCTGTTTTTCCAAACTTCTAAAAACACATCATTTATACAATCATCGACGGCATCACGTTTACCAAGCGGCTGTAATATTTTCAGTGAAATGGCTTTGACAAAGGGCATATATTCATCAATGACATACTCCAGGGCATCTTCTTTTTGCTTTTTTAAGCGTTTAATAAAATTCTTGTTAGAAACGGCCATATTATATCTCCTTCATTTTTTGAAAAAGCTTTTTCACTAACTATAACGAACCAACCATCCGCAAATTCTCAACTATTTTGAATTTATTTTACAATAATGAGGCATGGGGACGGTTCTTTTGCATCAAATCAGCGGATTACGTTGCACCAGGTACCGAATGTGGGCCAGGGCCGGACCGCGGAATGAGGCATGAGAACCGTCCCTGTTGATGTACCAGTCTCCATGCATCAAGACTTGATCGATTACCAAAAATAGGATATGATAGGTAATGTCAAGCTATCTTGTTTTGCAAGGTAGCTAAATTAAAACATAGTATCTTGTATTACAAGATAGCGATAAGGACGAAACGTTAATGTCTTTGAGAAGCCAATTATTAAAAGGGATTTTGGAAGGATGTATTCTATCAATTATTGAAAAAGAAACGGTTTATGGGTATGAACTATCACAGAAACTTCAACAATTTGGCTTGAATGATGTGAGTGAAGGATCCATTTATCCCATTTTGCTTCGTCTCCAAAAGGAGGGGTTAATTAAAGGTGAAATGCGCGCTTCCCCAACAGGTCCTAAACGGAAATACTACCAACTTACTATTCAAGGGGAAAAGGCAATAGCTGAATTTCGAGAGGAATGGGAAAATATTCAGAAACCTGTAGATAAATTGTTAAATAGGGGGTTGGATGATGAACGCTAAAGAGTTGATTGAACTAAATAATCGAAAACGAAATGAATTGACGAAAGAAAATGAAGAATATTACGGTAAAATGCTCGTTTATATCCGAGCGAGTTTGGCCGTTTCGGAGCAGCAATCAGAAGAATTATTAATGGAGCTTTTAGATCATATCATTGAGGCACAGAAAGAAGGAAAACGAGCTGTGGATATATTTGGAGAGAATCCATCTGCGTACTGTGATGAAATGATCAAGCAGTTACCTAAAGAACCGGGGAAAAGCACAGCCTATTTTATAGTCTTTTTGTTAGTGAAGCTGGCAGGCTTAATAGCTGTAGTGAATGGGATCGGAGACATCATAATCCACTATTTTAAAAATAGCGATCAGACAGTGTATGTCGGGACAGCCATTGTTACGTTTATAATCGTTGCTTGTATCATTTTCCTTGATGTGGTTCTAATCTTAAAATGGCTGCAACAATCTGTTTACAAAGTATCAAATAAAGTGAAAGATTTTGCGTTATTATCTTTCATTATGACACTATCCATACTCGGTATGGTTTTTCTCCCTAGACTTATTCCTAACTTTGGATATGTAATAGAAGTTGGAGGCTTTCTATACCTAATTGTCGGAGTCGCTGTACTCAGCATCTCCAAATGGTTAGACCGCAAATATTGTATTACAAAATAAAATTGAGGCATGGGGACGGTTCTTATGCATCAATTCAGGGATCTCGTTTGGTAGTATGTTGCAACATATACCGAATGCGGACCTTGTGCCGGACCGCGGAATGAGGCGGCAGAACCGTCCCCATGCATCATAAGAAAGGAATTAGGGCTGTCATGGAAATAAAAAAGGTATCAATTATTGGATTAGGGGCTTTAGGGATTTTGTTTGGCCATCATTTGACCAAGAAAATGCCAAAGAATGATTTAAGGATAATTGCCGATCAGGATCGAATTGGGAGATACCAAACTGACGGGGTTTATTGTAATGGTGAACGCTGTGAATTCCATTATGTAACACCAGAGGAAAAATGCGAAACAGCTGATCTATTGATTTTTGCGGTGAAATATGATGGGTTGGAGGATTCGATCCAAGCTGCAAGAAATCATGTCGGAGAAAACACAATCATTTTATCACTGCTAAATGGGATCAGCAGTGAGGATGTTATTGGCAAAGCGTTTGGGATGGATAAAATCCTATATAGTGTCGCCCAAGGTATGGACGCCGTTAAGGTTGGCAATGAGCTAACTTATGCCAATAAGGGAATGATTTGTTTTGGGGACCGGGAATTTGGAGTAATTTCAGATAAGGTTAAGAGTGTGGAGGCATTTTTTGAAAAAATGGAACTTCCTTATCAGGTAGACACAGATATGAAGAAGAGATTATGGGGCAAATTTATGCTCAATGTAGGTGTGAATCAAACGGTTGCTGTTTACAGGAGCGACTATGGTGAAATACAGCGGGAAGGACAAGCAAGAGATACGATGATTGCTGCTATGCGTGAGGTCATTGCACTGTCTGAGAAAGAAGGAGTCCATTTAACGGAGGCAGATTTAGACTATTGGTTAACCGTGCTGGGCACCTTGAGTCCTGAAGGAAAGCCGTCAATGGCTCAAGATGTTGAAGCAAAACGATTCAGTGAAGTGGATTTATTCTCTGGCACGGTTTTAGAACTAGGGAAGAAATTTGGCATTCCGACGCCTGTTAACAAAGAGCTTTACGAGCGGATTAAGTTGATGGAAAGTGAGTATGAATCATCGTATTTTTAAATAGTAAAAACAAAAGGGCAGACTCCCATAACAATTAACTAGCGGGAGTCACCCTTTTTTATTGGTTTCCACTCTGAAATTTTCGAAAAAATTTGAGGCAGAAGAACCGTCCCCATGCCTCATGAGTTTCGTTCGGAGGCCATTGGAGGCTGTTCAAACCATTTTTTTTCAATCATAAGACTCAATCCATCATCTAGGAAGGTACCAGTTTCCACGATGTATGACGCAAACATAGCGCTTAAATCTCTTCTTGCAACGACACTTAAGGCATTTCCATACCTGCTAATGGCGATTTCGACAAGAGAAAGGGCTTCGAACATAATTAATTGATCTGAAAATGGTGAAGTGGTGGAGTCTGTTATTTCAGATTCGTATGTGGCTAGAAAAGGCAAGCTCTCAATTGAATTTAGAGATTGGATTTTCTCTACTCGCTTTCCTGCTATATCCTTCCCTCTTTTACAATACTTTTGGACCTTCGGATCTTTTGCAATTTGAGAAAATGCCATAAGCATTATTTTTGCTAACATAACACCACGAAGACTATAGAATAGGCTATCAATTTCTATGGCACTAACGGGGCGTTGTTCCCCCCACCAACCTGCTAGGAAGGATTGTTCTTGAACTAATTCAGCCTGCTTAGGCGGGGCAATATAGACAGGTTGATGTTGGCACCCTTTTTTATGGATCGCTTCTGTAATTTTCTGATATAGTTCAGTCGAATTAAAAAGGCAATTTTTTATATAGGCAAGAACTTCAGGTGTTTCAGTTTTTCCCAATGTTAACCCGTATCCATATACCCCATATTCAGAGAGGATCTGAAGTACGAAAAGCACCAGTTTATCTGACATTAATCTAGGTGCATTTGGGATGGCATCTTTAATTATAGTGAAACCAATTGGTTGAGGAAAACCTGCTCTTTCATATAAATCTAAACCTTCTTTAACAATTTGGTGTGCTAGATCCTTAGAGCATTGTAATATCATTTTTAAATCTTCATCTTCCGCGTGTGAAGTCCAATGTTCAAGGAAGCAAAGATGTGCTTGATTACCAATAATGTATCTCCAAATATTCGAAATCTCTCCAGCCGTTGGTTTAAACTCCATATTTCTCTCCTAATTCATTCATTCTTTTCATATTGTTAAATTGAAGCAAGGGGACGGTTCTTATGCATCATTTCAGGTGTTTTGAGAAGTTTTCGCACTTACCCTGCACTAACACGGGCAAGATGCCGGATTTCGGGATGAGGCAGAAGAACCGTCCCCACGCATCAACAAAAAGGGCAGACTCCCATTACGATTAAGTAGTGGAAGTCTGCCCTTTGTTTATAGGGTTCAACTCTGATATTTGAGGCAAAAGAACCGTCCCCATGCATCACAACCAGTTCTGTGACCAGTCCTCTATGCTGTTCATGAGTGGTTTTAGTGCTTGGCCTTTGTCGGTTAGTGAATATTCGATTCGGACTGGAGTTTCCGGGAAGACTTCCCGTTTTACGATTCCCTCATTTTCCAAATCCTTCAACCTTTCTGAGAGCACTCTGCCGCTTACACCAATTGAAGATTCAATGGTGCAAAACCGCTGCGGACCAGATAAAAGCTGGTAAATGATCATACCGGTCCATCGTTGGCTCAATAACCCCATGGCTTTTTCAAAGCGAGGACAAATCGATTTATCCAATTGAATCAACTCCTTACTAATTATTATAAACATATTTAAAAATAATTAAATTGTTTTTTACAAATTACTTACTTGACACCATAAACTTATCGAAATATACTTACTTACATAAAGTAACTAACTAACAAATTGTTTTTAAAACAAAATCAAAATCAAAGGAGTGCATAGTAAATGGCAAGAAAAAATGAAGTGGTAACAACTATTTTACGAGTATTTTTGGGGGCAACCTTCTTAATACATGGGGTTGCAAAATTCCAAGGCGGCATTGAAAATACGGCTGGCTTTTTTGAAAGTTTAGGTATTCCGGGTTTTACAGCTTATGTGGTAGCTCTAATCGAATTAATCGGTGGCATCGCGGTTATTTTAGGAATAGGAACAAGGATAATTTCGATTCTCTTTGCGATTGTTTTGACTGTTGCCATTGTAAAAGTAAAAATCGCTGTCGGATTTCTTGGCAATGGTCAAATGGCAGGCTATGAGCTTGACTTAGCTTTAATGGCAATTTCAATTTATCTCGCTGCAGCAAATAAATCAGTTCTAGCGTTGGATAACGTCCTGTTTCGCTCTGAGAAAGCATAAAAAGGGGGCAACAAAAATGAATTTTCATCGTGAACCTATTACATTTGTAGGCCAAGTGAATCTAAAGGTAGAAAATTTACAACGTTCATTAGCTTTTTATCAACAAGTGGTTGGTTTTAAGGTATTGGATCAATCGGAGCGAACCGCTAATCTTACTGCTGATGGAAAGACCGTTTTATTATCGATCGAACAACCAACGAACGTGGTGCCAAAGCAGGGAAAAACAACCGGATTGTACCACTATGCCCTGCTTCTTCCGAATCGTTCAGATTTAGCGAGAATCGTGCAGCATTTTGCGGAAATCGGCTTGCGGTTCGGTTCCTCCGATCATCTTGTGAGCGAAGCTCTTTATTTATCCGACCCTGATGGAAATGGAATTGAAATTTATATCGACCGTGACCCTTCCGTATGGAATTGGAATAAGGGAGAAGTGGCAATGGCCGTTGACCCGTTGAATTTCTCCGACCTGCTTTCTGGCGGAAAACAGCCCGCATGGGAAGGGCTGCCGGCCGGCACGGTGATGGGACATATCCATTTACATGTTTCCGAATTAAGAAAGACTGAAGAGTTCTATACCAAAGGTCTTGGATTTGAAGTGGTAAACCGATTTGGAAATCAAGCACTTTTCATTTCCGATGGTAAATACCATCACCATATTGGCTTAAATACTTGGAATGGGGTAGGCGCGCCTGCACCTTCTCCTAATAGTGTTGGACTTGAAACATTTACGCTCATGCTGGCAAATGAGGAAAAGAGAAATAATATAATAAATCAACTGAAGAGTATTGGAGCATCTGTTGCTGAAGAAAATGGTTCGTTCATTACTTCTGATCCTTCAGGTAACCGCATCATCCTGAGAGTTTGAAAAAATTATCCATGATAACTGGGGGAATATCCTGTTATGCAAAAGGAAAAGAAAACGGGAATAGAAATTGGCCTCTATACACTTGGGGATATATGTGTAGACCCTCATACTGGTCAAACGGTCAGTGCAGGGCAAAGAATAAAGGAAATAATGGCTGCCGCTACACTTGCCGACGAAGCTGGACTTGATGTGTTTGGAGTGGGTGAACATCACCGCTTAGACTATGCCACGTCTGCCGTTCCAGTTGTTTTAGCGGCAATTGCACAAAAAACCAAACGAATTAAATTGACCAGTACTACGACCGTATTAAGCACGGTTGATCCTGTTCGTCTGTTTGAAGATTTCGCTACGCTGGATTTGCTTTCAGAAGGAAGGGCAGAAATCATGGCAGGCCGCGGGGCTTTCATAGAATCCTTCCCTTTATTCGGGTATGACATAAATGATTATGACGCCTTGTTCTCGGAGAATATCGATTTATTTTTAAAGCTTAACGAAAACGAGAGGATTACCTGGGATGGCCACTTTCGTTCCTCTTTAAAAAATGCTGAAATTGCTCCGCGGCCTTTCCAAAACCAGATACCCGTTTGGATTGGTGTAGGGGGAACGCCGGAAAGTGCAGCCCGTGCAGGCAGGCTAGGTGTTGGGATGGCTTTGGCAATACTCGGCGGCGACCCAGTTCGATTTAAGCCACTGGTAGAACTGTACCGTAATGCGGGCATTGCTGCGGGGCATGATTTGGAAAAATTAAAGGTAGGTGTTACGGGTCATGGGTATATTTCAAAAACAACCCAGCAGGCCAAGGATGAATTTTACCCTTATTATTCAAATTACTGGTCAAATGTAAACCGCCAGCGCGGGATGACAAGTGGAAAAATATCAAAATCAGATTTTGAACATATGACAGGTCCGGATACCGCCTTGTTTGTAGGAAGCCCACAACAGATTGTGGAGAAAATCCTTCGACAACACGAACTTTTTGGGCACCAGCGGTTTATGGCACAGATAGATATAGGCGGTATTCCATTTAAGAAAATAGCTGAAGGAATTGAATTGTTGGCGACAGAAGTAGCGCCAATCGTGCGGAGAGAAACAAGTAAATAAAAAATTTTAGGGGTGTCATGAAAATGGGCTTTATAGACAAACTATTTGGGAAACAAACGAAGGAGGAAATAGCTGTGACAACTGAAAAATTAAACATTGGAATTATCTTAGGCAGCACACGCCAAGGTCGTGTAAGCCCGCAGGTTGGAGAATGGGTCAAAGGGATTGCTGATAAACGCGGCGATGCTAACTACGAAATCGTCGATATTGCTGACTTTAATTTGCCATTTTTGGGAACAACAGATGGTTCCGAGCCAGGCATTGCTACTTGGAATGAGAAACTAGCCAGCCTTGATGGATTTGTATTCATCGTTCAAGAATACAACCACAGTATTACGGGTGCGTTAAAAAATGCCATCGATTTTGCTCGTGAAGCTTGGTATAACAAAGCTGCTGGTATTGTCAGCTATGGCTCGACTGGCGGAGCTCGCGCTGCTGAACATTTACGTGGAATTCTTGCCGAACAAAAAGTGGCGGATGTTCGCACACATCCAACATTGAGCCTATTTACCGACTTCGTAAATGGAACCGAATTTAAACCACAAGAATTACACCTCAACAATGTAAACGCCATGCTAGAAGAAGTTAATGCATGGAGCGGAGCATTAAAAACATTACGATAAAATAAAAATCACCAAAGAGGCTGACTCAACTTGAGCAGCCTCTATTTTTTTGAGGCATGGGGACGGTTCTCATGCCTCAATTCTTGTTTTTTCAGAAATATATACGGTACTATGTTTGAACACGGGTTTTTAGCTGTCACCGGTCGATGAGGCAAAAGAACCGTCCCTCTGCATCATTTAATACAGTAAAGCGTTAATTTGCTTCATTGCTTGAAAATTCTTAAATAATTATAATCTCTTAAATAAGGTAGTAGAAATGATTGGGATTCAAATTAGTAGAGGCATAAAGCTAGGAGGAGTAAGGGTTGGGGAAAAATCATCAAAGTGAGAAGTTGCAGCGAGGTTTAGATAATAGGCACATCCAGTTAATCGCACTTGGAGGTGCGATTGGGGTTGGTCTATTTTATGGCTCAAGTGCCACGATTCAAATGGCGGGTCCGTCTGTTCTGTTGTCATATTTAGTCGGAGGCCTGGTTATTTTCACCATTATGAGAGCGCTGGGAGAAATGGCTGTAGATGAACCGGTTTCAGGTTCATTTAGTTCATACGCCCATCGATATTTAGGTCCGTTTGCAGGTTACTTCACCGGGTGGACCTATTGGTTTATGTGGGTTGTCGTTGGAATGGCTGAGATCACGGTGGTTGGTGTTTATGTGAATTACTGGTTTCTAGATATTCCGCAATGGCTGACAGCATTGGCGGTACTTGTCGTGATTACACTAATTAATCTTGCCAATGTAAAAGCATTTGGAGAGTTTGAGTTTTGGTTTGCGCTGGTTAAAGTGGTTGCCATTATTGGAATGATTATTCTTGGATTAGGAATTATCCTTTTTGGCTTCGGAAATGGAGGTCAGCCGATCGCTTTTGAAAACCTTTGGTCTCATGGAGGATTCGTGCCAAACGGTATCAAAGGTATTTTAATGTCATTGGTTCTTGTCATGTTTTCATTTGGCGGAGTAGAATTGGTTGGAATTACAGCAGGGGAGGCAAAAAATCCTGAAAAGTCGATTCCATCAGCCATTAACAATGTTGTCTGGAGGATATTAATTTTTTATATTGGTGCATTAGGTATCATGATGGTTTTATATCCTTGGAATCAGATTGGCACGAAAGGAAGCCCGTTTGTGTTGATTTTTGACAAAGTTGGAATTCCGGGTGCCGCCGATATTATTAACTTTGTGGTCATAACAGCAGCATTATCCGCTTTTAATAGTGGGTTATTCAGTTCGGGAAGGATGCTATATAACTTATCATTGCAAAATAACGGTCCGCAATATTTCGGAAAGCTTAGCAAGAGTGGCAGTCCGAGACGTGGAGTCCTCTTCTCGTCATTTATTTTATTGGTGGCAGTAGTTTTGAATTATATTGTTCCTGAAAAAGTGTTCTTGTATATTTCTTCTGTAGCCACAGTTGCGGTTATCACTAGCTGGACGATTATCCTGATTGCACAATTAAAGTTCAGGCAATCAAAAACAGAAAATGAAATAGAAAAACTAGCATTTAAAATTCCGTTATATCCATTTTCAACCTACTTAGCCCTAACTTTTCTAGCACTTGTCATCATCCTAATGGCATTTATCCCAGAAATGCGAATAGCCTTATACGTAGCGCCTATTTGGTTTCTGATTCTTTATATAGGGTATAAAAAGGGACAGAGGGACGGTTCTCATGCATCAGTTTCTCGGACTACAAAGGAATAATAAACAGGCTTTACTTCAAATAAGGAGTAAAGCCTTTTTAGTTTTGGGATGAGGCAAGGGGACGGTTCTCATGCATCAATTTAGATGTTTTCAGAAATATGTGCCCCCATGCATCAAACATTGTTTAATACAAATCCTAAATAAAAAATACGATGTTCGTTTGCCTAAGAATCTTGGACTGTTTTTTCATTTGGAACGGTTATATTGCCATAATTAATATTGGTGAATGAGTTGGAAGAGCCATCGCCGAAACTAAAATTGCCGCCGATTATGATATTATTAGAAGTATGGCTGTTTTGAGTGGTTCCGCTAAAATTTACGTTTGCATTGTTGGAAAGTGCTTGTACCTTAAATTGACTTATATTGAGTGAGTTTGCCATTTCGAATCACCGTCCTTTCTCCATTTTATTTTGAAGAAAGGCATGTGTTTGTCCAGAGGCCTAGCAGTAAGGGAGTTTTATTGTGCTTTATGGATGAGGCAGGAGAACCGTCCCCTTGCATCATCCATGCATCAAAAATAGAGGGGGAATTGTATGAGTACATATGCAGAAAAAAAGAAAGCGAATCATAAAAGGTTAACGGCAAGAAATATTGTTAAAAGGGGATTATTTATTACGGTTGGTGCCATCATTATGGCTTATGGATTAGAGGCTGTGTTAATTCCAAACAATATGATTGACGGTGGGGTAACGGGCTTATCCATGATATTGAGCCATGTGACAGCCTTTAACCTTAGTATTTTCTTGGTTATTCTAAACCTGCCGTTCTTTTTCTTAGGCTATAAACAGATTGGGAAAACCTTTGCGATTAGCATGTTATATGGAATTATAGCCCTATCTGTGGCGACTTCTTTCATGCATCATGTAAAACCGATCGTAAATAATGAATTGCTGGCTGTTGTTTTCGGAGGATTAATATTAGGCTTAGGAGTAGGGTTAACCATCAGAAATGGCGGAGTGTTAGATGGTACAGAAACGTTGGCCATTCTAGTTGAAAAGAGGGTCCCGTTTTCTGTAGGTGAAATCATCATGTTTGTGAATGTGATCATCTTCTCAGTTGCAGCCTTTGTCTTCTCTGTCGAAAATGCTTTATTTTCGATGCTTACCTATTATATTGCCTTCAAAACCATTGACGTTGTGGTAAAAGGTATGGATGATATGAAATCGGTGTATATCATAAGTGATAACACCACGGAGATAGCGGATGCCATCTCCGAGCGATTAGGCCGGGGAGTGACCTTTCTGCACGGAGAGGGTTCCTATAGCGGTGAAGATAAACGTGTTATTTTAAGTGTCTTTACAAGGCTGGAGGAAACAAAAATGAAAGATATCATCAGAGAATTAGACCCCCAAGCCTTCATCATAGCAACAGACGTAACCGCAGTACATGGCGGCCGCTTTAAGAAAAAAGACATTCACTAATGGGATGATGGTGAGGCATGGGGACGGTTCTTATGCATCATTTCAGGCTTTCTAAAAATATACATAACCATGCAACGTTACGGAACCTGAGAACCCTGAGCCAGGCCCAAAATGAGACAAGAGAACCGTCCCCATGCATCAAGCCAGAACCACCCATGCATCAAACCACGTATGCTTTATGAAGATAACGTTCTATAAATTCTGCTAATCCATCTTTTTCGTGGTGTCCAGTCACGAAATCAGCTGCTGTTTTAACCTCTTCGCTAGCGTTCCCCATTGCCACGCCGGTACCGATATGACGAAGCATTTCTATATCATTGGGTCCGTCTCCAATGGCTACGGCCTCCTTTGGGCTAATTCGATAAGCACGAAGTAAGCTTTTTATGGCAGACCATTTGGAAACATTAGGAGCGAGCAGTTCAAATCCATTATTCCAATCGATGACTTCTGCTTCCTTTTTAAACAAAGCTGAAAATTTCGGACTTGGTGCACCTGTTAGAACACTATATTTCAATACATCTTGATAATTTGCCTGTCTTAAATCTCCAATATATCGTGGCGGAATTTGCCCAACTTTTGTCCAATATTCAATTTCTTCATTTGTTTCCTTACAATAAAGCCCATTTGCTGTATGAACAATAACATTAAAAGGATTTTCAGCGGTTAGCTGGTGAAATCGTGCTTCGTCCACTCGAACGGTTTGCATTTGCATAGCTTTTCCAGTCTGTCCATCGTGAATGGCGGCACCATTCAAACAGATCATCGGCGTTTGTAGGCCAATTTCTTTATGGTAGGGAGCAGTTACTTCATAGTGTCTGCCTGTGGCTAGAAACACCGTGACCCCCTGATTAATGAGCCTATAAATGGCCTCCATATTTCGGCAGGAAATGTTGTTTGAGGCTTTTAGCAGTGTACCATCCATATCGATAAATATCGCACGCACATTCATTTATTCTGCCCCCTCATTCGTTGGTAAACCAATCATAACATCTGAAAATTAAAGTCTTGTAAACTTAGTGTATAGATTAAATGAAGTTTATTGGGAGGCAAGTGATGGTTTTATGCAAGAACATAATAGCATTCCATTAACGGGTGCTTTCCTCAAAAATCTTTATGTTTTTTTCTAAAAAAACCATTGACCTTAACATTAATGTGAGGGTTTATAATAACCATAACATCATTAAGAAGGGGGGTTCTTCCCCATTGAAAATTGGTGAGTTATCCAGGCTAACTGGGGTGAGTGTTCGTTCATTACGGTACTACGAAGAACAAGGAATTCTAAGCCCTATGCGCTTAGCAAACGGATATCGCGAATATCATGATTTGGCAGTGGAACAAGTGAACACCATTAAGTTTTATTTAAATTTGGGACTCACGATTGAGCAAATCTCAGGTTTTTTAAATTGTGTCTTGAAAAATAAAGAAGCTTTCTGTAATGAAATTCTCCCCATCTACGAAGAAAAACTGCAGGAGCTGGATCATCAAATTCAGCTGCTTACAATGATTCGCTCTAATTTAATTGAACGGATAACCTCAATCAAGGAAGAACGTACCCGTATTGATGGTGGAAATTAGAGGGAGGTTTTACAGATGATTAAAGAATTAGATCTTCATAATTTTTATAAAGAAATTGAAAATGGGATTACACTGGTTGAGTTTGGTGCCAAGTGGTGTCCGCCATGCCGTATCCAGGAGCCCATTCTAGAGGAGTTATCATTGGAGTGGGGAGATAACATTTCGATCGCAAAGGTTGACACTGATAAAGAATCGGACCTGGCTGCAAAATATGAAGTTCAAGGAATCCCCACGCTTGTGATATTTAAAGATGGAAAAAAAGTAGACTCTCTTCGTGGACTCCATTATATAGAACAAATAAAATCAAAAATAGAAGGAGTACTCTAAACTAACGGCCAGTTTTACAGGAAAAAATTATCCTAACTGGTGATCTGCTGGGCAAGCAAAGTCAACTTTTTTGATGAACGGTGGAAAAAGAGTTTAAGGTCGGAGCTGTCGATATTGACAGCTTTTTTCTGATTTAGCAAACGAAAGCAGATTGGAATCCATCCAAAAAATAAGCTGGAAAGTTTGGAATTGCAATCAAGTTATTGTGTTTCTTTTTGTGATATCCTTGGGGGTAGTCAGGGAGGGGAAGAGATGAAACAATATATAGGTGATGGAATGCTGCTCGTTACAGCGATAATTTGGGGCAGCGGATTTGTTGTAACCGATATTGCACTAAACTATTTTACTGCTTATCAGGTGATGGCAGGTAGATTTGTTTTAGCTACAATTTTACTAACAGTGCTATTTGGCTACAAATTTAAAAAATTTACAAAAGCTGTCGTGAGGAAAGGTGCTATTCTAGGAACCTTTTTATATATGGGATTTGCTTTACAAACGGTTGGTTTGCAATATACGACACCATCTAAAAATGCATTTTTGACTGCCGTCAATGTTGTCATTGTGCCGATCATTGCTTACCTCATTTATAAGCGAAGAATTGATCGATTTGAAATGTACGGTTCGATCATAGCTATAGTAGGCATTGGCCTTTTATCCATGCAAAGCTCTATGATAATCAATATAGGCGACGCTTTATCCCTTGGGTGTGCAGTAGCCTTTGCTTTTAATATTTTTTACACCAACCTTTTTGTCCAAAAGGAAGATAGCATTTCACTGACGATAGTCCAATTCATCACAGCATCTTTGTTAAGTGTAGTCTCGGTGTTCATCCAAGGTGATATACCGACGGCGATTGAGGGAGAAGGAATGTATTCGATTTTGTACTTAGCGGTGTTTTCAACAACGATTGCCTATCTTACTCAAAATAGGGCACTTCAATTTACAACCGCTACAAAGGCATCCATTATTTTATCAACAGAATCATTTTTCGGAATGGTGTTGTCTGTTTTATTTTTACATGAAGTATTGACCGGTCGGATGATTATGGGGGCTATGCTCATTATGATGGCCATTTTAATTGCTGAAATAAAGCCATCTTTTAAAAAATACACTGTAAAAAAAAGCGCGTGAGTGAAATAGGTTATTTCACTGCTAACACGGGCACCGAAGAATGATGCAGGAGAACCGTACCCCCCACTGGCGAACCCTCTTTATTTGAAAAAATCTGCTGCTGCTTTATTTTATATGTATTTTTTCTATGAATCTCGCTTCTGTCCTTTAGAAACGGGCTTAGAGACAAAACTAGCAAAAAATCAGTCGGAATTGTCCTTGAGAAGGAGTAAAAACGAGCAGGATTTCATTGCCTCCACCGAGAATACAACTGTTGCAAAGGCTGTTTATTTTGGAGGGATTGAAATGGATAAAATACAATTTTGGAATTTAATAGAGCAATCAAAGACGTATGAAGAAGACCAGGTACAATGGCTGACAGAGGCATTAAGCAATAAAGAAGAGAGCGAAATACTGGATTATGAGTTTATTTTCCGAAGCTACATGAATGAAAGCTATCAATCACGTCTTTGGGGAGCGGCCTATCTCATCATGGGGGGGTGCTCAGACGATTCCTTCGATTATTTTCGTGGCTGGCTTATTTCGCAGGGGCGTGAAGTGTATGAGAAAACACTAAAGAATCCCGAGTTCTTGGCTGATTATATCTCCGATGAAAATTTGGGAGAAGAAGGCGTTCCTGAAAATGAGGATTTTCTGAATATTGGATTTGATGCCTACACCTTGAAAAAGGACGGGGATCTCGAGGACTGGGACGGGGATTTGTATGACGAAATGTTGGACTTGCTGACCGAAAGAGGACTAGACCACAACAGTGACATTGAATTTGATTGGGAAGATGAGGATGATTTAATGGAGATGTTCCCGCAATTATGGGAGCGTTTCGGAGAAGATCCGTTAGGTTAAAAAATGCCAAGAAAACACTTTTCGTTTTGGCTGGCGGCTGGTCTATCACAGCTGCTCTTTGAAGGATAAAAGAGGATACATTTCAAATTTCAAAGGGATTCAAAAATATTAAACCGTCTGTTTTTAGAGACGGTTTTTATTGTAAAATAATATAGAGGTTATTTTTGTTATTTTTATAAAATAGTAAAAATAAAAAATATTCAATATTCTATAGAATATTGTATTGACAAAGTATAGTCCCAAAAATAATAATGTATTTAAGAATTATCTGAAAACGGATACATACAGAGAGGTGAAGCAGTTGAGCCAGGGTTACTTGGATCTTTCGAAAGTAGAATCGGTGGAAAGGCAGCCATTAAATGTTAGGATCTATGAAAATTTAAAGGCCGCAATCATTAAAGGGGATTTACAGGCGGGCAACCGATTAACCGAAACGGAAGTGGCGAAACAAATGAAGGTAAGTCCAACGCCAGTCCGTGAAGCCTTTCGCCGATTGGCCGCAGAGGGTCTTGTGAAAATTGTCCCTTGGAAAGGGGTTGTCATCCAAAGTTTTTCGGATGAGGAAGTAAAGGAAGCGTATCAATGCCGGGAAGCATTGGAGACACTTGCGATTAGGCTGGCGGTCGAGAATATCGATGAAGAGGGGATTGAAAGGATCCGGGTATTGCTCGAACAATCCTTCGAGGCAGAAAATGAAACCGAAATTGTCCGGTTAAATTCCGAAATCCACTCGGTCATCATTGAGTATGCACGAAATGCGAAATTAAAGATGCTCTTGGGTTTAGTCAGTGACGTGATTTATCATGACCGCAATATTTCTGCTTATAATTCAAGCCGAAGAGAAAAGATCAATGCCGAGCATTTAGAAATCTTCCAGGCTCTAAAAGAGAAAAATGCGGACAAAGCGGAACAAGCGATGAGAGTTCATATTCAGAATGGACTCGAATATATCAATCAAGAAAACTTGTCAAAAAAGAAGGGGACCAAGTCTCCAGAATAAGGGGAAATCGTGAGAAGTAACAACCTCTCACTTTTTATCAAATATAGATTCTATAGAATATATTTTTTTAAATGCAAATTCTATAGAATATAGAAAAGTGGAAAAATTTATCAATCCAACCAGAACAAAGGGGAGAAAAATCAGATGAAAACGATTTTGATGAGCAAGGGAGCCCGAACAATTGTAGAGGTGTGCGCGGGTGTCCAACCAAATGAACAAGTATTGATTGTGACAGAACCAAAAATGCTGAATATTGCCAAGAGCATTTCCGCAGCCGTTGTCGCTGCAGGGGCAGAGCCGACAATGGCCATGATGCCGCCGCGGAACTCAGATGGGCAGGAGCCTCCGGCACCAATCGCCGCTGCCATGGAGGCGAGTGATGTGTTTATCAGTGCGGTCTATACTTCGATTACGCACACCAGCGCAGTCCGCAATGCTGTGGATGCAGGTTCAAGAGGGATCATGCTGACCCAGTTTCATGATGAAATGTTGATTGAAGGCGGAGTTCATGCTGATTTTAAAGCAGTTGAACCGATTTGCCGGGCAGTAGCCAACGCCCTTGAAGGAGCCAACGAAATCAGGCTTACCACTCCGCATGGTACAGACCTTACCCTTTCCGCGACAGGAAGACGCTCCAACGCCATGCCATGTATGGTCAAGCCGGGTGAATTTGCTCCAGTGCCAACGGTTGAAGCGAATGTCTCACCAATCGAAGGATCCGCTCACGGCGTCATTGTGGCAGATGCCAGTATTCCTTACATAGGGATTGGATTACTTGACGAACCGGTGACAGTAAAAGTAGAAGATGGAATGATTGTTTCCATTTCCGGCGGTAAACAGGCCGACATGCTTGCTGAAAATTTGGCTTCAAAAAATGATCCGAATGTTTATAACATCGCAGAAATCGGCGTGGGCCTCAACCCTAACTGTAAATTTATTGGCTCGATGCTTGAAGATGAAGGGGTATTCGGTTCCGTGCATATCGGAATTGGTACTAATATTACCTTAGGGGGAAATGTAAAAGCGGCCTGTCATTATGACCTCATCATGACCAAACCAACGTTAGTAGCAGATGGAAAAGTGATTTTACAAAATGGGGAAGTTCTCGTTTAAAAAAAGTCGGAATTTTTTGAAGGAACTGACTTTTGTAAGCGTTCGCTGCCTATTGCAAACGTGATGAATTTATAAAATAGAACTGATATAGGGGGAAATTATGATGAAAAGAATGTTTAGTGTATTTGTTCTTTTAATGGTTATGATGCTGGCAGCCTGTGGTGTTCCAAACCCTTCTTCTAATGAAACAAGCAAAGAAAGTGGTTCGAAAGCAGAGCCTCAAACAGAGACGAAAGAAATTACGATTGCAGCCAATGGTGGAAAAATTGAAAAGTTAATCCGCGATGATTTGGCGCCAAAGTTTAAAGAAAAGTATGGCATCACGATTAATTTTGTAGCCGGTTCTTCCAATGAAATTTTAACAAAAGTCCAGCTGCAAAAGGATAACCCGCAAATCGATATCGCCATGTATGATTCCCCTGTAGCGGTTCGTGCTGAGGAAGAGGGCTTGACTGAGGCCATCGCGAAGGAAAGTATTAAAGGCTTAGACAGTATTGATGAACGGTATTTAATTGATGAACATAGTGTTCCTGTCTTAGGCTACTCCGTTGCGGTCGGCTATAACACGGATATTTTTAAAGAAAAAGGCTGGAAGGCCATCAGTTCTTGGAATGACCTGATTAGTTCCGATTATAAAGGGATGACAGCTTTCCCTGATGTCTCCAGCAACTCAGGATTTACGATGTTTCTGAGCTTGGCAAAAGCAAATGGCGGCGGCATTGACAATATGCAGCCTGGAATGGATAAAGGGAAGGAATTAGCTGCCTATTCCGATACGTTCTATAAAAACTCAACACAGATTCAACCGGCTATGCAACAGGGCGCTGCCGTGACGGTACAAGCCAGCTATACGATCGCAGGCTTACATGATGCGGGTGTTCCGGTCAAAATGGTGATTCCAAAAGAAGGGGCTCCATTGCAAGCGATCGTCGCGACAGTCGTGAAGAATTCTAAAAATAAAAAGGCTGCTGAAGATTTCATTAATTTCATGGTAACAGAGGATTCTCAGAAGAAAATTGCCGAAATTGCCTTCTATCCGGTCGTGAAAAATGTAAAACTCCCTGAAAACTACGATTCTATTATCGGTTTTAAAGATAGTGACCCTGTTTATAAGCCTGATTTCGCAGGCATCGCAAAAATCCAGCCGGAATGGACCGAAAAGTGGACGAAGGAAGTTACTCCTGAGCTTGGGAAAAAGGTGAAGAAGTAATTAGCATCAACGAACATAGGAGGGATTGAAGATGACTACTAGTGATGTGACGATTCGTGGTGTCAGTAAAAGATTTGGAACAAATGTCGTTTTGCAAAATATTGACTTGGATATCAAGCAAGGTGAGCTTCTTACCTTGCTTGGCCCCTCCGGCTGCGGGAAAACCACGACACTAAATGCCATTGCCGGGTTCCTCGATCCGGACGAGGGAGAACTATATATCAAAGGAAAAAAGATGAATGGCGTCCCTCCCTATAAACGGGACCTTGGAATGGTGTTTCAAACGTATTCTTTGTTTCCGCACATGACCGTGCACGAAAATCTTGTGTTTGGTCTTAAGCTGCGTAAGTTAAAAAAGGATGAAATGGAAAGCAGAATTAAAAGAGCACTAGAATTGGTGAAATTGACAGGCTTAGAAAAGCGGTATCCACGGGAGTTATCAGGCGGACAGCGGCAACGGGTGGCGATTGCCCGTGCGTTGGTTGTGGAGCCAGAGTTATTGCTGCTGGATGAGCCGCTAAGTAACTTAGATGCCAAACTGCGCCATGAGCTTCGTGCGGAAATTAAAAGGTTACAAAAAGAAGTCGGGGTTACCACGATTTTTGTAACCCATGATCAGGATGAAGCGCTCTCCATGTCAGACCGGATCGTCGTTATGAACCAAGGGAAAATTGAGCAAATCGGCACCCCGACCGAAATCTACCAAAATCCGCAATCAGAATTTGTCTTCCAGTTTATCGGGAAGTCGAATCGGTTTGAAGGATTAGTGGTAGAGGCTGACGCTGACCATACCGATGTCGAAATTGAGGAAGGCTGGGTCATCAAAACGAAAAAAGATAATGTCATCGGCAAGGACCGAATATTCCATGCTCACGATGTCGTCAATCTGTATATTCGGCCGGAATTAATTTCGATAAAGTCAGTTGACCAAGGGCTGGGCGTGGCTGACACTGAACTTGTCCAGCAAAGGGCCGTCATCAAGCAAATGAATTATCTCGGTTCACAATGGGAAATTGAGGTATCCGTTAAGGGGCAGCACCATGTGCAAATTATCGGACCAACGATTGAGAATTCCTGGTCGGTAGGGACGGAGGTGTTGGTGGAATGGAAAACCTCGGATATTCGCCTGACCAAAAGATGAGCGCGGACCTGCCACTGGCACCGAAAAGAAAAGTAAACGTCTTTCGAAAATACATGGCAGCCATGCTGCTTCTTGCACCACTGCTCTTATTTATCCTTGCATTCTTTGTCGTCCCAATGATTTACGTGTTTTATTTAAGCTTCATTGAAGTGGAGGGGCTCGATGTTTCCAATGCCAGTTACAGCATCGGTAACTATCTGACGTTTTTCACAGACCCCTATTTTTTAAGATCGCTCTGGATGACGATTAAGGTCAGTGTTTATGCGGTGATCATCGCTCTTATCCTTGGCTACCCCATCGCTTTGACAATGGCGAAAAGCTCGGCGCGGGTGAGGGGCTACCTAACGCTCCTTGTCGCGTCACCCTTATTGATTAGTGTGGTTGTCCGCAACTTCGGCTGGTATTTGCTGCTTGTGCCAAATGGCGTTATTGATCAATTTTTAATGGGAATTGGAATTACAGATTCCCCGTTAAAGCTTCTGTTTTCCGTACCAGGGGTCGTAATTGGTTTGGCGAATTCGTTTCTGCCATTTATGGTACTGTCCATTGCTACAAGCCTGTATAATATTGACCCATCTTTAGAAAAAGCAAGCAGTATTATCGGCGCAAGTCCGTTAAGAACCTTTTTCACGGTGACGCTGCCGCTGAGCTTGCCAGGGGTTGTGGCCGGGATTGTCTTGGTTTTCAGCATGTCGATGAGCTCGTACGTAACGCCTGCGCTCATGGGAGGCGCGAACGTGCCGGTTCTTCCGATCGTGATTTATGAGCAAATCAATACGTTATTCCGGTGGACGTTCGGTTCGGCGATCTCTTATATCTTGCTTGGGGTTACGTTAATTTCTGTTACGATTTTTTCAAGGATTTTTGAAAGGAAGTTCAAGGAGGTGTTCCGATAATGAAGGGTGTTAGGATTACTGTTACTATAATTGGTTTGATTTTTCTGCTGATTCCTCTCATTGTGACCATTGGAGCATCGTTTACCACAGCAGGTTATCCAACGTTTCCGCCAAAAGGATTTTCCCTACAATGGTATGAAAAAATATTAGACCGACCTGAGTACATGGATGCCTTTTTCAATAGTGTGAAGTTTGCTTTCTTGGCAGCGTTCTTTTCGGTCCTGCTCGGTACTATTGCAGGTCTGGCATTGGCCAAATATGAAGTGCCGGGAAAAACCTTTATCGTTTCGCTGCTGACATCGCCTTTAACGATCCCGCATTTGGTGCTGGGGGCAGCGTTGTTGATTTATTTCACGCCGATGCTGCTGGCAGGTAAGCCAACGGGCTTTCTGATTGCCCATATTGTGATTTGTGTGCCCTATGCGATACGATTTGTGTTGACGGGCTTGAGCGGCTTTGATTATACGCTGGAGCGGGCGGGGGCGGTGCTTGGCGCTAATCCGTTCGTGGTATTTTGGAAAATCACGCTGCCGATTATCCGGCCTGCGATTTTGTCTGGTGCGATGTTTGCCTTCCTGATTTCGTTTGACAACGTCACCGTTTCGCTGTTCATGGTATCAACCGATATGAGAACCCTGCCACTCGAATTGTTCTTCCATATGCAGGATTCCTATGATCCAATGGTCGCCTCCGTTTCAAGTATCGTTATCTTCATATCCGTCATATTTATCGTGATATTTGAAAAAATCTATGGAGTCGGAAAACTGTTTGGCGGGTCGCATTAACTTCTTAGCAGAACCCTGGGCTGAAGCGCCTAGGGTTCTTTTTGTGCGGAGGGGCAGGGGCGATGCATGGGAACGTTCGAGACTACCTGAATAACAAACCCTACCTCGGTTTTATAAAGACAAAAAAGAGCGGCTGAGTCGGGGTTGAAATGTCTTTAATCCCCCATCATAAGGTCAATGAAGAGCAAAACGACCCAAGCCAGGGTGGAAAATGGCCTTTATAAAGTCAATGAAGAGCAAAACGACCCAAGTCAGGGTGGAAAATGGCCTTCATAAAGTCAATGAAGAGCAAAACGGCCCAAGCCAAGGAGGATAATGGTCTACATAAGGTCAATGAAGACCAAAACGACCCAAGCCAAGGAGGAAAATGGTCTTCATAAGGTCAATGAAGACCCAAACGCCTCAGGCCAAGATGGAAAATGGTCTTCATAAGGTCAATGAAGACC
>NZ_JAGYPE020000005.1:0-8860 GCF_018343545.2 Neobacillus citreus | reverse complement strand
AAACGCCTCAGGCCAAGATGGAAAATGGTCTTCATAAGGTCAATGAAGACCAAAACGACCCAAGCCAGGGTGGAAAATGGCCTTCATAAAGTCTATGAAGACCAAAACGACTTGTCCAGGAGACAAAATTTCCTTTCATCGGCCTTCTTAGGAAGTTTTTTCAATAGTCTCGGACGGATCTTATCATCATTTTTGGGATTCCGGAAATATCCACGGAATCATGCACCGGATCTGGGCCGTGCACCAGGGCCCTGGAATGACACACGAGAACCGTCCCCATGCCTCACCCCATGTCTCAAGCTTTTTAACGAAAATAGGCTATTCTTAACTGGACAATAAGATTATGGTTAAGTAGACTATTAAATAATCTATTTGGAGTCTGCTGGAAGTTTTTTTACTAGTTTTTACTCTCTGATTTCTTTTTTTCTTGAGGATGCTAGAAAACTGCGGCAATATCGGCCTCCTAATCTATTACCTATAAACAAAATAAAGTATGATCTGACAATTACATAGGTGCCTTTGGGCAGCCATGATTCGTATGAAACAAGGAAAATTGGATGAATGAGGAGGAATAAATATGTTTAACTTTGAACCAAGCTTGGACCAATTTGCTAGGATTAAAGTCATCGGTGTCGGCGGCGGGGGTAACAACGCTGTGAACCGGATGATTGAGGATGGCGTTGGCGGTGTGGAATTTATTGCTGTCAATACGGATGCACAAGCACTCCACCAATCAAGAGCAGAGATTACGATGCAAATTGGATCATCTTTAACAAGAGGCTTAGGAGCGGGGGCCAATCCGGATATCGGCAAAAGAGCAGTGGAAGAAAGCAGACAGCAGCTTGAAGAGGTGCTGGAAGGCGCAGACATGGTTTTCGTTACAGCCGGAATGGGCGGCGGGACAGGCACTGGGGCAGCGCCTGAAATTGCCAAGATTGCTCGAAAAATTGGTGCCCTGACTGTTGGAGTTGTCACGCGTCCGTTCAAGTTTGAAGGACACAAGCGCTCCGTAAATGCTCTGAATGGAATTAACGCCATGAGAAATGCGGTGGACACGTTAATTATTATTCCAAATGACCGCTTGTTGGAAATCGTTGATAAAAGAACACCGATGATCGAAGCATTCCGTGAAGCGGATAACGTGCTTAGGCAGGGGGTTCAAGGGATTTCCGACTTAATCGCTGTTCCGGGTTTAATCAATCTTGATTTTGCTGACGTGAAAACGGTCATGTCCCATAAAGGCACTGCCCTCATGGGAATTGGTGTAGCAAAAGGGGATAATCGCGCTGCAGAAGCTGCCAAGAAGGCCTTAAATAGTCCGCTCTTGGAAACGTCTATCAATGGTGCACAAGGTGTGATCATGAACATTACCGGAGGAACCAATTTAAGTCTTTTTGAAGTTCAGGAGGCTGCCGATTTAGTTGCTTCTGCTTCACATGAGGAATTAAATATGATTTTTGGATCGGTTATTAACGAAAGCCTGAAGGATGAAATAATCGTAACGGTCATTGCGACAGGATTCGATGAGCAAGCGCCTGAAGTTAAACAGCCCGCCCCTCAGCCAACAAGGACCTTTCAGCGGGAAGAGAGTTTTCACCGCACGCCAATAATACGAGAAGAGAGTTTTGGGCGCACTCCAATAAAACGCGAGGAGCCGGTTTACGAACAACAACAACAACCAGAACCAGAACCAGAACCAGAACGATACTATGAACAGCCAGAAGAGGAATCTCTGGATATTCCATCGTTCCTGCGCAGACGGAGAAATCGATAAATAGAGGATAAACACGGGGACAGTTCCAGCGGCCGCAAAGGCCAACAGGACCGTCCCCTTTTTTTATTATTCAATTTTGAATTTTTAAATAATTCCTATCCAAAAATTTATTATTCAAATTTAAGTAATTTATGGAAAACACCCGCTTTTTCCTTATGTTTTTCCACATGAAAACACTATCATTTCCATAAGATACGCAAGTTTCTGAAATATTAAAATAATATACTAGACGAAAATAAAAAATTGTTTTAATATACTAATAGTTAATAAATTTCTAACTATCATTTCCCGATACTAATATTCGGTTAATAATGTCAGAAAAATCAAAAAAAAGAGAAAAACAACAGAGGGGGAACCTAGAGATGAAAAAGAAATTTAGTAAGGTATTTATGGTATCAGCATTAGCTGCCGGAATCCTTGCCGGCTGTGGGACAGGAAACCAAAGCGCGAGCGGCGGCGGAGGCAATTCAGATGTCTTCAAGCTTGGCGTAAACATGGAGCTTTCCGGTAACGTTGCATCATACGGTGAATCCATGGCAAAAGGTGTTGAAATGGCCGTAGCGGAAATTAACAAAGCTGGCGGTGTTGAGGGCAAGAAAATCGAAGTGATTAAAAATGACAATAAATCAGAAGCGGCTGAAGCAACAAACGGAATTATTAAGCTGACAAGCCAAGATAAAGTAAATGCGGTAATCGGTGCAGCAACAAGCGGAAATACAGTGGCCCAAGCACAAATTGCCAATGATACGAAAACTGTTCTAATCGCACCAGGCGGAACCAGCCCGACTGTTACTGTAGATGAAAAAGGAAAAGTAAGAGAATTCGTTTTCCGTACATCTTTTATTGATCCATTCCAAGGCACAGTTGCTGCGAACTTTGCCGCAAATAATTTAAAAGTAAAAGATGCAGCCATTTTCTCAGATAGCTCAAGTGACTATGCAAAAGGATTATCCGATGCTTTCAAGAAAACATTTGAAAAAGCTGGCGGCAAAATCGTAGCAGAAGAGTCTTATGTAGGTAAGGATACTGACTTCCGTGCCACATTAACTCGTATTAAGGCGAAAAATCCATCCTTTATCTTTATCCCTGGATATTATGAAGAAGTTGGCTTAATTGTTAAGCAAGCACGCGAGCTTGGCATCACTGCTCCTTTAATGGGTGCTGACGGATGGGATTCACCAAAGTTAGTTGATTTAGCAGGTGCTGAAGCATTAAATAACACTTACCTAATCAACCACTATTCAACTGAAGATCCAGATCAAAAGGTTCAAGACTTTGTTAAAGCATTCAAAGACAAGAACAATGGCGATGCGCCTAACGCTTTCAATGCCCTTGGTTATGACACTGTTTATTTCTTAGCAGATGCCATTAAACGTGCAGGCAGCACAGACTCTGTCAAGATTCAAAAGGAATTAGCAAAAACGAAAGATTTATCACTTGTAACTGGAGTATTATCGATTGATAAAAATCATCACCCAATTAAATCTGCAACAGTGCTAGAATACAAAGATGGTAAACAAGTATTTAACTCGAAAATTAATCCTTAATATTTAGACCAGTAAAATGGAAGGATTATCCTTCCATTTTACTTTTGTAAAAAAAGGCTATGCTAAAAATAATTGTTAGTTTGTGAACTATTGATAAATAGAACAGACAAGTTTAACACAGCCTTAGAAAAAAGGAGAAAAAACGTATGGATTGGTTACAACAGCTGATAAATGGAATTTCACTCGGCAGCATCTATGCCTTAATCGCATTAGGATACACCATGGTGTATGGAATCATTAAATTAATTAACTTTGCACATGGCGATGTATTTATGGTTGGTGCCTTTATTGGATTCTATGCGATTAAGGGATGGGGATTAGGCTTCTTGCCTGCACTCATCATTTCGATGGTATTCTGTGCGGTATTTGGGGTATTAATTGAACGGATTGCCTATAAACGGCTTCGGAATGCTACGAGAATCGCTGCCTTGATTACAGCAATCGGAATGTCTTTGTTGATTGAATACGGAATGATCTATATCCGCGGCGCTCAGCCGGAAGCATATCCTGCTGACGTATTGCCAAATAAGGCCATCAATTTCTTTGGTGTCCATATTAACAGCCAGTCTTTATTTATCCTATTAACATCGATTATTTTAATGATTATTTTACAATTTATTGTTCAACGCACGAAAATGGGAAAAGCGATGCGCGCTGTTTCTCTTGATATGGACGCCGCCCGCTTAATGGGAATAAGCGTTGACAAAACGATTTCCTTCACGTTTGCCATTGGTTCGGCATTAGCAGGAGCAGCAGGGGTCGTATTTGGTGTTTATTATACAAAAATTGAACCGCTGATGGGTGTCATTCCTGGGTTAAAAGCGTTCGTTGCCGCCGTATTAGGGGGCATCGGCAGTATACCGGGAGCGATGGTTGGCGGGATTTTCCTCGGTGTCATTGAATCGATTGTCAGTGCAGCAGGATTTTCTTTATGGAGAGATGCAGCCGCCTTTGTCATTTTGATTCTCATCCTTATTTTCAGACCATCCGGCATCTTTGGGAAAAATACAAGAGAGAAAGTATAGGTGAAAAATAATGAAGAAATCAAAATCATTTTGGGCATTTCTGATTCTAGCGGCGGTTGTGTACGTAGTCGTCCAATTTTTCATCGGCTCAGGGTTCATAAATATTTATTATAGTAATTTGTTGATTACCATTGCCATTAATATTATTCTGGCAGTCAGTCTCCATTTGGTCATTGGCATCACTGGCCAGTTCTCCATCGGCCACGCTGGTTTCCTGGCAGTCGGCGCTTATGTTTCAGCGATTGTCACGATGAAATTAGAGCTGCCATTTATTCTTGCCGTTGTGCTTGGCGGGGTTATTGCCGCTTTGGCCGGACTGATTGTCGGCATCCCGACCCTAAGGCTCCGTGGTGATTATTTGGCGATTGCCACTCTTGGTTTTGCAGAAATCATTCGAATTGCCTTATTTAATATTGACTATGTTGGCGGGGCCGCTGGTATGCAGGTATCGCATCTGACGACTTGGACCGTCACCTTTGTCTGTCTGGTCATTACGATTCTGGTGATTACGAACTTTACGAATTCTAGGCACGGACGGGCGTGTATTGCGGTTCGGGAAAATGAAATTGCTGCTGATGCGATGGGAATCAACACCACGTATTATAAAGTTCTTGCTTTTGCGATTGGATCATTTTTTGCCGGAATTGCCGGCGGGCTATTTTCACATAATTTCTATATCATCCAGCCGGGAAATTTCGGTTTCTTAAAATCATTTGATATCCTCATCTTCGTTGTCTTGGGCGGCCTCGGCAGCCTTACCGGGTCAGTGATTTCAGCTATTTTATTAACCGTTATATCAGCATTCTTGGCACAATATCCGGAAACACGGATGATTATCTATAGTTTAGTTTTGGTCATCGTGATGCTTTACCGTCCTCAAGGCTTGATGGGCACACGTGAAGTCACTGATTTATTCAAGTGGAAACCGGCTAAAGGAGGCAATTAAGATGGCGTTACTTGAAGTGAAAAATGCCGGCATTCAGTTTGGCGGATTAAAAGCCGTTTCTGGCTTTAATATGAGACTTAACCAAGGCGAACTGGTCGGATTAATTGGACCGAACGGAGCCGGAAAAACCACTAGCTTTAACTTGTTAACAGGTGTTTACGTTCCAACAGAAGGCGAGATTATATTTAACGGAAAGCGGCTGAACGGACTGCCTCCCTACAAGGTGACGCAAAGCGGGATCAGCCGTACCTTCCAAAATATTCGCCTGTTTAGTGAATTATCCGTGTTAGACAATGTAAAGGTTGCCTATCATTCGTTAGCGAAAAACTCCATCTTGAGCTCCATTTTTCGTCTTCCCTCCCATTTTTCTGAAGAGAAAAACATGGAAGATAAAGCGCTCGAGTTTTTAAAAATTTTCAAATTGGAAAGATTTAAAGATGAAAAGGCGAAAAATTTACCGTATGGCCAGCAGCGGAGATTGGAAATCGCCCGGGCGTTAGCGGCCGGTCCGAAACTGTTGCTGCTGGATGAACCGGCAGCGGGGATGAACCCGCAGGAGACCCACGAATTAATGGAACTGATTGCCTTTATTCGTGAACAGTTTGACTTGACGATTTTATTAATTGAACATGACATGCAGCTTGTCATGGGAATCTGTGAACGGATTTATGTCCTCGACCATGGCCAACTGATTGCGGAAGGTACTCCAGAAGTAATCCGGAGCCATCCGAAGGTCATCGAGGCTTATTTGGGAGAGGAGGTTTCTGACGAACATGCTTAAGGTCAATGATATTAATGTATTTTATGGAAACATTCAGGCGCTCAAAGGCATTTCATTAGAAGTGAAGGAAGGCGAAATTGTCACCTTAATTGGGGCTAACGGAGCGGGAAAAAGTACGCTTCTGAAAACCTTATCCGGACTGCAAAGGCCAAAATCAGGGACGATTGAATATTTAGGCGAGACGATCTCCACCAAAGCACCGCAAGCAATAGTTAAGGCTGGCATTTCCCACGTCCCAGAAGGACGGCGCGTGTTCTCCAATATGTCAGTAGAGGAAAATTTGGAGCTTGGCGCCTATACCAGAAAGGACGCAAGCGGGATTCGCAAGGATATGGAAAAAGTTTATGAATTGTTCCCGCGGCTGCTCGAACGCCGCAAGCAGCTATCCGGAACACTTTCCGGCGGGGAACAGCAAATGCTGGCGATGGGACGGGCCATCATGGCCAAGCCAAAGCTGCTGCTGCTGGACGAGCCTTCGATGGGCTTGGCGCCGCTGATCGTGAAACAAATATTTAACATTATTGAGCAGATCAACAAGGAAGGAACGACCGTCCTGCTCGTTGAACAAAACGCCAACATGGCCTTATCCGTCGCTGACCGGGCCTACGTCATCGAAACCGGACGCATCCAAATCTCAGGCACCGCCGCCGAACTCCAAGCAAGCGAAGAAATCAAAAAAGCCTACCTTGGCGGGCATTAGTGATTCATAGGGACGGTTCTCATGCATAAGTTGCATGAGAACCGTCCCTATGTTTTATGTTAAAATATTTTTTAACTAAAAATTAATACTGCTTTTTGGGCATTAACGGGTATTATTAAAAGGTAGCATTTAATTAGGAGGAAAATATATTTATGAGTGAGCACGTAATAGCTTTTATAATGGGAATCGTAGAAGGGTTAACAGAATATCTTCCCGTTTCATCAACAGGACATCTCATCTTAGCCGGTCATCTATTAGGGTTCGAGGGAGATCGGGCGAAAACATTTGAAGTTGTCATTCAATTAGGATCGATCCTAGCGATTGTTGTGTTATATTGGAGAAGGTTTTTTTCACTGTTAGACTTTAAGAGTTTAAATATAAAGGACAACAATAGAACGAAACTGAATCTTCTTCACGTATTTTTAGGAGTTCTGCCAGCCGTGATTGTAGGCTTTGTCCTCCACGATTTTATTAAAAATGTTCTGTTCTCTACAACAGTGGTTTTGGTAGCTTTAGTCGTCGGTGCCTTATTATTAATTTATGCGGACAAAAAGAACACGACGATTACAGCACACTCAATTGACCAATTATCTTATAAGCAAGCTCTATATATTGGACTGTTCCAATGCTTAGCTGTCTGGCCGGGATTTTCACGAGCCGGTTCCACCATTTCCGGAGGATTATTAGTGGGCGCCAGCCAAAAAACAGCTGCCGAATTTTCCTTCATTCTAGCATTGCCTATTATGATTGGCGCAACTGGATTAGATTTATTGAAAAATATGGATGCCGTACTTTCAGGCGACATCACCACCTTCGTCATCGGCTTTGTAACCGCCTTTGTAGTCGCATTGTTATCCTGTATTGCATTCCTAAAACTGCTCGACAAAGTCAGGCTTTCAGCATTCGCCTACTACCGCATCATCCTTGCAATCGTCTTTGCGTTTATCATCCTATAAAGTGAATCATGGGGACGGTTCTCATGCATCAGATGCATGAAGAACCGTCCCCATGTGTCTTTTGTTCTATTGAACAGTATGATTCTTTGTGCGATAGATAACTCGTATGGTACGGAATTAATTAATAAATAAAGAAGGAACGGTAAATCTAAAAAAAACTCCCCTATCATGCAGTAAGTTAAGAATTAATTAAGAATAATGAGCTACTATTAAGACAGTCTTTTTCAAGACCCCCCTTAAATATTATATCTGGAAGCCCTCGAGGATTGTTTTCGAATTGTCTTGAGGGCTACTTTTTTTGAAAAATCGATAGGTTTCCAAACAGTGACTTTTTAAATATGGAAAAAGCGGATGCCTTCTGCTACACGGTCGAGTGTCCGTCTGCGTCGGGCTATCCGCCTTAGTTGTTAACGACTTTTTTCAATAAAGTTTACGACATCTCCGACAGTTTGAAGCGTCGGCGCCACTTTATCACTAATTTCAATCGCAAATTCATCCTCAATTTCCATCGTCAGATCCACCATATCAAGCGAATCAGCTTCAAAGTCATCCTTGAATGATGCATCAAGTCTGACCTCCTCCATTTTAACCCCCAGTTGATCTGCAATAATCGGCTTTAACTTTTCAAATGTGGTCATTGCGGCATCTCCTTCCTCACGTTTCATACCCACCATTATAACAACCTAATTCGGAACGTAAAACATAAAAGTATTTCCAATATTCGGCGAACATTTCACCAAATAGAAGTCGTTTCTACTCTCAGTTAGGGCACTAAACAGTTCGGAGCAAGCTGCATTTATACGGGGGCATCTTTAGAAGATTTGCTGTGAGTATAGCCCCTATGTAGAGGGATTTTGACTCATCGATTATAAATCCCGCTTAGGTTAAAAGAACCCATTATTGTTAAAACCGACAAAAAATTTAATGATGATGTCGAATGCTGTCAATGGAAGTGATAAAACTCTGCTTTTGAAAGGGGGTGAAAGAATGTACTTTCGGCATTTTATTCTAATGGGTGTTATTTTAGGGGCGGCCGCTTTCTTGCCAAATAATGCATTGGCAAACGGAGCAGTCGGTCAACCGGAACAGCAAAACGCAGCAGCACAAACTCGCGTTTCAGCGAATGCTGAA
>NZ_JAGYPE020000049.1 GCF_018343545.2 Neobacillus citreus | reverse complement strand
TAGGACGAAGACAGAGGCGTAGTTGAATTTATGCGTTAAGAAAGTATAAAATTTGAGAAAATTTTATACTTTCTTATTAGCTGAAAAAAGAAAGGGCATTTTCCATGAAACCGATGCTCCCCACGCTGACTTTTGATCAGCCTGTTCAGAAAGACTGGCTCTTCGAAGTAAAATATGATGGATTTCGAGCCATACTGGATTGGGATTCAAACGGGATCGAATTGACAAGCCGAAATGGGAAATCCCTATTACCACAATTTCCAGAAATAGAGGATTTTTTATTACAGCATGAAAATGAATTTAAACCATTTCTGCCGCTTCAACTCGATAGTGAACTTGTTTCCCTTGAAAATCCCTATAAAGCTAATTTTTCAGCCATTCAAATACGCGGCCGCTTAAAGGCAGCGAAAAAAATAGGAGAGCAAGCAAAAAATTCCCCCTGCCGCTTGATGATTTTTGATTTATTAGTCCAAAATGGTAAGCCGATGTATGGCCTTGAATTTTTAAAAAGAAAAGAAGAACTAAACAGATTATTTAAAAAAACAGGACTTGAATTAAATGCTGACCCATATAATAAGCAGCTTCTGCAGCCTGTTATGGCCTATGAGGATTTTAATGAAATATGGGAAAAAGTGGTGCTATACGACGGTGAGGGGATCGTAGCTAAACAGGCCTCAAGTATTTGGGAGGAAGGAAAGCGGTCTTTACATTGGCTAAAGTATAAGAATTGGAAATATGTCAGCTGCTTTGTCACCTCCTATGATAAAACAAATGGATATTTTTATGTGGGGGTCTATAAGGATGACTCCATTTACGGGGTAGGACAAGTTTTATTCGGCTTTAAACCGGATGAAAAACAGGCCCTTGGGCAAATCTTAAAACAAAATATGGTCAAAGAGGATAACCAATTTATTTTTGTAGAGCCTGCCATCTGCCTGGAAGTGAAATATTTGGAGCTTTATGAAAACCAGCTTCGCGAGCCTCATTTTGACCATTTCAGATTTGATTTGGTACCTAAGGACTGCACCTATGATAAATTTATTTTTCAGCAAAAAAATCTGCCTGAAGACCTTGAAATCACTCATCCTGATAAGCCGCTGTGGGACAAGTTCAATATCAGGAAAGCTGATTATATTTTTTATTTAAGGGAAATTTCCCCGTATATGCTGCCATTTTTAAAAAATCGCTTACTTACCGTCATTCGCTTTCCGCACGGGATGTTTGGGGAAGCATTTTATCAAAAGAATTGTCCAGATTATGCTCCGCATTTTGTCCATACCCATACAGCTGATGACATTGATTATATTCTCTGCAATAACTTAAAAACCTTGATATGGCTTGGAAACCAGCTTGCCATTGAGTTTCATGTGCCATTTCAAACTACCATGAGCAAGGGGCCAAGTGAAATTGTGTTTGACTTAGATCCTCCATCACAGGATGAATTTCATTTGGCAATAAAGGCCGCTTTATTAATAAAAGAGGTTCTTAATCAGTTAAACTTGATCGGGTTTATCAAAACCTCTGGTAATAAGGGACTGCAAATTTATCTTCCATTGCCAGAAGATGAATTCAGCTATGATGACACAAGATTGTTTACGAGCTTCATCGCCGAATATTTGATTTCAAAAGATCCCGATTCCTTTACAATCGAAAGAATGAAAAAGAAACGAGGAAACAGGTTATATGTGGATTATGTCCAGCATGGGGAAGGAAAAACGATTGTTGCGCCGTATTCGATGCGAGGGAACGAGCATGGCGGGGTTGCTACACCGCTTTTTTGGGAGGAAGTAGACGAAAAGCTTAACCCTAGGATGTTTACATTGGACTATGCTGTAGAACGAATTAAGCAGTTTGGGGACCCATTTAAAAACTATTTCCAAACGAAATCAATTCAGCCCTTCGCGCCTGTACTGGAAGTATTAAAACAAAATTCACGAAAAAAAGGAAATTAATATATTGGCCTTTCAACAAGTCTGTTGATTGGCGCTCCAGGCACTTCGCTTTCCGCGGGCGTGCCGGGGAGCCTCCTCGTCGCTAAAGCTCCTGCGGGGTCTCCCCTGCCGCGTACTCCCGCAGGAGTCTACGTGCCTTCCGCGCCAATCAACAGGTGTTAAATAAAGAACTTTAACTGTAATAAAAATAAGCGGTAAGCCAAACAGTGTAACCAAATTGATTGTGGATTTGTTTCTATTCTGGGAGTTGCAAGAAAAGAATAAGCTTAAATCGCTTATCTAAATCGGGAAGAATGCTTTATAAATTTGGCTGTGTTATAACTGAATGTTGATTTTACTGAGTTTGAAAAATAAACGGAAGAATTCCGTGTATTTTGGGAAAAACTCATATTTCCTTAAAAATAAAGGAAGTTTTTCCGGTTATATCATCTAAATCTTTGGATTTTGTGTTATTTAGAACAGTTAATCGGAATATCTCCGCTTATCTCTGCTTCTTAAGCTTCCTCTTTATACATTAGCCGGAAATTCTCCGCCTATGAATTTTCATACCTTCACGAAAATCAATAATGAATAATAACAGAGCCATAAATTTAGAAAGGAAAAAATTTGAGCGAAGCTTCGCAGATTCAAAAGAAAAGCCGCATGAACTCACTACTGCCGGTTAAGTGGATTAAATAATGTAAGAGAATAGGCTATTCTTACTTCAGCCCGTCAGAATAAGAAAAGATTCCAATACACTTAGCAAGGCTGGAAAATGTGTGTGCAATACTTCAGGTTGATTTGCCTCCCAGCTGATTGGAGCGGAGGGCACTCGACTCCTGCGGGATAGAGAGGTCACTGGAGACCCCGCAGGCGCCATAGCGCCGAGGAGGCTTCAGGACCTCCCCGCGGAAAGCGAGTGCCCGGAGCGGAAATCAACTGGCCCAGTTGCATAGACAATCAATATAGACTTTGACAAAATAAAAAATTGCCGAGAAAATTAACCTTTCTCGACAATTTGAGGATAAGGGGATTCCTTATCCTTTTAGCGTTGTACTTAAATACTCCTGCACCTCTCCTTGCAGCTTTTCGTAGGTTTGCTGCTCCGAAAGCTCCTCTTTGCGTGAAACTGTGAAGGTTGCGCCGCTTAGGTCAACACTTATAGCGGCATTATATAGATATGTGGCATTGCCGATTAGATCAATCCGGTACTTGCCATCCTGCTGGTGAACAATGCAGTGAACCTTTCCGCCATTGTTATAAACTTGAATACTGGTTTCAAGTTTATTTAACCCCTGCAGGCATGTTACTAAGGAAGAAGCAGACATCGCCGTTCCGCAGGCATTTGTAAAGCCAACTCCGCGCTCAAATGTCCGCACATAAATGGCGCCAGATTCAAGCGGCTTTACAAAACTCACATTCACCCCATCAGGGAATAATTCATTTGGTCCGTTGACTTTTTCACTTAATTCTTTTTGAAGGTTACCTTCAAGCTGTCCAGCAGTAACAATCGCCACTAAATGAGGATTTGGAACCGCCAGGGCTGTAAACATTAAATCATCCGAAAGCTCTTCAATTTTTTCATTCAGAAGCGTTGGCTGATCTAAATTCAGCGGCAAAGCACTTAGTTCAAATAATACTGGTGAAATTTCTACCTGATAGGTGGGGACACCGTCATAAATTTCCGGTTTCCGGCTTACTTTGAGATTCGCCTTCATGGTTTCGATTACGGCTTCATCCAGCCCTTTTAGCTCGCAGACATAGCGGGCAACCAAGCGAAGCCCGTTTCCGCACATCGAAGCCTCAGAGCCGTCTGCATTAAAAACCCGCATTCTGCCATCCGCGTTTTTACTATTTATTACATACAAAATTCCATCGGCACCAAGCTCGCCTTCCCGATTGCAAAGCAGCTTAGCAAGTTCAGCCCTTTCACTTTCGGAAAAAGAATAGCCATTCGTTATTTCATCAATGATTAGAAAATCGTTACCAGAGCCATGTCCTTTAATTAATGTTATGTCCACAAAAAAACCCCCGTCTAGCTGTTTGGTAAATTTATTATATATCATACCAAACAATAAGAAAGAGGGGAAACAAGTTGATTTTATCTTTCAATAAAGTATTCATTTATTAAAAATGACAGCCTTAACAGCTTGTCCTCCTCTGATAAGCTATCTGTGAAGGTGAGTACCGGGGTATTGGGATCCGGAAACAGGCCGCTCCATTCCATCGGCATCCAGCCTTTTCTAAGCCTCCCCACCATTCTTTCTCCTTTGTTTAAAACCTGCTCATCCATATACAACGCGGAGCCCTCAACGGCGCCAATATATTTACCATTGGCATCCAGTAATTCTTTCTTGTATTTGTTCCAGGAAATTTTCCTTTTCTCCATGCACCCCAAGTAATTCCAATTCCTATCAAACACTTCAATTTTAAGAATTTTGCTTTCGTTTACCTTATAAAAACCAATCATCTCATCATTTGAGTTGCAGAGAGTAAAGGTTTTGTTGCGGTTATAGTTGAAAAAACCTCTGCCAGACTTTTTCACTATCGAGGCCGCTAAATGTCCGTTTGGAAAAAAAAGCTGTAATCTGGGAGAAAGGGTTTGAACATGAAGAAGTAACAAGTGGCGGGCCTCAAAAAAAGACCGGGCAGGTTTTTCTTCTTTAATCAAGATCAAATTTCGCTGAATCGACTGCGATTGCTTCATTCTAAAAAGATAGAGTTGAAACGCAAAGAAACTATAGAGGATAAACGGAATGGTTAAAAACATAATTTCATTTGTTTTAAAAAAGGAAAAATTCCCTGAAACAATCAGCATGGCCGGCAGTATAGCAGCAATGCTGCCGTTTAAACTAAGATTGGCGGAAGCCCGGTAATGTTGGTCTATTCTCATTAAGAAAACTCCTTATCATTTCCTTTCTATATTAATCTATTTTTGCTTCCGCTAAAAAATGATAGAAGTTTTTCTATCAATCAAAAAATAGAAAAAGAAGAGTCAAAGTTGACCTCTTCTTTTACTCGTTTATATATTTTTTGATAGAGTCTTTTAATGCTTTTGCATCCTCATAACCTTGATTATAAAGTATTTCTAATTTACGTGGATTACGTTCAATTCTTCCTACTTGAAGCGGTACTGTAGGGCGGATGAGAAAGCTGCTCCCATTTTTCTCTTCTTCATCCAAGTAATTGAGCGTATCATTATATTGTTGATAGCGATTCCGAAGTGCTGTTAACAAACCACTATATTCAGGGTACCTTCTGTCAGCCAGAAAATGAAATTTAGATGGTTTTTTTTGATAACCGGCATTACGGGTTAAGATGACAATATTTTTTTCATAGCCATCCTGTTTTGCCTTTTTGATCGGAATGGGGTCGCTGATTCCACCATCGAGCAGAATTTTTTCCTTAAAACGGATTTCAGGTGCAATAAACGGCAATGAACTTGAGGCCCTTAAAACAGTCAGAAGATCTTTCCCATAATCCTTTTTACTATAATAAACGGGTTCCCCAGTCATGCAATCAGTCGTCCCGATGACAAATTCTGAAGGATTTTGATAAAACCTGTCAAAGTCGTAAGGAATATGTTTGTTGGGAATTTCATCAAAAATAAAATCCATCCCAAAAATTTGCCGATTCTTAAAATAGTTTTTCCACGAAATATAGCGCGGGTCAGAAGCATATTCAATCGTGACGGTTTTATTTCTGCCTTTTTGTTTCGATAAATAGGAGGCTGCATTGCATGCCCCTGCAGATACGCCAATAACATAGGGGAAGAACATTTCCTGCTCTAAAAAGTATTCGAGGACACCCGCAGTATAAACACCCCGCATCCCTCCGCCTTCCAAAACCAAACCGACTCGATGATTCATGCAGATCCGTCCCTTCTTTGCCAATTAAACAATAGAAATTATAGATTATCTCTGCCCATTTGCAAAATGAAAAGACTTTTTTAGCTATAAAAAAAGACTGTCAAAGACAGCCTGTCATCCCTCACTTATTTTATTAACCGGAAAATCCACGGGAAACGGTATTCCTTTCCTTCATAAGCTTTCACCGCGGCAATAATATTAAATACTGCGGCCGCGATACCGACCACCCAAATTAGGAACAGCCCGACAAGTAGAACAATAAGGATACTGCTAATGACAAAGTAAACAATATAAGAAATTGTAAAATTAAAATATTCCTTCCCATGATAATCAATAAATGCTGACTCATCCTTTTTTAACAGCCAAATAATCAGCGGTCCAATTACAGGCACAAAGAAGTTTAGCACGTACATGACAGCAGCCATTGTTCTTTCCTCATTACTAACCAAACGCGCTCCCCCCTAATAAATACTCCTATATACTATTACGCAAAACAAATTTAAATGTGTCATTAGTACCAAAAAACACCGGAAAAATAATGAAAAAGCCTTTAATAACCACTTTTCCCTTGTTAAAATGGATAAAATACTATAAACCCATTCAGAAAGGTTTTTATTTATGAAAAAATTACTTTTAAAAAACGCGGCCATTTACCCGGTTACATCTGCACCGATCCGCAGCGGTGATGTATTAATTGAAAATGGAAAAATAATAAAAGTAGAAGAAAACATCACCTGTGACACAGACATCCAAATAATCGATTGCGAAGGGCACTGCCTCTTTCCTGGATTTATCGACGTTCACACCCATTTGGGTTTGTATGACGAAGGTACAGGCTGGGCCGGCAACGATGCCAACGAAACGCATGAGCCGATGACGCCGCACATCAGGGCCATTGATGGGGTTCATCCACTAGATCCTGCTTTTACAGATGCGGTAAAAAGTGGCATCACCACAGTCCATATTATGCCGGGAAGTGCCAATGTAATTGGCGGTACCACCGCCATCATCAAAACTACCGGAAAAAATATCAAAAAAATGATTGTCGAGGAGACGGCCGGGCTAAAGATTGCCCTAGGGGAAAACCCGAAGCGAATTCACAGTCATGGAAACAGTAATTCCATAACAAGAATGGGAATTATGGGGATGCTTAGAGAAGCTTTCTATCAAGCCATTAACACGGAGAATCCTGATGATTTTCGGATTAAACCCCTCGTGATGGCACTGAAAAGAGAAATACCTGTAAGAATCCATGCCCATCGTGCAGATGACATTATTACTGCATTACGGCTCGCTGAAGAGTTTAATCTTGATTTGCGAATTGAACACTGTACGGAAGGGCATTTAATAGCGAATGAGCTTTCCGGTCTTGGCTTACAGGTATCGGTTGGCCCGACTTTAACGCGAAGATCGAAAATCGAACTAAAAAACAAAACATGGAAAACCTATCAGGAGCTTACCAAGCATGGTATTGATGTATCGATTACGACTGACCATCCATATGTACCCATTCAATATTTAAATATTTGCGCAAGTCTTGCCATCAGGGAAGGCTTGCCGGAACAGAAGGCGCTTGAAGGCATCACAATCCTGCCGGCCAAAAATCTGAAAATCGATCACAGAGTAGGAAGTATTGAAGCAGGAAAAGAGGCGGATTTGGTCCTTTGGAGCCAGCACCCATTTCATTATTTGGCGAAACCATTATGGACAATGATTGGCGGCGAGTTCATCTATCAGGATTCGTAGAATATTGTTGAAAAATGGCAAAAAATTTCACCAAAAATCCTACAAATAACTATTTATTTTTTAAAACTTTTCTTGTATGATTTTCTAGGTGAAACTGATTTTATTAGCGTAATTCCATTGGGGGTTTACAATCATAATCTGCTTTACACAAACAAAATAGGGAAGGCAAATGGTGCGCCACCAGTCATGACTGGTTCTAGTGGGTTCGATTCCCACCCCGAAATTTTTTTTCAACTTAAAAAAATTTCGAGGGTGGGCCGCTTCTTTTGACATGGGATCGGTATGCCCTAATATGGAGGGATAATCATGTTAAAAAAACGCGATGTACATGACAGCCACGAATTATACAATCTAATTACGCATCCAGATGTCTTCCCTTTTGTGCGCCAAAAAGCCGCTTCCTATGAGGAATTTTTATTTATGACAAAACAAACCATTGAAGCAGAAGAGCGCGGGGAGATCATATCCCGGACGATCCTTGATGAATGGGGATCACCAATCGGGACCATCAGCTTATTTGATGTTGAGGGCAACGCCGGATTTCTGGGAACATGGCTCGGAAAACCATATCATGGTAAAGGCTACAATAGTTTAGCTAAAGACGCATTTTTTCAAGAGTTATTTTATGAATTAGGCATCGAAACAGTTTTTATGAGAATCCGTAAAGTTAATATTCGCTCCATAAAAGCGGCGGAAAAACTCCCCTATGTTATGAAAGCAAATGAATCTAGAAAATCGTTGTATGAACAATTAAATGCAAATGGCGACATTTTTGATTTATATGAAATTCCTAAAGACCTTTATACCTTAAATTTGCTGCGAAACGGCTCAAATTTAGGAGAATCTCAGCGTCTCGAAGCATAAAGCTGATTGCAAAAGAAAAGGCAGTCGTGGTTAATAAAACCCCGATTGCCTTTTTTAGTTAGATAACAAATTATTCCGTTACGTTTTGTTCCATTGATTCATTTATATCACTAAGACCCATATGGAGCAAAAATTCTTCTAGTTCCTCATTTGTCAGCGTTTCAAAGCGGCCATCATGAAAAAACACTTGGGTTTGATTAGGATTAATTCGATTGAGGTTAAAACTCATATTCTTTGCTCCTTTCATCGATGATTACTTACTATTATTAACAAAAGGAGCTGCTATCATACTTGACTATCAAATAGTTCAAAAAATTATAAATCATTTTCCAGTGTCTATATTAACTTTTAAAAACCTTCCCTAAAACATCACAACCCCCGGTAACAGGAATAATGCTACCCGTAATAAAATCAGAATTTTCCTCTACGATAAAACCAATCACACGAGCGATATCTTCGCCAGTTCCCTGTCTTTCGAATGCTGCTGCACTGATTTTCGCTTCTGTGGCTTCGATAATATTCTTTTCTTTCCATTCATTTGTGATATCCCCTGGACAGACCATATTTGCTGTAATGCCGTATTCTCTTTCCTCTAAAGCAATGGTCCGGGTTAAGGAGGCTAGGCCAGTTTTTGCAGATGCAAAGGCAGAACGGAAAATCCAGCCAGGAGCAGTTTCTGCCCTGTCAAAGCCTAATGTAATAATTCTTCCCCATTTTTGTTTTCGCATTAAAGGGATAATCTCTTTCGATAAATAAAAAAAAGAACTTAAATTTCCTTGAAGGATATAATTCCATTCGTCAAAGGTGTATTCCGCAAGCTTTTTTCGCTCATGTACATAAGGCCCTGCATTATGTATAAACACGTCGATGGTCCCATATGCTGATACGGCTTCCTTTACAATGCGGTGACAATCCCCTTCATTGGCGACATCACCTTGAATGGCAAGGTTTTTTGTTCCAAATCGCCTGTCTAATTCCTTTGCTAAAGAATTTGCTTCCGCTTCACTATTACGATAGTTGATTACAAGCTGATACCCTTTATCTGCAAGGTGGAAGGCTGTTGCCTTTCCTATTCCAGATACCCCTCCTGTAATCAAAGCTGTTCGTTTTCCCACAAACAATTACCTCTCAAAATATATTTTCACCTTATACTATATGTTAAAAAGAATCCTCTATTTATGCAAATATTTACTTTGCACTGGACAATATCCTTGGATGGTAATCCCAAGATTTAATAACCTATGGGCATTCATCTGCATACTATACCGTAACAATGTGTAAAGGATGTGACAGCATGCAGACTGTTATCAACATTTTCAGCTTTAAAATCAACAGTGTCTCAAACAATGGGTCTGTCAACATCGGTGACGCACTTCATAATGCTCACACGGCCAATACTAAATCCCAGGGACAAAATGCATCCTATGGAGATTTCGCACCGCCGACTGCTGCTATGGAGAATGTCTTTATTGATCCGGACATCAATGATATGGGAGATATCGCGAATCCATCTAACGTCTTTTCAAATCCCATATAAAGGACTGAAAAATTATCATGCCTTTTCAAATTAATATATTTAACATTAAAACAAATGCCATGAATAATAATGCCAACATTGATTTTGGCCCGATTGTCCAAAACAGCCATACCTCCAACCAAAAATTAATCGGTACGAATATGGCTTTTGGTGATTTATCTCCTTCATCCTCCGGTCATGTCAATGTTTATACCGATATTGATATTACCGATCAGGACCAAATTGCTAACCCTTCAGCCCCGATTTTGAATCAAATATAATTTTTAGCAATCGAAAGGATGTAATGTTATGTTCCCATGGAATATGTTCCCTTTTAACAAAGACGTGAGGGAATCTCTTCAAAAAATGAAACCAGATGAGATTGACAAATACGTTCAGGATATCATTGGCAAAGTTTTACCCGGAAATATGAAAGGAATGATGAACCCGCAGGAAATGTTCAGTGGCTTTGGGCCGCAATCCTCCACTTCTCAGCCTGGAACCGGGGCATTAAACTCCTCAGCCTTTGAGACACACGATTACGTATTTGTAAGGATCCCCATTAAAGATGAAGAATGGATCAAAAAACTTCGCCTGTATCATACGTCAAATCAGCTTATTCTCGAACACATCCCCGAACCCGGAGATAAACACACCATCACCCTCCCAGCCATTGTCAAAAAGAAAGGTGCAGCAGCAAACTATAAAGATGGCACCCTTGAAGTGAAAATCCCGAAAAATATCGATATGCAGTTTTCACAGATTGATGTAACGGAAATTTTGTAATACATTTCCTGCATGTTTTTTTATCAAATTAATAAGATGAAATAACTGGCCATTTTCAAGGGGTGATATGATGGAGATTGATAAATTAAAAAAATGGATGGATGCAGCGCATAGCTTCCAATCTGAGGATTTTTGGAACAATATTTTCGATTCCAAGCAAACTTCTGCAGCCCCTTTCAATCCACAAACCATCAGCGATTTTTTTCCAAAATGTGATTTATTCGAGGAGGATAATATGCTGATCCTTGAAGCCGAGGTCCCCGGTTTGGAACGGGATCATCTCAATATATCCATCCAGCAGCAGGTGCTTACCATCAAAGGGGAATTTAAATCACTGCAGACTAATCGCAAGTATCATATTAAAGAACGGGCTAATCGGAAGTTTAAGAAGGAATTAATACTTCCGTATCCAACGGTCAGCCAACAAATAAAGACAGATATTAAAAACGGGATTTTAATGATTTTTATGCCCATTAATCTAGAAGAAGTTGAAGACATTCCTATTACCTTTAATTCTACCGCTCCTGAATAAAGTACAATGATGCAAATTTTCTCAGGAAAATCCACCAAGCAGCAAGGGCATAAAAAAATTTCCGAGTTAGAGAAAAGAATTGCTGTTCTTAAGGCGGCCATACAGGAATTTAAACAAGAAACAGAGTCAACAAAACCGAATGTAAAAAATGTTAATTTAAATTGGCATAATCTAAATAAATCTTTGATTGAAAAATTGACAGTGGGAAAGCAGGATAGCACCATCAATTTTGGTCAGTTAGATATTAATGAACTATCAGGACATTTAACAGTAGGAACGTCTTATGAAGGGGATTTTTCTGAAGAAATAAGAGCTAAGATAAAAGAAAAGCTTGAAAAGAAAGGTATAAAAGATGCAGAGGTTTAAAAAAGACAGCCTAGTGCTGTCTTTTTTAGTGTCCATTAGTTGAATTGTCGTGACCTTTCATATCCATATTTGAGTGGCTTGCATTTGGGTCTTCGGGTTCACTTGGTGTACCGACAACGAAATCCTTTTTGGGCATGCTGTGCATGTCTCTTGCAGTCACATGGGAAATTACATAGTAGGTACCTTCTGTTGGAAAGGACTTTTCTAATCGGTAAATTCCATTTTCCGCATGTTTAACATTGATTTTTTCATGTTTTTCGTCCTTTGACCGCCAAATCTCAAACGTCACTTCATCTGCGTCCTCAACTGCTTCTTTTCCTTGAGTTACCTTTGCCTCAAATATAACCGGCTTATTTAGTTCTGCTTTTTCCGGTTTAATAGTGAGAGCTACCTCTATTATTTGCGGAGGCTCATTGGTTGCGTTATGATTTTCCTGTTTACCGCAAGAGGCTGCCAAAATTAAAAAAAGAATAGACAGCACACACCAAAGATATTTTTTCATTTATTTTCCCCTCCTGTCTCTTCACTTGAATTGTACATACTTACCAATATTATTGCAAAAAATAGATTTTAACAAGTCAATGAAAGGAGAAACCTATGACAACACCATACAGATGTCCAAATTGTAAAACCAATCGAAGCCGTTTTAATATTATTCAACAAGTATCTCATTCCGTAAAAATGGATCCCCAGTCGGGCTCTGTCATTCGAGAATACGCCAGTAATGAGTTAGAACCATTTCATCTTCCGTACAACGGACCTGATTATCGAGTTCAATGCGGGGCCTGCGGATTAATTGAAGATGAACGAACATTCATCAAACATGGCGAACAGCCAATCTAGTATTTCACAAAAAAACACCTTATGGAGGAAATCTCCTCTCATTAAGGTGTTTTTTGTTTATAGCTTATTTGCTTTAATAAATTGCTTCGAATCAATCTTCCAAGCATCTGCAGGAGAAAATCGCACCAAATGAATAGCCCCTTTATAGATTTGTCGGCCGCGATTTTTTAACACCCAATCAAGTTCAACGGGAACCTCCAAGCTAATTTCTTCTAATAAATCCTCTGGTGGCAATAACTCCATGCGCGAAATTCTAACATTTTCAATATTCTTTAGAATTGGCTTCAAACGGATATTTTGCACTGAAGCCTCTGAAATAATGCTTGCATCCTGTTGTTTAAAGCCAGTTATGTAAGCATTGATTACCTCGTAAGGATTGGCTTCACCTAGATAATCATCCAATTTTCCGGCTGATTTGAGAATCATCAGCTTATGGGATAAATCCATGGAATTTGTCCGATGCGTTGTGCTCCCATAAAAATGAATGCAAAAATGGCCCGGAAAATTATTTTTTAAAGCACCGGCACCGTGGGGCATTCCATGCATGGAAGCAGCAATCCAATTGTCTTTTTGATCCATGACGATTATCGCCCTGCGTTTCCAGCTCCATTTTCCGCCATAAATTTTTTTCATGATTTTCGTATCTTTTACGGTTAATGGTTGGACATCAGCATGATTGCTGCCAGCACGCCGCTGCACCTTAAATCGTTTCCCCGTTTCCAGATCGATGACGGTAAATTTAGAATACCGCGGCAATATTTCATCGACCTGTTTCCAATCAAGCATTTCGATTTTATAACTGATATCGCTATCGGCCTGAACCCTTTGCCCAACGAGGAGGATGCCGATCAATAGCCAAATGATGGATATCTTCTTCATTAAATCCCCCCCCCTTTAAATACAAAAAATACACTATTTAAAGAGTTACCCGAAGAAGTCATGTTCATTCATTAAATTTAATAAGCCTGCCCCTGCTGCTTAACTTAAGCAGATTGGTGGCAGGCCCTTCGTTTATTGCATTTTTTCTTTTAAGACTTCGACTGCTTTTTGAACTTGGGTATCGTCAGATTTGATTTTTTCCCTTAATAGTTCCATCAGTTTCATGGTAGAGTCGCCTTTTAGGATTCCATCAGCCGGCAAATTATTGGCGGTCTGGAATGCAGTTACAGCCTCTTTTGTCTTTTCATCAAAGAATCCGTCTTCACGACCCGGGTCAAAACCAATGGCTTTTAACATTTTCTGAGCGGTTTGGACTTCAGCTGATGATGAAGATAATGACAGCTCTTTATCAGGATTAATGATTGACAAGGATGCATAATCCGGTAATGCCACTTCCACATCAGGCTTAATCCCTTTTTTATGAATCCAATTACCATTAGGTGTCAGCCACTTGGCAATCGTAAATTTCAGGTTGGAGCCGTCTGTGAAATTGGAAGCAGTCTGCACAGTTCCTTTTCCGAACGATTTTTCGCCAACCAATGTAACACCAGCTGATTCTTTAACCGCAGAAGCTAGGATCTCAGATGCACTGGCACTGCCTTTATCAATCAGAACAACTAATGGAAGATTTGGACTGCCGGCATTTTGTGAGGCAATTTCTTTTATCTTGCCATTACGGTCCTCTTCCTTAACAATTACTTTTCCTTTCGGAACAAACATACTCGATATACTTACAGCCTGGTCCAAAAGACCGCCTGGGTTCTGTCTAAGGTCTAATACAAGACCTTTCATCCCTTTCTTCTGCAAGTCATTTAATGTGCTTGTCAATTCTTTTGCGGTATTAGTTGAAAAGCTTGTAATTTGCACTTTTGCGATTTTGTCATCAACCATTTCCCCATATACCGTTTCAATTGGGATTTGATCGCGGATAATCGGTACAGAAATCGGGGTATCTTGTCCTGTTCTCTTAATGGACAATTCGACCTTCGATCCCTTCTTACCCCTGATAATGGTTACAGCCTGAGTAGATGTCATGCCCTGAAGGGTTTTTCCATCAACTGAAAGAATAATGTCATTAGGCTGTAAACCGGCTTTTTCCGCCGGGGACCCTTTTATCGGCGAGACAATCATAATATGACCGTCTTTTTCTTGAATCTCAGCGCCAATTCCTTCAAACGATGAAGAAATGCTGTTATTAAAATTCTTGGCCTCATCTTTGCTCATATAATCAGAATAAGGATCGTCCAAGGATTCCACCATTCCGTTAATGGCTCCATTAATCAATTTTTGATCATTTACTTTTTTGTAATAATCCTTATTCAAGGTGTCAAATGCTTCATACAGTTTTGCAAATTCTTTTCGGTCGTTGTTAACTGTCACTACTTTTTCATCACCAAATGAAAGGGCAACTGTAGTGATTCCTGCTGATAAAAAAACAATCAAAAAAAGCAGCATAATAAAGTGAAATCTTTTTAAACGAATATATCCCGGCTTATTGTTATCCGTCAGTTGCTCTTGCTCAACTTTTTCCTGATCCATTTTCTCTTCTTCCAAAGCCATCACCACTTTCATTAACCATCAAAATAAGAAGCGGACTTGCTTTCGTGACTAGAAAAGTCAAGACTCGCTATAATATTTGAATCACTTTTTAAAATCTAAAAAATTTACCCTTAGTGTTTAGAATAACATCTTTTTAATAAATTTAACAAAGAAAAGTTAATGAAAAAATTATTAAATATTAATTAAAAAATAGTAACCCCCTTCATTCCGGAAGGGGGTTATGTCAATTATTCCTTAATAGATGCTTCCAATGCAACTTCAATCATATCATTAAAGGTCAGTTGTCTTTCTTCGGCTGTTGTCTCTTCACCTGTTAAAATATGGTCACTGACAGTTAAAATAGACAGTGCTCGCCGGCCAAACTTGGCAGCAAGAGTATAAAGGGCTGTTGTTTCCATTTCAATAGCAAGGATTTGATATTTCGCCCACTTTTCAAGCTCGGCATTATCGTTATAAAAGGAATCCGCTGTAAAAACGCTGCCTACTTTTAAGTTAAGCCCCTTCTGCACCCCTGCATCATAGGCATTTTTCAACAAATCAAAATTTGCCGCAGGCGCATAGTCAACATGCCCAAAAGTCAGCCGATTCATGTTAGAATCGGTCGAGCTCGTCATGGCCAAGATAACATCACGGACCTTTACATCCTTTTGGATGGCACCGCATGTACCGACCCGAATTAAGTTTTTTACATTATAACTTTGGATTAATTCATTCACATATATAGAAATGGACGGAACTCCCATTCCTGTTCCTTGAACAGATATTTTTTTCCCTTTATATGTACCAGTAAATCCAAACATATTCCGAACTTCGTTATAACACACTGCCCCCTCCAAAAACGTCTCAGCAATATATTTGGCACGAAGCGGATCTCCCGGAAGAAGTACTGTTTCAGCAATTTCTTGCTCTTTTGCGCCGATATGTACACTCATCAATGGAACCCTCCTTATTATGTAAGTGCAATAACATGTTGCACCATAGTCACTATAACATACACCTTTTTTTAATAAAAACCAAAATGAGAAAAAACATGATTTTTTATTTTTTGTGGGGAATTATATTTGTAGGCCCAAAATTATATTTTGAAAATTACCTACTGGAGGTTTGAAAAAATGGGAAAAAAACATCGAAACCGAATTCGCGGGCAGAAAAAAAATAATCACGTGCCGCCGGAAGCCATCATTGCTGAACATGAGGCACATGCAAAAGAGGATAGTGCTACCGGAGGCAGAAAGCAATAATATATAGAGGCTGACAAAAACATGTCAGCCTTCCTTATCTGTTAAATAGTATTATTCTATTAATAGGGAACCATCCTCCAGGCTGGAGTTGAAAATAATATTGACCGCCGCGCCCCTCATCAATTAAAACAATATCCCATGTGGATAGAAATCTTCCTTTATAATTGGGAGGGATTCTATCTGTAACATTAAATTGGCTAAAGGTTTCCTGAAGACATTGTTCTCTGCTGCCCGCTTGAATGGTTGTCCGGTAAACCTGTTTATGCCCTTTCCTTTCGCGATGTTTTGGAGTTTGAAAGAGCGTCACATCATATTGAATACAGGTCCTTCTTGTCAGCATTTTGATCATAATACCCCTCCAATTATTTGAATAATTTGTCTATTTTAATAATTAAAGACGGGTATTGTCGATTCCTTCAAAGAAACAACACTATTTTTGTCGAAAAGTAGTTTTTTTATAAAAAAACAATGGCACCATATGAACAGCACCATTGTTTAACACTTATAAATTATTAAGAATATCTGCCAATCACATTTTGGATTTGCTGTCTTAGAGAAGGGATATCAGAATTGGTAACGGTCATTCTTACGTTTGTTTCATCCGTTCCGAGTGCTTCTGAGAATAAACCAGAAAGTCCTCTTGCCTTGCGGTCGACCTGGAACATTAGGTCAAGGCCGCCATTTCCAGCAGGGAAGAACACAACTTCAAGCTCATCTAAGCGTCCACGGAATGATCCGGACACCGGAACAAACTCAAATTCTTGAACAAATGGCAGGCGTCCGCGCAATCTTCTTGGCGCTTCTTCACAATCGGCCTCACGAATTCTAAATCCAAGGCTGTCGACAGCATCAAAAACCGCAGACATTAACGGGTTGGGGACAACCTTGAGATAGTCTTTGTCCCCCGGATCCACTGCTCCTTTAATATCTAATCCAGTGGAAACCCACACTTTAGACCTTCCAATAGATAAGGGAGTATCATATGGCAACTGGAACGTAAACGGGATTTCCCTCTTCTCATTCACATTAATTGTAAATGGTGTAGTAATCCGGAAACGGTCGATGGTGGCAGTGACCGTATACTTACGGTCATCCGATTCTTTTAGGTAGGTAGTATTTAAAGCAAGGTAAATTTCATCAATTTGTTGATCCACTTTACCCCCTTTTATTTCTACAACACCTTTCACTGTTTCTCCCGGCATGTAAGTGTCCTTTTCAAGCTTCGTGTCTACGGTCGCCGCGCCAATTCCAACACTGGCAAACATTTTGTTAAAGAGTGACATTGTTTATTCCTCCTAAATCATTCATAAGATTTTGTATATCTTTTTTTACTTGTACGCAATTGTCATAAGGAGTCTCAAGCATGAGCAATTTTCGTAAAATGTGTTTAGCATGTTCTGTTATATCTAACTCCTCTTCCCAGCTCTTTTCCTTCTTATTTTCGGGAAATGAGAAGTTTGAATATATCAAAAACAGCAGAAAGTGACCCAGACCATAAAAATCAGCCTGGAAATTCAGCTCTTTCCGGGGGTTCGATTCCTTGGATTTTTTACCTCCGACGTTATCCAAAGATCTGGCCAACCCAAGATCAATTAACTTAATCGCTGACCCGTCAAAAATCACATTTGGAATCCGGATATCCCTATGAACAATATTCCGCTCATGAAGATAGCCGATCATCTCAAGCAGCTCATAGCCAATGGAAAAAGCTTCTCTTTCGGTTAACTTCCATCCCTCAGAGAAAATAAGCTGCTCGTAATTCTTACCCTCGATATATTCCATTGTAAAATACGGTATATGTCTATATGTACCCCCCTCAAAGTAATGTGGGAAACCAGGATGGTTAATGGAGCGCAGCAATTCCTTTTCAAATTCAAACCCTCTCAGGCCAGTCCTGGTGATTCTTTTATGAAGCCTTAATGCTTTTAAAACTTTGTAATCTTGGGAGGAAAGATCAAGTACTAAATAGCTATGTCCGTAACTCCCCATCCCAAGATGCTCCATCACCTTATAGCGGCCAGAAATTATTTCTTCTTTGGAAAACTGTTTTTCAATGAAACTTGATAAACCTAATATTAATCTTTTATACATTTCAGCGGACCTTTTTTTCACAGTTAACTGCTAAAGAAACTAGACAGGAAGCTGCCGCTTTTATGCTTCTTTTTATAGTGATAATGCCCCATCTGGCTGTGCTTATAATGGTTCTTTTTTTTCCAATGATCACTTGAAGACCCATACTTTTGATGATGAAGCTGGTTCTTAAAAATTGATTTAAGGATTTTTTTGAACATCCATATCCCCCCAATCTTTCGTATTCATATATACGAGAGGGACAAAAAAAGGTTTCGCGATTTTTAAAATTTTTAGGACGTTTTACCCGTATAAAACAAAAAGCGAGCATGGACTGCTCGTCTTTCGTTTTCATCTATATAATTGTCATTTTTTTAGGAAAGCGGTTATAACTTAATCATCCTGTACTTCTTCATCAATAATGCTTTTTTCAATTAGATATTCAAACGTAATATCTGCGATTTCCTCTAATTCCTCTTCGCTAGGAACGTATCCTCTCTTGACAAGTTCGTGAAAGAAAAATTCAGCAATTTCTTCTGTATCAATAAATACTTCAATTTCTCTCAAGTCATCGCCCCCTTTTTACAGAATGTATGACCGTTAAAGCTTTTTCATGCTAGTTACTTTGGGATGTCTAATTGGTTCGAGGTGGAATTTTATTGCAGATTGAAACTTTTCAGTTCTGAATTTGCTGGACAAGCATAGGATGAATAACAAGATGATATCCACGAGGTGATTGTATGACGAATTTACTTTGGAAGCTTGAGGCTTGGATGGAAGATGTAAATCGTGAGGATGGCATCACCCTCCAATATTTCGAAAAAATCCTAGATTGCTTGTTTTCTTTTATAAAATGGGCTGGTATTCCATTTATTCTTTATTTATTGTTCGAAATATTAACCTAACAACTAGACATGGCTTTTGCCATCGTTATTAACAAGACTTTCCAACTTCTTCAGGATAACCCGCATAACTTGATAGTATTCTTGATCATGAAATAATTCATAAAGAATTCGGTAGTCATTAAATATGTCTAACAGATTATCAATTAATTCTTTTTTCTCCTTTTTGCGAGAAATTTCTTCAAATTCTGCTTTTCTAACCATGTTCTGTATATTTGGACTTTTTGTTGTTTTATCTTGTTTGTTCACTAAGTATAAAAGACCAAGCTTTTGGATAAATGTATCTGCACTTTCAGCATCAGCGACAAGTGTCAGTTCTTCTTCTCCGACTTCCAGCCATTCCCCGTCACTTACCCTTGACAATTCGTAAATGACATCTTCCCAGGCGTCTTCTTTATAGCGCCAAATTTCTGTCCGGAAGCCAATCACTTTAAAAAGATCCGCACCATAGCCGCTAACTTGAACCAAATCGCCGATAAAAAACTTGTATTCTATATCAATTTGTTCCTGTTCTAAGACCTTGCCATCATATTCTGAGAGCAATTCCAATGCTGATTCATTAAATAAACCATGGCTTTTATTGACTTCATACACATAATCTCCGTCCAGCCATTTCACATCCGTCACTCTGCCTACAGTCCCGTAAATTGTAATCACAACCGTATCACCTATTTTATACTTTGGTTTTTTCCTTTTTGTCATTTCCTCTCCTCCCCTTTAAGGATTAGCCGTGAATTTTGATTACAATAGTATATGCGAACATCTTTTTAAAAGCGCTAGACATTTTTAAAATGAAAAAATCGCCTCATCATGAAGGCGATTTATCGGTCTTTATACTCTGACAAAGTATATATCTGCCAGGCCTCATCAAAGGTTGACATAGAATCTAAATAATGGCCGTTAAGTTCAAGATAGGCCGTTAGTTCATAATAATCCAGTGAATATTTAGGAAAGTCATGATCCAAATAGGCGTGATTGGCAAACCGGCTGATTGCATCTTTTGGGGCCGGATGCCGGTATTTCATTAAAAAATGGTAAAATGATTTATTCATTGATAAAACGCCTTTCTAAAAAGACTTCTTTTTATCAATAAATATTAATCCAACCACTCTCACGTGTCCAGTACTTATGAAAAATCAAAATAGTTTCTTTTTAATAAGCGAGGGATGCTCATAAGCTCCTTAAAAGTAATGATTTTCCCCACCTTCTTGCTGTCAATTAAAAATAATTGATCTTCTATTTCTTTAATGGTCGCCTCGCTTTGATATACCATGGAACAATCAGGACAGTCGAAAGCAGGTGTCTCCGTGATTTCGATTGCCCTCGAGCCATCAGGCAATTCCCAATAAACTGTACTGGAAACACTTTTTACGTTTTCACTGCTGCACCACTCACAAACCAAGACCATCAACTCCTTTCCCTACTCTGTTGGCGAGTCTGCCTTTACTTCGGTATTTTGCTCCGTTTCATTTTCCCTTTGGATTAACGCTTGATACTTTTTCTCCTTTAATTCATCCCGCTTACTACGCTTATCCTTTAGTGTAGAGTGGGCAGGATCTTCGGTGTATCCCTTACGGCGATTTAATCTCGACAAACCTTCCGGAACAAGATTAAAATGCTGGTCATTCATAATTCCGGCGATGCCATTGAGCGATTTTTTCTCATCCATATCTGGATAAACTTCTTTAAAATAGGCATCTGCTTTGCCAGGCTGATAATTCTCCGGCTCCGGATAAGAGGTAATCACTCCTTCAAAATTACGGAGGACAACTTTCTCCGGGCTTTGGGAAATCAGATAATTCGGCTGCAGAGCAATTTTTCCGCCGCCGCCGGGAGCATCTACCACAAAGGTAGGCACCGCATACCCAGAAGTATGGCCGCGAAGTCCCTCGATGATTTCAAGCCCCTTGGAAACTGGGGCACGGAAATGGCCGATACCTTCTGACAAATCACATTGGTAAATATAATATGGCCGTACCCGAATTTTCACGAGGTCATGCATTAATTTTTTCATAATCGGAACACTGTCGTTGATTCCGGCAAGGATAACGGACTGGTTGCCAACAGGAACACCGGCATTTGCTAACATTTCACACGCACGTTTCGAATCTTCCGTTATTTCAATTGAAGTATTGAAATGTGTATTTAGCCAAATAGGGTGGTATTTTTTTAAAATGTTGCAAAGGTTTTCTGTAATTCTTTGTGGAAAAACAACAGGTGCTCTTGTCCCGATGCGAATAATTTCGACATGGTCGATTTCGCGCAAATTCTTCAGGATATATTCCAAAATATTATCATTGATCAACAGCCCATCTCCGCCGGAAATGAGAACATCCCTTACCTGCGGGGTCTGCCGTATATAGGAAATGGCCGCATCAAGCTGCTTTTTCGGGACACCCATGCCAATCTGCCCGGAGAACCGCCGTCTTGTACAATAGCGGCAATACATCGAGCACTGATTCGTGACAAGAAATAAAACTCTATCTGGATAACGATGTGTTAATCCGGAAACCGGCGAATCCTCGTCTTCATATAAGGGATCTTCTAGATCGTATTTTGTCTTATAAATTTCCTTTCCGATTGGGACAGATTGCATTCTAATTGGACAGCGCGGATCATCAGGATTCATCAGGGATGCGTAATAAGGTGTAATGTTTAAGGGGATGGTTTTAGTTGAGATTCTTACCCCCTCTTCTTCATCGGGGGTAAGGTTAATTACCTTTTTTAAATCGTCAAGGGTACGAATTGTATTGGTTAACTGCCAGAGCCAATCGTTCCACTGTTCTTCCGTTACATCTTTCCAAAGCTCTATGTCTTTCCAATGCCGGTCAGGCTTATATAAAAATTGTTTCATTCATTATTCCTCCTACTCCTTGCTTACTTTAATATTATGCAAGTATCGTGCCAAAGCGAAAAACTAAGGTGCCCGTTTGTGTTCTGCCGGTCGGAAGGAGGAAGTGAATACTTATTTCATTTTTAGAAATGAAAAGGTGCCGAAAAATCGGCACCCATTAACATTACATCAATTTTTTTAATTTATATTGTAAAGTCTGTCTTGGGATTTCCAAAAGCTCTGCAGCCTGTTTTACATTGCCGCCGGATTGCTCCAACGCCTCAATGATCAGTTTTCTTTCAAGGTCATCAACATGTTGACGCAGTGACATATTTACACATTCCCTGACATTCCTTCTTATATGGGGTGGATGCTGCTTTATCATGATTGGCAGGTCTTCAGTGGTTAATAAACTGCCACTGCAGATATTCATCATATATTCCAATGTATGTTTTAATTCACGGACATTTCCAGGCCATTGATAATCCATGAAGAAGAATTCCAGTTTTTCTTCCATTCCTAGGACATTTTTTTTTAGTTTATGATTAAATTCTTGTATGAAGAATTTGCATAAATAGACGATATCTTCCTTTCTTTCCCGGAGCGGCAACAAAGAAAAGGTAAATACATTTAAGCGAAAATAAAGGTCAGAGCGCAGTTTTTCTTCTTGGAGAGCTTTATTTGGATGAACGTTTACCGCAGCAATGACACGGACATCCACGGAACTATTTTCAGAACTGCCCACCCTTCTGACCATTCCCTCCTCTAAAACCCTAAGAAGCTTCGCCTGTAATTCAATAGGCATAGCGTGAAGTTCATCAAGAAACAGGGTGCCCCCATCTGCAAGCTCAAATAACCCTTTTCTGTCAACGGCTCCCGTATAGCTTCCTTTGGCCGTTCCAAACAGCATGCTTTCAAGCAGGGTTTCAGGGATAGCAGCGCAATTTTGGGCAATAAAGGGTCCGTTTGACCGTCTTGATTCATGATGAATTCCTTGTATAAATAATTCTTTACCGGTACCAGATTCGCCGTATACAAGGATGGGAGAATCCGATTTTGCTAGTTTCCTGGCTTCCTCCTTCATTCTATTAAAGCTTGGGTTTACCGTTTTTAAATCATTTAATGTATAGCGGACCTGTGGAGGGATCTTTTTCCGTTTGCTTTTGTTCAGTCCTTTTTGCAGGTCTAGCAGCCTTTCTGCAAGCAGTTTCATCCGCGAATAATCTTTTGCAATTTCAACTGCACCGATAATTTCATCATTCAGCAGAATTGGCAAGGTAGTATTCATGGTGTCAATTCTGGCGCCATGTAGATTAACGTATTCTTGAGTCTGGTTATAGATTGGCTTAGCTGTTTTGATGACCTTTAACAAGGTGCTTGAATCTTCTGTTAGGGAAGGGAAAGCCTCTAGCAGGTGCTTTCCAAGAACCTCTGTCACCTCCATTCCATCATGCCTTGCCGCTACTTCATTATAAAAAATGGTTTTCCCTTCGATATTAACCACATGGATTCCTTCATCAATGCTTTTTAAAATGGCACTTAGGACTTCCTGTGTTAAAGCAGTTAATTGGCCCATTATTTCACCTGCCCCCTCCGCCAGTATACCTGGTGCCGAAAAACGGGCACCATCTGCCAAAAAGCTAGCAGCCTGCCAAATTCTTTACCCACATATTCATATCCTCCAGTTTGTCATAAATATAGACATTATTCATGAGCCTTCCGCGGTAAAAATAGCCGAGCTGATATAGGGCTGCATTCATCCCAAATGACAATGACCTGGCGATTGAATAGCTGCAAAAAATCCCCTTTTTAATTAATTCTCTCTCAAGCTCATTCAGGAGAAGCTTCATCAGTCCATATTTCCGGTGCTCCGGAAGTGTCGCACAATCTGTTAATTCCGCATTTTTATAAAAATCGTTTATTTCCGCAGAAGCTGCACTGACGATGTCCCCCTGATGTAAAAAAACATAATAGATTGTCCCATCCCGCATTGTCTTTTTTATATATTCCGGGTCATTTAATGGAGTTGGATAGATTTGAAACACCTGCCTGTAAAGAGCAGATAGCTTGGCAGCCAGGCTTTCATCAGCTTTTTTAATCTCGTAATCTTTTGGCGGGGTTAAGTTTTGCTGGACATAATCCAATTGATAAATACTGTGAATGATTGCGTCTTCCGTCATCCATTGGTCGTTTTTTTTTCGATCAGAAATATAATATTTGGTATAAAAATATGCATCCGAACCCCGGAAATAATGGTCTACGATCGCTTCAGGCTGAAGACCAAATTCAAAAAGGGAAATCGTATCTTCCATTCGCGCTTTGATGATTAACTTTTCTACTTGATGCTGTTTGACAAGCGCCTCAGCCCTTACCAGAATCTGATTTATATTCCCGCGATAGTCGTCGACTCGGATTCTTTTATTAAATGGGTCAATACAGACTTCCATATAGAAGGTGGAATGATTTTCAAAAATTGTCGTTGGTAAATGATTCATCATCATCACCCCTTTTTCTCAAAAAATTACTTATTTTCCAGGAAAATGTCTGGCTTTTCCAAGCCAGACATTTCGCCTGCAGTATTCTGATTTTACAACACTATTCCTGTACTCCGCACCATTTTAAAATGGTTAGAGCGATTATCTCGCTTGCGGCAAACATTTCATCGAGAATAATATATTCATTGGCATCATGGGCAATTTCCGTAGTCCCCGGGCCGAACACAACAACTGGTGTATTCCCCACGGCTGATAGAATTCCGCCATCGGTTCCCCATGGGCTTGCCTCCACCACTGGTTCCTCCCCATTAACCTCTCTAAAACTTGCAGAAAGCTCCTTCATTAATGGATGGCTGCTTTCCATATTTCCTGGCAGCCATCTGCCGCCAAACCATTCGATGGTTAAAGGATGATCCTTAAACCAAGAATCCTGCTCATTAAGCTCGTTAAGACAAGCTTCCATTTCAGCCTGAGCAGATTGCATTGTTTCATTCGGGGCAACCCCCATCCTGCCTTCAATCACAGCAGTGTCAGGCACCGATGACGGCCATTCACCGCTTGTGATTTTTCCAATATTAATAGGAATTGGGATTGGGATTTTCTGATAAAGCGGGTCTGAAATTTTGTCATTCCGGTCTTTCTCTAATCGCTGCAATCTTTGAATGACTTTTAGCGATTTTTCAATTGCACTAACGCCTTCGTAGCGAGTTCCTCCGTGAGCTGCCTTGCCTTTTACGGTAATTCTAAACCACATAGAGCCCTGCTGCTTCGGGAAAATTTTCATATTCGTCGGTTCGGGGATTATCGCTCCGTCGGCACAGTATCCTCTTAGTACAGCCGCAAGCGTTCCCGCGCCGCCGCTTTCCTCTTCTATAACACTCTGAAAAATGACGTCGCCTTTAAGCTTTATTCCAGAGGCAATAATGGACTCAAGCGCCATTAAAAGGGCGGCGGTTCCCCCTTTCATATCGGTGGCCCCCCTGCCGTACAGCTTTCCGCATTCGATATGCCCGCTAAAGGGATCCCGTTCCCAGCTTGACTCATTGCCAACCGGAACCACATCAATATGACCATTGAGAATGAGAGATTTCCCTCCGCCTGTGCCCTTTAACACAGCAACTAGATTGGGGTTCCCCTCGAAGTCATGTCGATCACAGCAGTAGGCTGGATGATTTTTTAATTCTTCACTGCCAATTTCCCAAATATCAAGTGTTAATCCAAGCTGGCGGCATTTTTCAATGAGAATCGCCTGAGCACTGCTTTCGTTCCCTCTTGTGGAGTTTTCCCTGACAAGGATTTGCAGGAGCCTTGCCCCTCTTGCCCGGTTCTCCTTCAACCAGGTGTTGATTTGAGCTTCATGATTTTTCATCTGCACCACTCCCTTTATTAACTATGCTGCATTTAATAGGGGATTTCTTTCAAATTTTCACTAATAGCAAATTCACACTGTGTTTTATTGACTACATCTTCAAGATTACCTTGGGCAAATATCTCTGTTAAAAGCAGTCCTTCGTCTGTCACTTGAAAAACGGCTAATTCCGTAATAATCAAATCCACACATTCCCTGGAAGTAAGGGGCATAGTACACTCCTTGACGATTTTTGAGCGGCCTTGTTTATCACAGTGGTTCATCAGGACAATAACTTTCTTTGCCTTTTGGGCAAGCTCCATTGCCCCGCCCATCCCCGGGACCTTCTTGCCAGGTACAATCCAGTTCGCTAAATCTCCCTTCTGGCTTACCTGAAGGGAGCCTAAAATCGTGATATCTATTTTGCCGCTGCGGATCATGCCAAACGAAACCGTACTATCACAATAGGAACCGCCGATGTTTAACGTGACAGGAAAGCCCCCTGCATTGCAAAGGTTTTCGTCCTCCTCACCTTTTATCGGACTTTGGCCCATTCCAGTAATGCCATTTTCCGCATGAAAAATAACGTTTACCCCTTTCTTGAGGTGATTAGGGACGAGGGAAGGGATGCCGATACCAAGATTCACTACCATCCCATTTTGAATTTCTTCTGCTGCACGTTTCGCTAGTTTATTACGTATATCTACTCCCATGCCCATTTCCAGTTCACCCCTTTAGTTGGAATGATATAATCCACGAATACTCCGGGTGTAATAATTTCTTCCGCATTAAGAGCGCCGAGGGGAACAATTTCTTCTACTTCGGCAATCGTAATCGCACCCGCCATGGCCACAAGTGGATTGGTATTGCGGGCACTCTTGTCATAAATTAAATTTCCATATTCATCAGCCTTTTTCGCAAATACGATGGAAACCTCCGCTGTTAATGCTTCCTCAACTAAATATTCTTCACCGTTCAGCAAGACCCTCTGTTTATTTCCCGCTACCAGCTCAATATCCTTGCCGATATCGGATAAAATTCCAGGGAGTCCCACACCGCCCGCACGAATTCTCTCAGCGAGAATGCCTTGTGGGGAAAACTCCACCTCGAGCTTCCCCTCATGCATGAACTGACCGGCAAATGGATTTGACCCTATATGCGAGGCAATCACTTTTTTCGCCCTTTCCTGGCTGACCAATTTTCCGATTCCAATATGGGGAAAACCAGTGTCATTTCCGATTAGTGTCAAATTGCGAATCCCTTTTTCGAGAATCCCATCGATTAAACCTGGCGGAGTCCCTACACCGCCAAAGCCGCCAAACATTAATGTCATTCCGTCATGAAAAAACTCCATGACCTTCTCCAAGGTTGTGATTTTCCTAAATGGGTTTTCCATCTTTTCACACCACCCAGTCATTCCGATAAATTAATTTCCTTTGAAAAGACTGAAAATGCTTCCTTTAATAAGTAAATTAATTCATTCATTTCTACTTCAGTAATAGTTAATGGAGGTGAAATTATAATCGAGTCACCATTTACCCCATCTATTCCTGCACCTGCAGGATATACGATCAGCCCTTTTTCCTTGGCAAGCTCCACCATTCTTTGCGTAACTTGCGCATTTCTAGGAAACGGTCTTCTTGACGTTTGGTCCTCGACAAATTCAATTCCGAGTAGAAGGCCCATCCCTCGGATATCCCCTATAAACCAAAATTGGCTCTTTAGTTTCTCAAGTTCCTTTCGTAAAAACTCACCCTTGCTTACTACTGTTCTCATAATCTGATTTTTTTCCAAATATTCTAGGACCGCTAAAGCGGCAGCACAGCTTTGCGGATTGGCACTTAATGTATGACCACTCATGACCACTTTGGAGCCTGCGAGAATCGGCTCGATGATTTTATCGCTGGCAACAGCAGCGGCAATCGGTGCATACCCTGCTCCAAGCCCCTTTCCTAAGGCGACAATATCTGGAATGACGCCCCAATGCTCAGATGCCAGCATCGCACCAGTCCGGCCAGCTCCTGTCATTACTTCGTCTGCAATAAACAGAATGTCATGGTCATCACAAATCTTCTTTATCGCTTTTAAATAATCCTTTGGCGGGGAAATGGCTCCGCCTGCAGCACCTATGACAGGCTCTGCGATAAAGGCGGCAATTTTATCTGCCCCGATTCTGTTGATGGCAGTCTCTAGCTCACGGGCGCAGAGATATTGGCAGGCAGGTGCTTCAAGATGGTATGGACAGCGGTAGCAATAAGGGGGATGGATGACTGGAAACTCCTCTAAAAGTGGAACAAATCTTGCCCTTCTTCCAGGATGGCCGGACATCGAAAGCGCTCCCAAAGTTATCCCATGGTAACTAACCCATCTGGACAAAATCTTATTTTTCGTGGTAATTCCTTTTTCCTGCCAATATTGGATTGCCATTTTCATGGCAGTTTCTGTGGCTTCGGAACCGCTGTTGACGAAAAAGCTCCAATTCAAATCTCCCGGCAATAGCTTAGCAATCTTTTCAGCCAGTTTTTCAGCTGCTTCACTGGTAAACTGCGAACGGTACACGAACGAGACCTTTTGGGCCTGCTCTTCCATCGCCTTAATAATCTCTTTTTCTCCATGACCGATATTGGCTGTGACAGCCCCAGACGCGGCATCTAAGTACTTCTTTCCGTTCTTGTCATATAAATAGACTCCTTTTCCATAATCGATGACGGGATATGACCCATCAAGCATGGGCTTAATTAAATACGACTGTTCCACCCTATAAACCACTTCCCTCTGCATAATGCAAAATTAAGAAGCTAATAGATTCATTTCCTTATTGAAATTGTATGATTCACTATTTTGTTTCTTTCCGGCCTTTTACAATTTGCAAAGCTTATTATAGAATAACAGGGAGATTATATAAGGAATGAATTTAAATGGACTCTATGAAGAAGCTACAGTCGAAGACGAGGGAACTTTCGACATTTCAATTAATTTTTATTTTTTATTTATCTGCACTTATTATTTCAACACTTTTATTAAAATTACCTTTCGCGCACCTTCCAAATGTAAAAATTAGCTTTATCGATGCCATGTTTACAGCCGTTAGCGCCGTTAGCGTAACCGGGTTAAGCGTTATTTCCTTAAAAGATACGTTCAATAATTTCGGGATTTTTCTCCTTTGCGTCATTCTCCAACTAGGAGGACTTGGAATCATGTCTCTAAGTACATTTCTTTGGGTGATGCTGGGGAAAAAAGTTGGGTTAAAGGAAAGGCAATTGATTATGATTGACAACAATCAATCAAACCTTTCCGGCTTAGTCCATCTGGCAAAGCGGATTTTTATCTTTATCATTTCCATCGAATTTATCGGCGGAATTATTTTGGGAATTCATTTACTCAAATACTATGATGGGATATTATCTGCTTTTAAACATGGTTTTTTTATTTCAATTAGCGCAACGACCAATGCTGGCTTTGATATTACGGGAGCTTCCCTTATTCCTTATGATCAGGATTACTTTGTTCAATTCATGGTCGCGCTTTTAATTGTACTTGGAGCAATTGGATTTCCTGTAATCGTAGAGGTGCTTGATTTCTTTTTATCCTTAAGGAGTAAAAAAAGATTTCACTTTACCCTATTTACGAAATTGACAACCATGACCTTTATCATCCTTACTTTGCTCGGGGGAATCTTTATTTTTCTTTTGGACATTGATCATTTTTTTTCGGATAAAAATTGGCACCAAACCCTTTTTTATTCCTTTTTCCACTCCGTTACAACCAAAAGTGCAGGGCTTGCAACATTAGATATCAGTGAATTAACTCAGAGTAATCAGCTATTTATGTCCCTGTTAATGTTTATCGGCGGTTCACCGAGCAGTGCCAGCGGAGGAGTAAGGACAACTACCTTTGCCATTGTTGTTTTAACGATTATCTTTTATGCACAAGGAAAAGGGTCTGTTAAAATATTTAAAAGGGAATTAAATCACGACGATGTCATTAAGTCATTTATTGTGATGACAACAGCAGCTTTCTTGTGTTTACTTTCGATTATCATCTTATCCATTACTGAGAAAAGCACCTTGATACCGATTATCGTTGAGGTCACTTCTGCCTTCGGGACAAATGGTTTATCGCTGGGATTAACTTCGAATTTGACAACATTCGGTAAAATACTGATCATGATATTAATGTTTATCGGAAGGATTGGAATTGTTACCTGTCTGTTGATGTTAAGAGGCAAGGGAAGGAAAGAAACATTCCATTATCCTAAGGAAAAGGTTATTATCGGATAAAAAAATGAAAACGGCTGACCCCGGTTTAGGAGTCAGCCGCACTTTTTAGTAGGCCCAGCTTGCGCCAATAATAATCAAGAGAATAAACAACACGACAATTAGCGCAAAGCCGCCATATCCAAATCCGAATCCACCGCCATAGCCATACCCGTAACCTCCAGGGTAGCCGCAGCATCCGTCATAACCATATCCATGATACATTCGCATTCACTCCTCCAAAAATTGTATCTTTTCAAGATTACTTTATGTAGTAGGTGCTTGACCTGTATGTGCATTCGCCTATATTATGAAATACGATATTAGTTTGGCAGGTGAGATGAATGAAAGCAATTTTAAAAAGTTTTATTAACGGGATTTTGACGATTGTTCCGATTATACTGGTCATTTATGTAATATACAAAACGTTTTTATTTTTGGATGGGTTGCTTGGTGACCGGTTACGACCGTACTTAAAGGAAGATTATATACCAGGCATCGGCTTGTTGACGACTATTATCCTGATTACCCTGTTGGGCTGGCTATCGACAAAGTACATTTCAGGAAAAATCATCCGGCTAATTGATCGGCTGCTGGAAAAAATCCCTGTAGTAAAAACGATTTATTCAGTCATAAAGGACACTATACAATCCTTTTTGGGGGATAAGAAATCTTTTTCAAAGGTGGCTTTGGTTGTCATTCCCGGAACCGAGATGAAAAGTATGGGGTTCATTACATCCGATCAGGTAGAGGATTTTTACAGTCCATTAAAGGACCATGTAGCGGTATATATTCCACAGACCTTTCAGGTGGCGGGCTTTACCTTTCTCATTCCAAAGGAGCAGATTGAAATTATTGATGTGAAACCGGAGGATGCCATGAAATTTATTCTATCCGGCGGGATGACGTCCAGTGCAAAGCAGAAGGAAAAAAGTCCAATGTAAATGAAAACTCGCTGATTGGCGAGTCCGATAGGACGAAGACAGAGGCGTAGTTGAATTTATGCGTTAGGAAATTATAAATTTGTAAAAATTTATAATTTCCTATTAGCTAAAAAAGCCGCTCACTTGCGGCTTTTTTTAATCGAAAAGTTTGTTAAATTGGCCGTAGCCTTCTTCTTCGAGTTTTTCTTTCGGGATAAATCGCAATGCGGCGGAGTTGATGCAGTATCTCAGGCCAGTTGGGTCAGGTCCATCGTTAAAAACGTGGCCTAGGTGGGAATCGGCAGAATTGCTCCGAACCTCGGTTCGAATCATAAAATGGCTGTGATCCGCTTTTTCTATGATTTCCTCTTCTTCAATCGGCTTTGTAAAGCTCGGCCAGCCGCAGCCGGCATCGAATTTATCGCGCGAACTAAAGAGTGGTTTTCCTGAGACAATATCTACGTAGATGCCCTCTCTTGTTTCATTCCAATATTCATTTCTAAATGGCGGTTCAGTGCCGTTATTTTGCGTAACTTCAAATTGCATAGGCGTAAGCCTCTTCTTTAATTCTTCCTTGTTTTGATTCGTCATTCTTTATCTCCCCAGTGCTTTTGGATAAACCCAGATCTTCCTGAACCAATATGATACCTTTGATAATGAGCTGGATTTTTCTTGTAGTAATGCTGATGGTACTCCTCGGCCGGATAGAAAGGCAAAGCCTGCAAAATCGGTGTCACAACCGGCCTGTTAAAACGGCCACTTCCCTCGAGTGCCCGCTTTGATTCTTCTGCAAGTCTTTTTTGTGTTTCATTGTGGTAAAATATAGCGGTTTGATAGGATTGACCGCGGTCATAAAACTGGCCGCCGGGGTCCGTTGGGTCTATTTGCTGCCAAAATAATTCAAGCAATTTTTCATATGGAAAAATTTCCGGGTCGAAAGTAATTTGAACCGCTTCATAATGTCCAGTTGTGTCAGAGCAAACCTGCTGATAGGTTGGATTTTTTACCGTCCCGCCAGTATAACCCGAAATAACACTCTTAATGCCCGGAAGCTCGTCAAACGGTTTCACCATACACCAAAAACAACCACCGGCAAATGTCGCCAATTGTTCTTTACTGTCCAAGCTCTCCACCCCATTCTTCTTAGATTCTTTGCTATTTATGAGTATACAAAATGTTGCTTCAAAAAGGAAATTTGTTGATTAAAAAACGGACCAGTTCAACTGGTCCGCAAAATAACACACTATTTTCTTTGGCTCACCTATAAGCCTAATCAACTGGCACCAAGATTGTGAAGGCGATTTGATCCTTTTTTAAATCAAATTGGTCCACTTTAATTTTCAAATCACTTTTCAGCCTTAATTGCTGCATATGGACATAAATCAATTTGTCATTCGGTCTGATTTCGACACCTTCCGGAAGCTTATAATTATCTCCAATAAACTTTAGAACATAGGAAATAGGCAGAGGCAGACTTCCAACAGACATGGATCTCTGCTTTAGAACTAAATCCCCATTCTTCTGCGCTTCAGGCTCAAATGTCAATTTCATTTTGACCTGTTCACTAAAAACCGGAATACTTCCATACAACTCCACCTCGTCTCCCAATAAAACACGATAAGCAACTGGGGAATCGGATGACTCTTCATTTAGATAATGATTAATCAGCTTATTCATATCGTATTTGTTAGAGTTCACATGAAAGGAAACGTGATCGCCTTTTATTTCCTTCATTTGAGTGCTTTTTTTATCCGCATCCGAGCCCGTACCCAACACTAGCGATAGGACGACAATCGCGAATAAAAGGTTGATTCCCGCCAGGACTAGGAATCCAACTTTCCATTTGTTTTTCATAAAATCTAATTCTCCTCTGTACTAACCATATACGGCTTCCTGTCCAAATCAGGCAAGACACGTTCTTCCATTGTTTCATTGAGCCGCTGGGCAATCAATTCGTAGCCCTTATCATTTGGATGAAAATTATCAGTAAATAGGAGGTTTTCACTGCTGTTTAAAAATATATCTTCAATCGAAACGAAGTAAGCATTGGGATATTGTGATATGACTGATTGACCTGCTTGGTTCCAATCGGATACAATCTGATCAAATTCCTCAATATCTGAAAACCACTTAGAAAAAGGATTATAAAGACCCACTAACACAATGGAGGCATTTGGATTTTCCTTGACTATTGTTTCTATTATCTGAATCAAATGTTTACGATAGTTCTCCTTTTCATCCATAAAAACGGAATATTCAAGATTTGAGAGATGATCCCTGACCACCTTCATGATATCGTTGCCGCCAATAGTCAGAATAACCAAATCGGCCTTCTTTAAGACAGGCTTTATTTCAGGTGCATTCAGCCTTTTCAGCAATTGAGTGGTCCGGTTTCCCTTCACCCCGTAGTTATAGAAATCTACATCCTTAATGCCTTTTTCATTTTCCAGCAATGTTTCTAAATAAGGCAAATAGCCGCCCTTTCCTGTACTGTCGCCAACACCTTGTGTTAAGGAATCGCCTGCGGAGAGAACTGTTAATGTGCGCGGAATAAAATCAGCAGGTACAGGTTCATAAACCGGTACAGCCGTTTGCTTTGCATGATGTAAATCCCATTCCCCAGTTTCGCTGCAAGAGCCCAGGAACAATACCGAGAGAATTAGAAGGGGGAAAAATTTATACATACCCATTCACCTGCCTTCTAAACTAATTTTATTATAACATGACCAAACTCATTCAAAACAAATCTATAATACCCTCATATTCCCAGAAAAAAATAGACCTGTATAACGGTCTATTGCAGTATTTTTATATCCTGAATCATTTCATCAAACGGAACATCTTTATATAAATTATATGATTTTTTAATTTTTCCATCTGGACCTACCAAATAGACATAGGTCTGATGGATGACCTGATTTTCATTCTGAGGTTTTTTCACAAGCGTCTTGAATGTTTTCATTGCATAACCTTCAATAAACTGCTGAGAGTATCCGGTTAAAAAGGTCCAATTTGAAAAGTCTGCCCCAAATTGGTTCGCATATCGAGTCAGTACTTCAGGAGTGTCAACAGTGGGATCAACGCTGAAGGAAACAAATTCAACATTCTTCAACCCTTCATCCTTAACCATTTTTTGCAGTTTTGTCATATTCGCAGTCATCGGTGGGCAAACATCTGCACAGCTTGTAAAAATAAAATCAGCAATCCAAATCTTTCCCTTTAAGTCCTTAAGTCCAACTGCTTTATTATCCTGGTTCACCGCGGAAAAATCGGCTGCCTCCCAGTTTAGTGCATCTTTAATCTCCTTTTGTCCGCAGGACGCAAGGAAAATGCTAGAAATGACTAACAAAATCATTACCGATCGAAATTTCACCTATATACACTACCTTCCTCTTTTCTATCCGTGAATAGTTTAACAAAGTTTTAAAAAAGAGGAAAGAAAAAGCGTATTTTAATCTATTACTCCCGTTTTTACAATAGTAGTTTTCACATGCACTTCAAATTTAGCATTTTTATAAATACTTCTCCAATCTTTTGAAGTAACTTCATTCCCGCGTATATGTGTAATATACTCATTTCCTATACCGACCGGGTCTACTCCTTGCTTTTGAAAAAAAACGAGCAATTTGTATATTTCCTTTTCCATTTTCTTTTCTATCTGTCCCTCGATGAATTTAATATTTTTGGCGCTTGTCAATTCGAGAGGCTCTGTTGATTCCAATAGCCTCGAAGCAAATTTAATCTCAATTCTAAATCGAAGGTTTTTCTTATCCACTAATTTTATTTTGGTATGACTTCGGATATTATCAATATTTAGGAATAATTTATTATATACCGTCCGAAAATTCCGCCCCTCCTCTTCCTTAATAATGCTCTTGAAGTCTGCACGATTAAAACCCAATTCTTTGGTACCGGATTTATATTTATCCGCTAAAATTTTCAAAAAAAAGAGCTTATTAGTTGGCAATATTGTAACAAGCATGTCATCCTTGAAAAGGGCTGTTCCCGTAACGGCCACATCGCCACTCTCTACTTTAAGAAGAGGTAAAACCGGGTCTTTACCATTATCTTGGTAACTGTGATTAAACTCCTGCAGGGTTGGTTCGAGCATCTGCTCACTTTGGACATTTTGATTAATTAAATTATACAAATACGTACCGAAATTTTGCTTTTCATTGTTCTTACCCACGTTAATGATAGAAGAAGCTTCATCCTCCGCAATCGTCAAAAAAACCATATTCCCGATAGTTGGGTCACGGTTGAGCGTATCAACAAGCTGCACAATTCCTTTCTCGGCAAGCTCCTTGCTGTACACGACACAGCGCAGCTGCCCTGATACAAGCCTTTGGTCAGAACGAAGATTTTGTTTCTGTCGTAAAGTTTTACTCGTATGGGCTTCTACTGAAATAACCTTTGTCACATTCTTCGCCAGTGCATCAAATTTATGAACAACCACTGTCCCCTTGATTTTATTCTTCCCATCCAAATCATAGCCAACAGCCGTAATCAGTCCTAATTTCTCTAATTGCCGCGCCTCCACGCATCCAGATAAACAAAGAGTGCTGGCAATCATCAATATAGCGGTTTTCCATTTAGGACCCTTTGGCATGATTGTTCTTCCCCCTAAAAAATCTGTTTTTGGCAGAAACAATAAAATATAAAAGAATCGGATAGCAAATTCCTGCATAAAAACCAAATTTCCCAATAATATCAGAAACTAGATTCATTTGATATCTTGCTTTAACAAAAAATGAAGATACAAAGATTAAGCTGGCAAGAATCCAAAGCCCCCATTTTTGCTTTCCAGCAAATATACGTGAGAAACCTTTCGAGGCTGCCCACAAATAAATACACAAATTAGGCAGGATAATAAGCATCCAAAAAGAAACAGCGATAATTTCGAACCTTTCCAAATTGGGAAGGCGGACTATTTTGAACAACGATATAACAGGCCAAATGGTTTGTTCCAAACTTCCACCAGCATAATAAATTATCGAGACAAACGTAACAAGTGTAAAAATAAAGGCCGTATATGCATTGCCTATTTGGGAGAAAATTTGAGTTTTTTGTTTTTCTTTTATATATGGGTAGACAAATAAGACTAATTCCATCCCCATCATTGATAAGGAGGAATTGTGAGCTCCTATAAGAATTTGTTCGATATCGGCATCTAATATCGGAAATATATGATTTATTTCCGAATGTTTTAAAGGAACAAATAGGACCAAAACCATCCAAAGCGTCCCCATCACTGATAAAAAAGCGGTTCCTATAACAACCCTTATTCCTCCATAAACAGCATAGGCAGAAAGCAGAATCAGCACTAACCCAAGCTGCCAGGTTGGAAGGTTCGGAAAAATCCACACCTGCACAATTTCTATGTAATTCATATAAATCACAAAAAAGGCGGCAGCTAAATAACCCATATAAATCAGACTGAGAAAATTCCCTAGCCATTTTCCAAATACATCTGCATGGATGCCATATAAATCTGCGCTGTCATATTGACCAAGCATTTTTACCATGAACCACAAAGACACGCCTCCCAGCACCCCTGCTAAGAAAACAGAAATCCAGCCGTCATGGCCTGCATCTAAATAAACAATTCTTGGCAGGCCTACAAGTCCTACACCAATTTGGGTGGAGTGAACAATAAAAATGAGCAGGAATGCATGAACCTGCAATCCATCTCTTGGCTTAACATTCACCTCCATTTACATCGCCCTCTATTCATCTATATCTTTTTTTAGCTTTGCTTTTTTTTCCGAAAAACGCTCTTTGTCTAATGGTTTATTGGTCTGAGGACGTTTGGTAAGATATTGATAAGGCACAAGGAAAAAACTATATCCCAAATCTCGCCATTGCAAAGGATAAACTGGCGAAAGATATGGTTTGCCCAGTGTTTCCAGCCTTAGTAGATGAATGATAAAAAAACAAAATGCAACCATAATCCCAATTCCGCCCCAAATACCAGCAATTATGATAATTGGAAAACGAATCATTCTGATTGCCGTACCCATTAAATAACTTGGGGTTGTAAAGGAACCGAGAGCACTTAATGCAATCATAATAATTAAGATGTTACTGGTAAAACCGGCCTGAACGGCTGCTTGTCCGATGACAATACCACCCACGATACCGATGGTCTGGCCTACTTTTGTTGGCAGCCTGGCACCAGCCTCGCGAAGCAGCTCTATGACAAACTCTAGCAGCAATGTTTCAAAGACCGGTGGAAAGGGTACCTTTGACCTTGACTCACCCAATGTAACAAGCATGGGCGATGGTATAACTTCATAATGATAGGTCAGAACCGCAACATAGGCAGGCGTCAAAAGGACTGATAAAAAAAGTGCCGTCAATCGCAAGACCCGTAAGAACAGCCCCATATTCCACCGCATATAAACATCTTCGGTTGACTCAAAATAAGAGAAAAAGGTTGTGGGACCATAAAGGCAATCTGGACTTCGGTCCATTAGAACAGCCACTTTACCCCTGTAAAGAGCAATCGATATCCGATCCGGAAGCTCAGTCGTCATCAACTGTGGAAACACGCTCCAGCTGTTGTTTTCAATCAAATGTCCAAGAACGGTGTTACCGGGGACATAATCTATTTCAAGCTCACTGATCCTTTGTTTTAAGGTGGTGACAAGTTCCTCATCGGCAATTCCCTGTATGTAGACGAGTTTCGCTTTTGTTTTCACCCTTTTTCCCACTACAAGATCCTGCATACAAAGGTTTGGGTCCTTTAAATTGTTTCTTAAGATATTCATGTTGCTGACGAGGGATTCCGTAAACGAAATCTTCGGGCCATAAACGTTTGATTCCGTTTCTGGCTTCTCCACTCCACGTTCAACCGTCTTGCTGAGATTCGTTAATAGACCATACGGGTCCCCTTCCACATATATATAGACATTACCTTCAATCAGCCCGCTGACAACTTCACTCAGTTGATTTGTTACAGTTAAGACCGATAATGGCAGAACCTGCGTTAATCCTTGGACGGAACATTCAATCTTCTCATTATTTTGAATAGGAGCAAGAATAAATTCATCCAAACTACTCTTATCAATCAAACTTTCTAAAAAACAAAAGACGATTCTATTCCCGTTTTTCTTCAGATGACGAAAGGTAATATCCGAATAGAGCAGTTCGTTTTTTAATTGCACTTTTAATTCATCGATATATAAGCTATGGGCTTTAAATTCTTCCTGTGACTTACTCTCTTTTTTCCATTTGAACATAATCATGCACCTATTGTTGTCAGTTTAGCTTATTTTTGCCAAATAATTATTTTTTACCCATATTCGAAAGCAGTCTGAATGATAAAAAAAATTTTGAGAAGAACAAAATATTGTGGTATTATGAATGAGTATTCATTCATCGGTGAAAATTATGAATTTTCAAATAGAGAGAAAAGGAGAGTGAACTCATTGAATCGAATTGGCCCTATTTTCATAGTGGAAGGTCCAAATAGCAGCAAAGTCCCTTTCTCACGGAGCTTGTATATCGACTGCGAGGAAAAGGTGCTAATTGACAGTGGAGCAGAGGCAAAAGCTCTTCTTGAACTGGACCACGAAAAAGGAATTGATCTCATCATTAATACCCATTACCATCCTGACCATACCCTACATAATCACCTGTTCCGAGATGCGACCAAACTTATAAATAAGATAGAATTTGAAACATCCAGGTCAGTGGAAGGAATTGCCCATGCCAATGGAGTCTATCAAGAGTGGGGTTATAAAGGTGTGGAAGCATGGAAAAAAACTCTTCCACAGGAATGGGTTCAAAATCTTGGGGGTTTTTCAGGAACATATGAATACGAGACAGAATATGTATTTGATGATGTAAAAGTAGTGTTTTTGCATACTCCCGGACATACAAGCGGCCTGGCCTGCCCATATTTTCCGGAGCTCGGGGTCGTGTTTGCTGGCGATTATGATATGACCACCTTTGGTCCATGGTATAACGGGACTGATGGTAATATTGAAGATTTCATCAATTCAGGCAAACGGCTTCTGTCTCTCGATGCCGATACTTACATTACAGGCCATCAAAAAGGGATTTTTACGAAAGCGGAATTTACAGAAGCCATGGATAAATTCCTTGCGGTGATTAATCGCCGGGATGAGATAATCGAAGACTATATACAGCAGGGTTTGAGTTTTGAAGAAATAACTAAAATTGGGATATTTTACCCCAAAAGTTCTCTTACCAATCCACTTCTAAATACATGGGAGCGAAGCGGCATCCGCAAGCACCTAAGGCGACTTGGTTATTCAGTTGAAGAAAAAGCAGCTGAAATTATTAAATTAAAATAGAATGGTCCATGTGCCATTCTATTTTTTTACTCTGCTTAAAAAAAATAAAGAACCTTGATTGTTATCTTTAATCAAGGTTCACATAATTTTGCTCTGCTTTTCTTTTTCGTTTGGAAAAATAGAGTTGCATCATTATTCCTGTAACAATTAGAGCACCGCCGGCCGCAATAAAATTGAAGATATTTGTTGCGGTTGTAGGAAGTAGTCCACCGGCTGTTGGTACTGTACCGCTTTCTGAATCCTCTGCAAAAAAGATAAATTCCACTCTACAACCTATCCCCTGAAATTCATTGCCAAGTTCCCAAGGAACAGAAACTTGAAAAATTAATTGTTCGGTCGTATTCTTTGCAAGAATTCTTGGGCTTAATTTATTCAAGTCCTTAAGCTTACCTTCATATATTACTTTATTTCTATCCGAAACCTTTATTAAAAGTTCATTAAAATATTCTTCTGAACCATCAAGGTATTTAACCGAAGTTATATACTTAAATTCTCTATTACCATTATTGTGGATTGTTAATGTACGATTAGACCAATCTCCTGGCTTAAAGTTATTAATGTCAAACAATATCTTTTCAGGTGAGGAAGCTATATCTATTTCTTGTTTAGTCATTGCTGCTAAAGTATTACCAGGTGAAAAGGAAAATATCGTGAAAATTATCATTGAATGCATAATGATAAATTTTAAAAATTTTTTCACTTTGTTACTTCCCCCCTTTATCACAACTTTTTTGGTAAGGAGAAATTTTTATTCTGTATTCCGCCATTTTTCTTCAATCGGTCTTCCAGATTCATTTCATTAGCTATTCGTCGTTTATTATCTTTTGCAAGAGTATTCCATACAAAAATAATAGAACCAATTAATAGGACTAATCCCAAAAGGAATAGTATGATTGCCATTCCGTTTTTAGACTTGGAAAATGTTGCGATATATCCAATGAACGGAATGGTAAAATGCTTATATTCCGCTAGAACATTATTTGATGAAACAAGATTTAGGTCCGAGGTTTGATTATTATCACCCTTTGTTCTATAGCTGACTTGGTTTCCGTTTTTAATTTTATCTACTATTCTATGGGTAACAATTAAATCATCGTTTGTTTTAAATGTTATTATTTCACCCTTTTTAAATCTTGCCATATCCCCTCCAGGTTTTACAGCTATTATAGATCCAGTTTTAATAGCGGGTTCCATCGAACCGGATTGGACAGTCAAAAGCTGGTATCCGAAAAAGTTTGGTTTTCCACCTGAAGTTTTCGACAAGATAACAGCACAAATCATGATAAGTAAAAGAACACATAGGGACGTTGTAATAAAATTGCTTATCCATTTTTTTAAAACTCTAGTTTTCATGGAATCACCTTTTCAGTGATGATAATCTAAATAGTATCCTTATTGTCTGCTATCACTTTTTATTATTTACTGTTACAAGTTATTGTGATGGTTTCACTCCATAAATCTTGGATTTCATCTTTATTTCCATGTCCAAGCGGCTGAAAAGCTCTAAATTTATAATTACCTGCCTTCAAGGCGTTATATTTTAAGAAAACTGACTGGTTTTTAGCAAGAGGATCCATAAACCCCTCACCAACTTTTTCACCGGACATAGGATTCCCATTACTAATATAGTAAACCTCATATTTCAGTAAACTATTCATATTGCTTCCCGTATTTATGATTAAGGCTGATATTTCTGTAGGAAAGTTACAACTGACAACGGTTTGATTACTATTTTTATTAGAAAAGACAAGAGAGCTGCCCGTCCACTCACTATTCCAAGTCCCAATATTGATAATCCCACTCACTTGAGTATTATCACTAAAATAGGCTTCCGTATCGGATGTAACTAACCCGGTAATTAATGTTAAAAGGAAAAGGGCACTAATTATCTGGACGGTAATTAATACCTTCCACTTTTTATTGGAATGCTTCCTTATTCTAGACGTACGAATTGTAACCACCCCCAAATCTTACAGTCAGTGGATTTTTACTGCAAAAAGGCGGGGCAGGACCCCACCCTTAAATGATAAGTTTATTTAGCTTGTCCAGCTCCCTGTCTGCCTTCGAAGGTCCATTTAATTGCGATTGCATCACCTTGGAATTGGTTTTGATCCTCGTTATTGTCAATAAATTGAAATTGGACATATAAATCCTTCGTTCCATTCTTTGCTACTCCATTGCCGAAAACTTGGGTAGAAATCTCCTCTGTATTATTATTCAGTTGATCTAGTGTTGTACCGTAAATAATCTCTGATGAACCAGAACTAACCAAATTTGTTCCTGCGTTTTTAAGGAAGTACACCCTGATATATTTGTTCAAATCATCCGTATTTGCCGATGCTCCATCCCTATTTGTAATTGTATTTTCAGTTGATAGACTAATTTTCGCAATATCCAATGACCCATCGTTTTTCAATGTAATTGTCCGATTTGCCCAATCTCCCGGTTTAAAGTCATTAATAGCAGTAATGCTTGTTGGATTGGTGTTTAAATCTAATGTGCCATTTACAAAAGCACCAGTGGTTTCGGCTTTATCGCTAAAATATGCAAATGTACCGCCGCCTATTAATGCCAATCCGAGTGCAGCTGAAGCTACCCCTAAACCTAATTTAGTTCTAGTCCCCATAATCCTTCCTCCTCTATTAATTTTTTTCACCTTATGTAATAGAATAGAGTCTGCTAATCAAAATGTTTTTTATTACAAACAATAAGTTCCTTTTATAGAACCTCTATCAAATTATATTGCACTCTTTAATATTCATAAAGTACTAAACAGAACCAAATATACGTTATAACAAACATAAATCTATTATTTCCTCGCAATTTCTTTATTTTTCTTAGAATATCGTAATTTATTAAGAACAAAACCAGGTTTTTAATAGATAGCAAAAAAGACCTCAACTAATAAATGAAGGTCTTTTTTAAAAGTTATAATATTATTTGGCACTAGAACGTAAAAGATTTTTTTAGCATATTCTCGGAAACATCGTTCCGGATAGTCTATTCATTACGCATTTTGAACCTAATGGTATTGCGAGTAGGAGCTGTACCTATTTGTTTCCCGATTATCGAACCGATCACCACTGCATCCGGTCCTTCAGGAAATCTTTTTAAAATATCGATTACTTTTTCTTTCTCTTTATCTTTATTATCGACCACAATTATATATGAGAGCATCCCCCATATTGTACTCATTCCTTACGCTACTCTGTCAGCTGGTCTATACTGCTTGCATTTTTTCAGTATTACAATCGGTAACTGCAGGCTTCCCAATAGCGCTGCTTTATCATCTTTATAGAAAAGTGGGAAATACATACATAAAAAAACCCTAAGCGAATAAATCCCTTAGGGTCTTGTTTGTTTTAATTAACTTCTACCAATTCTTCTTGTTCTTTCTTCAGCTTTTTTCGATATACAAATTTAGATAGATTAATGCTGACTTCATATAGAAGCAATAGCGGCAATGTCACGACGAAATCAGACATAAAATCCGGAGGTGTAATTACGACCGCGATGATAATCAATACAAAATAAGCATATTTACGGACCTTTGTCAGCACAAATGGATTAATAATACCAAGCGAGGTTAAAAACATAACCACCACCGGAAGTTCAAACAATACTCCAAACGGCAGAGTCATATTCAAGATAAAACTAAAATAGCGATCTGCCGTAAAATTGGTCACAAACATATCTTGGCCGATGTTCACCAAAAAGTTAAGAACCATCGGAAAAATGGCAAAATAGCCAAACGCGAGACCAGCAATAAATAAAATGAACAGGGCCGGAACATATGATAGCGTAATTTTTCTTTCAATCGGTTTCAAGGCAGGTTTGACAAACAGCCATATTTGCAGCGCCAGCACCGGAATTGTTCCAGCAATCGCAACCACTCCAGCAAGCATGAAATAAATCCACATTATATCACTTGGACCAAGCACTAAAAGCTTTGTACTGCCGACAAACCATTTATAAATATCATCAACATAAATAAAGCCAACTATAAAGAAGACCACAAAAGCCAGCGCCGAGATAATGATCCGTTTTCGTAATTCTTCTAAATGATCGACTAACTGTAGTTCTTTATCTTCCATGAGTTTCCCCTGCCAATTTCAATGGTAATTCTTAATTAACCAGTTTTCTCTCGTTAAAATAGTTTTAAAACTGAGAAGAAAAAGGTGCAAGACACAAAATCTTACACCCTATTTGCTCAATTTTTCCTTTTCTTCCTTGATGTCTTCCATCACATCGTCGGTAAGTTCACGAGTTGACTTTTTGAATTCTTTTAACGTTTGTCCAAAGGCACGGCCAATTTCCGGTAGTTTTTTCGGTCCAAAAATAATCAGTGCAAGTGTTAAAATAAGGATTAATCCCGGTACGCCAATATTAGAAAACATAATTTACAGCCCCTTTGAAATAAAGTAACCTCTTAAGATGATTATAGTATTGAATAATCATTTTGGGATAATTATTTGCAATAATTCATATTAAATTCACAATATCCACTAAAAATAACATAACTGT
>NZ_JAGYPE020000048.1 GCF_018343545.2 Neobacillus citreus | reverse complement strand
ACGGCGGTAAAATTATCAGTGTTGACCCGCGTTATACTCGGACATCAGCAGTATCTGATATTTACGCTCCTCTTCGTTCCGGAACAGACATTGCGTTCCTGGGCGGAATGATAAAATATGCACTCGAAAATAATCTTATTCACAAAGAATATGTTATTAACTATACAAACGCTTCCTTTATCGTAGCGGATGGCTATGATTTCAAAGATGGCTTATTCTCTGGTTATGACCAAGCAAAACGCACTTATGATAAAACAAAATGGGCTCTTGCTGCGGGACCAGATGGAAAACCGGTAACGGATCCAACCTTGGAGAACCCTCGTACTGTTTTCCAATTACTGAAGAAGCATTATTCGCGCTATGATTTGGATACGGTTTCATCTGTAACAGGTACACCAAAAGAAGATTTATTAAAGGTTTACAAGACATTCTGTGAAACCAGCAAAGTCGGTAAAGCGGGAACAATCCTCTATGCAATGGGTACAACCCAGCATACAGTCGGCTCGCAAAACGTCCGTGCTTATGCGATTATTCAGATGCTCTTGGGCAACATTGGCCTGCCAGGCGGCGGAATTAACGCGATGCGCGGCGAATCAAACGTACAAGGCTCCACTGACTTTGGATTATTATGGGATAACCTGACAGGTTACCTGGCTATTCCTAAAGCATCAGTACCTGAGCACGCGACACTTGACGGCTACTTAAAGAAAGAAACTCCTCCATCAGGCTATTGGAGCAACAGACCAAAATTCGTGGTCAGCCTACTAAAGTCGTGGTACGCACAAAATGCAACAGCCGAGAACGAATTTGGCTATCAATATTTACCAAAACCAGGGGCAAAGAACTACTCGCACATTTTCTTATTCAAAGCAATGTACAATAAAGAGCTTGACGGTGCTTTCCTATGGGGCACAAACCCAGTTGTCGGCGGACCGAATGCCGGCAAGGAAAAAGAAGCACTTGGCAACTTAAAATGGCTGGTTGCTGTTGACCTTTGGGAAACAGAAACAGCGGCCTTCTGGAAAAAAGAAGCGGGCAGCGACCCATCGAAAATCAATACAGAAGTATTCTTGCTCCCAGCATCCGCTTCATTTGAAAAAGAAGGAAGTATTTCCAACAGCTCACGCTGGATGCAATATCGCTGGAAAGCTATTGATTCAAAAGGCGAAGCAAGACCAGACCTTGATATCATCCATGAGCTGGCACTTAAGCTTAAAAAGCTCTATGCCGGTGACATGAGTGCACAAGCTGCTCCATTCCTAGCTCTTGATTGGAATTTTGGCAACGGTCCTGAATGTGACATTGATCTAGTTGCCAAGGAAATTAACGGCTATGATGTGGCAACGGGGAAATTGATTCCTGGTTTCGGTGCCTTAAAAGCAGATGGAACAACTTCTAGCGGAAACTGGATCTATAGCGGCTTCTATCCTGAAGAGGGCAAGAACAAATCTAAGAATCGCGACAACAAAGATACGGGCGGACATAACTATCTAAACTGGTCATTCGCTTGGCCGTTGAACCGTCGTGTCCTATACAACCGTGCTGCAGCGGATCCAAGCGGTAATCCATGGAGCAAGGAAAAGGCGATCATCTGGTGGGATGCCATCCAGAATAAATGGGTGGGCAACGACGTTCCTGACTTTAATGCTACATTAGCGCCAACAGCACCAGGCGGTACTGGCGCAATCATGATGAATAAAGACGGAGTTGGGCTGCTTTATGCACCAACGATGAATGAAGGTCCTTTCCCTGAACATTATGAGCCGTTTGAAAGCCCGGTTCCAAATGCTTTCTCATCTGTGGAATTAAACCCGGCCGTTGTGATTCATGAAGGCGACTTCAACAAGAAAGGCTCAAAAGGAACTTACCCAATCATAGCGACCACCTACCGGGTATCTGAACACTGGCAGTCCGGTTCGATGACCCGAAACCAAGAATGGCTGTCAGAAATCGCCGGTTACATGTTTGTTGAAATAAGTGAAGAACTCGCAAAAGAAAAAGGCATCAAAAACAAAGATAAAATCACTGTCAGCTCAGCACGCGGCGAAATCACTGCATACGCAATGGTTACAAAACGTTATAAACCTTTCAAAGTAAGAGGCAAAGTCGTGCACCAAGTGGGAATGCCATGGCATTTTGGCTATAAGGGATATGTTACAGGAGATACAGCTAACCGCCTGACTCCGCACATTGGAGATGCTAACACGCAAATTCCTGAATACAAAGCATTCCTCTGTGATGTTAGGAGGGCTGACTAATGGCTAAAGAATATGTGAAATTCGTTGATGTTACCAAATGTGACGGCTGTAAAGCCTGCATGGTGGCCTGTAAAAACTGGAATGACCTGCCTGTTGAAGAGACAGCATTCCAAGGCAGTGCTCAGTCCCATCCAAAAACAACAGCTGATACATGGAACGTCCTCCAGTACATTGAGCATGAGAATTCCAAAGGCGGTCTGGATTACTTGTTCCGCCACTCATCCTGCTTCCATTGTACGGACGCAGCGTGTGAAAAGGTATGTCCGGAGAATGCCATCAGCTATACCGATTTTGGTTCCGTTGTTATCGATCAAGACAAATGTGTAGGATGCGGCTATTGCGTCCAAAACTGTCCGTTCGAAGTGATTTCTCTAAAGGAATACAAAGATAAAAACGGTAAAGAGTACCGTAAAGCTCACAAATGTACAATGTGTACCGACCGTTTGGAAGAAGGCTTGCAGCCTGCCTGTGTAACGACCTGCCATACTGGAGCAATGGAATTTGGCGATAAAGATGCGATGATCAGAAAAGCTGAAAAGCGCGTCCAAGAAATCAAAGACCGTTATCCTAATGCCCAGGTGTACAATCCGCAAGGCGTTGGCGGCACACACACCGTTTATGTTTTAGCAGAAAAGCCGTCAGTTTACGGGCTTCCGGAAAATCCAAAAGTTCCAACCTCCGCAGTTGCTTGGAAGGATTACGCACAGCCAATCGGCAAGATGATGCTGGGTGCCACCACGATGGCTCTTGTCGGTGCGTTTGTGACAAACAAGCTATTCAATAAAGAAGGCAAGGAGCAAGACGGAGGTGGAAGCAATGAGTAATCAGATAAAACCTGATGTAAAAGTTCGCCGCTTTCCAAAGGCGTTTGTTTGGGCCCATGCAATCAATGGAATTTCCTTCTTTGCGTTGTACATTACAGCACTGCCAATGTATACCGAATTCTTTGACTGGCTGTATCCGGTGTTTGGCGGCCCGGCCAACGCCCGGCTGCTGCACCGAATTTTCGCCGTCACATTTATAACGCCAACCTTGATCTTGTTGATTTTTAGCCCGAAGTTCCTGATGCTTTGGCTAAAAGAATTAATCACATGGAAAAAGCGCGACCTTGAATTTTTCAGCAGTTTCGTTAAAGAATTGTTCGGCTTTAAGTTTAAGCATATAAAACAAACCTTCTTCAACGCCGGGGAAAAAATTAACTCGATTCTGCAGATGTTCTGTGCAATTTTGGTTATTTGTTCAGGCTTCACAATGTGGTTTCCTGAGTATTTCCCGAGAGCTCTTGTGCAATGGGGCTACTTCTTCCACAACGTCGGCTTCGCTCTTGGAATTGCCGTCATTGTCGGTCACATTTACTTGAGTGTGATTCATAAAAACTCAAGACCAGGCTACTCCGGTGTCATTACCGGCGAGGTTCCTGCACGGTGGGCAAGGGATCATTACCAAGAATGGTATGAAGAAGAGGTCAAAAAGGGTAACTTCCCTGAGTTGGATGATCCGAAACATAAAAAAGGCGCTTAATTTTATGAGGAAAGGGGCTGGCTGTCTGTCAAAGGCAGCCATTCCCATTAAAAAGTAGACTTTTTAGTGGGAGTACTGTCATTTTATTAGCGAATTTTAATGGTCTATTAGCGAATTCACATGGGCTATTAGCGAATTTTAAGAGTTTATTAGCGAATTTCAGGATTCTATTAGCGAATCGAGTTTCATCCGCCAATTTTTAGAGCGAAAAACAAGGAGTTCCGTACTCAATCGGCGAATTTCAGGCTTCAATCGGCGAATTAAGACTTTCTATCGGCGGATTGCAGCCATCTATCGGCGAATCCAAAAATATCACAAAAAAAGAGGTGCAACAACGATGATTAAATCCGTTGTTTCAAAGGAATACCAGAGCCTGCAAAAGGAAATTGTTCAGCTTCAGGAAAAATGGAAGCAGATGATTAATCCGGATACGGTCAGGCCTAATCTGGACAAAGCGGCGCTGGCTGCAGGGGTACCTGCTGCCGCGTTAACGGCGATTGACTTTGAAATTTCACTATTCTTACAGTGGGTAGAGGAGATAACAGCCCTCCTCATAGAGACCAACCCAGATTTGAAACCAAAGCTCGCTGATATTAGCAGTATGCTCAAGGAAGAAACGGCCATCCGCTGGATAGAGGAGGCATATTCCTTCAATAGCGTCTACTTTGAAAGGTTTGCTGAGGAAAATGGACTGGAACCATGGATTCCGCAATTTTTAGCAGAAACCGCGCTCCGTCCGTATCTTCAACTAGTGGCTGAAAAAGTCCAGCCGGAAATCGACCGTGCCGTACCGGGTTCAGGCTGCCCTGTCTGCGGCGAGCCTGTAAGACTGGCAGTTTTGGAGGATGAGGGTAAAAAGGTCTGCCAATGTCCGCGCTGCCTCGCCCATTGGAATGCCAAGCGCCTGGAGTGCTCGCATTGCGGGAATGAAGACTACCAAAAAATCAAATTTTTAACCATTGAAGGGGACGCCGTTTCGCAAATACAGGTTTGCGAGGAGTGCAACGGCTATATTAAAATTATTGATACAAGGCAATATATAGAAAAGCCGTCTGCTGCCATGATCGATTTAAATTCAATCCATCTCGATTTTGTAGCGCAGGAAAACGGATTTAGCTCAGTAGGAGAGAAAAAAGTAACGAATTAAGAGGTGCTGTCGATGAACGCTTCAGCAATTATTTTATCCGGCGGAAAATCCAGCCGAATGGGCACCAACAAAGCTCTATTAAAAATAAATGAGAAAACTAATATTGAAAGAATTAGAGACACACTTAAGCAACGTTTTAATGGTATAATTCTGGTAACCAATCATTTTGATGATTATGAATTTTTAGAACTGGAAATGGTCGCAGATGACTATCCCGGCATGGGGCCGCTCGCCGGACTTCATGCCGGTTTGAAAGCTTCCAAAGGCGATGTTAATTTTATCGTCGCTTGCGACATGCCGTTTGTGTCCGGGGAACTCGCCGAGACAATGGCAAAGCTATGCGGCGATTATGATGCGGTCATCCCGGTTATCAACGGGAATCAGCATCCGTTATTTGCTGTTTTTAAAAAATCAGTCGCAGCTGTTGCGGAAAGCTGTATTGCGGCGGGGAATCTCCGCATGAAACAGCTGCTGGACCGTCTTAATGTCCTTTATGTAACAGAAAAAGAGCTTGCAGGCTTTAGCCAAACAGAATTGGAGCGGGTCTTCTTCAACATGAACCGCCCGGAGGAATACGAAGACGCGAAAAAGTGGGCCGAAAGCGAACATTAGGGGGAGAAAGAGAACCATGCAATTTTTCAAAGTAAAAACAGTGGAAGAAACATTTGCCTTGATAGATGAAATGATCCCGGCAACCCAACAAACAGAAGTAAGAGAGCTTTCCGAAGCCCTTCATTATATACTAGCCGAGCCGGTGACTGCTAAGGAGAATGTTCCCGGCTTTGACCGCTCGACGGTCGACGGATATGCTGTCCGCGCGAAAGATACGTATGGTTCTTCCGAGTCCATGCCCGGCTTCCTGAACGTTGCCGGGGAAGTCAAAATGGGCGAGGTCCCCGATGTAAAAGTAGGCCGTGGACAAGCTGTTTACGTTCCGACTGGCGGGATGCTTCCGGTTGGCAGTGACAGCGTGATGATGATTGAACATTGTGAGGATGTCGAGGGACTCCTCAATACATATAAACAAGTGGCGCCCGGGGAAAATGTCATCCGGGCCGGCGAGGATATCCGCGAGGGCGAGATTCTCCTTGAAAAAGGGGTGAAACTCCGCGCACAGGAATTGGGTGCCCTTGCCTCCTTGGGGATTACTCATGTCACCGTTTTTCGAAAAATAAAAGCCGGCTACCTGTCGTCCGGCGATGAGATTGTTCCTTATCAAACGGAGAACTTGTCGGTCGGACAAATCCGTGATATTAACGGGCTGACGATTGCTGGCTTGGCCAGCGATTGGAATGTCGAGGTTGTGTACGGCGGCATTGTCCGCGATGACTATGAGGAATTCAGCCAAAAGGCCCGCGAACTTTACGAACAAGTAGACTGCTTGATTATGTCAGGCGGCAGCTCTGTTGGGGCGAAGGATTATACGACGGAGGTTATCCAATCATTGGGTGAGCCTGGCGTGTTTGTCCACGGGATTTCGATCAAGCCCGGCAAACCGACGATTTTAGCGGTGGCGGACGGCAAACCGGTGATTGGACTGCCTGGCCATCCGGCGTCGGCGATGATTATCTTCAAACTTTTTGGCGAGCGGATTTTGAAGAAGTTGTCCGGCGAACATCTCGTGTCTAAGCCTGGGCATATTTTTGCAAAAATAACGAAAAACATCCCGTCAAGCCCGGGACGGTCGGATTATATCAGAATACGGCTTGAGGAAAAGGACGGCGAATGGTGGGCGGAGCCGATTATTGGCAAGTCAGGCTTAATAACTACGTTAGTTAAGAGTGACGGCATTGTGGAAATCAGTTCTGAAAAAGAAGGAGTTTCGCAGGGCGAGTATGTTCCTGTGATTCTGTCCAGGTAAGGGGAGCGACAGTTATGTATAAACGGAAAATTTACTTGGAAGATAAACCACGTTTCGAGGCGCGTGATGAAATTCTCGCTGCTTTTGAGAGTACTCCGGAAAAGGAACTGATTCCGACAGTGGATGCATTAGGGCGTGTGACGGCTGAACCGATTTTTGCACCTGTGTCGACGCCGCACTATCATGCCTCGGCGATGGATGGGGTTGCGGTTGTAGCGGAAAGCACGTATACGGCGCATGAGCAGAACCCGCTTCATTTAAAGCTTGGTGAGCAGTTTGTTCATGTTGATACGGGAAATGCGATACCATCGCCGTTTAATGCGGTGATTATGATTGAGCATGTGCAGGTGTTGGACGAGGAGACGATTGAAATCATCGAACCCGCTACGCCTTGGCAGCACATCCGTCCGATTGGCGAGGATATCGTTCAGGAGGAAATGCTGTTTCCGCAGGGTCATGCATTAAGGCCTGCTGATTTGGGCGTGCTAATTGCGTCAGGGCTGCTTTCGGTTTCGGTTGTGAAAAAACCGGTTGTGGCCGTGATTCCGACCGGTAATGAGTTAGTTGAACCGGGGCAGGAAATGGCGCCTGGAAAAATTGTTGAATTTAACGGCACTGTGTTTGCCAATTTTATTAAAGAGTGGGGCGGCGAGCCGCGTTTGCACCGGATTGTCAAGGATGAGCCGGAGAAGATTAAAGAAGCGCTTTTGGAGGCTTCTGAGACTTCGGACTTTATCGTCATCAATGCGGGGTCGTCGGCGGGGCGCAAGGATTATACCGTTCATATCATTCAGGAGCTTGGTACGGTTTATACCCACGGCGTCGCGGCACGTCCTGGGAAGCCGGTTATTTTGGGTAAGATTAATGGTACGGTTGTGATTGGCGTACCGGGATATCCGGTTTCAGCTTATCTGGCGCTGGAATGGTTCGCACGGCCGCTTGTCTGCAAGTACTTAGGTGTGCCGGAGCCAGAGCGGCAGAAGGTTACCGTCAAGCTTGGCCGGCGCATCGTTTCGTCGATGGGCGCTGAGGATTTTGTGCGAATGAATATCGGCTATGTGAATGGCCAGTTTGTCGCTAATCCGCTGACAAGAGCGGCTGGGGTGACGATGTCGTATGTGCGGGCAGATGGGTTATTGGTGGTGCCGCCAGATGTGATCGGCTATGAACAAGGAGAGCTGGCGGAAGTGGAGTTGCTGCGGCCGCTTGAGGAAATCCGAAATGCGATCATGTTTACGGGCAGCCACGATTTGACGATTGACCTATTGTCGTCGGCGCTGAAGCGGGTGCGGACCGAAATGAAAATTGTCTCCTCGCATGTCGGCAGCATGGCCGGCATTATGGCAATCCGAAAAGGCGAGGCCCATGTAGCGGGGATTCATTTGCTTGACCCTGAGACAAAACAATATAATATATCATATGTACGCCGGTTGTTAGCCGGGCAGGAGGTTGTCCTGTATCCATTTTTGAAGCGCAAGCAGGGCTGGATTTTACCGGCAGGCAATCCGCTTGAAATCCGTGACGTGCGTGATTTGGTGGAAAGGGGAGCGAACTTCGTGAACCGCCAAAAAGGCGCCGGCACGAGGATTTTGTTTGATATGCTGATGGAGGAAGCGGGGCTTGAGCCGGAGAGAATAGCGGGCTATGACCGCGAAATGTTCTCGCATTTAGCAGTTGCTGCGGAAGTGAACAGTGATTCTTGTGGCGCTGGTCTCGGCATTTATCCGGCGGCAAAGGCAATGGGCTTGGAGTTCGTTCCGGTTTCCGACGAGGAATACGATTTAGTCATGACCAGGAGCTTTTATGAAAGTGAACAGTTCAAGCTGCTAGCGGAAATCATCCATTCCCCTGCCTTCAAGGCTCAGGTGGAGAATATCGGCGGCTATCAAGTGGTGGAAAACGCCGAGCCAAAGCGCTTGGCTGAAGAGGTGAAATAATTGAAGCTTTACGAGATTTCAAAAGAACCAATTAATATACAGGATGTTATCGACAAGGTGGTCCAGCGCGAAGCAGGCGCGATTACTACCTTCATCGGCACCGTCCGGGAATTGACCTATGGAAAAAAGACGTTATTTTTAATCTATGACGCATATGAAGCGATGGCTGTGAAAAAGCTGGAGCAGATTGGCCGTGAGATTGAAGAGCGCTGGGCGGGTTCTCAAGTTGCGATTACCCATCGGGTCGGGCGCTTGGATATTACCGATGTCGCGGTGGTGATCGCGGTGTCAACGCCGCACCGGGCTGATGCCTATGAGGCGAACCGCTATGCGATTGAGCGGATTAAGGAAATTGTCCCAATTTGGAAAAAAGAGCACTGGGAGGACGGCGAGGAATGGGTCGGCAACCAGCTCGAAACGAAGGCCTATCCGAGCGGAAAGCCTGAGGAAGGTGATTTAAGTGAATAAAATTTTGTTTTTCGCCCATTTGCGCGATGCGGTTGGTGAAGAGTTCCTAAGGCTTGATGTTAGCGGAAAAACGGTCGCTGAATTGAAGGCGGAACTCTCTGAGAAGTACGACCTGCCGCGTATGGAGACTGTAATGACGGCGATTAATGAGGAGTTTGCTTCTAATGATGAAGTCATCCAGGAAGGCGATGAAATTGCATTTATCCCGCCGGTCAGCGGGGGCTGATTTTTTGATTCGCCGATAGGACGTTAAAATTCGCCGATTGGGAACCCCAATTCGCCGATAGAAGTCTGAGATTCGCCGATAGACTGCAAAAATTCGCCGATAGACTGGAAACTTGTCCTTTTTAAAAAATGAATTTTCTTGTTGGAAACTCAAATTCTCTAATAGAATCACGAAATTCGCGGGCATTAAATATAAATCAATTAAAAATAGCTAATTTTACCCTAAAAGCTCGCCAAAATGGCGAGTTTTCTTCTAGAAAGGGGATCTTTATGAACGAACGCTACTCAAGGCAAGTCCTTTTTCCGGGAATCGGCAAGGACGGCCAAGAAAAGATAAGAAATAAGCATGTGTTAATCATCGGCGCTGGGGCTCTGGGTTCGGGTAATGCGGAAATCTTGACCCGCGCCGGTGTCGGCAGATTAACCATCGTCGATCGGGACTATGTTGAAGCCAGTAATCTGCAGCGCCAGCAGCTTTATACTGAAGAGGATGTGGCAGAAAAACTACCTAAGGCAGCAGCAGCTAAAAAGCGTCTAAAAGCAATTAATTCAGATGTTGAAATTAACGCCATCATCGGCGACGCCACTCCGGAGCTACTCGAGGAGCTAGCTGCGGGGGTCGACCTGATGTTAGATGCGACTGACAATTTTGAAACGCGGATGGCGATGAACGACGTTTCCCAGAAATACAACATTCCTTGGATTTACGGGGCCTGCGTCGGCAGCTATGGGATGAGTTTTTCCATCATTCCTGGTAAAACGCCGTGTTTAAATTGCCTGCTTCGGACGATTCCGCTTCAGGGGATGACCTGCGATACGGGCGGCATCATTTCTCCTGCCGTGCAAATGGTCATTGCCCACCAGACTGCGGAAGCGTTGAAGATGCTGGTCGAGGATTGGGATGCAGTCCGCCAGGCCTTTGTCAGCTTCGATTTATGGAGAAATCAATATACAAGCATGAAAATGTCAAAGGCCAAATACTCCGGCTGCCTATCCTGCGGCGAGGAGCGGACATATCCTTATCTCGACCGTGAAAATATGACAAAGACCACAGTCCTGTGCGGCCGCGATACCGTGCAAATCCGTCCTGCCACACCTGGGGAAATTTCGCTAGAAAGGCTCGCAGGCCAGCTTAGCTCGCTCGGCTACTCTGTAAAAGGCAATCCATATTTAGTGTCAGTTGAAATGGGCGAGGAGCGGATGGTCATCTTCCAAGACGGCAGGGCCCTTATTCACGGGACAAAAGATTTGACCCATGCGAAAACAATCTATCAAAGGATATTAGGATAAACTAAGAAACCCGAATCTTTAAAGATGCGGGTTTTACATTTTTCAACAAGTTTCACGTGGAACATTTGAAATATGTCGAAAGCCTGTAAAAGACTATTTTTTCGAAAAAAAGCCGATACTCATGTAGAATAAAATAGAGACCGAAAATGAGGAGTATTTGAACGTGAATATATCTGTCCAAAAATTATTAGCCAAAATGGAAGAAGAACTGAATCAGGCACGGGCCAGCCATAAGGAAGAAAGCTTGCGGGAAAGGGTTTACTCTATTAAAATATTATGCGAATTGATATTGGAAGAAAAGCAGACCGGACGGGATGTGCAGCCCGCATCGGCCGTTATTCAGCAAGCAACAACAGCTCAAGTATTCCAGCAGGCAGCCTATCAGCCCGCTGTCTCGCAGCCTATTTTTCAACAGCCAACAGTCACTACACCACAGCCAAAAAAATTGGAACTGGACGATGAGGCTAATGGCGATTCACTGTTTGATTTTTAAATAGAAAAGCGGAAGCGCCTTGACCAGCCCCGACAAGCATAAGACAAGCCGGCGAGAAGGCTGTTCTTTAGCCTTCTTGACGGATTGGCTTATGACCTCGAGGGGCTAGGCGCTGCAGCTAGACAAAAGGAGAGAATAATAACATGAAAACTTTTATTGTCATTGGCGCCATCAATGCCTTTTTGGCAGTCGCACTTGGTGCCTTTGGGGCACATGGACTAAAGGACAGATTAGATGCTCATTATCTTGAGATTTGGAAAACTGGCGTTACCTATCAAATGTTTCATGCAACCGGTATTTTAATCATTGGCCTGCTGCTTGGAAAAGCTGCAACTAGCTCTTTGTTTACCTGGTCAGGCTGGTTAATGCTTGTTGGTATCATCTTATTCAGCGGCAGCTTGTATCTATTAAGCTTAACAAAAATCGGCCCGCTTGGCGCCATCACCCCAATTGGCGGCGTTTGTTTCTTAGCGGCTTGGGTATTGATGATTCTTGGAGCGGTAAAACAATTTTAATCATGAAAAAAAGCATTGAGACATGTAAACTCAATGCTTTTTTATTTTTACCTTGGCGGGTAAGTGCCTAATTGCGGTCCTCCGCCGAACGGGTAATCATACTCAATTTCTTCAGAGAATGTAATGTAGTCCACGGCCACCATCGGAATCAGGTAACGGGTGCCCTTTTGCGGATCGCTTAAGATGACATGGTCGCGGCCGGCTGCCTCGATAATTCCTCTAAATTCTTTAGCATTCCACTGTGTGTTGCCTTCAAATGTAGCAAATACAGATACCAGTTTGCCTTTGTTTAAGCGTAAAATATTCTCAATATACGATTGTTCAATTGGCAGCATGCCCGGAACGGCGCCGCCTCCTGCTGGCGGTCTTGGCGGAACAGCTCCTCCCGGCGGAAATCCTCCCGACTGAGTGGGAACAAATCCCTGCCCGCCAGAGATTGGCTGGGCCCCTTGCATTCCGGCTCCACCGCCGGTATAAGGCTGAAATCCTTGAGGATTGTAATATTGGCTCATTTTATTCCCTCCTAAAAAAATATAAATAAAAAGCCCAACAATCTATACATACTCACGAACCATAAATTGGTTCCTACTTCTCGCTGTTTTATTAGTATGAGGGAAAGTTTGGAGATATGACTTTAGGACGAGGAGTAAATGAAAAAAGCTCCCAGCTATGTGTTGGGAGCTTTTAAACAAACGAGTTATACGTGTAAGAAATTCGGGATGCGTTCGTCCTCTAACAGGTTGCCGACAAAGAATGCCCCAAATTCACCGTAGCGGGCGCTGACTTCATCAAAACGCATTTCATAGACAAGCTTTTTAAATTGTAGGACATCGTCCGCGAACAGGGTTACGCCCCACTCGTAATCATCGAAACCGACCGAACCGGTGATGATTTGGCGGACTTTGCCAGCATACTGGCGGCCGATCATGCCGTGGCTGCGCATCAGATTGCGGCGCTCCTCCATCGGCAGCATGTACCAGTTATCATTGCCCTGGCGGCGCTTATCCATCGGATAGAAGCAGACATACTGTGTTTTTGGCAAAGTAGGATACAGGCGTGCTAAAATTTGCGGGTTCTGGTACGGGTCCTCTCCTGCAGGCAGGTAGTTGCTGAGCTCGACAACGGACACATAAGAATGAGCCGGCACGAGGAATTCAGCAAATTTGGTTTTGTTGAATTCGGTTTCAATTTGGTTCAGTTCTTCCATCGTCGGGCGCAGGATCATCATCATGAAATCTGCCTTTTGGCCTACGATTGTATATAAAGCATGGCTGCCTTCTTTGCGTTCTTGGGTGGTGTTCCATTTTTCAATCAGACTTAAAAACTCGTGAATCGCCGCTTGGCGCTCATCTTCAGAAAGCATCTTCCAGGTGGTCCAGTCCACAGTGCGGAAATCATGCAGGCAGTACCAGCCGTCAAGCGTTTGTGCTGCTTCACTCATTAAAATCACTCCTATGTAATCATTCTTCTTAAACAACCATAACTATACCATAGTTTGACCAAGGTTTCCCCAAATAAACCTTTTGTGGATATTTTTGTGAAAAAAAGAGAATAGTAAAAGGTAGAGTGCCATTTTTTGAAAAAATAAATTTTTCCGTGGAAACGCTGTCTGTGATGAACATCGCTTGAAAAATATAATGGGTAAAGTATGCTGATTTAAAGGAGTTTTTTTAAAAGGAGTGTTAGGTGTGGATTTGTTTGAAGGATTGAAAAATAAAATTTCCGGACGCGGCTTGAAGATTGTTTTTCCAGAAGGACTGGATGAGCGGATTGTCAGAGCGGCCGGCCGCTTAGCGGAGGAAAATCTGCTTACACCAATTTTGGTTGGCAATATTGAGCAGGTTCAGGCTAAAGCGCAGGAGCTTGGCGTATCCTTGGATGCCGCGGAAATTTATGACCCGGCGAGCTACGCGGGAATGGATGAGCTAGTGGCCGCGTTTGTGGAACGCCGTAATGGAAAAGCAACCGAAGAGGATGCCCGCAAGATTTTATTAGATGAAAACTACTTTGGCACGATGCTGGTATATACAAATAAAGCACATGGACTTGTCAGTGGCGCTGCCCACTCGACTGCGGATACCGTCCGCCCTGCTTTGCAGATCATCAAGACGAAGGCTGGAGTGAAGAAAACCTCAGGCGTGTTCATTATGGTCCGCGATGACGAGAAATATGTGTTTGCGGATTGCGCGATTAACATCGCACCTGACAGTATGGATTTAGCGGAAATCGCGATTGAAAGCGCGAAAACGGCGGAGAAGTTTGATCTTGAGCCACGTGTAGCGATGCTATCGTTCTCAACGAAGGGCTCTGCGAAGTCGGAAGAAACGGAGCGGGTTGTGGCCGCTGTTGAAGAGGCGAAGCGTCGTGAACCGTCGCTTGTGCTCGACGGGGAATTCCAGTTTGACGCTGCCTTTGTTCCTTCTGTGGCAAAAAGCAAAGCGCCTGGCTCCGTGCTGCAGGGCGACGCGAATGTATTTATCTTCCCTAGTTTGGAAGCGGGAAATATCGGCTACAAAATTGCCCAGCGCTTAGGCGGTTTTGAAGCAGTTGGCCCGATTCTGCAGGGGTTGAACGCGCCGGTTAATGACCTTTCCCGCGGCTGTAACGAAGAGGACGTTTATAAGCTGGCGTTGATTACGGCGGCACAGGGATTGTAGTGATATTTTGAGGGCTGGTCCGAGGCTGGACTGGCTCTTTTTTTCAGGCCCGATTAGAATTTGTAGATATCTTACTAAAATGTGTAGATATATCGTGAAAATTGTAGATATCTGAAAAACTTTTGTAGATAAGTTGCAGAAATTTGTTGATATAAGACAGAAACGTGTCGATACCCTCCTTTGAGAGAGCCCGAACTATTTTTTCCTGAAGCATTTTGATAAAATAACTCCATCATACCGTACAAGGAGCAACCAAAATGGAAGGTTTATTGCGACAACCACAGTGGCGGATTATTGACCAGTCCTCGGTCGGGCCGCATTTTCAGGCGCTGCAGTCATTTGGCATCGATGACACACTGTGTGCCTCGGTCGGAGCGGAACAGGCCCCGGCAACAGCGCGCACGTGGGTGCATTACAACACGATCGTCCTCGGCATACAAGATACAAAACTGCCATTCTTACAGGAGGGCATTCAATTTTTAGAAGAAAAGGGCTATCAGTCTATCGTCAGGAATTCCGGCGGACTTGCTGTGGTTCTCGATGAAGGAGTCCTTAACATCTCGTTGATTCTTCCGGAGGCGGAAAAAGGAATCGACATCAACCGCGGCTATGATGCGATGTGGGAGTTGGTCCAACACATGTTTTTCGACTTTCCGCAGCAGATTGAAGCGAGGGAAATCGTCGGTTCCTACTGCCCGGGCAGCTATGACCTCAGCATCGGCGGAAAAAAATTTGCAGGCATTTCGCAGCGCCGTTTGAAAAAAGGGGTCGCAGTCCAGATTTATCTTTGTGTAAACGGGAGCGGGTCGGAGCGCGCTGAACTTGTTCGCGAATTTTACAGAAAAGCAAAACGAAATGAGCCAACCAAGCTCGTGTATCCCGAAATCGTCCCGGAGGTTATGGCCTCACTTTCAGAGCTGCTCGGAGTGGAACTTAGCATAGCCGACGTCATGCTCAGGCTGCTAACGGAGTTGAAAAATACCAGTGACCGGCTGTTTGCCGGCCCTTTAAATGAATACGAACTGGAGCTTTTGCCTGGCTACTACCAGAGAATTGTCGAGCGGAATGAAAAGCTGGCGGAGATGTAGCGAATCCGGCAAAGCCTGCTGCTTTTACAGCTTTCCGCCAATTGGTGGGCCTTATCCGCAATTTGGAAGGCTCTATTGAAGCAAGTCAGCGCGGATTATCTGCAAGTTGGCAGGCCCTATCCGCAAGTTGGGACTGGCGTGGAGTGCATTCACGGAGCTAATTTTTCAAGCCAAGCAAAAAAGCCGTCACATCCTTTGTAAAGGATGTCCGGCTTTTTTTGAATAAAGATGCTGTGCGTCTCTCTCCCAGTGCTTTCTGTCTAGAGAATTATTCGGCTACCTTTTCGAGGTTCCCGTTGCGGTCCATTTTGAACTTTGTTGCCGGACGTTCCTCTTCCTCAAAAAGAACAAGCTTGCGGGCGCGGTTCATGATCTTCATGAGGGTCTCGTAATCTTCCTGCATCGTTTCGCGGTTATCCTCAAGATCCCTGACTTTCGAGCTCAATTCTTCATTCTGCTGTCTCAGGTCAGCAATTTCTCTTTTTAATCTTTCATTCTCAGTTTTTAATACATCATTTTGCAGATTGGAATGTTTAAAGTTTTCCAAGAAAGCAATAATGGTATCCATTGTGAGACCTGATGCGGATGTTGTCACAGCTGGCCTGTAGGTCTGTACCGGCGCTGTTTGCGCTTGCGTCTGCACCAATGCTTCTACTGCCATTTCAACCGTCATGTCCTGCATTTCAGCAGGGGCCTCAGGCATCACTTCACTCTGAACGTTTAAAACTCCTAAATCTTCGGAGACTGGAACCGGCGGGTTGTAGAGAAGCTTTTTCTTGCCGCCTTGATCCTTTCCTAGGATTCTTTGTCTTTGTTTGCGCTGTTTTTTCGCTAATTGCAACGCTTTTTCATAGCGATGGCGGACAACGGCGTTCCATCTGAAACCGCAGGCTGCGGAGGTCCGGTTCAATTTGTCTCCTACCTCTTCAAATGCGTTAAGCTGGGTGCTGCCCTCCCTCACGTGTCTGAGGACGGTTTCGGCCAAAAGCAAATCGTCTTCATCTGTCCATGCATCTTGACGAACTTTCATATTTTTTCATCTCCCTAACATAATATCCACATGATTTGCCGGGCAAATTCCGGCGAAATTATAAAAAGTTCTAGTCTTATGATGGACAAGTTTTCTAGGCTTTATACCAAAATGGTTAAAAGGATAATAGATTTTTTTGCTAATAGGTTAAATGAAAACTCGCCGATTGGCGAGTCCGATAGGACGAAGACAGAGGCGTAGTTGAATTTATGCGTTAAGAAAGTATAAAGTTTTCGACAGAAAGTTTATACTTTCTTATTAGCAAATATAAAGCAGTGATTTGGGTGATTGCTTTGGTTATGCCGATTAGCGGCTGTTGTGTTGCGGTTTATTGAGAAGTAGAACCATGATTGCTAAACTTTGCAACTTGCATTGAAAACAGAGAAAATGTAAAATACGTTAGTAGTTCAATGTACGGACCTGAGGTTTTAAACTTTTTTCAAATTGTGATTTTTCTCATTGTAATTTCAATATGGTAGTTGGTTAAACTATTATTTATAGATTGTTTTTGTAGAAAGGGTTGTAATAAATGTCCAATGAATTTCGCGTTTGCGACGATTGTCAAGCCGTAAATTTAAAGACATTGATCCCTCGTCTGAAAGAGATTGACCCGAATGCCGAAATCAAAATCGGCTGCCAGTCTTATTGCGGACCCGGCCGAAAAAAGACGTTCGCCTTTGTCAATAACCGCCCGCTCGCGGCCCTGACAGAAGAGGAATTAATGGAGAAAATCAATAAAAAGCTAAAATAATCACCTTTGCGATTATACATTGGTGATTTTTTTCTTTTATTGATGTCGAAAAATACTGATGAAAATTGTTGAATTTTGGATGATTTACCCTTTTATTGGGGATATAATAGAACCAAGAAAGATCAGGAAGAGGGAAGCCAATGGTGTATTCGGCGGAAAAATTAAGCGAAGAAAAAGTGTTTAAGGACCCCGTCCATCGCTATGTCCACGTCCGCGACCGGGTGATTTGGGATTTGGTCGGGACGAAGGAGTTTCAGCGTTTAAGACGCATTAAGCAGCTGGGGACGACCTTTTTGACCTTTCACGGTGCAGAGCACAGCCGATTCAACCATTCCCTTGGCGTTTACGAAATTGTCCGCCGGATCATCGATGACGTGTTCGAAGGAAGGCCAGAATGGAACGACGATGACCGCCTTCTAACCCTTTGCGCGGCTTTGCTGCACGACCTCGGCCACGGTCCGTTTTCCCACGCCTTTGAGAAAGTGTTCGGCTTTGACCATGAGGACTTCACCCGTGCGATTATCCTCGGAAGCACAGAGGTAAACAGGGTCCTCCAAAGAGTCAGCCCGGAGTTTCCTGAGCAGGTAGCCGAAGTGATCGCGAAAACATCGGAAAAGAAGATGGTTGTCAGCCTGATTTCCAGTCAAATTGACGCTGACCGGATGGATTATCTTCAGCGCGATGCCTACTTTACCGGGGTAAGCTATGGGCAGTTTGACATGGAGCGGATTTTAAGGGTGATGCGTCCGCGCGAGGACCAGGTCGTCATTAAAAAGAGCGGCATGCATGCGGTCGAGGATTATATCATGAGCCGCTACCAAATGTACTGGCAGGTTTACTTCCACCCCGTCTCCCGCAGTGCGGAGGTTATTTTGACAAAAATTCTCCATCGCGCCAAGGAATTATTTAAGAAAAACTATTCTTTTAAACATGAACCGATTCACTTTATCTCTTTTTTCACGGAGCAAGTGACGTTAGAAGACTATTTAAAATTAGATGAATCTGTGATTATGTTTTATTTTCAGATCTGGCAGGAGGAGGCCGACCCTATTATAAGCGACCTCTGCAAGCGTTTTGTCAATCGGAATTTATTTAAGTATGCCGAATTTGATCCTGCCAAGGAATATAAAAAGCTCGCCGAATTAACGTTGCTTTTTGAAAAAGCAGGTATTGACCCCGAATATTACTTGGTGGTCGATTCTTCATCAGATCTGCCATATGACTTTTACCGTCCAGGTGAGGAAGAGGAACGGCTGCCGATTCATCTGTTGATGAAAAATGGGGACTTGCGGGAGCTTTCCCGCGAATCAGAAATCGTCGATGCGATTTCGGGAAAACGCAGAACGGACCACAAGCTATACTATCCGGCTGATTTTCTTGAGGACACTGCCAATGGTGCAGAGTGGAAAAAGAAAATTCGCGCCCTTTTACAATAAGTATTGTTAAATGGAGTAGGAGATGACGAACATTGCTGAAAGATCATGCCAAACTGATGCAGGCAATTCTAGTTTCCGGTGAAATTATCGGAAGAAAAAAGCTGCAGAAGATGATATATATTGCTAAAAAAATTGATTTTCCGTTTCAGGACCGATTCCAATTTCACTTTTACGGCCCATACTCTGAGGAATTGACCACCCGCGTGGAGGAGCTTTGCAATATGGGGTTTCTAAATGAAGTGAAGGAGAAAAAGGGCGGATATTATCAATATCGCTATACATTGACCGATTCAGGCAAGGAGTTTTTGAGTCTAAACGAAGTGGACATGCCTTGCTTGGAGGATTGCCTGACCGATATGAATGACCAGAATGCTAGATTCCTTGAACTGGTTTCGACGGTTTTATATTTTGATAATCTTCCAAAGGAAGAGGTTGCCCAGAAGGTGTTCACGCTGAAAAGCAGCCAGCGCTATACAGAGGAAGAAATCGATGAGGCGTATCGATATATTGAGGCATTAAAAGTCAAAGTAACGCAATAAAGGCAATTGTAAAAAACCGCTTGAATCACGGCCGATTTCAAGCGGTTTTTTATTGCATTTGAGTCTGGGTGTGCACCTTAGGCGGACAAATGTCCACGAGCGGTGCCTGACACCCTATTTGTCGCTGAAGCGAACTCCTGCTCTTGCGTAGTGGTTTTTGCTCATTTCTTCGATGAAGATGGTGATGTTTTCTTTTGGTGCGCCGGTGGTTTCGCTGACGGCGTCGGTTACTTTTTCAACGAGCGCTTTCTTTTGCTCCTCGGTGCGACCTTCAAGCATTTTAACAGTTACATATGGCATACTAACTTCCTCCTTTTAATGGGTCATGATTGTAGTGTTCCACAAACGGTCAAAATGTGCAAGAATGGTCGGCACATTTGGTTTTCTTTTTCCATGCGGTTTCATGTATACTTAAAGGAAACTAGAGAGATACCAAGCTGTTTTTTCACGAGAGAGGAGAAATCCATTTGGAAGGTTTTAGTCGATTTTTCGCATACCCGTTGGAGCTGATTCCCTACGTCGCGATTACGCTCGTGTTTGCCTTTACATTTCACGAATTTGCCCATGCTTATGTTGCCTATAAATTCGGCGACCACACTGCCCAAAAGCAAGGCCGCCTGACGTTAAACCCGCTGCAGCATCTTGATCCATTCGGGACCATTTTAATTTTTATCGCTGGCTTTGGCTGGGCCCGTCCTGTTCCGGTCAATCGCTTTTTCTTTAAAAAGCCGCGCCTTGCCGGAGTGCTTGTGTCAGCCGCGGGGCCGCTGAGCAATTTGGTGCTGGCTTGCCTCGGCTTTATTATCGCCTATGGGCTGAACCGGTTTGGGGTCAATGCACCAGATCGTTTATATGATTTTTTTGAAATCTTTATTCAGCTCAATGTGGTATTGTTTATTTTTAATCTTCTTCCCCTGCCGCCGCTTGACGGCTACCGGATTGTCGAAGATTTGGCGCCCAATGAAGTCCGGGCAAAAATGACACAATATGAACAGTATGGGATATTAATTTTTCTGATATTAGTCATCACACCGCTCGACAGCTATACGATTCAGCCGATTTTTAATGTTGTCGTCCCGTGGGTGGCTGGTGGATTAAGCAATTTCTTTTATGGTTTGTTTTTTTAAAGGAGGTTTATAGCATCAATGGAAGAAAACAAGAAAAAACTAGGTTTTAATATTATTAAAAATGACCCGACGGACGGGCACAAGGGCTATGGCAAGGGGGCGTTGAGCCTGGATAATGTTTCGCCGGTCATTATTGACGTCAATGCCGGGGAAGCAGAGATTGATGTCGGTGCGATGCATGCCCGCAGCGTCGTTGAAAAAGGGATCAAATTCCTCCCGAATCAGGATGATGTGCCAAATGGCAAGCCTTATTGGCTTGTGTGGGTGACGGTTGACCGCAAGCCGGAAGGTCCTTATTATGCTGGAGTGACAGCCTGTTATATGACTGTTGACCGGGAAATCCGCCGCGGCTACAAGTCGCTGCCAGAGCACGTCAACCGCATGGATAAATCGCTGAAGCGCCACATTATCGTCGAACATATGGACGACAAATCGAAAAAGGTGCTAGCCGATTTCTTGCGCGGCCATAACGAAGATTTATGGAACAATTCGACCGATGAACTGAAAAAAGGTTTGCAGGCTAATTAGAATATTTTAGGGAAAATCAAGCCCCTTTTTAACCCTAATTATGAACATTTTTTTACAAAAATAAATGATGTCAAACTCTTGTAGTTTTTTTCAAAAATGGGTAGTATTATAAGAAGTGTGAAAACACTGTAAGACTAGGACAGGAAAAAGCTCCGGGGCTGAACCCGGAGCTTTTTCCGTTCATTAACTCCATGGAAGAATGCGTTTATACCATGGGGTTTTTTGGTCATCGCCATTCTTATCATGCTTTTTCGAACCGCCTTTGCCGATATGCTCGGTGCAATATTCGGTTGGTTCAGTGCCAGTCACGTAGTAGGTGAAGCGGCGGACTGGGCAATCCCTGGTCGCCAGCTTGCCGTTCGTCGGGTCGACGTAAAGCCCGATGACACCCTCTTTTGGCGGCTTGAATGCTTTGACGGGCTTGCCGTCCAAAGCCTCCTCCATGAAATTCGCCCAAACGTTCTTCGCATACGTTTTCTCGGCAGTAACATCAAGCGGTTTGCCGATATCATAGCCTGCCCAAACGGCCGTCACCAGCTGTGGCGAGAAGCCGATCATCCAGCTGTCCGTTTCCGTCGAACCGGACTTTCCGGCATAGGGGCGGGTCAAGTCGTTGATGATAGTGCTTCCCGTAACCCTGGCATAGCCGCTAAGCTTAGGGTCGAACACACCGGTCATCATTTGCGTCATGACGAACGCTTTGGCCGGGTCCAGCACCTTTTCTTCTTTATTTTCCTTTTCAAAAATGACATTGCCATTAAAGTCTTCCACTCTCGTAATCAGGTTCGGGCTGACCTTTTTGCCGCCATTGGCGAACATGCTGTAGGCGTTCGCCATTTCAATCACTCGCACCCCTGAGGTACCCAGCGCAAGTGACGGCACCTTCGACATTGTGGTGGACAGGCCGAATTTCTTCGCTGTATCAATTAATGTTTCTTCCCCTAAAAAGAGGTGGGTTTTTACGGCAAAAATATTATCCGAAACGGCAAGGGCCTGAGCAAGAGTAATCTCGCCGTCAGCATACTTGTTGTTAAAATTATGCGGCGTATAGTCGGCCTGCCCGTCGTCAAACTGGAATTTCGTAAACTCGCTCCGCATCGTTGACGATGGCGTGAAGCCGTGCTCAAGGGCAGCGTAGTACAGGAGCGGCTTGATGGTCGAGCCTGGCTGGCGGACCGCCTGAACGGCCCGGTTGAACGGACTTTTTTCATAATCCCGGCCGCCGACCATCGCCTTAACATTGCCGTTTTTCGGGTCCATTGCGACAAGGCCGACCTGAATTTCCGAGGATTTTGAGACATACCGATTGACCTGCTCCTCAGCCGCCTCCTGCTGCTTCATGTTCAGTGTCGTATAGACCTTTAGGCCGCCGAGGGCGATGGTCCGGTCATCGAGATGAAGCTGATTTTTCAAGGCTTTTTTAACCGCATCCTGAAAATAAGGGGCGGTCCTTGCTTTAACCGTCTGGTGTTCCCCCACGAAGACAAGGCGCTGCCCGGCCGCAATTTGGGCTGCATCTTTCTTGATGTATCCGTTTTTCACCATGCTTTGCAAAATAATGTTTTGCCGCGCTTTCGCGTTTTTGATAGACCGGAGCGGTGAATAGATGCCCGGCCCCTTCGGAATGCCGGCGAGCAGGCTTGCTTCTGCCAGCGAGAGGTCGGCTGCTTTTTTACCATAATAATATTGGCTGGCTGCTTCGACCCCATAAGCGCCGTTGCCGTAATAAATCGTATTTAAATAGCCTTCTAGAATTTGTTGTTTTGAATAGTTCATCTCGAGGCGGATCGCATAAAAGGCTTCGGTCAGCTTACGCGTCCAAGTTTTGTCATGCTCGAGGAAAAGGTTCCGAGCGTATTGCTGGGTGATGGTACTTGCCCCCTGAACCTTGGCGAAGGCCTTGATATCGGCGAGAACTGCCCCGGCAATCCGCTTATAATCAAACCCATGATGCTCGTAAAAATTTTTATCCTCAATCGCAATGGTCGCATTGACGAGATCCGGAGAGATATCGTTAAGCTTTGCCCAGTAGCGCTTCTGGCCGTTATTGCTTTCGCCGATCAGCGTTCCGTCGTCAGCGAAGAATAACGTCGACTGCGGAACGGCGAGCGGCGGCGGTCCTAGTATTTTCGCATAGGCGAGGACGCCGAGGAAAAGTACAAGCATACAAATCATGCCAATCAAGCTGATGATGATTAGAGCACGCAAATATTTAACTGTTTTTCGAAAACCGTGATTCGTCATGACTTCCATGCTAACTTCACCCCCTGTTTTTTTGTAATACCGTTCTGACGGGAAATTTTGGATTTTGGAAAAAACCGATAGTAATAGTATTGAAAAAATAGACTCTTTTTAAACAATTTTTTGCAGGAATTTGAAACATTTTTGCTAGACTTTTTCATGTGTTTGTAATTCAATAGTTTGGGTAGTATAAATTTGAAGTGTTTATTAGAAAAAAGAGGAAAGGAAGATGGTTAGATGGGCGGACTTTGGTTTACGGAAAAGCAGACCGAGAACTTTGGGATTACGATGAAAGTGAATCAAACTTTACATACAGAACAAACCGAGTTTCAAATGCTGGAAATGGTAGAAACAGCCGAGTGGGGCAACATGCTCTTGCTAGACGGCATGGTCATGACTTCGGTAAAAGACGAGTTCGTCTACCATGAGATGGTCGCACATGTGCCGTTATTTACGCATCCGAATCCGGAGAATGTGCTGGTTGTCGGCGGCGGTGATGGCGGCGTCATCCGCGAGGTGTTGAAGCACCCAAGTGTGAAAAAGGCGACGCTTGTCGATATCGACGGGAAAGTAATCGAGTATTCGAAGAAGTTCCTGCCTGAGATTGCCGGCTGGCTGGACGACCCTCGTGTCGATGTCCGCGTTGATGATGGGTTTATGCACATTGCCAATAGTGAAAATGAATACGATGTCATTATGGTAGACTCGACTGAACCGGTTGGACCCGCCGTGAACCTGTTTACAAAGGGATTCTATGCCGGGATTTCCAAGGCATTGAAGGAAGACGGAATCTTTGTGGCCCAGTCAGACAACCCGTGGTTTAAAGCGGATCTGATTCGCAATGTGCAGCGTGACGTTCGTGAAATTTTCCCGCTGACCAACCTTTATGTTGCCAATATCCCAACCTATCCAAGCGGCCTGTGGGCATTCACCATCGGATCGAAAAAATACGATCCGCTCGCAGTCGGCGACGACCGCTTCCACGACATCGAAACACGATACTACACAAAAGAACTCCACAAGGCAGCCTTTGTTCTGCCGAAATTTGTGGGGGATTTGTTGAAATAAAATGGTCTGGTGATGTATTGGGGGGCGTACCCCCGTTAGAAAGGGGAATAAATGATGCGTTTTGATGAAGCGTATTCGGGGAATGTATACATTAAGAGCCACCCGAATTTTGAGGAGAGTCAGGTTGTATTATATGGAATGCCGATGGACTGGACGGTAAGCTACCGCCCGGGTTCCCGTTTCGGCCCGGCACGGATTCGCGAGGTGTCGATTGGGCTTGAGGAGTACAGCCCGTACCTCGACCGCGAGCTTGATGAAGTAAAATATTTCGATGCGGGCGATATTCCGCTTCCGTTTGGGAATGCCCAGAAGAGCCTTGATATTATTGAAGATTTCATTGACCAGGTATTGGCTGCCGAGAAGTTCCCGTTTGGCATGGGCGGGGAGCACCTAGTTTCCTGGCCGGTTATGAAGGCTGTTTTTAAAAAATATCCGGATTTGGCGATTATCCATATGGATGCCCATACCGACCTGCGTGAAAATTATGAGGGTGAGCCGTTATCGCACTCTACACCAATTCGTAAAATCGCTGAGCATATTGGGCCGCACAACGTGTATTCTTTCGGCATCCGTTCCGGGATGAAGGAAGAATTCGAGTGGGCCAAACAAAACGGCATGCATATTTCCAAGTTTGAAGTGCTTGAGCCGTTAAAGGAAATTCTGCCGAAGCTTGCTGGTCGTCCGGTTTATGTCACAATCGATATCGACGTCCTCGATCCGGCGCATGCGCCAGGAACTGGTACCGTCGATGCGGGTGGAATCACCTCAAAAGAGTTGCTTGCTTCGATTCATGCGATTGCCCGTTCTGAGGTAAATGTGGTCGGCTGCGACCTTGTTGAAGTGGCGCCAATCTACGATGTATCCGAGCAAACAGCCAACACAGCTAGCAAACTGATTCGCGAAATGCTGCTTGGCTGGGTGAAATAAGTGTTGCATGGGGCAGACCCCCGATAGAGTAACGCGTTAAAGCAATGGGGGTCAGACTCCCTAAAAGATGCCTGCCCTTTTTTGGGTGGGCATCTTTTGATTTGTAGGTAAACCATGTTTATAATAGGAAAAGTATGCGAAACGGTGTGTAAGTCAATGTTATAGACATGGACAGAGAAAAAAGAGCTTATCAAGGTTCCTTTTTTTAAAGAGGAGTGCAGCATGGAGATTCCTGTAAAGATTAACGTGAAGACAACGATTGATGACCAAGAGACGTTTGAACTGACGGTGTTTGGCCGCTACTTTCAAAAAGATCAGGCTTCCTACCTGCAGTATGAGGAAGTGCTGGAGGAGGGGATGGTGCGCACGATTGTGAAAACATCCCAAGACGAGGCCCTAATCCTAAGAAGCGGCCCTTTGAAGATGCGCCTGCCCTTTCAACTGAATCGGAAGCTTCGCGGCAGTTACGAGCTGGCGTTTGGGACGTTTGAGACAACGACAAAGACGCGGAAGCTTGTCTATTCATACGACAATGGCAGCGGACATATCAGCATCCTATATGATTTTGCCATGCAGGGAACGCCTGCCGGTACATACCATTTAGAAATAAGTTTTCAGGAGGAACAAAAATGAACATTGTGGGACAAGTGCAGCAAAAGATTAAGGAGGAAATTCGGGCAGCGGTGCTGAAGGCAGGGCTTGCGTCCGAAGAGCAGATTCCGGATGTGATTCTCGAAACCCCGAAGGAGAAGGCACATGGCGATTATTCGACCAACATGGCGATGCAGCTGGCGCGGGTGGCGAAGAAGGCGCCGCGGATGATTGCCGAGGCCCTTGTGGAGAACTTCGACCGTTCCAAGGCTTCGATTGAAAAAATGGAAATTGCCGGGCCGGGGTTTATAAATTTTTACATGAATAATTCGTATTTGACTGAGCTGATTCCGACAATTTTGCAGGCAGGGGACAAGTATGGCGAGACGACGGTTGGCGGCACCCAGAAAATCCAAGTGGAATTCGTGTCGGCGAATCCAACGGGCGACCTTCACTTAGGACATGCTCGCGGTGCGGCGGTCGGTGATTCTTTAAGCAACATTTTGGCCAAGGCTGGCTATGATGTGTCCCGTGAATATTACATCAATGATGCGGGAAATCAGATTAATAACCTGGCGCTTTCTGTTGAAGCGCGCTATTTCCAAGCGCTTGGTCTGGAAAAAGAAATGCCGGAGGACGGCTACCACGGTGCGGACATTGTGGGGATTGGCAAGCAGCTTGCGGAAGAGTTTGGCGATAAATATGTAAATGTCTCTGAAGAAGAGCGGTTTGAATTTTTCCGGGAGTATGGCTTGAAATATGAAATGAAAAAGCTCCAAAGGGACCTCGAGGACTTCCGTGTCCGCTTTGATGTGTGGTACTCGGAAACATCGCTTTATAAAAATGGAAAAATTGACACGGCGCTGGCGGCATTGCGGGAGAGCGGCTATATCTATGAGCAGGACGGGGCAACCTGGCTGCGTTCCACCGAACTTGGCGACGACAAGGATCGCGTGTTGATTAAGCAGGACGGCTCTTACACGTATTTGACGCCGGATATTGCCTATCACAAGGACAAACTTGAGCGCGGCTTTGAAAAATTGATCAATATTTGGGGAGCGGACCATCACGGTTATATACCAAGGATGAAGGCGGCGATTCAGGCGCTCGGCTATGACCGCGAGGCACTCGAGGTTGAGATCATCCAGCTTGTTCATTTGTATAAAAACGGCGAGAAGATGAAGATGTCGAAGCGGACCGGAAAGGCTGTAACAATGCGGGATCTGGTCGATGAGGTCGGCCTCGATGCGACGCGTTATTTCTTTGCGATGCGCAGCTCGGATACCCATATGGACTTTGATTTGGATTTGGCAGTATCGCAGTCCAATGAAAATCCGGTTTATTATGCGCAGTATGCTCACGCAAGGATTTGTTCAATTTTGCGGTCTGGCGAGGAGCAGGGATTTGCAGTTGATTCCGGCGCTGATTTTTCAATGGTGGCTTCTGAAAAGGAAATCGAATTGTTGAAAAAGTTGGGCGAGTTCCCGCATGCGGTTGGCGAAGCGGCGTTGAAGCGCGTGCCGCACCGGGTTACCAATTACATTTTTGAATTGGCTTCGACGTTCCACAGCTTTTACAATGCGGAAAAGGTGCTCGAGGCTGGTGAGCCTGAGCGGACTAAGGCACGCCTTGGATTGGTGAACGCTGTGCAGATTACGTTACGGAATGCGCTGGCGTTGATTGGGGTTTCGGCACCGGAAAAAATGTAGCATATATTATCAGATTCGAAATGCCTCCTTTTTTGGAAAAGGGGGCCTTTTTATTGGGGTTGGAGAGTAAATTGGGGATTTTGGCGAGTAAATAGATTAAACCGACGAGTAAATCTCGAATTAAGCGAGTAAATTTAAAAAGTTGGCGAGTAATTGCCAGAAACTGACGAGTAAGCAAAAAATGACGCACAAAATTAGATTAACGGCCCTTGCTATTTATCAAATAGTCCCTAAAAATATGAATACCCTCCAAAAAAATGCAAATAGTAATAGTGTACTTATTTGTGAGGAGTGGACCGAACGCATGAATGTAGGCAGAGCGAAGGAAATTTTGGAATCCGCGGATATGATTAATGTGACCTATGAGGGAACGCCGGTCATTATCCAGCATGTGGACGAAGCATCGAAAATGGCGCGGATATATTCCAGGACGGATCCTGAACATGAGCAGGACGTTCCTGTCTTAAATTTAATTGAAGAATAAAAGAGTCTCCGGGGTCGGGGACTCTTTTTACTGGAGTTATTTAATTTCTAGCGCACCTCCGCTAATCCGCTTAAAGCCGCGAATCTTGCTTAAATCCTCCACCAATTTCAAACAGGCTTGATCCTTTGCTTTCGCCTCAATCATGAAATCAACATCCTTTCCAGCCTCTTTCAGCAATTTTAAAAAGGGCATGATAAACTCTGGGTCGACGAAATCCGCATGGGACCGGTATTCCTTTTCCGACTTGGGAGAGGAGATGTGTACCTTCGGCAAGAGGCTCGGCCTATGGGACCAGGTTTGGAAAATCCGTGGCAGCAGTTCCTCAAGCGGCTTGGTGCAAGGATTGGCCATATGGTGATGGTAATCAAAAATGAACGGAATCGTCTCTTCTTCACATACAGCCAGCGTCTCTTCTGCGGTATACGTTTTGTCGTCATTTTCTAAGGTCATAATATTTTTTATATGAGCAGGCAAGGCTTTCAGGTTTTGATGAAAACGGGAAAGGGCCTGCTGTTTGTCACCATAAGCACCGCCGATATGGATGTTAATCAAGCTATCCGCCGCAACTTCCATGGCGTCCAGCATTTGAAAATGGTAGGTCATGTCGATCACCGCGTTCTCCGTAATTTGCTGCTTTGGCGAGGTAAACAAGGTAAATTGGTTCGGGTGAAAGCTGACCCTTAGGTTATGCTTTTTCACAAGGTCGCCAATTTCCTGCCACTCGCTGCGAAATGGGGCGACGAAGTCCCAGCGCACCTCCGGATGGGTGGCAAGCGGAACAATCGAGCTGGAGAATCGATACAGCTCCAGCTCATGAGCCACATTATAATGGAGCATCCGCAGTGTGTGGTTCAGATTTTGTTTCGTAATCTCGCGGAGTTTAGCCGCCCGCTCCTCAGAGTTCAGCTGTTGATACCGCGCAAAGGTAAGCGTCTTGGCCGGAGAGGCATCCCACAAACTAATCGCATGCGAAACATACCCAAAGCGAATTCTCATTACTCCCACCTCCCATAGAAATAGTTCACGCCAAATGTTCACGCCAGTGCCTGAGGCCTTATAAAAAGTAAGAAACCACTCCAGCAACAGCTTCTTTCATCGATCTGGCCAAGTTTGGTTTGTTCAGTTGCTCGAGTGTGAGCCGAGTGGAGTCGTGGACGTCTTTGTCCAGTATGCCTTTTATTCTGTCAATAAAGCTTGGGTCGTAGATGTAGCAGTTGATTTCTTGGTTTAAAAAGAGGCTGCGTTTGTCAAAGTTGGCGGTACCGATGTCGGCGACCTTGTCATCAATGACGATGGTTTTGGCATGGTAAAACCCTTTATTATACTGATATACCAATGCACCTACGCGAAGCAGCGTTCGTAAATATTTGAACGACGCCTCTTTCACGAGTATGTGGTCAGAAACTGACGGTACAATGATGGTCAGACAGACGCCCCGTTGCACCGCCTTCTGCAGCTCCGCAAAAATCTTTCTGCTTGGAATAAAGTAAGGTGTGCCGATGGTAATTGATTTTTCGGCCAATTGGATGAGACTGATGAACATACATTCCAGCTGATTGGCTTCTGTCGGAATAAATTGCTGGCGGACGGAACCCTTAGGCAATTTCGGGAAATATTTTGCCTCACCTTGCAAGTCAACCCCCGTGCATCGCTCCCAATCAATCAGAAACTCACTTTGTAGAAAATTGACGCTTTCACTGCTGATTTTTAGATGATAATCACGCCATGGGCCAAGGCTTGGTTCTTCGTCAATATATTCCTTCCCGATATTAAACCCGCCAAGATAGCCAATTCGCCCATCGATAATCGAAATCTTCCGGTGGTTCCGGACCTGCATCGAGTAAAAAAGATAGGGGAGCTTCACCGGATTGCTGAAGGCAAACTCGACCCCCGCCGCGCGTAGCTCTTTTATCTCAGATCCTTTTACTTTCCAGCTGCCAAGCCGGTCGAGCAGCAAGCGAACCTCAACTCCGGTCCGTGCTTTTTCTTTTAAAATTGAAAGAAATTCCTGACTAAAGGCATCATCCTTTACAATATAAAACAACACATGGATATGTCTTTCTGCCTCGCGCAGCACGGAGAAGTAGTCGTAAAACAGTTCCTTGCCATGAGGAAAAATGTCAAAATCACCATGCAGGATGGGAGTTTCCATTTTTCTTACAGAAGAATGATGCTTCTGTCGCCCTAGACAAAAGTCTAGAATAAGCCATATAATGAAAAGTAAGACAATTCCGAAAAAAATGACGAAAAAATTCATTGGAAAACCTTCCTCCAATCAGTTTCGTTAGTTTTTCCAACAACAAACATTTCTATAAGTTAGTAAAAATGGATTGACTGAATGCTCATTCATATTATAATAGAGTTAAGGTAAGTTCAGAAAATTTGTTATTTTTAACAACAAGTAAAAAACTTAGGGGAGAAATCAACGAAAGGGGCTTTTTTCATGAATGGACTTTTATGGGTCAACCTTATTGCCTTCTTGGCCGTAACCGCTTACGCGCTCAGCCTGTTCGTCTATGTTGTCAAAACACGGATCGAATATATGAAGCTTGGCAAAAAGGAAGAGTTTGACAACAATGTCAAAGAACGTATGCGAAAAATCTGGGTTATGGTATTCGGGCAGAAGAAGCTTTTAAAGGATAAGAAGAGTGGTGCCATCCACGTTATGTTCTTTTACGGCTTCATTCTTGTTCAATTTGGAGCGATCGATTTTATTTGGAAAGGGCTTGCACCAGGATCCCACCTTCCACTTGGACCGCTTTATCCGGCATTTACATTCTTCCAGGAGATCGTCACTTTAGTCATTTTAGTGGCCACTTTCTGGGCATTTCATCGCCGTTATGTTGAGAAACTTGTCCGCTTAAAGAGAGGCTTTAAATCAGGTCTTGTCTTAATCTTTATCGGCGGCTTAATGATTTGGGTACTATTAGGAAACGGAATGGGCATCATCTGGCATGGTGAAGAAACTTCCTTGGCAGAACCAGTGGCATCTCTCATTTCAATCATCTTCGCCGGTATCGGCAAAACAGCAGCAGTGTCCATCTTTTATGTAGCATGGTGGCTGCACTTGATTTTCTTATTGGCATTCTTAGTATACGTACCGCAAGGAAAACACGCTCACTTAATTGCCGGTCCTGCAAACGTTTACCTGAATCGTTTGGATAAGGCAGGCAAATTGAGAAAGATTGACTTCGAGGACGAAACCGCTGAATCATTTGGCGTTGGAAAAATTGAAGACTTCACACAACTGCAAATGATGGACTTCTATGCTTGTGTAGAATGCGGCCGTTGTACAAATATGTGTCCGGCAACCGGCACAGGCAAAATGCTGTCGCCAATGGATTTAATCGTGAAAATGCGTGATCATCTCACCAATTACGGTGCGGCTGTGACGCAAAAACAGCCGTGGGTACCAACATTTGCATTTTCCGGTACAAAGGGCAACCAGCTAGCGCTTGCCGCTGCAGGACAAGGTGCTTCCGAAACGGCAGCAACTTCCATCTACAGCCCTAGCCTGATTGGCGATGTCATCACCGAAGAAGAAATCTGGGCTTGTACAACCTGCCGTAACTGTGAAGACCAATGTCCGGTTATGAATGAGCACGTTGAAAAAATTATTGACCTTCGCCGTTACCTAGTTTTAACAGAAGGAAAATTGGACGCTGATGCACAACGCGCGATCACTAACATCGAGCGTCAGGGCAACCCTTGGGGCTTGAACAGAAAAGAGCGCGAAACATGGCGCGAAGCTCGTGAAGATGTTCATGTGCCGACTGTCAAAGAAATGAACAAAGCTGGCGAAGAGTTCGAGTACCTGTTCTGGGTTGGCTCAATGGGCTCTTACGACAACCGCAGCCAGAAGATTGCGTTGTCCTTCGCTAAATTGTTGAACGAAGCAGGCGTGAAATTCGCTATCCTTGGAAACAAAGAAAAGAACTCGGGCGACACGGTCCGCCGTCTTGGAAACGAGTTCCTGTTCCAGGATCTTGCTGCGAAAAACATTGAAGAATTCGAAAAGGCTGAGGTTAAGAAAATCGTTACGATTGACCCGCACGCCTACAATATTTTCAAAAATGAATACCCTGATTTCGGGTTGCAGGCTGAGGTTTACCACCATACGGAGGTTCTTTTCGAACTTGTCCGCGATGGCCGTTTGAAGCCAAAGCATGCAGTAAACGAAACGATAACGTTCCACGATTCTTGTTACTTAGGACGTTACAACGACGTTTATGATCCGCCGCGTGAAATCTTGAAGGCCATCCCAGGCGTGAAGCTGGTGGAAATGGAACGGAACCGTGACAAAGGAATGTGCTGCGGCGCCGGCGGCGGCTTGATGTGGATGGAGGAAGAAACAGGACACCGCATCAACGTGGCACGTACAGAGCAGGCATTATCGGTGAACCCATCTGTCATTAGCTCCGGCTGTCCATACTGCTTGACAATGCTGTCAGACGGTACGAAGGCGAAAGAGGTTGAAGACAAGGTTGCTACCTACGACGTGGCTGAGCTTCTTGAAAAAGCTGTCTGCGGCGAGCCTGCGGCAGTGGCATCGTAAGACTGAAAATTGAATTTTAAAATAGCAGAGGTTGATTGCATACACGCGAAAAAATTTTAGGAATTTTGTGTAAAACAATTCAACTTCTGCTATTTTTTTTGTAAAATAGAATAAGTGGATTAAAACGCTTACATTTCCTTTTTAAATTAAATGCGTGGGCAGGGTGATCCCCTGGACCTGCGTTAGTTTTTGCAGCAGTGTTGAGCGAGCGTTCAGTCGATGATGAAATCAGCACGCTCCCATTTTTTTATGTACCGGTGACTGAAAATTGGGAAAAGGCATAATTGTTTTTTGAAATAAAAACAGGGGAAAGGAATGTTTTGAATGAGCAGAACGGTTATCTTAAGCGGGGTTAGAACGCCTTTTGGTAAATTGGGCGGGGCATTGAGCGGCTTTAGCGCTTCTCAGTTAGGCGGTATAGCCATTAAAGAAGCGTTACAACGTGCTAATGTGAATCCGGAAGACGTGCAAGAAGTGATATTTGGATCAGTCCTGCAGGGTGGACAAGGGCAAATCCCATCCCGCCAAGCTGCGCGGGGCGCTGGGCTGCCATGGGAAGTGAAAACAGAAACGATTAACAAGGTCTGTTCATCAGGCTTACGCAGCGTCACGCTTGCTGACCAAATCATCCGCGCCGGCGATGAAGAAGTGATTGTTGCAGGCGGTATGGAATCAATGTCAAATGCACCGTACATTTTGCCAAAAGCAAGGTGGGGCCTAAGAATGGGCGACGCGGCTGTTCAGGATTTGATGATTCACGATGGATTGAGCTGCAGCTTTACCGGCGTGCATATGGGAACGTACGGAAACTCGACTGCTGAAGAGATGTCGCTTAGTCGCGAAGCACAGGATGAGTGGGCATTAAGAAGCCACCGGCGGGCAATTGAAGCAATCGAGAGCGGCAAGTTTGCCGAAGAGATTGTGAAGGTGGAGGTGCCGCAGCGCAAAGGGGCGCCGGTAGTAGTCGAGCATGATGAAGCGCCGCGGAAAGACACTTCTATAGAAAAATTAGCTAAGCTTGGACCGGCGTTTAATGGCGAAGGTACCATCACAGCCGGAAACGCACCTGGGGTCAATGATGGAGCCGGTGCACTCGTGTTGATGAGCGAGGAACGTGCGGAGCATGAAGGCCGGCGGGTAGAAGCGGTCATCATCGGTCAGGCTGCGATTGCGGTAGAAGCCAAGGACTTCCCGCAAACACCGGGACTTGTTATCAATGAAATTTTACGAAAAACAGGCCGAAGCCTTGAGGAAATTGACTTGTTTGAAATTAACGAAGCGTTTGCGGCCGTAGCGCTGGCAAGCGGCCAAATCGCCGGCTTGGATCCGGAAAAAGTCAATGTCAACGGCGGTGCGGTTGCCCTTGGCCATCCAATTGGCGCAAGCGGAGCGCGAATCATCATTACTTTGTTGCATGAGTTAAAGCGCCGCGGCGGCGGGATCGGCATCGCGGCCATCTGCAGCGGCGGCGGCCAGGGCGATGCGATTATGATTGAGGTGCCGAAGAGGTAAACAACTTTGCTGAAAGGCAGACCGGCGGGCGGCAGTAACTGTCGTATAAGGCGTCGTTACTGTCGTATAAGTGACCATAACTGTCGCATAAGACATCCTTACTGTCGGATAACTATTTTTTACTGTCGATACGCAAAAATAATACAAAAATCAAGGCCGGATTTCATTTCCGGCCGCCAAATCGGAGGGGAAAACATGAAAGTAGAAAAGGTAATGGTAATTGGGGCCGGCCAAATGGGCTCGGGAATCGCCCAGGTATGTGCACAAGCTGGTTATAAGGTTATTTTAAACGATTTGAAATCGGAATTTGTTGAGCGCGGACTCGGAGTAATCAACAAAAACCTATCCCGCAACGTTGACAAAGGCCGCATGACCGAGGAGCAAAAGCAAGAGGTTCTGAGGAACCTGACTCCATCAACAGACCTGCAAGACGCATCCGGCGTGGATCTTGTCATCGAAGCAGCTGTTGAAAACATGGAAATCAAAACAAAAATCTTTGCGCAGCTAGACGAAATTGCGCCGGCGCATGCGATTTTAGCAAGCAATACCTCCTCGCTGCCTATCACGGAAATCGCGGCAGCAACGAAGCGCCCGGAAAAGGTCATCGGTATGCACTTCATGAATCCGGTGCCAGTTATGAGGCTGGTGGAAATCATCCGCGGCTTGGCAACGGCAGATGAAGTGTATCAAGTCATCGAGGACATGACAAAAACGTTATCCAAAGTGCCTGTAGAGGTAAACGACTTCCCTGGCTTTGTTGCCAACCGCGTGCTAATGCCGATGATAAACGAAGCGATCTATACATTATACGAGGGCGTGGCCACGAAGGATGCCATCGACGAAGTGATGAAGCTTGGCATGAACCACCCAATGGGGCCGTTAACGCTCGCCGACTTTATCGGTTTGGATACCTGCCTTTACATCATGGAAACATTGCACGAAGGCTTTGGCGATGACAAGTACCGCCCATGCCCGCTGCTGCGTAAATATGTAAAAGCAGGCTGGCTGGGTAAGAAGACTGGACGCGGATTTTATGTATACGAATAAGCTTTGAAGTCGTCAAATTTTACAAAAATAGAAAGATAGAGATAACGATATGGTCTACTCGGGAGAGAAATTTTTCAAGAATAGCAGTAGGGGTCTTAAAAATAGGGGTAGCAAGATTCAAGCAAAGAATACAGTATCCTCGAGAAAGGGGCTTTAAAAATGAGTTCGGTCACACTACTTTCTCCAAAAGGGGAGTTCAGCATGAATCTTACATTCACAGAAGAGCAAGAAATGATGCGCAAAATGGTGCGCGACTTTGCCGCCATTGAAGTTGCGCCGTTTATAGAAAAAATGGAGAAAGGGGAATTTCCGCGTGAGATTCTCCGCAAAATGGGCGGGCTAGGCTTAATGGGCATCCCGGTTCCGGAGCAATACGGCGGCGCTGAGATGGATTTCACCTCCTATATCATCGCCATCAACGAGCTTTCCAAGGTGAGCGCGACAATGGGTGTGATCTTGTCGGTACACACCTCCGTTGGTACGAACCCGATTCTTTACTTTGGAACGGCGGACCAGAAGCAAAAGTACGTACCAAAGCTTGCTTCAGGCGAGTATCTTGGGGCCTTCTGCTTAACCGAGCCGAGCGCCGGGTCGGATGCTGCCAGCATGAAGTCGCGGGCGGTTCGCGACGGCGACCATTATGTGATTAACGGTTCCAAGGTCTTCATCACCAACGGCGGCGAGGCCGATGTTTACATCGTTTTTGCAAAAAACAATCCGGAATTGGGCGCCAAAGGGGTATCTGCTTTTATTGTTGAAAAAAATACCCCTGGACTTGTGATTGGCAAGGACGAGAAGAAAATGGGCCTGCATGGCTCGAGAACGGTACAGCTTACGTTTGAGGATATGCGCGTTCCGGTTGAGAACTTGCTTGGTGCTGAGGGCGAAGGTTTCAAGATTGCAATGGCTAACCTCGATGCCGGCCGCATCGGAATTGCCGCCCAGGCGCTTGGAATTGCCGAAGCCGCACTATCGGCCGCAACCGAATATGCGAAGGGGCGCCATCAATTTGGGAACCCGATTGCCGCCCAGCAGGGGATCGGATTTAAGCTTGCTGATATGGCGACGAATGTGGAGGCTGCTAGATTACTAGTCTACCGAGCTGCAGATTTGCGTGGGCAAGGCTTGAAGTGCGGTATGGAAGCGTCGATGGCGAAGCTTTTTGCAACAAGAACAGCGGTGGAGGTGGCGACAGAAGCAATCCAGGTCTTCGGAGGCTACGGCTATACTGAGGATTACCCAGTTGAGCGCTACTTCCGTGATGCCAAGGTGACGGAGATTTATGAGGGCACGAGCGAGATTCAGAGGATTGTAATTAGCAAGCATCTTTAGGGATGGAATTGTAGATAACCTTTGGGATTTTGTAGATATATTTTAAAAATTGTAGATATCCCTTGGAATTTTGTAGATATATTTAAAAATTTGTAGATATCCAATCAATAATTGTAGATAAAACTGAGGAGGATACCCAAAATGAACTTCAAATTAACCGAAGAACATGAAATGATTCGCAAAATGGTGCGCGATTTTGCGCAAAACGAGATTGCTCCGACGGCCGCTGAGCGTGATGAGGAAGAGCGCTTTGACCGGGAGATTTTTGACAAAATGGCGGAGCTTGGCTTAACGGGAATTCCATGGCCGGAAGAGTACGGCGGCATCGGCAGTGATTATCTTGCTTACTGTATCGCGGTTGAAGAGCTTTCCCGCATCGATTCATCAGTCGGGGTTACCCTTTCCGCACACACATCTCTTGCCAGCTGGCCAATTTACAAGTTCGGTAATGAAGAGCAAAAGCAAAAATACCTTCGTCCACTGGCCGAAGGTTCAAAAATCGGTGCTTACGGCTTAACGGAGCCTGGCAGCGGCTCTGACGCAGGCGGGATGAGAACGATGGCACGCCTTGAGGGCGACCACTACGTGCTGAATGGTTCAAAAATTTTCATTACCAATGGCGGTGAGGCCGACATTTATGTCGTATTTGCACTAACCGATCCATCCAACAAGCAGCGCGGTACAACAGCATTTATCGTTGAAAAGGATTTCGCGGGATTCTCTGTTGGGAAAAAAGAAAAGAAACTGGGTATTCGTTCCTCACCGACAACAGAAATTATTTTTGAAGATTGCAAGGTTCCGGTTGAAAATAGACTTGGCGAAGAGGGCGAAGGCTTTAAAGTGGCGATGATGACACTGGATGGCGGCCGGAACGGCATCGCGGCGCAGGCAGTCGGTATTGCCCAAGGCGCTCTTGATGCAGCAGTTGACTATGCGAAGGAACGCGTTCAGTTCGGCAAGCCAATCGCCGCCAACCAAGGCATCAGCTTCAAGCTTGCCGATATGGCGACAAACATTGAAGCAGCAAGACTATTAACCTATCAGGCAGCATGGCTTGAGTCCAACGGTCTTCCGTATGGTAAGGAGTCCGCTATGTCTAAACTGTTTGCAGGCGATACCGCGATGAAGGTAACAACAGAAGCAGTTCAAGTGTTCGGCGGCTACGGCTATACGAAGGATTATCCGGTCGAACGCTTCATGCGCGATGCGAAAATCACGCAAATTTACGAGGGCACTCAGGAAATTCAGCGCCTTGTTATTTCTAGAATGATTACGAAGTAAAACGAAAAGCGGAAGCGCCTTGACCAGGGGCACGAGGCTAGACGAGCCGGCGAGAAGGCTGCTTTTTAGCCTTCTTGACGGATTGGCTGTAGACCTTCGAGCCCCTAGGCGCTGTAGCTAGACAAGGAGCGGTTCGAGCGCGATGAATAAACGGGAGGTTCAGGCCTCGGTCAAAGACGAACGCCTTGTGCAAAAAAGGCGTGATCAAATGATCAAAGGGGCCGTTGCACTTTTTAAAGAAAAGGGGTTTCATCGGACAACGACCCGGGAAATTGCCAGAGCGGCGGGCTTTAGCATCGGGACATTGTACGAGTACATCCGGACGAAGGAAGATATTTTATATCTGGTCTGCGACAGTATCTATGATCATGTGAAGGAGCAGCTCGAGGAGAACCTTGATCACAAGCAAGGGACATTAGAGAGCTTAAAAGTGGGAATTGCAAACTTTTTCTATGTTATGGATGAATTGCAGGACGAAATCCTCGTCATGTATCAGGAAGTAAAATCCTTATCCAAGGACGCCCTTCCATATGTGTTAAAAAAGGAATTAGAGATGGTCGCCATGTTTGAAAATATGCTCCACAAATGTGTGGAGAACGGCGAACTTGAGCTGTCGGAAAAACAAATCAAAATCATCGCCCACGATATTTTTGTCCAGGGGCAAATGTGGGGCTTCCGCCGCTGGGCGCTCCGGAAGCTGTTTACGCTTGAGGAATACATCGAATTGCAGACTGAGTTTATTTTTAAAGGGCTTGGGGTAAAAAGGGACGGTTAAAAGAAGTAATTCAAGAATTTTAAAATACAAGGGGGCCAAATTGAGATGAGTACAACCGGAAAATATCAGCCGAAGCATCATATTCGCTTTGTGACCGCGTCGAGTTTGTTTGACGGCCATGATGCTTCCATCAATATCATGCGGCGCATCCTTCAATCAAGCGGAGCCGAGGTTATTCACCTTGGCCACAACCGCTCGGTCGAGGAGGTTGTCAACGCTGCCATTCAGGAAGATGCCCAGGGAATTGCGATTTCCTCTTATCAAGGAGGGCACGTTGAATACTTTAAATACATGTACGACCTATTAAAAGAAAAAGGCGCATCGCATATCCGCATTTATGGCGGCGGCGGGGGCGTCATCATCCCAAGAGAAATCAATGAACTCCAAGAGTACGGCATTGCCGGAATCTTCTCTCCGGAAGACGGCCGAAAGCTCGGGTTGCAGGGCATGATCGACCAGATGATTCAAGAGTGTGATTTTTCAACGGTTGCTTCAGAAAATATCCCAGAGCAAATCGAAAAGCTGCCGACGGGTGACACGAATGCCGTTGCCAAGCTGATTACAATTGCGGAAAATCATGTTGACCAAAAAAATGAGGCGGCTGCCACAGCTGAGCAGGTTCTTGAAAAAGTGAAGGAGCTGGAGAAGTCGATTCCGGTTATCGGGATCACCGGTACAGGTGGCGCTGGAAAAAGCTCGCTGACGGACGAATTGATCCGCCGTTTTATCAACGAGTTTCCAGCCAAAAAGGTTGCGATCCTTTCAGTTGACCCAACCAAGCAAAAAACGGGCGGTGCGTTGCTTGGCGACCGAATCCGTATGAATGCGATTTTTTCACCAAACGTCTATATGCGCAGCTTGGCAACCCGTGCATCAAGGAGCGAATTGTCGCTGGCCATCAAAGACGCCGTAGCGGTCACGAAGGCAGCCGGATTTGACTTGGTCATCGTCGAAACGAGCGGAATCGGCCAGGGCGACGCTGGCATCACGGAAATTTGCGATGTCGCGATGTACGTCATGACCAGCGAGTTCGGGGCGCCATCCCAGCTGGAAAAAATCGACATGATCGACTTTGCCGACCTGATTGTCATCAATAAATTTGAGCGTAAGGGCTCCGAGGACGCGAAGCGCCAGGTGCAGAAGCAGTACCAGCGCAGCCATATGCTTTTTGAAAAAGACCCATCCGAAATGCCGGTGTACGGCACAATTGCCAGCCAGTTCAATGACCCTGGCACGAATGCCTTATTTGCGGCTCTTGTTGAAAAAATCAATGAAAAAGCTGCGACCGATTGGGTTACTTCATACAGCAAAGAGGCGAAGGTCGAAAAGCAAAACATCATCATCCCGACGGACCGCCGTTATTACTTACGGGAAATTTCCGAGACCGTTCGCGGCTATCATAAAAAAGCGGAGCAGCAGGCGAATATTTCCCGGAAATTATTCCAGCTGGAAGGCGCCATAGAAGCGGTGAAGAGCCAGCCGGAAGTCGTTGCAGCCCTCGAAGCGGTTAAACAGCAAACCGAAGCGCAGCTGACACCTGAGTCAAAGCGTATTCTTGACGGCTGGGAAAAAACAAAAGAAGCGTACTCCGCCGATAAGTTCGTCACGAGAATCCGCGACAAGGAAATCATTACAATTTTAAAAACAAAGAGCTTATCAGGGCTTGATATTCCAAAAGTGGCCCTGCCAAAATACAAGGATTATGGCGAAATCCTGCGTTGGGTGTATCGTGAGAACCTGCCGGGCTCCTTCCCGTACACAGCAGGAGTATTCCCGTTCAAGCGTGAAGGGGAGGATCCAAAACGCCAGTTTGCCGGGGAAGGCACACCGGAACGGACGAACCGCCGTTTCCACTATTTATCGAAGGACGATTCGGCAAAACGCCTCAGCACGGCCTTTGACTCGGTGACCCTATACGGGGAAGACCCGGATTACCGTCCCGACATTTACGGTAAAGTCGGCGAAAGCGGCGTCAGCGTTTGTACGTTAGACGATATGAAAAAGCTGTACGATGGCTTCGACCTTTGTCATCCGTCGACATCCGTATCGATGACGATCAACGGTCCAGCGCCTATTATCCTGGCGATGTTCATGAACACGGCAATTGACCAGCAGCTAAAACGTAAAGAAGCTGAACTAGGCCGTGTCCTAACTGTCGAAGAATTTGCCGAAGTTCGAGCCTATACGCTGAAAACCGTCCGCGGTACAGTTCAGGCTGATATTTTAAAAGAAGACCAAGGCCAAAATACATGTATTTTTTCTACAGAATTTGCTTTAAGGATGATGGGCGATATCCAGCAATATTTTATCGACCATCAGGTGCGTAACTATTATTCCGTGTCGATTTCCGGGTACCATATTGCCGAAGCGGGAGCGAACCCGATTTCGCAGCTGGCATTTACCTTGTCGAACGGTTTCACGTACGTTGAGTATTATTTGAGCCGCGGCATGAACATTGATGACTTCGCGCCAAACCTGTCGTTCTTCTTCTCGAATGGTTTGGATCCGGAGTATACTGTGATTGGCCGGGTGGCTCGTCGCATTTGGGCGACTGTCATGCGTGACAAGTATGGTGCCAACGAGCGCAGCCAAAAGCTGAAGTACCATGTGCAGACATCGGGCCGTTCGCTGCACGCGCAGGAAATCGATTTTAATGATATCCGCACAACGCTTCAGGCATTAATGGCGCTGCACGATAACTGTAACTCGCTGCATACGAATGCATACGATGAGGCGATTACTACACCGACCGAGGAATCGGTCCGCCGGGCAATGGCGATTCAGATGATTATCACTAAGGAGCACGGCTTGACGAAGAATGAAAATCCGCTTCAGGGCTCGTTTATCGTAGAAGAGCTGACTGATTTAGTTGAAGAAGCGGTACTTCAAGAATTCGAACGGCTGAATGACCGCGGCGGCGTGCTGGGCGCAATGGAAACTCAGTACCAGCGCGGCAAGATTCAGGATGAGTCAATGCACTATGAAATGTTAAAACATACGGGCGAACTGCCGATTATCGGGGTAAATACGTATTTGAATCCAAATCCTCCATCCGAGGAAGCGATTGATAATATGGAATTGGCTCGGGCAACGACGGAGGAGAAAGAGCTGCAGATTCACAATTTGCGTGCCTTCCAGGATGCGCACGCAGCAGAATCCGATGCAGCGCTGAAGCGGTTGAAGGAAGCGGCCACAAGCGGCGGCAACATCTTTGCCGAACTTATGGAAACCGTCAAAGTCGCCAGTCTCGGCCAAATCACACGCGCCCTATACGAAGTAGGCGGACAGTATCGCCGAAATATGTAATGAGTGGAGACGTTAATCAAAAGGGGGGCACTTCCCCCTTTTTTGATTTTCAAAAAATATTTTCCAATATTATGATATATCCTATATAATCAATATAGTATTTTACCTCCAGAGGTTATGGGCAGGTGTCAGCTTATGAGAGTAAATCATATCATCATGGTTTTAATAATTACAGCCTGGCCATTATATTATCTTTATGAACTGCAACTAGGTGCTGTTTCGTTCCTGTTGCTGGCCATCTTCTTTTTGTACATATCTCTTAAAGAGCTAAAAATAGTAAGAGAACAGATTAAAAAGAATGAAGAGAAGCCAAAAAAGGAAAAAATCAAGTAAAACAAACAGCTAGAACTAGCATAAACCTCTAGAATTTGTTTATAATGAGGAATATGCGTTTTTAAGGAAAAACTTTGAAATAGCCGTTATTCACTCTACTAAGAGTGTTAAATAGAGAAAGGAAGTGCCGATATTGAGTTTAGCAATGTACTCAAAAGAGGAGCTGCAAGAGTTATCGCTTATCGAAATGGCTTATGAATTTATGAAAAATAGTAAGCAGCCAGTCGCCTTCGCCGATTTAGTGAAGGAAATTACCAAGGCTGCGGGTATTTCTGAATCAGAAATGCGTGCTCGTCTGGCACAGTTTTACACCGATTTAAATATCGATGGCCGATTCTTGACTTTAGGTGAAAACCGCTGGGGACTTCGCGTTTGGTATCCGGTTGATACCCAAGAGGAAGAAGTTGTCGCAGTCGTCAAATCGAAGAAGAAGAAGAAGAAGGTTGTCGAAGACGAGGATATCGATGAAATCGACGAATTTGCAGAACTTGATGACGAAGACTACGACGATGTCGACGACTTTGAAGAGGAAGATGATCTCCTTGACGATGAAGAGGAGAACCTTGACGAGATTGATGAAATCGACGACGAATTCGAAGATGAAGATGACGTTCTTGAAGATGACGAAGAACTTGAATTCGAAGATGATGAAGAACTTGAAGATGACCTAGAAGAGGAAGAAGAACTTGAACTAGAAGATGAGGAAGAGGACGAGGATCTCTAATCTTAAACATCTCATCTCGGGATGAATAGGCTTGACTTTTTCATCAGCCCCTTGTATCATCTTGTTTGGGCTCCTTAAAAAGGACCATTCGAACGAATGTATACGCGCTCCCTTACAATGCGTAAGAGGAGCGCTTTTTATTTTGATAAAAACCCAGCTTTTATGGGGTTTTTTATTTTTTGGAGCAGCAGAAAAATAATTTTTGCAAAAATACCCTTTAACATTCTGAATAATGCACAAACTGTATCTGAGGGGGAATATTTACATGACAAAGTATATTTTTGTAACTGGCGGTGTTGTTTCATCGCTTGGAAAAGGAATTACCGCCGCATCTTTAGGACGCTTATTGAAAAATCGCGGCTTAAGCGTGACCACTCAAAAATTAGACCCGTACATCAACGTTGACCCGGGAACAATGAGCCCGTATCAACACGGCGAAGTGTTCGTAACCGATGATGGTGCGGAAACGGATTTGGATTTGGGCCACTATGAGCGTTTTATTGATATTAACGTAAACAAATACAGCAACGTGACAACTGGAAAAATCTATTCCACTGTCCTTCGCAAAGAGCGCCGCGGTGACTATCTTGGCGCAACCGTGCAGGTTATCCCGCACATCACGAACGAAATTAAAGACCGTGTCTTCCGTGCCGGCAAAGAAACCAATGCTGATGTGGTGATTACGGAAATCGGCGGTACTGTCGGTGATATCGAGTCCTTGCCGTTTTTAGAAGCAATCCGCCAAATTAAGAGCGATATTGGCAGTGAAAACGTCATGTATATTCACTGTTCACTTGTTCCTTATATTAAAGCGGCTGGTGAAATGAAAACAAAGCCAACCCAGCACAGCGTAAAAGAGCTGCGCAGCCTTGGCATTCAGCCAAATATTATTGTTGTTCGTACTGAAATGGAAATTTCGCAGGATATGAAAGATAAACTAGCGTTATTCTGTGATATTGATGCAAAAGCGGTCATCGAGTGCCGTGATGCCGATACGCTATACTCCATTCCGCTAGCTTTGCAGGAGCAGAACATGGACCAAATCGTCTGCGACCATTTGAAGCTGCAAACTGGGGAAGCGGATATGACTGAGTGGAAAGCGCTGGTTGACCGCGTGCTGAGTCTTGCCAACAAGACTCGCATCGGGTTAGTCGGTAAATACGTGGAACTTCAGGATGCCTATATTTCCGTTGTGGAAGCGATGAAGCATGCTGGTTATGCATTTGATTCCGATGTAGAAATTAAATGGATCAATGCCGAAGAGGTTACCCGTGAAAATGTGGTGGAACTTCTTGATGAGGTAGATGGAGTGCTGATTCCAGGCGGCTTCGGCGACCGCGGTGTCGAAGGGAAAATAGAAGCGATCCGCTATGCGCGTGAGTCTAAAAAGCCATTGCTTGGCATTTGCTTAGGCATGCAGCTGGCGACTATTGAATTCGCCCGCAATGTCCTTGGCTATAAAGATGCTCATTCTTCTGAGTTCGTACCGGAAACACAGCATCCGATCATTGACCTGCTTCCAGAGCAGAAGGATGTCGAGGATTTAGGCGGAACGTTACGTCTTGGACTGTACCCTTGCCGTGTTGTTGAGGGAACAAAAGCCCATGAAGCGTACGAAAATAATGTCGTTTACGAGCGCCATCGTCATCGTTATGAGTTCAACAATCATTATCGTCAAGAAATGGAAGAGGCAGGCTTTGTCTTCTCAGGGACAAGCCCAGACGGCCGTTTAGTGGAAATCATTGAGTTGAAGGATCACCCATGGTTTGTGGCATCCCAATTCCATCCGGAATTCATCTCTAGACCAAACCGCCCTCAGCCATTGTTCCGTGACTTTATTAAGGCTACTTTACAGAAATAATTTTTTGAAATAATAAGACCAGTTATCCGGGTGCGGGACTGGTCTTTGTTTTTTAGTTAAAAATGGGCGGTTGGCGGGTGAAATGAGGAATTTGGCGAGTAAATGGTGATATTCGGCGAGTAAAAGTTAAAAATGAGCGAGTAAATCATGAAATTCGGCGAGTAAATTTCTATTTTAGGCGAGTAAATCAA
>NZ_JAGYPE020000047.1 GCF_018343545.2 Neobacillus citreus | reverse complement strand
AAAAATCTCTATACCTTAATTATACAAAAAAGACTGCCAGCAAACCCGAATTTTTTCGAATTTGTCGACAGTCTGAAGCCTAAATCATCCTGTGATTTAGGCTTTTCTATTCCGATAATATAAGCATTATTTCCTCCTTAAAAAAACATTTGGTTTAGAATGTATTTTGTGACTTAAGTTTTAGAAAGAAGTGGTCGGTATGGAGAAATCTCCATCTATATTAAAACAAGCTTTGACCGTTAATAGGAAGCCATTTCCGTGGCTAAAGGCCTTTACTGCAGGGGTGGCTGCGGCTTTGCCTATTTTGATTGGCTTGTTATTTGGCAACCTGGAATATGGATTAATTGCCGGATTGGGCGGATTTACATATTTATATGTGTTTAATGTTCCATACGCTCAAAGAGCGAAAAAGATATTTTGGATTATCATTGCCCTCACTTTTCTTACCGCGTTAGGTACACTGGCGGCCCCTTATCCCATTATGGTAGCGATTTTTATGGGAATCATCGGAGCTGCCGCCATCTTTATTTTCGGAGCATTAAGGATTGCAGGCCCTGCTGCTATCTTCCTAGTACTCGTTTTTGCAATGGTAACAGGAATGCCTCAGGCACCAGAGCTTGCTCCATTAAGAGCAGGCCTAGTCTTCCTGGGCGGGAGTCTATCGTGGATTTTGGCCATGCTTGGCTGGTTTTCTGATCCCCATGGACCTGAAACAGGAGTAGTTAAAAGGGGCCTGTTAGAGCTCGCAGCATTGCTTGATTCAGTAGGGACAGACCGATTCCACGAGTCGCGGCACCGTGTCATGTCAGCCTTAATGGATGCGGACGAAACATTGGCATCAGGGCAAACGCCTATCAGGCAAACGAACTATTTCAAACGTTTATATGTATTAAACAATTCGGCTCATAATATTTTTACTTATTTACTTGAAGATTTTCCAGAACACCAAGCACCACTACCGCCAGAAGCTGCGCAGTCTGTCCGAAAAATAGCAAACTCGTTAGGCAAAAAAAATAAAAGTGACTCTGCTTCTGAAGTCATTTTACAGCCTGAAGAGATGGATGCTTCGGTCGCTCATTTATTTAAATTGATTTATGATGCAGATGCAGTTATGAATGAACCCACTTCCAAAATCAATCAAGTGGTTGAATTCTCAAAGTTGTCACTTAAGACTGTCTTTGGCGGTGCCTTTGATAAAAACTCGATTATTTTTATTGCTGCCATGAGGTTTGGGATCATCACAATCATTGCTGCTATCTTCGCGTTTGAAGTTGGATTTGCCCGTTCCTTTTGGGTCCCATTGTCCTGCGTGGCCGTCATGTCAGGCTACTCCATTGTCGCCACGTTCCATCGTGCCATTCAAAGAGGAATAGGTACATTACTTGGGATTCTGTTTGCCAGCTTGATTCTTTCGATTCATCCTGATGGATACATAATCGCTTTATTAGTTTTACTGTTTACGTTCATTACTGAGCTGTTTATCGTAAAAAATTATGCGTTAGCGGCATTATTTTTCACCCCTAATGCGTTACTCATGGCAGAGAGCACAAGCCACGGGAGCTTTAGCTTTGCCTATTTTGCCTCGGCAAGAATGATGGATGTTTTAATCGGCAGTATCATTGGTCTAATAGGAGTATGGCTGGTCGGGAGGAGGTCCGCCTCAAGCCGCCTTCCTCACTTAATCAGCAAAACCATTCGCAGTCAGTCGCAATTTTTATTTGTACTTTTCTCTGACCAAGGAAAGGGGTTTAATGCTAGAAATAGCACAGAGTTAAAGAAAATGAGAACAAACATTTTGAATTTGAAAATCCTGTATAATACTGCTTCAGGTGAGATTCCAGTCAATCGTGATGTATTAGATTATTACTGGCCGGTGGTCCATTCTATTGAACATCTAGGTTATCTGCTGGAGAATGCAGCTAAACTAAGCAGCCGTCCGATTCTGGCAGATGATGAACTTGCCCAGCTGCTCTTAGCGTGTGAAACGATGGCGATTGCGGCCCATTTGAAAAAAACACCGCCATTAAAACCGATTCCTAAAATAGAATCATTCTTCAGTATCCAAAAAGAGCTCCGTTACTTACAAAAAGCGCTGCAAAATAATGAAGGAGTTCCTTTATAGTGCGGTTTCGTAAAATTTGTCCCAAAAAGCTAAGCGTGGTCCTGAAGCGGCCACGCTTTTAATTTGGAATTCGGAAGTTTTTCCAAAAAACTGACCCAAACCGATATGTTCACTCCAAAAAATAGAAATACTATAAGAAAAATTTGAAGGAGGAGCAGTCTTTGGGACAAGTCATTTTAGACGATTTCAGCCAAGAAATGGCGGAATACTTTAAAGAGCATATTTTTGAAAACCTGGACAAGATTATGCAGGGCCCGCTGCTTTATCATTATACGTCCATGAAAGCATTGAATAATATCCTGGACCGGGAAAAGTGCTTTTGGATTACCCGTGTGGACTTCATGAACGATTACAAAGAGATCGCCTATGTGACGGAAGTAGTTCGGGCGATTATTGGCGAGATTGAGGACAGCAAAGAAAAAGAGACCTTTATTGCCTTATACAAGGATTTTGCCTCCACCGAAAGTTATTATAAGGATTTAAACATCTTCGCCTTTTCCTTAACGGAAAACCCTGATTCGTTGCCGCTCTGGTATAACTACGGGGCGAATGAGGGCTGCAATATCGGAATCGACGCCTCGAAATTTTTTGGGCAATCATTTAACTCACAAATTACCTTTGTTGGAAAAGTGGTTTATGATGAGGAGAAACAAAGGCAAATTGTGAAAGAAGTGATTACCAGACTGCTGAAATTGGTAAGAAACGCCAATTTATCGGAGGAAAGTTTTTCGCGTGTGCTGTTATTTACTTTCGGAACATTAGGCTGCTTTATTAAGCATCCAACCTTTGCCTGCGAAGAAGAATTCAGATTCATTTTCATCCCAAAATCCGATGAACACATCCATTTTCGGGTGTCCCGAGGGGCATTTATCCCGTTTATTAAAGTACCTGTGGTTGACCAAAAAGGTGAATCACGGGAAGGTAAGCTTTTGGTTCGCAAAATAACGATCGGCCCCCGAACCAAATTAGATATTGTCAAGTCCGGGTTAGAATTCTATTTGTCCGTAAAAAAACTGGAAGGGATAGAACTTTGTACGTCTAAAGCCCCATTAAGATTTTAAGAGGCGAACGGTAAATTGGTGCTGTTCGCTTTTTTCTACTGATATGAAGAGTTGCTGTGTACAGTGTGGGCTGAGTGTTACAATGTTTGGGGCTCCCTAGAAGGGGATGTTAAGGGCAAAGCAGCGTGCAAACTGGAGTCAATATAACAAGGCGAAACAAGAAATCAATCATTCTTACAACTCCTTTGGATTTGAGTTTGATAAACTCAGTATATACGAATTTTGTTAATCCATTTTGGAGGAATTGTAAATTTATTGTCAATTTTATTCCGATAACAGAAGGGAAGATAAACTACAAAATGAAAGCAATGGTCATAGATCGATATGGTAAAAATGTTCCTTTACGCTTAATGGAGAGACCGACGCCTCTGGTTGGTGAACATGAGGTGTTGGTTGAAATTCATGCAGCCAGCATTAATCCTGTAGATTTTAAAATTAGAGATGGAATCGTGAGGCTGCTCGCGAAATATGAATTTCCTTTAACGTTGGGGAATGATTTTTCGGGGACGATCATCCAGGTGGGATCGAAGGTAACAAAGTTTTCAATCGGAGATGAGGTGTATGGCCGGCCTAGAAAAACCAGAATCGGGACATTTGCTGAGATGGTTGCTGTTCACGAGGATGATATCGCCTTAAAGCCAGGTAATCTATCCTTTGAAGAAGCTGCCTCCATCCCGTTGGTGGGATTAACGACAATTCAAGCTTTTGAGATGATGGGGCTTAAAGCAGGACATAAAATCTTTATACCTGCAGGTTCAGGTGGGGTAGGCACCTTTGCAATCCAACTGGCTAAAGAAATGGGGGCATTCGTGGCAACTACTGTCAGCGAAAAGGGGTACGACCTCGTTAAGTCCTTAGGGGCGGATGTAATCGTTAATTATAAAAAAGAAAGTTTTGCAGAGATTTTAAAAGATTACGATGCAGTATTTGATACGGTAGGAAAAGATACGCTGATCAAGTCGTTTGAAATTTTAAAACCGCCTGGAAAAATTGTTTCCATTGCCGCATTGCCTGATGCCAAATTTGCTAGAAAAGAAAATTTAGGTTTATTTCGAATGATTCTCTTTTCACTCGTCAACCTCAAAACTGCATCATTAGAAAAGAAGTATAACGTAGAGTATCTCTATCATTTCATGAAACCAAGCGGTAAGCAGTTAACCTTTATTAAAGGTTTAATCGAGCAGGGCAAAATCATCCCTGTAATCGACCGAGTTTATCCGTTTGTCGATACACAGGAAGCATTGGATTACGTGGAAACAGGACGAGCCAAGGGGAAGGTTATTGTTAGGATAAAGTAGAGAGGGCACTGAATCTTTTGTAGAGCTAGTATAATTGAAACGCTCTTTTCTGATAGATTGTTGCTTATAAGGGTCGCTCTTACGGACAAAATTCTCTTTGGAATCGATCAAAATGTCCGTAAGCCCCGCTCCTACGGACAAAACTCACTTTGGAATCGATCAAAATGTGGCTAACACTCTAAGCAATGTGCGCCACTATTGATCGAAAGAGTAAGCTCTCTCCACCCTGCAGATTCTCACTTTGTAATGCTTATACCAATCAGTTTGGCCCTTTTCCTGCGCCGCTTTATGTGCTGTATGTTCCTTCCATGCCTTTATCGCCTCCAAAGAGTCCCAGTAGGAGACGGTAATTCCAGTCTCTTTGTCACGGGCACTTTCAATTCCTAAGAAACCTTTTTGCCTTGAAGCTAATTCGACCATTTTTTCAGCCATCTTCTCGTAACCATTGTCACCATCGGTTCGTACCGATGTAAAAATGACCGCATAGTATGGTGGTGTTGGAGTTTTGTCGGTATTACTCAATGTTCGTTCCCCCTATCTACTTTGATGCTCAAACATAAGCCTTGAATCATTCTTTCCTTATTAAATCAATTGTGCTTTAAAAGGAAAATAAACCAAAAGTTGTATTTGATCTTTATATATGATTATAAGGTTGGAACAAATGATAAAGTCTCCCGTATTTCCTTATGTATGAATTTGGGCTGCCCTTATGATAAAATCGTAATATTGAAATCTCTAAGGAAGGAGAAACCACATGAACATAGAGTTAAATTATAAAATCATCACAGATATGTGTGGCGCAGTCTCCTTCAAAAGAGGAGATTATTTTTATCGGACGAATAAAGTGACCTTCACGGAATATGGTCTGTATCGCTGTCAGGCGACAGTTGATGGCGATTTTCATGTAACTGTTGAAACGGATGCAGATGGTGAGATTCGTACAAATTGCAGCTGCCCAAAGCTAGCTTCTTTTCAAAAGGATTGTCAGCATATTGCGGCGGTTTTATTGGCGATATACGATCATCAACGGCAAGGAACAACACCGAATTTACTGAATCAGGAGCTGACCGCCAGTTTGCTGACTATTTTCGATAATAAGCCCGTCCAGACCAGCGGACACCAGAATTATTTTGAAAAAAGAACCGTGCTGGATGCGAGGTTTAGCTGTAAACCAGTCGCTGCAGGCGAGGGCCGGCGTATTCTGGGCATTGAGATAGAGGTAGAAGAGAACGAGGTTCAAAATATCAGAGAGTTTTTGGACAAGGTCAGTAGTGGAAATCGATATGTTCTATCGGATTCCTTTACTTACGACCCGAGCCTTCATTGCTTTCAAAAAGAAACCGATGCCGTTATTCAGCAGCTGATTAACATGGTTCGAGATGAACAGGCTTATGGAAAGGAAGCTTTGGATCCGCAAGTCCTGCCGATTTCGGCATCCTTATGGGACCGGCTCCTGCCATTACTTATAAAGGCTCCCAGGGGCAAAATACAGTACAATGGCCAAACCTATGAAGAACTCCAGCTGTCAGACGGTTCGCTGCCATTACAGTTTGCTTTTACGGAAAATCTACTGGTGGTTGAAGGATTTGACCAGATACTAATTTTGGAAACCTATCGCTCCGTTCTTTACGACGGGAAAATAACACAATTGAAGAATCAGGATTTCCAGAGGTTATTGGAACTAAAACGAATGCTCCATGGTTCCGGGACCAACAAAATCCCTATCCCGCACGAACAAATTCCGTTTTTTCTTGAAAAAGTCGCCCCGGGATTAAAAGAGCTGGGGCAGGTGCAGATTGCCGATTCCATCACAAAAACCTGGATGAAAACACCGTTGAAGGCCAAGCTCTACTTAGATCGGGTGAAAAACCGGCTCCTTGCCGGAGTCGAGTTTCACTATGAACACATGTTGATCAATCCGCTTGAGGGAAGGGAACTTCCGGCAGGCTCGATGATTGTAAGGGATGTCGAGAAGGAAGCGGAGATCTTGCAAATCATGGAGGACAGCTCATTCGCCAAGACGGATGGGGGCTATTTTTTGCATAATGAGGATCTTGAGTACGAATTTCTGGTCTATGTCGTACCGCGGCTGCAAAAGCTTGCCCAAATTTATGCGACCACGGCTGTCCGCAGTCGAATTTTTCGAGAAAATGTTTTTCCGAAAATCAGGGTGAAGGTAAAGAGGGAGCGGACCAATTGGCTGGAATTCAAGTTTGAAATGGACGGTATTTCCGACAATCAGATTCGCGATATCTTGAAGGCGCTCGAGGAAAAACGGAAGTATTATAGATTGCCGAATGGCTCTCTGCTATCCTTGCAAACCAGGGAATTCGAGGAGATTCAGCGGTTTCTCCATTCACCACTTATGAAGGCCGGTGACTTGGAGAATGGACTGGCCTTGCCTATCGAACAGTGTCTGCAGCTGCTGGATACGGTGGAGGTGAGCGATGCCTTTAAACTGGAGGAATCCTTCAGGAAGTTTATGGAACAGCTCCGAAACCCGGGCAGCCTGGACTTCAAGGTTCCTCGCAGCCTTGAGCCTATTCTCAAAGATTATCAAAAAGTTGGCTTTAAATGGATGAAAACACTCGCTCACTTTGGCTTCGGGGGAATCCTGGCCGATGATATGGGACTGGGAAAGACGATTCAAAGCATCGCTTTTATTGTCTCAGTGCTGCCGGAAATTCGCGAGCAAAAGCAGCCGGTCCTCGTTGTCTGTCCGTCCTCTCTGACCTATAACTGGCTAAGCGAGTTCAGGAAATTTACCGGGAACTCCCAACTGCGGGCAGTGGTCATCGATGGTTCAAAGGAAGAGCGGACCAAGCAGCTTCAGGATCTTTCCGATGTCGATGTCCTTATCACTTCCTATCCATTACTGCGTAAGGACATCCTATGGTTTGAAAAACAAACCTTTCATACCGTGTTTTTTGACGAGGCCCAGGCCTTTAAAAATCCGTTGACGCAAACAGCCCGGGCGGTAAAAAAGCTTCATGCCCATCATCGTTTTGCGCTGACTGGAACGCCGGTTGAGAACTCATCGGAGGAGCTGTGGTCGATTTTCCATGTCGTTTTTCCAGAACTTTTCCTTGGGCTGAAGGAATTCAGCCAGCTGACCCGAAAGCAAATCGCTCGGAGAATCCGGCCATTCTTGCTGCGCAGGATGAAGGAGGATGTCTTATCCGAACTCCCTGGAAAAATCGAATCGCTAGTAGCAGTTGAACTGCTACCCGAACAAAAGAGGTTGTACGCCGCTTATTTGGCCAAGCTTCGGCATGATACATTAAAGCATCTGGACAAAGACACGATTCGAAAAAATCGCATCAAGATTTTAGCAGGGTTGACACGCCTGCGGCAGATTTGCTGCCATCCGGGCTTGTTCGTAGACGGCTATCAAGGCGGGTCGGCAAAATTTGACCAGCTCATGGAAATATTAGAGGAATCACGGCTTTCTGGGAGACGGGTGTTAATTTTTTCACAGTTTACGAAAATGCTGGCGTTGATTGGACGGCGGTTAACGGCAAAAGGACAACCATACTTTTACCTTGATGGGCAGACTCCATCTGAAGAGCGGGTGGACATCTGCGAACGGTTCAATCACGGTGAACGTGACCTTTTCCTAATTTCCTTGAAAGCAGGGGGAACCGGCCTTAATCTGATGGGGGCGGATACCGTTATTTTATATGACACTTGGTGGAACCCTGCTGTTGAGGAGCAAGCCGCGGACCGTGCGCACCGGATGGGCCAGCAAAATGAGGTTCAGGTGATCAAGCTTGTTGCCCGTGGCACCATCGAGGAAAAGATTAATGAACTGCAGGATAAAAAGAGGCACTTAATAGAGGAAATCATTGATTCGGATGAGAAAGCGATGGGGACACTGACGGAAGAGGATATTAGAGAGATACTGATGATATAGTTGTGTGGGGGAACCTAGCTGGGCAATTTTTTAATCGTACTATCGTATATAAAGACTTTATGCTCCCGAACCGGCTGATTTACCAAACAACCGGTCGCATAGAAAGGGTCTATGCGACCGAACTGGTGGATTTACTAAATGTCCGGTCGCATAGAATGGGTTTATGCTCCCGAACTGGCGCATTTACCAATCGTTCGGGTGCATAGAAAGGGTTTATGCTCCCGAACTTGCGCATTTACCAATCGCTCGGGTGCATAGAAAGGGTTTATGCTCCCGAACTTGCGCATTTACCAATCATTCGGGTGCATAGAAAGGGTCTATGCACCCGAACCTGCGGATTAACCAAACGTTCGGTCACATAGAAAGAGTCTATGCTCCCAAACCGACGTATTTACCAAACGTTCAGTCGCATAGAAAGGCTCTATGCTTCCAAACCGACGTATTTACCAAATGTTCGGTCGCATAGAATGTTGCTATTCGACCGAATAAGAAAAGCCACGTTAACCCGGGTAGTTATGAAAGCTTTATAACGCCCAAACGAGAAAGGCCGCGCCATCCCGGGTAGTTATGAAAAGCTTTATAACGCCCGAACGAGAAAGGCCGCGCCACCCCGGGTAGTTATGAAAGCTTTTATAACTACCGAACGAGAAAAGCTGCGCTACCCAGGTAGTTATGAAAGCTTTATAACGCCCGAACGGGAAAAGCCGCGCCATCTCGGGGAGTTATGAACGCCTCATAACGCCCGAACAGGAAAAGTAGCCTCGTTCCGGGTAGTTATGAACCCATTATAACCTCCGAACAAGTAAAGAACCTCCACCCCGGGTAGTTATCAAAAAAACAATTCAATATACCTCTATTACGTAAATGCCGAAAAAGCCCCAGCAGCTACCTTTTCCATTACTTTTGCATGATCAGGATCCTGTTTAGCCTCAAACACAACGATATTTTTAAAATCAGCATAAAGAATATCACCTTTTTTAAATGGACCAAGTTTCCGAAAGCTGTCCCCTGTTAATTCCGCTTCAAAAAAATCCTCCGTATCAATACGTTTCAGGACAACCCGGAGAGTGGAACCAACCGCATTGACATGGGACACTTCTGATGCCACACTGTTCCGGTTGGAAAACCTGCTCAACCCAATCTCATGGGGGCGAATATACCCGACCGTATCCACCGCCGCATCCCTCGCAACTGCAACATCATTATACAAAGCAGCCCCACTGAATTCGTTCACCCGGCCCAAAAAGCTATAAACAAAGGCATTTGCCGGTTTTTCATAAACTTCCGCAGGAGAACCAATTTGTTCAATTTTCCCATGATTCATCACCACAACAGTATCGGCCATCTCAAGTGCCTCTTCCTGATCATGTGTCACAAAAACAGTGGTAATATTAAGCTTTCGATGGATTTCCCGTAACCAATGGCGCAGCTCCTGCCGAACCTTTGCATCCAACGCTCCGAATGGTTCGTCGAGAAGAAGCACCTCAGGTTCCACGGCAAGCGCCCGTGCTAGCGCAATCCTTTGTCTCTGCCCACCTGAAAGCTGGGAAGGATACCGGTCGGCAAGGTGCTCAAGCTGTACCAGCCTTAATAACTCCAGTACTTTATCCTTGATTTCACTCTTGGAAGGACGCAATTTGCGAGGCCGCACCTTCAACCCAAAGGCGACGTTCTCAAAAATGGTCATATGCTTAAACAAGGCATAATGCTGAAATACAAAGCCAACCTTGCGTTCTTTCGCAGTTTTGAAAGAATAATCAACACCGTTGAAAAAGATCGAACCTGTATCTAACCCCTCCAATCCTGCAATCAGTCTAAGAAGGGTGGTCTTCCCAGAACCAGATGGACCAAGTAATGCCACAAAATCCCCGGTTGGTATTTCTAGGTTAATATCTTTGACGGCCTCAAAAGCACCAAAAGTTTTCGTTATGCCACTGATTGTAATCCCCATATGGTAATCTCCCTCTCTACTATTTCTTTGTTTTCCATTCCAAAATACTTTTAAAAACTAACGTAACAAGCGCAAGCAGTGCCAGCAGGGAAGCGACGGCAAAGGAGGCGGTAAAGTTGTATTCGTTATACAAAATCTCAACATGAAGAGGGAGGGTATTGGTAAGCCCTCTGATGTGGCCGGACACAACCGAAACGGCGCCAAACTCACCCATCGCCCGGGCATTACAAAGAATGACTCCATAAAGCAATCCCCATTTAATATTCGGTAGAGTCACTCGGAAAAACATTTGCCACCCGCTTGCACCGAGCGTTATCGCTGCTTGCTCCTCCTCCGTACCCTGCTCCTGCATAATTGGAATTAACTCGCGAACTACAAACGGGAAAGTCACAAAAGTAGTGGCGAGAACGATTCCCGGTACGCTGAATATGATTTTTAAATTATTTGCTTCTAGTAACGGACCAAACACCCCATTTGAACCATACAACAACACAAACACGAGACCAGCAATGACTGGGGAAACAGCAAACGGAATATCAATCAGGGTAATCAGGATATTCTTCCCCTTAAAATTAAATTTTGCGATTCCCCAAGCGGCAATGACGCCGAAGATGGTATTCAAGGGAACGGCAATAGCCGCGGTAATGAGCGTAAGCTTAATCGCCGAAAGAGCATCAGGCTCTATGATGGCCGCGAAGTATAACTCGATCCCTTTTTTCAACGCCTCAGTAAAAACAGCAATTAGGGGAATGAGGATAAAGACTCCTAAGAATCCGAGGGCTGTTCCAATCAGTAGCCATTTCCTTATCGGAGCCAGGGCAAAACGGCTGGCTCCTGGACTTTTTAGATGGACATGTTCTCTAGCAATCATATTTTTCAAACTCCTCTAGGTCACTTGATGTTTCCTTGCCGTTCTCCATTGCCAAAAATTAATTAAGAATAATAGAAGGAAAGAGATGACGAGCATGACGGCGGCAATGGCAGCGGCACCCCCGTAGTTGTATTGCTCCAATTTTGTAATGATGAGCAGGGGGACAATTTCCGTTTTCATCGGCATGTTGCCGGATATGAATACGACCGACCCATATTCACCCAAGGCCCTCGCAAAGGCAAGGGCAAAGCCTGTCAACATGGCCGGGAAAATGGCTGGGAAAATTATTTTGAAGAAAATTTGGGCCGAAGAGGCACCAAGTGTAGCGGCGGCCTCTTCGAACTGTTGGTCCAATTCCTGCAAGACCGGCTGGACTGAACGGACCACAAAGGGGAGCCCGATAAACGTCAACGCAATCATGATGCCATACTGTGTATAGGCAATCTTCACCCCGGCAGCTTCGAAATATTGACCAATCCACCCATTCGGAGCATAGATGGCGGTTAGCGCTATGCCTGCAACTGCAGTCGGCAGGGCGAAGGGCAGGTCGACAAGCGCATCAACGAATCGTTTCCCAACGAAGTCATATCTTACTAATACCCAGGCGATTAGCGTTCCAAATAGGACATTCACCATTGCAGCAACAAAGGAGGTGTAAAAAGTCAGTTTATAGGAAGCTACGACTCTATCATCCGTTATAGTCTCCCAAAATTCGGCCAAGCTGATGGTAGTTGCTTTTAAAAATAAAACCGCAATCGGGATTAGGACAATCAGACTGAGATAAATGACCGTATACCCCATTGAGAGTCCGAACCCCGGGAGTACCCGGCGGCGCTTAGATTGATTAAACACGTGAAAGCCTCCATTCATTACGGTTTATAGATTTGGTCGAAGATGCCTCCATCATCAAAGTGAGTTTTTTGGGCTTTCTTCCAGCCACCAAAAACTTCATCAATCGTAAATAGTTTGATATCAGGGAACTGGCTGGCATATTTTTCGGCGACATCTTTATTGCGCGGACGGTAAAAATTCTTCGCGGCAATTTCCTGTCCTTCAACTGTATATAAATAGTCAAGATAAGCTTTTGCCACTTCTTCGGTCCCATGCTTTTTCGCTACTTTATCGACAACGGAAACAGGAGGCTCAGCCAAGATGCTGACAGATGGATTGACTACTTCAAATTTGTCTTCGCCAAATTCCTTAAGTGCAAGATAAGCCTCATTTTCCCAAGCAATCAATACATCACCGATTCCTCTTTCCACGAAAGTAGTCGTCGAACCGCGGGCTCCGGAATCCAATACCGGCACATTTTTAAAGAGCTTTGCCACAAATTCTTGTGCTTTTTGTTCATCTCCGTTATTTTGCTGCAGTGCATAGCCCCAAGCAGCCAAGTAATTCCAACGTGCACCGCCAGAGGTTTTTGGATTCGGGGTAATAACGGAAACATCTTTTTTCACCAAGTCATTCCAGTCCTTGATTCCTTTGGGATTCCCTTTCCGAACCAGAAAGACAATGGTTGATGTATACGGTGAACTGTTGTCAACTAGCCGCTTCTGCCAGTCGTCCGCAAGTTTGCCTGCTCCGGCAATCGCATCGATATCATAAGCAAGGGCCAGCGTCACGACATCGGCTTCGAGTCCGTCAATAACAGAGCGGGACTGCTTGCCGGAACCACCATGAGATTGGTTAATCGTTACTTTTTGACCGGTTTTCTTTTCCCAATAAGCAGCAAAGCTTTTGTTATATTCTTCGTATAATTCTCGGGTTGGATCATAGGACACATTCAGCAGTTCAATCGGTTTCTTATTGGTTTCCTTAGTGGCAGCATCTTTTTTGGACTTGGATGGTTCAGTTGAAGATTGGATCGAGCAACCGGCGACCTCTACAAGAAACATTAGTGAAATTAGCGTAATTAAGACTTTTTTGAGCATTTTTAACTCCCCTTTTTTTGAATTGGCGGGCTTTTTTCAATAAAAAAAGCCCATTAGTTTTTACATGTACATTGTCACGTACATCTAACTAAAGGGCCTTCGGGGGTCCGATCGGCAGCATATTCATCTTTCGTTTTTCCTGTGGTTGATTACTTGGTTTGTTTTTTTCTGCAATGGCAGCCGATGTCTTTCCAACCGGTCGATTTGCGTGATTTGCGAATCGTGAACGGTGATTTGGACGGTTCCAAATTCTAAGCCTTCCAACAAACTTTCGAGTTTTTCCAGCACTTGCTGATTAAGGTGTATTTTTGATGACAACTAAATCCTCTCCTTTTAATAGACTTATTTTGTTTTCTAACAAATCTTCCAGTGTCGTCCTGTCAAGGACATAGGCAATGGTATCTCTTACTAAGGACCATAGCGGCTTTAACTGACATCCCACCTCTAATGGACATGGTTCATACTTCGTAATGGATGCACATGCCATTGGAGATAGAGGCCCCTCTAATTCTCGGATGATTTCTCCGATATTAATTTCCTGCGGCTCTTTTAGCAGCATGTAGCCGCCTTTTGCCCCTCGTTTACTAGTTACATAGCCTAGTTTTTTTAATTGAAGCAGGATTTGTTCAAGGTAATTAGTGGTTACCAGGGTCTTGTCGGCAATTTCCTGGATGCCGAGGACATTGCCTTGATGACCTCCAAGCATGAGCAAGGCCCTTAAGGCATATTCACCTTTACTGGATACCTTCATGTAATTCCTCTCCTTAATGTTGAGTATTTCAGTCAACATTCACTGCTAAAAATAAATCCCTAAATGGATTGCTGGGACAGGAATGTTACGAACCGGTATTAGCTTTTAATAAATATATGCAATGAGGAAGCGGAGGGCACTTATCCAATTCCTCTAAAGTCAGCCCATTTTAAGATGCTGAAAATAAATTCCGATAATAACTATAGGATTACTTATTTAAAAATATTAATATGCTTTATTTAATAAATCAAGAACTTTTTGAATTTTCTCTGGATAAAAAAACGCCTAGATAATTTATCACTCTAAGCGTGAATGTTATGGTTAATTGTCTAGTGCCAAACCCAATGCAGTCCGGCCTTCGTTTACTAACCGTTCATCCTTCTGGCTATCCCCATACAAAAGCAGCATGATGAGCGAATAGACGGCTCTAAATCTTGCTATCTTTTTGACCTCAAACGATACGTCACCATATAACTGGAAAAAGTAATCCCTGCCTTCCGCCGGAATAAAACTATACGCTATCGACAAGTCGATCGTCGGATTTCCAATATGGGCATCTCCCCAGTCAATCACCGCTGACACTCTGCCGCTGTCATCGACCAGCATATTTCGAATATGAAAATCACCGTGTACTAATGTTTTGCTATCATGCTCAAAAGGTTTCTCAACCGTTGAAAGAAATAACTGCAGCCGCCCTAGTTCATGTCCGCCAATCAAACCTAAATCGACAGCCTTTTCGATGTTTGCTTCCAGCATAGGCTTTCTTTTTAAAATATCAGTCCGACCAAGCTCGTCATAAGGAACGCCGAGCTTTTCCGCTTTGTTTATCGGAAAAGCGTGCAGTGTTTTTAAAAATTGAGCCAATGGTTCTACTGACAGCATCCGCTGTTCTGGAGTTAAGCTGGACAAAGTCTTTCCGCCTAAAAGTTTGTACCCGGAAAATGGCCATAGAAAGCCGCCCTCTGGCATACCTAGAAAAATCGGATCCGGCACCGGGATTGATAGCATTGGTGCCACGACCGGAAGCAGCCGGTTCTCAACCTGAAGCAACTTAACCGCTATTTCACGCCTAGGAAAACGAAACACAAACTGCTCATTTACCAGAAACACAGAATTGTCGAATCCTTCACCCAATACCTGTAAACTTACAGGTTTCAACTGCGGAAACTGTTTTTCAATCAGCCTAACTGCTTCTTCAACAAAAATAATCCTCTCAGGCGACCATGGCACACTCATTCATTAAACCTCCGATTCCATTATTCAAATTATATTATTTCTAACGCAGGAAATATAATAGCCGTTTTAAACAAGAATCGACAACAAGAACCTACAATCTTTTAATTGGACGTGAGGTATAGTTTAAATTGAGTGCATCTAAGTACAGGCAGTTCTTTTTAAAAGTTAAAGATCAATAACCCATACCAAATCTAATTAAGGAGGCTGAGAATCATGAGTGAAAGAATTATTGACCATTTGAAAAAGAAGGGAATTGCTGTACCCGAACACCATATTCAGCCATTATTGGCACAATGGCAGGCCTATGAACAATTAAAGAGCAACCCGCATCTTGAAAAACTTGCAGACTATAACATTGGTTTAAAACACGTGCCGGGGGGAAATGAGAATGAGTAAAAATTTAGCCGCCATGTCTATAGGGGAAGCAGCCCCGCTGTTGCGAGATAAAGAGATTTCTCCAGTAGAACTAACCAAAGCTGTTTTAGAAAATGTTGAAAGATACGACAGTCAAATCAATGCTTATATTCAAGTAGAAAAAGAAAGCGCTTTAAAGTCTGCTGCGGATGCTGAAAATGATATTCTGCAGGGGAATTATCGCGGCCGACTGCACGGCATACCGATGGCCTTGAAGGATATTTTGTACTTTAAGGACGAGAAAGTCACGGTAGGTTCAAAAATCCACCAGGATTATATTCCTGATCACGATGCAACGGTAGTAAAGAAATTAAAAGAGGAAGGCGTTATTTTTACAGGCAAATTAAATATGCACGAATATGCCTGGGGAGCAACGACAACCAATCCGCATTTCGGTGCGTGCCATAATCCCTGGGATTTAAGCAAAATTCCTGGCGGTTCAAGCGGCGGTTCGGGAGCTGCTGTTGCCGCCGATATGACAATCGCCTCCCTTGGGACAGATACTGGCGGTTCCATCCGAATTCCGGCTTCAAGCTGCGGGATTGTCGGCCTGAAACCAACCCATGGAAGAATCAGCAAGCATGGATGTTTCCCGCTCGCTTGGTCCCTCGACCATATCGGACCAATGACCAAAACGGTGTATGACGCAGCTTTGCTGCTTGAAACCCTTTCCGGTTACGACCCTCAAGATCCGACCTCCACGGATACTCCAGTGAAAAACTATACCGAGCTGCTATCAGAGGACCTTTCCGGGAAGGTTATTGGCATTAATGAAGAGTACTTCTTTAAAAATGTTGACAAACCGGTAGAGGAAGCAGTCCGCTCAGCCCTTATTCGGCTTGAAAAGCTAGGTGCCAAAATTGAACTAGTCAAGATTCCTACCCTTGCTGCTTCTGAATTTGCCGAGTTAGTCACGATTGTTTCCGAAGCAAGTGCCATTCATCATGCCAATTTGCTTAAGAGGCCTGAGGACTTTGGCGACGATGTTCGCTTCCTGTTGGAATTCGGTGAACTTATTCCGGCAGTGGACTACCTGCAGGCGCAGCAGGTCCGCCTTCAACTAAGCAATGATTTTGCTCAAGCTTTTAAACATGTAGATGCTCTGATTTCGCCTACATTGCCATTCCTGCCGCCTGCTATCGGTGATAATATGGTCGACATTAATGGCAATAAAGAAAGTTTCCTCGACCAGGTTATTCGATTCACGGGACCAGGCAATTTGACTGGACTTCCCGCACTAAGCCTGCCATGCGGTATCAGCAATGGTCTGCCGGTCGGTTTGCAAATAATGGGTCCTGCGTTTAAGGAAGAAAATGTTTTAAACGTTGCATTTGCAATTGAAAAGCTAAATCTTATGCAAGGGCAGAAGCCAGATTTAACAGGTGTAGTCTCCCATTAAAAAAGAAAGGCCAGACCCCTATTACGGAGAAGTAGTAGGAGTCTGGCCTTTTTTCTCGATTTTTAAATCTACTTTTTCACTTAAAAATGTTGAACCTAGTACGAGGGCACCGCCAATCATCTGTAACCATGTCATGCTTTCGTGCAGGAATAACGCCGCGATGATGACGGCAGAAATCGGGTCAATATAGCTAAGAACTGCAATAGTTTGCCCTTTTAGTTTTTGGATGGAAGTAAAATACATGAAATACGCCAAACCTGTATGCACAACTCCCAGTATTAAAATAAAAATAATCGAAGTTGAGTTCAATCCAACAAGGTTAAGCTGCCCTTGCCACAATACATAGGGTAACAGTACTAAAGCTCCCGCCATTAATTGAACTAATGTCATTTCAAAACCAGATAGATTTTTAATAAATTTGTTCATTAAAATTACGCTGGCATATAGAGAGGCAGCCAAAAGGCCATAGAAAATCCCCAAGGTATGATTGTGTGACCCACTTCCCCCGCCAGGGCCGTTCTGCACGATTAAAAATAAGCCAACCATGGCCATTACAATACAGCTGACTTTCACACCCGTCAGTTTCTCCTTCAGAACCCAAGGGGCTAAAATCATCACAAATATTGGCGCGAAGTAATAACTGATTGTGGCATTTGATATTGTCGTGTACCGATAGGACTCGAATAAAAAAATCCAGTTAAGACCAATTGCCCCGCCTGATAAAAGGAGCAGCACCGCATTTTCTTTCAGCGCCTTCATAGACGGTTTGTGTTTGACTAGAAAACTAGCTAAAAGCAGGAATAGACTGCCAATCACCCCGCGTAAAAAAGCAATCTCACTTGAACTCAAATCAATCTTCTTAACAAACACCCCGATGCTGCCAAAGATGAGCATCGTCATGATTAATCTAAATTTCACACTCATGTAAAACCCTCCCAGATATTCTAATCCAACCACAAACTAGCTAATTTCTCAATATCTAATTGATTGGAAGACCCCTATGTTAATAGAACGGTGAAAAGCTAAAATGCGACAATTTTTACCAAACTATTAATTATTTCGACATTTCTAAATTATTTTCCATCAAATACTATTGAAAATATTCAAATTATTTTATATTATTAAAATCATAAAATGAAATTGCATTTCACAAAATGAAACCGTTAGGAGTGTCATAATGGTTCAAAAAGTGTTAGAGATTGAAAAGTTAAAAGTCGGTATTAATGATGATGGGAATAAAATTGCGATTGTGAACGGAATCAGCTTCTCCCTGAATAAAGGCGAGACACTTGGGATTGTTGGAGAATCGGGATGTGGTAAGAGTATGACATCGCTATCGCTAATGGGGCTCCTGCCGCCTGGCGTGGAGTGGTTCGACGGCGATATCAAAACGGAGAACCTACATTTTAAGGATTTCAAAAAGAAGGATTGGCGAAAAATCAGAGGAAAAAGACTTGCGATGATTTTTCAGGAACCGATGAGCTCGCTAAACCCGGTTTATACAATTGGCCAGCAAATTGTCGAAATGGTTTTAAGCCATGAGAATGTCTCGAAGAAACAAGCGAGAGAACGTGCGCTAGAAATGCTGAAGCTTGTTGGGATTCCAAGACCGGAGCAGGTTCTTGATGAATATCCATACCAGCTTTCCGGCGGTATGCGGCAGAGGGTCATGATTGCCATCGCTTTATCGTGTAATCCGGAAATCCTGATTGCTGATGAACCAACAACGGCTTTGGATGTAACGATTCAAGCGCAAATCCTTGAGTTAATGAAAAAGCTGCAAGATCAATTAAATATGTCGATTGTGTTAATCACACACGACCTTGGTGTTGTGGCTGAAATGTGCGACCGTGTCATCGTCATGTATGCGGGAGAAATCGTCGAAGAAGCACAGGTGGTCGAACTGTTTGACCGCCCAAGGCACCCGTACACGAAAGGGTTATTATCCTCCCTGCCGGATGTGAATGAAGAAAAGGAGTACCTTTCTTCGATTCCTGGCGTGGTACCGGCACCAGGGAAAATGCCTTCCGGCTGCCGCTTTGCCGCACGCTGCCGCTTTGCCCATGAACGCTGCAAGAACACACCGCCATTATTTGAGGTGAACGGTTCAAAGGTAAAATGCTGGCTCTATGAAAATGGTGATTCGGAGGCGGTACTGTGACACAAAATCCAATTTTGCAAGTACAAGACTTAAAGAAATACTTTCCCATAAAGGGTGGGGTTTTTGGCAAGAAGACCATAAAGCAAGTTAAAGCCGTAGACGGAGTTTCGTTCGATGTATTTGAAGGGGAAACCTTTGGAATCGTCGGTGAGTCAGGCTGCGGGAAGAGTACGACCGGACGGACGATTCTTAGATTACTAGAACCGACGGAAGGAAAGATTCTTTTCCAGGGAAGAGATATTGCCGAGCTTTCAAAAAACGACATGCGAAAGCTGAGAAAAGATATTCAAATTATCTTTCAGGACCCGTTTGCTTCGTTAAACCCAAGAATGAAAATTAAAGAAACGATAGAGGAACCGCTGATCAATTTCGGGGTGACCGACCGAAATGAACGGGAAAAACGGGTCTTGGAAGTGGCTGACCAAGTGGGCTTAACCAAGGCGCAGCTAACTAGATTCCCACATGAATTTTCCGGAGGGCAGCGCCAGCGGATTGGGATTGCCCGGGCGCTGATTTCAAAGCCTAAGCTGATTATCGCCGATGAACCAGTTTCGGCCCTTGACGTTTCCATTCAGTCACAGGTTCTTAACCTCATGAGAGATTTGCAGAAAGAGTTTGGACTGACCTATATTTTCATCTCTCATGACTTAAGCGTGGTTAAGCATTTCTGTGACCGGATTGGCGTGATGTATCTTGGGAAAATGGTAGAGGTAGCGGATAAAAACCGTTTGTATGATACTCCGCTACATCCATATGCAGAAGCCCTGCTTTCAGCATTGCCAAGTTCCCATCCACTCCAGAAGAAGCAACGGATTATTCTTCAGGGAGATGTCCCAAGTCCTTCTAACCCGCCGAGCGGCTGTACCTTTCATCCGCGCTGCTTTAAGTGCTTAGATGTTTGTAAAACGGAACAGCCAAGCTTGCAGGCGGTTCATGAGGACCATTTCGTTTCCTGCCATTTATATCAAGACGTCAAGGAACAGATTGCTGCAGGTGAATCGCGATGAGTAAAACAGTTAAAAAAGCTTTGCAGCTTCTCGATATTTTTACGGAACAGAAACCTTATTGGAAGCTGGATGAGATTTCTACCTTTACAGGTGTCCCTAAGCCAACCTGTTTGCGCCTGTTAAGAACTTTTGTAGAACTCGGTTATTTAAAAAAGATGACCTTCCAGCAGGAAGGGCTCGTGATTGACGGAGAAAGCTACGGGCTGGGATTGAAATTCCTGGAAATGGGAGAGCGAGTAGCCGGAAGGTTCGATATCCGCCCAATTGCTTATCCTTATATGAAAAAGCTTCAAGAGCAGTTTAATGAGGCTATTCAATTGATTGCCCGAGAGCAGGACGAAGGTGTGTACATTGAAAAGGTAGAAAGTACACTGCCCGTTCGGCTGTACACAAAAGTGGGAAGACACGCCCCGTTATATGCGGGAGCATGCCCGCGTGCCATTCTCGCCTATTTGCCTGAAGAAAAAATACAAGAGATTTTGGACAAGCCTCTGACAAAGTATGCCAGCCAGTCTCCGGCAACGAAAGAGGATGTTCTTCTCTTAATCAAGCAAATACGGGAAAGGGGCTATTCGTACAGCGACTCGGAATTAGAAGAAGGAACCGCGTCGATTGGCGTACCAATTTTTAATAGCAGCGGAGCTGTCCAGTACGCGTTAAGCATTGCCAGTTTTTCAACCAGCCTGCCAAGAGATAAGGTGGATCATTTTGTTGGACCTCTTTGGGAGGCAGCTGCTGAAATTTCCAAGAAATTAGGCTATAACCATCCATATCCATATGGAAAAATGATAGCAACGAATCAATTATAGGGGGCGAGAAAAAGCATGAAGAAGAAATTGTCAGTACTATTTGCACTGTTACTTAGCTTTACACTTGTTTTATCCGCTTGTTCTTCAGGCAAAAGTGAAAAATCCAATGCAGGCTCTTCTGGAAAAAGTAAAGAAGAGAATCCTGTTAAAGACCGTGGAAATGAAATTGTTATCGGTGTTACAAGTGAACCGCAAAACTGGGATCCAATTGATACATTTTTGCTAGATTGGAGCACAGTGGCTACTTCTGTATTTGAAGGATTAGTAGACCGTACGCTAGATTTGAAATTGCAGCCAGGACTTGCAGAAAGCTGGGAATACCTCGACGATAACACACTTCAATTCAAATTGCGTAAAGGTGTTCAATTCCATGACGGCGAGCCATTCAACGCAGAAGCTGTTAAATTTACGTTTGACCGTTTATTAGGGCCAGAAGGACAAAAGGGTCCTCAGTATGCCAACTATAATTCGATTGACCATGTAGAAATTGTGGATGAATATACCGTTAATTTCAAATTGAAATCCAAGGACCCAGTCCTATTAACGAAACTTGCCGGCTACGGTGCTGTTATCGTACCGCCTAAATACATTCAGGAAAAAGGCGACGAGAACTTCAATAACAACCCTGTTGGTACAGGACCATTCAAGATGACAGGCTATAAGCGCGACCAAGAAATCGTGTTAGAAAAGAACCCAAATTATTGGAAACAAGGATTACCGAAGTTAGATAAAGTTACCTTTAAAGTCATTCCGGAATCTTCTACTAGATTAGCAGAACTTCAAACTGGAAAAATCGATATCATGAAGCGTGTCGAAGTGGCCCAGGCGAAAACGGTTAAAGAATCAAGTTTCCTAGAATTGAAAGATGTAGGTACACCAACTGTTTATTCCATGCGTTTTGATACAGCAAAAAAACCGTTTGACAACAAGCAGGTCAGACAGGCGATTAACTACGCTGTGGATAAAGATGCGATTATTAAAGACATCCTATCTGGCTATGGAAAATCAATCAGCACATACCAAAGTGAACTATCATTTGGTAACAACCCAGATCTGAAGCCATATAAATATGATCCGGAAAAAGCTAAAAAATTGTTAAAAGAAGCAGGAGTGAAAGAAGGGACACAAATTGATCTGTTCATTCCTGGTAACGATGCAACATTTAAAGAAATTGCCCAGGCTGTTTCCTTCTATTTAGAAGAAGTTGGCTTAAAGTTAAATATCAATAGTGTAGATAGCACAACATTAATTTCCGATTTGATTCCAAACGGCAAGGCTGGTCATATGTACCGCCAAGGCTGGGGCGGATGGACGCTTGACTTTGATAACACCGCGTACCTGATGTACAGCGAAGGACAGAAATGGAATCCATCCTTTAAAGATGCCAAGGTAGAAGAATTATTGGCTGCTGAACGTTCAACTGTTGACCAAAAAGAACGTGAAAAAATCTTTAAAGAATTAACAGAAGTGCTATATGACTTGGCTCCAGAGCTTAATCTGTACCAAGCAGTAGATTTATATGCCGTCAATAAGCGAGTTCAAAACTTCCAACCGCCGCACGAGGACCGTATGCGCCTGGAAGAAGTATCAGTTAAGTAAAAAATACTGCCCGCTTAACGCTCAGGTCTCCTTATGGGATGCTAAACGCGATGCGTTTTAATGGCTGGATACAAATTCTGATTGGCTTAAAAAAGAGATAGTATGGTCCTCATGCTATCTCTTTCTTTATCAAAGAGGACGGAGGAATAACATGATAGCTTACGTGATTCGAAGATTACTTCACACGGTTTTAGTTGTATTTGCTATATCATTATTAATCTTCTTTTCGATCCGCCTGACGGGGGACCCGGTGACGGTAATGTTTTCCGCAGGTGAACCAACGAAAGAAGCAATAGAAGAAGTAAGAAGAAATCTCGGGCTCGATCAGCCGCTTTATGTGCAATATTTAATCTTTTTAAAAGGACTTGTAACATTTGACTTTGGCGAATCTTTCCGTAGCCATATGCCAGTCATGGATTTAATTATGGAAAGAGCCGGTGCCACATTAGCGCTTGCCATCGGCGGAACAATCGTTTCAATCTTAATTGCCTTTCCGGTTGGAATTATTTCAGCCGTCAAGCGCGGTTCCATCGTCGATTTCTTCGGGCGTATTTTTTCCTTGATTGGTATATCTTTTCCTAACTTCTGGCTAGGAATCATGCTGATTCTGATTTTTGCCGTTAATTTAAAATGGCTGCCTTCTTCTGGTTTTGAAGGACCGCAGCATCTGATTTTGCCATCCATTACATTAGGGATGATTCTGTCCGGTATTTTGGCAAGACTTGTCCGTTCTTCCATGCTCGAGGTCATGAATCAGCAATATGTATCAACGGCAAAGTCCAAGGGTATTAGCGATTGGGCGGTCATTATCAAGCACGCTTTCCGTAATGCTTTGCTGCCGACCATCACCTTTCTTGGTCTTCAATTTGGCTCCTTGCTTGGCGGAACGGTTATCGTCGAAACGATTTTCTCATGGCCTGGAATTGGACGCTTAATTATCGATGCCATCAACCAGCGTGATTATCCTGTTATTCAAGGCGGCGTTATTTTCCTAGCTGTGATCATGGTCGTAGTGAATTTAATTGTCGACTTAAGCTATTCATTGATTGATCCAAGAATTAAGACCGGAGGGAGTGGACGAGCATGACAACCTTACAGCAGCAGGTTCAGGAGGAGGTTGCCATTCTTCCGAAGAAAAGAACCGTTCTCCAAAGCTTTTGGCGTTTTGTGAAAAAGAATCCGGCCGGCTTTATCGGGATTTTACTTGTTCTTCTCAGTGTAAGCTGTGCGCTGTTTGCTCAATGGATTGCACCGTTCGAGCCAACTAAGGCAAGCCTTTCATCAAGGCTTTCACCGCCGTCCTGGGCAGACGAAACCGGCAAGTCCGTATTTCTCCTTGGGGCTGACCAGGTGGGGCGCGACCTATTAAGCAGAATCATTTATGGGGCGAAGATTTCCTTAATGGTCGGTTTTTTTGGCGTATTGATTTCCATGATTATAGGAACCATCCTTGGCCTGATTTCCGGTTACTTTGGAAAATGGATGGATGATTTAATCATGCGGGTTGCCGATATTCAATTAGCCTTTCCGTTTATCCTGTTTGCAATTGTTATTATGAGCGTGCTTGGAACGGGTATTTGGAAAATTATCCTTATCCTAGGATTAACGTATTGGGTCGGCTTTGCCCGCCTCATCAGAGGACAGGTTATTTCGCTGAAGGAACAGGAATATATTCAGGCAGCGAAAGCAATCGGCGGCACCCAGTTTAGGATTATCCGCAAACATATTTTACCGAATGTCATGTCATCAATTCTCGTGCTTGGAACAATGTATATTGCGGAGTTTATTTTATTGGAAGCATCGTTAACATTCTTAGGCTTGGGCGTTGACCCGACCGTTCCTTCTTGGGGAGGAATGCTTGCCGACAGCCGGAACTATGTCACAACCGCTTGGTGGACGGCGACTTTCCCAGGGATTGCGATTATGTTGACTGTTTTAGGATTCAATTTACTTGGCGACTGGCTCCGAGATAAATTTGACCCGAATATGAAGATGTAGGTGATGGTCATGAATAATATTCTGGCGATTTGGACGAAGGATGGACTTCTAAGGGATAAAAATGGCGATGGTGTGGTTGACGGAGTTTCTGTTTTTATCGATTTGCCAGAGGGGTTGGCACCGGAAGGTTTAATCGATTTCAGTGCCCGTCTGGGATTTGAAACTACTTCCCTATCATTCACCTTTTTTGAACCAAGCGAAGAGGCAGTGAATATCCGTTTTGTCGGTTCAAGTTCAAAAACAGAGGCACGATGGGAAAACGAAGAAATTATTTTTTCTTATAAAAATGAATCGGAATTGTCATTGCTCCTTCAGTTACTTGCAGCGATGAAGCCGGAAGCCGGGATGGACAGTCCGGTTGTTGAATTAAGAGACGGCCACTTATATGCAGGTACCGACTTGATTGCGGTGAACTGGGGCTGGGAAGAGGGGACCCAAACCGGTGCTGAATCAGAACCTAAAGTTTATTCTGATATCCACAGCCTCAGCCATCTTTGGAGTTTTTCCGGGTTTGGAAAAAATCAAGAAGCCTCTCCTTCGAAGCTATTAAACTTAAATATATCAGTTGAAAAACCATTTATGACAACAAGTGTATTACCTGAAATTTGTCATTTTGCAGCTAGAGCTGCCATGTATTCTACTAGTATCATTTTTCCGATTACGGGGAATCAGGCTGCCCGGTTTCAATTTGATATAAAAGAGGGCTCTGATGCAGCGGTGCTCGAGCTTTTAGAAGCAAACCAACTCCGCTTAACAGGGAAGAGGGAAGCACTGCCTGCCGCTCTGAATGAATTGGCGAAAGCTAAGCATTGGAGTGAAGGAGGAGCATTTGGCTATTGGGAACAGGAATATCTATTATCCCAGAAAAAAGAAGCCCCGCTTTTGTTTGAATCGGTATGGTCCGGTGAGCGGGAAGTGGATTTAGCATTCAAGGTATTAGAAGCATCCAAGAATCTTGAGGCAGTGAATGTTGAGATTTTCTTATCGGAACCATTAGAGGTGAGAAACCGTCTGGTGGCTGAGTGGAAAGCAATTTTCCCTGCTATTCACTCCCTATCCATCCGCTCCGCCTTTAAGCCTGGTTTTCATTGGATGATGGAAGAGGTTCTGCCTTCCTTACAAACGGCAGGGGAGACCATTACGAAAATGGATATTTATGTGCGGGAGGAACAAGGGGAGATGGGCCTTGAGCTTCCGATTCGCTGGATTCAAGAGCTGTATCCTGTAGACCGCTGCCTGGAAGAGAAGCTCGGTCTGAAGGCCGATTGTGTCCATTTCAAGCTGGTGAAGGACCTTGACCATACATATGAGGTCCATATATGGAATGAGAAAGAGGAAAAGCAGCTTGCAGGCTGTTTGGATGTCCCTGTATCCAAGCTTCTTTACCTAGATCATCAGCGTTACGTTTATCCTGTTTCAAGTGTTGTTCGCATCAGTGGTGATGGAGGACGTGAAGAAGAACATCTTATTCAAACGGACCGAGAACGATTTTACTGTTATTATGTCGAAGAAGTGCTGCCGAAGCTTAGAAAAGAAGTTTCGAAGTACAATCCCGGCCAGGGCCGCAACCGTCCATTATTCGACCGAATTGAAATCGATGTCTGGATGAGTGAAGAGGAACAGAAGCTTGGAGTGGACGAGGAACGTATTTCTTCACTGGAAGCTCTCCACGAAGACCTATATTTTAATACGCTCGATTATTTTGCCTATATGGGAGAAGAACTGGAAGGTAAGTCGTTTGATGCACCTGGGGGCGTTCATCCATTTATGCATGTAAGAGTCGGCGAAAAGCCGGAAGCTCAGATTCGCGTGTACAAATGGGAAGATAAGCCGCTGGAAAACTTAGTGACAAAAGCGATTTTCTTTACGGAAGATGGCAGGTTCTCTGAAGCCGTCATTACCAACGGGGAAGTGGTCGTAAACCTGGAGATTAAGGAGTTTGAAAAACCGACTGAGCATATACATCCCGACGTTCAGCAATGGCTGAACACTTCATCACCTTATCGAGTTGTCTATCCAGACCATTCGTATCTTGGCAAGGCGATCCCAGTCATTGAGTGCTTCCTGGATGCTGGGGAAGAGTTCTATTCTCCTTTAAAAATGTCTCTTTTTAAAAAGACTGTGTTCATTGAAGCGGGACATCATTCGAATGAGGTATCCAGTACACCTGCGATCCTTCAGTTTATCAATCGTGCCGTGGCTGAATATGAAAACTGGCTGAAGGAAGTCAACGTGGTGATCCTTCCATTGGCAAACCCAGATGGATACGAATTGCTGACCAAGCTGACGGAAGAGCATCCGGAATGGAAGCATCATGCGGCCAGGTACAATGCGGTAGGTTTGGAATATTCCTTGGTTCGCTTCCATGAAACGGTTTTTGGAGAAGCTAATATTTATCCGGAAGTGCTGAAGAGATGGGCTCCTGATGTCATCATTGATGATCACGGCATCCCTTCACATGAGTGGGTACAGCCGTTTGCTGGCTATAATAGTCCGCCGCGTTTCCCGGTATCTTACTTTTTGCCAAGTGCGAAAATCTATGGCATCGCTCGGTTATCGAACGGAGAGTATCGGACACTGCATGAAGATAATGTAGATAAAATTGTTTGTCAGGTCAGCAGTCGAATTCGTGGGACGCTGATTGAGGAAGAGAATGGATACTGGCAGGGGCGTTTTATAAAGTACGGAAACCAGTGGCTGCCAAATGTTTTTCCAATTGAAGAGGCGCCGGGGATTCATTTCTATCGCTCTGCTTCGGTGGCACCGTCGTATAGAACAATTGGAATCTCTAGGTACCCAGAGTGGATTGCGGCCGAAATCATTTCTGAAACAGCGGATGAAGTGATATACGGTGAAGTGCTTCAAAGCTGCGTCGAAGCGCATATCGTCTTTGATTTAGCGATTTTGGAGGCTCTGCAAAAAGCTGAAATCGAGGTCAAACGCGATGACCGAAACGGCTTCTGTTTGGAACGGAACAGGCCGATTCGTCTATAAAGTACATGGTTATTTTAGGATTCGCAGATATATTTGGAAATTCGCGGATAAAATGAAAAAAACGCAGATAAATTTAGAAATTCGCAGATAAAATTGAAAATCCGCAGATATATGTATAAAATTCGCAGATATCTTTTAAAAAAGCACTTTTTATAAAACCAGGTGGAGGGTTTTGCAATGAAAACACTTTTACTAACAGGCTTTGAACCGTTTCTATCCTTTACGATCAATCCAACAATGCGAATTGTGGAAGAACTGAACGGTCAGGAAGTTGGCGGCTACAAGATTCATGGTGAAATCTTATCGGTAGATTTTAAGAAAGCTGGGAAACAGCTGTTGGAACACCTTGAGGCAATTAAGCCGGATGCTGTGATTTCCTTAGGTTTGGCGGGTGGTCGCTTTAAAATGACACCGGAGCGAATCGCCATCAATGTCAATGACGGAGAACCAGACAACAGTGGCAACACCCCTATTGATGAAGCGATTCAGGCTGAAGGCGCAGACGGCTACATGACAACCCTGCCGATTCGGACCATGGTCAACCAATTGAAGGAGGCAGGTCTGCCGGCTGAAATCTCTAATACAGCAGGAACGTATTTATGCAATCATGTTATGTATCAAAGTCTGCATTATGCTAAAACACAAAATAAGAAAATGCCTTCAGGTTTTATTCATATTCCTGCCTCCCATGAGCTGGCGATTCAACACGGAAAGATCCCAAGCTGGTCGCATGAGGATTTAAAACGGGGGATCTACACTTGCATTCAAGTGTTAGCGGAACATGAGTAACACGAAAGTTATTTTTCCAAGAGTAAACATCACGGGGGAACGCAGCATTCGCTTTGCCTTCAGCAATCAGGTTGGGAAAGAAATCTTTAACCAGGTGCAAAGCTTCTGTCACATGTTGGAAAAAGAATCTTTTTTAATTGAAGAAGTGGTCCCAAGCTATCACACGGTAACGGTTTATTTAAAGAAGGATTTGAAAAAAAAAGAACCCTTCATTCAGTCGTTGTTAGCAAAATGGGAACATCAATCAAAAGGGAAACCAGACTGGAATCCTAGAAAACTGCAAATTCCAGTTTGCTATAATGTAGAGTTTGCTTTGGACATGGAAAGAGTGATGGGGCATACCGGATTGCGGGACAGTGAGATTATCTCGCTTCACTCCCAAACGGAATATACGGTTTACATGATTGGCTTTTTACCGGGATTCCCCTACCTTGGAGAATTGAATCCAAAATTGACGACACCAAGGCTTCCGAACCCAAGGGCAAAAGTTCCAAAGGGGACAGTTGGAATCGGCGGGAGCCAGACGGGGATTTATCCAATAGAATGTCCTGGGGGATGGAATATTATCGGAAAAACACCGCTTGAGATTTATCGGCCTGACCGGGAGGAACCGTTTTTTATTCGTACGGGAGACACGCTTCAGTTTACAGCCATCTCCCAAACTGAATTTAGCGCCATACAAGTGCAATTAGCAAAGCATCCTGAATCTATCAGTGAGTTTATCGTAGAGAATTAGAAAAAGGGGATTTTTAGAAGGGAGGGGCTCCTGAGTGAGAATCGATATAAATGCAGATATGGGGGAAAGCTTCGGCGCCTATACCATTGGCGATGATCAGAATCTGTTTCAATATATTACATCTGCCAATATCGCCTGCGGCTTCCATGCCGGAGATTATAACGTGATGAACGATACGGTGAAAAAAGCAAAGGAAAACGGCGTGGCGATTGGCGCCCACCCGGGGTATCCGGACCTTCAAGGATTCGGCCGGAGAAACCTGCAGATGACACCGCGGGAAATTTATAATTGCATGGTGTATCAAATTGGGGCACTAAAAATATTTGCCCAGATTCAGGGGATGGCTATTCAGCATGTGAAGCCTCACGGCGCCTTATACAATACGGCGGCTGAGAATCCGGCAGTGGCAAAAGCCATCGCTGAAGCTGTGTATGATACGGTTCCGGATGCTTATTTATTTGGGTTGTGCAATAGTGAACTTGTGAAGGCCGGAAAAGAAGCAGGCTTGAAAACAGCTTCCGAAGCGTTCGCGGACCGACAATATACGGATGACGGACGGCTGTGTTCAAGGCTTTTGCCGAATGCTGTTTTGAAAAACCATGATGAGATTTTGCAACAGGTGAAAGAGATTATTTTCCATAAGCGGGTGAAGGGTCTTTCAGGAGGCTGGATTCCTTTGCAAGCAGACACGATTTGTTTCCATGGGGATGGGGCAAATGTGGTTGAACATACCGCACTGATTCGCCAAGCTTTAGAAAAGGAAAATGTTTTTGTCCGGTCAGTAGGAGCACCTGCATGATTCCTTTATTGAAGGTTCGAAAGGCTGGTGTCTACGGATCCATTCAGGATAAAGGAAGGTTCGGCTTTCAGCGCTTTGGCGTTCCTGTATCTGGACCGATGGACGCCTATGCATACGAAATGGGAAATTACATCTTAGGGAATCCAGCCGGCAGCCCAGTGCTGGAATTGTTCTTAGGAGGACAGGAATTCGAGGCTTTGTCGGATCATCGAATCGTCATCACAGGGGCGGATCTAGGGGCCAAGGTGGACGGAAAAGCTGTTCCGCTCTGGAAATCCTTTTCGATTCATCAAGGGCAGTCATTAAAGTTTACTAGTCCTAATAAAGGCAGTATCGCCTATGTGTTTCCTGAAGGTGGGTTCCATTCAGAAGAACTGTTGGGCAGCGCATCGGTTTATCCAAAAGGGCTTCTGGGAAGTTCCATTAAGAAGGATGGTATCCTCTACGCAAAGAAAGAGAAATCAACTGGGTTTCATCGAGGGTTGATTCCAAGTGAAATCCCGAATTACTCGGATGAGGTAGAGGTTAGTGTCTGGATTAGTCCGCATTCAGAGATGTTTGTACCGGAAAGCTTACAGGAATTTTTCCAAACTCCGTATACGATGAGGAGCGGGGACCGGATGGGATACCTCCTTAAAGGTCCTGAGCTAAGGTTTAAAAACGGAGGAGATATCCTCTCGGAAGCCACTCAATTTGGGACGATCCAAGTTCCTAACAGCGGTCAGCCGATCATCCTAATGGCCGACGCCCAAACGATCGGCGGCTATGCCACAATCGGAAAAATTGCCAAAGAGGATATATGGAAGATCGCCCAGCTTCGTCCGGGCGGCAAAATCCGCTTTAAAATTAGAGGTCAGGACCCATCGCTTTAACGGGAAAGTGAAGCGGGAGCCTGACCCTTTGCTTTTATGGGGGGAACTTAAGCAAACATGGACCGGTCCTTTGCCGACGTTATTTAAATATTTGCAGGACTGTCCCTTTTCCTTCCTCAACTTCTACCTCCGCAAAAGCCCCATTGATAAAAGTAATCTGTGGCGGAACATGGCCGCAGTCAATATCATAAACAATCGGTATTTGCAGATCTTCAGCAAGGTCCAGGTAAACATCCTCAATAGTATAGTTCTCTACAGGCATATTCGCCGAACTCCGGCCGAAAAGCAGACCCGAACAATTGTCAAACCAGCCGGCGAGCTTCATTTGCACCAATGACCTCCGCAAATCAGTCGTACTTAATTCGCAATTCTCCAAATACCAAATGATAGGTTCGCCAGGGATATGCTGTTTTCTAAAGCTTTGCACATCACCATATGGAGTGCCGACAAGATGTCTGATGATATCAACACACCCGCCGAGCAGGCGGCCGCTAATTTTAACAGTACTACTAGAAGTGGTTTTCCACCGGGTCTCCTCGGTTAAATGAAATACACATGGTGAGGGATTATCGTGCTGCCATTCCTTTTGATAAAGGGGGGAGGAGTGCTGAAGGACAGACCCGCCACTTGGTGTCGATAAAACGTTCTCCCACATCGCAGTTGTTTCGTCCCAATATTCTCCCCGAATATCGACCAGGTTGGTCCCGTGGGCCGTTGCAATCCCTGTCTTTAGTGTAATAGCCAGCAGCAGGGCGCTAGTATCGGAGTATCCCAACACCCATTTGTTTTTGATATTTTCGAAGTTAATATACTCAAGAATCTCAGCCAAAAGCTCGCCGCCCCAAGGAGGGAGAATGAGGTCGATTTCAGCATCGCTCAGCATCGCATTCAATTCTGCTGCCCGTGTTATCGCTAGTGCTGATTTGGCTTTGTCCTGCGTCCAAACTGTTTCGCCGCAGATCGTTTGAAATCCTTTCTGTTCCAGCCGGCTGCATGCTTGCTTGACCACATCGTGCAAGTTAACAGGGACACCCGATGAAGGTGCAGTGACTCCAATTGTTGCTCCTTTTTTCAAAAAAGGATAGGTAATCATGGATAATTCCTCCCTAAGTTAATTTTGATAATTTTACCAGATTATATAGGGATATACTATCATTAACTTAAACTATTATTTATGAAGAAAAATCTTAAAAAAGAAAAATCCCACAAATTCTGTAACGGGTTTACTTTAGGAGGTGCAATCATTTTAAACACACAGCTAAACACACTTGAATTCACAATAATAAGCGAAGATTTTTCCGCTAAATGGAGAATAGGGCTCATTCCGGCGTAAATAAGGGAAGGTTTTTCGCTTAAATAAAGAAAAATCTCCAATATTGATGTTTTTTGAGTAAATAGGGGAAATTTCTCCGCCTATTTAAGTTATTCTTAATCTTATTTACTAAATAAGGGAAATTTCTCCCCTTATTTATCAAACAGTGTCTAATGAACTTATACAACTTACGGTTGCTTTAGTCAGATAAAAAAAATTTGAAAAAGGCTTAGAGATATTTTCATCTCAAAGCCTTATGGACTGTGCAATATACAGTGAATTGTGTTGTGAAAATTATGTGATCTACTATGTGGTTAAGGTTGTGATTTACCGCTTTGCACCTCACAAGTAAACCTGTTGCAAGTTCTGTGGGATTTTCCTTTTTTACCAACTATAGGCATTGGGACATTCTTTCGGCTCATAATAACAATGCTGTTTATATTGCCCAGAATGTGGCTGGTCATACCAGGTTGGCGGGCATGGAGCATAAGGATTAAAGTACCATAAGGCATGTTTAGCCGGTTGGTTCCTCCAATAATCCAAAGTTTGTTTGGCTAATCTTTTCTCTGAACTTCTCGCTGCTTGGTAAAACACATTACCCTTTTGAACAGCTTCAAAGGAATAATTTCCGCCTTGTACTTGATAAATGACTTGTGGAATGGTCCTTAGTCCTTTAAAGTCTAAACAATCTGCTTTTAGACGATTAACGATGACATTCCCGACGAGCAGCATACCCATTTTTCCTTCACCTTCGGCTTCTGCTCTCATCATCCTTGCCATCAGATTAACATCCGATGATCTATATTTTGCTCGCGGCATCCTTTTCACCCCTGTTTTAAATGTATGTTAAAAAGCCTGCATTTGTTAACGGGTCCTAATATTTCGTTATTCCAATATGGAAATAGTTTACTTAAATGCCTGTTTTTACTTATAATAAAGTTGCAGTTATTTTTATTTCAAGAAAGAGATAGAAAAAGGGGGCTACTTGATGTATCCACAAAAACATAAAAGAAGAAACACGGCAGCGTTCACATTCTTGGCCTATTTCACGCTGTTTGCAGGGGTTTGTTTATTTGCGATTGGTATCTATAACGCTGACCTAGAGCTGAATGAAAAGGGATATTATATTGCGGTTATGCTGCTTATCATCGTGGGCTCCATCCTCACCCAGAAAGTCATTAGGGACAATTCCGAGGATGATGAAATCATCGCCGAGCAGCAGCGGAGAATGGAAAGAAACGAACAAGCGTAGGAAAATAAAAAAGGAGTTTCGAATCAATCGTGGTCGAAACTCCTTTTTTATCATTAATCTTTAATAATTAACCCCATCAAAGTAGAAAATTGCAAAGCCTGATGCGTTGATACCTTGCATCCCTTTAAATCTTCAATTGCGACGGTCAGTGTATTGAAATTCGAGGAACTGATATCCACGCCCTTAAGGGAGGTATGGTCAAAGCTGGCTTCATCCAGATTGCAAAATTGAAATTCGGTACTTTTGAATTTACAGTCATAAAAATCAGTACCCTTTAATGAACTATCTTGAAAAAGTACCTTTTCAAACTTGGAAGTGGCCAATGCCGTTAAGTTTAAAACGGAATTGATGAACTGGACGTTTCCAAACCGGGAGTCTTCAAAATTCACCCCTAATAATTTGCAATCCTTAAAGATGACCCTATGAATGGAAGATTTGCTTAAATCGGCGTTGGATAAATCGCAGTTTTCAAAGATTACATCCGTTAGGTCCATTTTTTGAAAATCAGTATTGGTGAATCGGCAATTCTTCAACACCACATTGAAAAGCCGGACCCGGACAGCCGCTTCATTTTCAAAAACGGAGTCGCTAATCTTGCACATTTCTAACTCTGGATCTTCTTCATAAAAAATCTCATGGAAATTCCTGTCACGTAACTCGGCAGGAATTTTAGGCGCTTCAATTTTCATATGTTTTTTAAACCCCAATAAAATTAATGGATGAGCGCAGTCCCTCAAGGGCAAATCCGCCGATGTATCGATACACAAATAGGGCAATGATTGGCGAAAAATCGATTGGACCTAATGGAGGAATGAACTTCCTAAAGACGTTTAAATAAGGCTCAACCAGCTTATAAATCCATTCGCCCACTTTTGTTGCCTGAAAACGCGGGAACCAAGAACCAAAAATTGATATTAAAATTAACCAATAATATGCCTCAAAAGCATACTGTCCAATTAGCATAATATAAGAACCCAATTTAATATCTCCTGCCTATCGTAATATTTAGAATGGTACAAACATGTATTACGTATTAGTTTATATAAAGTTTCACCAAAAGGGAAGAAAATTGAACATTGACTTCTCCCCATGCATAAATGCAGGGGATTCTTTTTCAAACCTTCATCAAGGTTGCCTTTCGGCCTTAGCCTCCAGGTCTTACTACCTCTCCAGAGTTCATTACGACATGTGATTAAAACCACATCCCGCAGCCCAATCATAGGCACTACGCCACTGTTAGCTTATACTTCTTGTTTTTGGCAATCGGTACAAGATTCACTCGACGATACTTTGTATTTTCGATTTTAGGAAGGTTTCTTCCTTTCGTTATTTCCCCATTCAACCCTTTGTCCAATATGTTTATAGCACCCACTACATCACGATGGCCTTTTTCTCCACACGGACAGTTAAAATTACGACTACTCTGTTTAGTGTAAATTCCGCATTTCGGACAGGTCCCTGAAGTGTAACTCTCTTCTTGCACTAAAACCTCAGTCCCTATCAATTTCAGTTTATAGGTGATTAATTTTGTCAGCCTTCCGAAACTCCAATTGGATAGTTGTTGCCTTTGTTCATTTCTGGTTTTTCTCTTTTTCTTCGTTCCTCTTTGAACACCCTCAGGTGTCCCTATGAAAAGCATCTTAATTTGGTTCTCTTCGCACCAATTCACTACTTGCTTAGAGATACAATGTTCGATGTACTCGATTTTCCGTTCCATTTTTTCTAAAAAACGGCGTTTGCGAAGAATCAATTTATAACGAGCATTGGAACCTTTTTGTTTTTTACTAATTTTCTTTTGGAGTTTCGCTATAGTTTTATTTCTTAATCGGTGCAAAGAACGAAGCTCCTTCCCAGAAATGATGAGGTGATTTTTACCGTCAGAAAGCGTAATGGCATGAATGATACCTAAATCTCCGCCAGCATTGTTTTCACCTGTCACTTTTTCTTTTTTTGTCAATTCTACACCAAAGTGGAGCCAATATTCATTTTGGTGCCAAACGATTTCTGCATTCTTAATCGAACCGAAATCAATATGCTTCGGTTTTTTAACATACAACGGTTTTTCTTTTCCTCCATTACTAAATTTTAAGTACCCATTTGATTCTAAACTTAAGGCTGATTTTTTGTATTTCACTGAGAAGAAACGTTTGTACTTCCATGGATACTTCCAATTTTTATTTCCCTCGTCGCGTTGTTTTTTTGTACGTTCACAAGTTTCTTCATGTAATTCGATGATAGCTTGGATGGTTTGAGAATGAAGAGTGTGAGATTTTGCATTAAACCATTTTTTCTTATCTGATGCATTCGTCCAAAGTTTGTAAACATTATAGAGCCACCAATGAAGATCCAAAATGTCATTCCAAAGTCTGGCCGATTCTATTCTTAATCTGTCAACCAATTCTCTTTCACTTTCAGCTAAACGCAATGGAAATTTTCTAATTAGAATGTCTCCAGACGCCTCTTTTTTCTTCTTCTTTTTCAGACTCATTTTCTTCACCTCCCCTATGATAAATTTACCAAAACAAACGTACGTTTGTATATCGAAAACAAGAGCGAAAGTTTGTTAATTTATACAAAAGATGAGGTTTATATCCCCACATCTAAAGATAGAGTTTTTTTGCATAAGTTTGATAAAAAGTGCAGAAAAGAACTCGGGGTGTGTACCTGTACACTTCTATTAATTTGAAAACTGATTATACCAATATGATATAATAGGGTTAAAAAATTGCGAAAATTCAGCAAAAGGAAGGGGGGGCAATTTAATGATTGGGAGTTTAACATTGTTTCCAAGTCCATGTCTATTAACAAGTTCTTTTTTCGCAACGCTCTCAGGAAAAACTAAAACAAGAGCTTCACAAAAATTGAATGATTTTCCGATTATCCTTGTCCATGGATTAACCGGCTGGGGCAGGGATGAAATGGGGGGAATTAAATATTGGGGCGGGGTCCGCGACCTTGAAGAGTACTTAAATGAAAAAGGACATAAAACCTATACAGCCGCAGTGGGACCTGTTTCCAGCAACTGGGATCGGGCCGTTGAGCTTTATGCGTACATCAAAGGCGGAACGGTAGACTACGGGGCGGCCCATGCTAAAGAGCACGGGCATGAACGGTTTGGCAGAACCTACCCTGGGATATACAGCCAATGGGATGCCACCGAGAAAATTCACCTTGTCGGCCATAGTATGGGAGGACAAACCATCAGGACATTGGTCGAACTGCTGGAAAACGGAAGTGCTGCTGAAAGAGAATACTTCGAGCAGCATCCTGAAGAGGGATTATCCGATTTGTTTAAAGGCGGAAAAGACTGGGTCCATAGTGTAACAACCCTTGCGACTCCGCATAATGGCTCAACGTTTGCGGACGAAGAAGAGATGACACCATGGTTGAATCAGATGGTCTTTTACGCTGGGAGTTTATCAGGAGCAAGTGATGAAAACATCGTCTATGATTATAAACTTGACCAATGGGGGCTCCAGCGGGAAGAGGGAGAGTCCTACTTTGTATATGTTGATAGGGTGTTTAATAGTTCCATTTGGACCAGCAAAGACAGCAGTTTAAATGATTTAACTACTTACGGGGCGGCGAAGCTCAATGCATGGGTAAAGACACATCCGGATGTCTACTATTTTTCCTATACCGGAGATGCCACCTATAAAGGAGTACTGACTGGCCGTGCTTATCCGCAGTATTCGATGAATCCGTTAATGAAGGCATCCAGCATGTTAATGGGATTTTATTCGAGAAAAAGCCCTGAGCCTGTTATTGATTCTGCCTGGTGGCCGAATGACGGGATTGTAAATGTAGTCTCCGCGAAATACCCGCACGGTCATGCCCATAAGATGTTTGACGGCCATGTTGAAAAAGGAGTATGGAATCACTTTGGTGTGCAGTCAGGCTGGGATCATTTTGATTTTATCGGGATTGGATCTGAAGATAATCTCGGTTTAAAAGATATCTACAGTTTTTATAAAGGAATTGCGGACAACCTGCATGGGCTGCCGGAATAAGGTATCTCACGCTTAATTTGTAAGCACCGAGGCAGGATATTTTTTAAAATTAAGATTCTGTTGAAGGGATTTTTTAACAATTGGGCGAATATCTTTTTGTTATGTTTTGATGGAGGTGAAAGGGTTTGAACGCACAAATTTTAGAATATCATCTCTGGGCAAATCAACTTGTATTAAATCATTTGAAAAACCTGCCGGGGGAAATCTGTTTTCAACAGGTGCAGAGTGTATTTCCAACCTTATACGATACGTTATACCATATGTACCAAGTTGATTATGTTTGGTTAAGAGCCCTGAAAGGGGATAGTTTTGAAAAAATAATCGAAGGTGTCAACCAATTAAAAGAGGAAAATGCGGATAGAAGTATGGATCAATTAGAGGAAGACCTTCTGCAATTGGGTAAAAAGTACCACGAATTTATAGATGGTCTTGAAAACCTTAATGAAACCACTGTGGTAAATCATCCGCGTTTTGGGACATTAACAACAACTTACTTTGAACTTCTACAGCACGTCGTAAACCACGGAACCTATCATCGAGGAAATATTACAGCGGTTTTAAGACAGTTAGGACATAAGGGTGTACCGACCGACTATGTTTATTATCTTTATGAGAAAGCTAATTTCGAAGCTGACATTTAACATAAAAGGGACATTTGCTTTAAAATGTCCCTTTTAAATTTATACAATTATTTTAGATAACGAGGTAGAAAAAATGTATATACCCAAACATTTCAAAATCGAAGATGAAGAAATTATTTATGACTTTATGGAAAATAACAGCTTTGCCACGTTGGTTTCGCAGCATAATGGGGAACCATATGCCACTCACCTTCCATTAACCATTCATAAAAAGGAAGGTGTTTTATATGGCCATTTTGCCCGTCCGAACGGACAGTGGAAGGATATTGCAAGCCAAAAGGTTTTAGTCATATTTCAAGGCCCGCACTGCTACATCTCCCCTTCATGGTACGAAACCAATAAGGCTGTGCCAACCTGGAATTATGTTGCAGTTCATGTATATGGCCAATTGGAGATTGTGGAAGATGGCCAGGAACTGCTTGATGCGTTAGCAGAAATGGTTACTACATATGAAAAGCCCAATAGTTCCTATCAGTTAAAGGATGTAGATCCTGGTTTCATTGAAGGAATGACGAAAGGTATTGTAGGTTTTCGGATCAATATTACCAAAATTGAGGGTAAAGCAAAACTTAGTCAAAATCACACGGTTGAACGTCAGGAATTGGTTATCAAGCAGCTGGAAAGCTCGACTGATCAAAATGATAGACTTATAGCTGGTCTGATGAGGAATAACCTTAAGAAATAATACTTATTAGGCTGACTTGAATGGTCGTTTAGGGAGGCCCGTTTCAAGTCAGCCTTTTTTGTTGTCCGTTGGAATTAGTTTTCCTTCCGGTTCATTTGCAAAAGCCAAACTGCAAGCTGCAGGGTCACCGCATCATTTAGCACCTGCGGGTCGAGTCCAGTTACTTCCTTGATTTTTTTAAGCCGATAAATAAGCGAATTGCGATGGATGTACATGCGCTTGGCACATTCCCCGATATTTTGATTGCTTTTGAAAAAATAATCCAATGTTTCGATCAGCTTGTCCGATAGATTCCCGATGACTCGGTTTAGGTACTGCCGCTTAGCCCGCTCATCCAATCCCGCCAAGAGGGCTTGTGGTTCAATTTCTGCAAAAGTGGTCAAAGCTTGATCTTTGCCTCCAAACAGTAAAGCCTGCTGTGCCTCCTGAAAGGAATGGTGTATTTGAGTAAAATCCATTGCTGTTGAACCGATTCCGATTTTTAAAAATAGATTGGTAGAGTTTAAAACAGTTTTCAATTTCTGTATCAGCTTTGACTCAGGCAGCTGGGATGTCAGCAAAAAGATTCGGCTGCTGTTTAAAAATCCCACCAGCGAGCTGCCCTCGTCAAAAGAGTTCTCGAGAATTTGCAGTAATTCTCGTTTTTTTAACGGGGTTTGTGAAACTTCAATAATAGCAATCTGAAAAGATGGAGTTAGTTTGATTTCTATTAAATTCAACCGCTGGTTAATGGACTCCACATCGTATTGGTCTTTCAATAACTCTTCAAAGACTTGCTCCTTCAGCCGCTGCTTCCATTCAAATTGTTCGGCGATAAAAGATTGATGAATCATCATCTCAGTGATCATTTTGACCAACGCACCAAACTCCATAATTTCCTCAGGTTTACCCGTGATTCCGATAACACCAATAATCATGTCTTGGAATGTAATGGGAAGATTGATGCCAGGCAGGGAACCCTCCCATTGCTGCGGGTCATCTTCTTTGATAAATAAAGGCTTGCCTGTTCTCAAAACTTCTAATGCTCCGGAGTGGAGCTGATGAATACGACTTTGGTCCCCTGATGCAATAATCGTCCCGGTATGATCCATAATATTGATGTTGCGGTTGAGACGAATCATCGTTTGTTTGACGATTTCAGCTGCCATTTCTTGTGTTAGCATATGCCATCACCATTCCGTTGTAAGCGTTTTTATTTATTATACACAAAAAATTCAAAAAAGTTTTCTATTTTTTTGTTTATGGCGACTGATGAATGTCAAATGTCTGAAGATTATAATTGTTTTAAGCAGAATATTGTAGAAAAAAGGGGAAAACACAATGAAGATTGTTATTGCACCCGATTCGTTTAAAGGATCACTTACTGCACTTGAAGCTGCCCAGGCGATTGAGCGGGGTATCAAAAGGGCGAACACTTCAGCTGAAACGGTGCTTGTGCCTGTTGCTGATGGAGGAGAGGGAACAACCGATAGTTTAGTTGCGGCAACAAATGGCCGAATGGTGGATGTCATGGTGAAAGGCCCATTATTAGAACCGGTGAAGGCAGCCTATGGAATGCTTGGCGATCAGGAAACCTGTGTTATCGAGATGGCGACCGCATCCGGCTTAAATTTGATTAAGCCTGAACAGCGTAATCCGATGCTGGCGACCACCTTCGGGACAGGGGAACTGATTAAAAAAGCATTAGACGATGGCTGCCGAAAATTTATTTTGGCCATAGGTGGAAGCGCTACCAACGACGGGGGAATTGGTATGCTTCAGGCACTAGGAATGAAGCTGTTGGATTCGGATGGAAATCCTGTGCAGGATGGGGCTGGTGCAGGTGAGCTTGCCCGGATTGCTTCCATTGATGACCGGGATTTTGACCTGCGCATTGCCAGGGCCCAGTTTCTAATTGCCACAGATGTTCAGAATCCTTTAGTGGGGCTGAGCGGAGCATCCCATGTGTTCGGTCCGCAAAAAGGGGCCACCCCGGAAATGGTGGAAATTCTGGATGGATATTTACGCCATTGGGCCGATTTGGTTGAAGCCAAAACGAGTATCCGACTTCATGACAAGCCGGGTGCCGGGGCAGCAGGCGGAATTGGCGGAGCTTTCCAGGCTTTTTTTCCAGCCGAAACAAGAAGGGGCATCGATATCGTCATCGAGTACACCAAGCTTGCAGAAAAGCTGGACGGTGCTCAGTGTGTGTTTACCGGGGAAGGCCAGACGGATTTTCAAACCGCTTCCGGAAAAACGCCGATGGGCGTGGCTCAAGAGGCGAAGAAACTGGGCATACCGGTATTTGTCCTTGCCGGGTCGATTGGCAAAGGGATTGAGCAGCTTTATGAGCATGGGATTTCCAGTGTTCATAGTATCATCAATGCTCCGATGACGCTAAAAGAGGCCATGGACCGAGGAGCGGAATTGCTCGAGCAGACAGCGGAGCAAGTGCTGAGGACTTATTTGGCTTCACTAACATAAGGGTTTTGGAATACGAACAGGGGTTGGCAGAGAGAAAAAACTTACTGTAAAGAGACAAAGATTTTTACAAAACAACAAGGGGGTAATACAGATGTTATTTCTAGTTTTATTGATTGGCGTACTGTTAGTTGTCATCGCCACGACGAAATTTAAGCTTCACCCATTTTTGTCATTATTATTAGGTACATTTTTTGTAGGTTTTGCTTCAGGTATGCCGCTGATGAAGATTGTGGAAAACGTGAATACCGGATTTGGAGGATTGATGGGGGGAATCGGTCTCGTTATCGTGTTCGGAACCGTTATTGGGACAATCCTTGAAAAATCAGGAGCGGCCCTCAGGATGGCTGAAGTCGTACTCCGCGTTGTAGGTCCAAAAAGACCGCAGCTTGCGATGAGTTTAATTGGATACATTGTTTCGATTCCTGTATTTTGTGATTCCGGGTTCGTTATTTTATCAAGCTTAAGAAAAGCACTAGCAAAGCGTGCAAAGGTAGCGGTCGCATCGATGTCTGTGGCGCTTGCAACCGGCTTGTACGCTACTCACACGCTTGTTCCGCCAACACCGGGGCCAATCGCCGCGGCAGGAAACATTGGCGCAAGCAACTTCTTGGGAACTATCATTTTAATTGGTCTTATTACAGCTATTCCAGCAACCATCGTCGGCTATTTCTGGGCAACAAAAGTAGCGAACAAAATTGAGGTAGAAGACGATGGTGAGGAATTGAACTATGACGAAATCGTTCGTTCCTTTGGAAAAATGCCATCTACGTTTCTATCATTCTTGCCGATTGTCTTGCCGATCGTTTTGATTGGTATTGGGTCTGTTGTTACTTTCCTTGGATCAGAAGGAAATATCGCTAAATTTTTAGTATTCTTGGGCACACCGCTTGTCGCGTTGCTTGCCGGTGTCATCGCTGCTTTTGCCTTGCTGCCAAAATTTGATGAAGAGACCTTAACAAAATGGGTGGGAGAAGGTTTAGTAGAATCTGCTCCAATCCTGTTAATTACCGGAGCTGGCGGTGCGTTTGGCGGCGTTATCAAAAACACTGGAATTGCGGATGCGATTCAAAGCTGGTCAATCGGCGACACATTTAGCGGCGCACTGTTCTTATTGATTCCTTTCATTATTGCTGCTGCATTAAAAACGGCACAGGGTTCATCAACTGCTGCATTGGTTATTACTTCATCTTTGATCGCTCCAATGCTGCCGACTCTTGGTATTGAGGGAGCCGTTCCATTGGCACTAGTTGTCATGGCGGTTGGTGCAGGTGCGATGACAGTCAGCCACGTAAACGACAGCTTCTTCTGGGTTGTAACGCAGTTCAGCGGAATGAAAGTTACCGATGCTTACAAAGCCCAGACTATGGCAACCTTATTGCAGGGTGCAGTTACTATCGTTGTAACGATGATTTTATGGGTAGTTTTAGTTTGATTGATTGCTAGACAGATATACGGTTTTGAACCGGTAAATGACGGCATTATCGTCCGGTCCTATCGGTTAAATTTTTAAAAAAAGTATTGAGCGGTTTAATTTTTCAGCCGCTCAATTTTTTATTTAAGGCCCCTTTTTAATCGTTCAAAACCATAAATGATTAGAGAAAAACTGATAAAAGATAAAAAGATGTGCTTAGGTTTAAAGTTAACCAATGTAAAAAGCTTTAATTTTTGATAAAGAAAGCTCAATGGAAAAGAAAATAATACATCCATGATCAGGTTAACCAGCATATACCGTTTGAATTTCCCAAAGGTAAAATGGAATATCCATAGGGTCCCCACGAAGAATGGTCCCAGAATAAAGCTGCTATCGTTTAAAAGTTTCCCCTTCCATCCACCTTTAACAGTCCACCATTTATAAGGAATAGCCAGCAAGCACAGCACTGTTACAAATAATGAAGCAACTATGGAAACAGGGAAGAACTGCCGAAGAGACTTTCTTGGAAGAAAAGCAATGGAAAACCAGGGTAAAATAAGATGAAGAATTCTAATCAAATAAGGCATAATGGAACCTCCTTTCCAATCTTAAATTCCCCTTGATTAAAGGAAATCATTCTCAATCGAGGAAAAATTACTTTTTTCATAACCTTTGAAAAGTTTTGCAGGAAAAAGGATATATTTCGAGAAGTCTATTACTAGAAATTGAATAACAACTATAAAAAATAGATAAATAAGTTAAAAAGGAAGGGGAGTCGAGACCAATGTTATCGTTTGAGGAGAAAAAGGAGATTTTCCGCACGTTTAAGCTGGAGGAGAAAGAAATCAGCAACGGCAGAGTGAACTTTAACTATCCCGAGAGCAAGCAGAGAGGCCTGGTTCTGGCCAGGGAATTGCAGCAGAGCGGCAATGGCTATGTGCTTGGCAAGTACATGTCTGAAGAAGTCATTAGGAAAAATAGCTATACGGTTGATGCACGCGGCTGGATATCAGTAAGAGATTTTTCAAAAGATGAGTTAATAAAGGTCATTGTTGAGGCCATGAAGTCCATGTCGGGTCTGGCCATCGAAGCAGATGCGTTTATCCGGGCACAGGGTCCATCGAAAACTGTTAGGACGACGCCGAGGAAAAAAGTAGTCAGTATTAAGGCAGTCAAGGATGCAAAACGGAAACCTGTTGAAAGCAAAATACAAACACCTGATACGGCAACATCCACAGTTGTGGAGGAAGTTAATAATGAGCCGATTGAGGCTTCGAAACCGGCAGCTCCCGTAAAAGACGATGATTTTTCAAAAGAATTTGAAAGCTATCCACTTTCTTGTATGTTTTTCTGGACAGGGCTGACAATGTCGTTGATGGAAACCGGCTTCCTGATGTGGAGGAATGCGGTGCGGAGATATGGTGAAGTCAGTCGAGGATTGACTAGAAAAGAATAGGATTTATTTAGCCTGGTATTCATACTGGGCTATTTCAATTCTATCCTTATTTAATGCAGGATTTTTATTATTACTCGGACGCCCCATCTGATAAGAAGGTATATAGGTTCAATGAGATCGAAACCTGACTCAAAGAATTCCCATTTGTCGCCCTTCTCTTCCTTCTTTTTCTTTTTCATTTTGAATCCCATTTTACATCCCCCCCGTAAATTTTATTACGAATTTACCTTGTGAAGGTTTCAAAATAAATAGTCCTAATCCGATTTTTGTTAATATTCGTAAATTGCTGTGATAGAATTTGGATATCATAACCAAATGTTTTTTCAAAATAAGAGCACTAAATAGGGTTCGGATGATGAATGAATTGGGGGATTAAGAATGGAATTTTTATTAAATAAGGTTTTTGCCGGGCAGCCAAAAACAGTCGGTGATAAGGATGCCGCCAGTTTGATGGACCGTGAGTGGACGAGTGCGATTTTTAAAGAACCTGTTGAGGGGTCTATTTGGGTCGGCAAAACAGGCTTGGCGGGAGACGGGGTATTTGATACGGAGCACCATGGCGGTCCGGAGAAAGCTGTATTTGCGTATGCTTCGGAACATTATGTGGACTGGCAAAAGGAATTGGACAACTCTCAAATTGGACCAGGAGCTATGGGCGAGAATTTTCTGATGGAAAATGCTAGGGAGGATTTGATTTCGATAGGTGATACCTTTCAAATCGGCGAAGCGGTTGTTCAGGTATACCAGCCCCGCCAACCATGCTGGAAGCCGGCCCGCCGTTTTAAAATCAAAACCCTCGCACTGCTTATCCAAAATACCGGACGGACCGGCTGGTATTTTCGGGTGTTAAAGGAAGGTCTAGTGGAAGTCGGGCAGGGCTTTACGTTGATTGAGCGCCCTTATCCGCAGTGGACTATTCAGAAATGTAATGAGATCATCCACGCAAGGAAACCTAATTTTGAAGAAATGGCTGAGCTTGCTCGGTGTGAACTGTTAGCGCCAGGTCTGCGAACTACTTTAGGGGAAAGAATTAAGAAAAGGGAAATACCGGATATTACAAAAAGGGTCTACGGACCGAATGAGTGATTAAAAAGGACAAATCGACTAAAATCCCAGGTCAAAGTTGTCCGAACCAGTGCAGTCTTTGGACAAAAACGTTTGAAAAAGGGGTCAAAGTGTCCGAACTAGAGCAGCCTTCGGACAAAAACGTTTGAAAAAAGGGTCAAAGTGTCTCGAACTAGAGCAACCTTCGGACAAAATCGTTTGAAAAAGAGGTCAAAGTGTCCGAACTAGAGCAACCTTCGGACAAAATCGTTTGAAAAAGAGCGGAAGTGTCCGAACCTAGGTAACCTTCGGACAAAATTGCTTGAAAAAGAGGTGGAAGTGTCCGAACTAGTGCAGCCTTCGGACAAAACCGCTTGAAAAGGGGGGCAAAGTGTCCTTCATAAAAGTACGTATGAAAATCTACAATCCTAATAGGTATTAATGAGGAGTGGAAAACTATGTTTTTAAAATTAATCCACAATGATACCGCAATCACAGAAGGAAGTCCATTTACTTCGGATGAAGTCCAATACAATCTAATCCATCGAATCAGTGAAGACCCTAACTCCCTATGTCTCAAAACACCAGACGAAAAAATGATTTTTGCCCAAACGCCCGGACATAAGGGCTGGCTGTGGATTTCGAACGATATCCCATCGAAGGAACGAACATCCCTAATAAATGAACTTATAAACCAGCTCGCAGAAGTGCCCTTGCAGGGAGTTACTGGAGACCCCAAAACGGCACGGATGTTCACTGAAATTTTTTCAAAAATAAATAACGTTCAATACGAAAAGGATATGACCATGGAAGCCTACCATTGTCCAAAGCTCATAAAGCCTGAAGGTGTGAAGGGAGAAATCCTTAAAGCAACGGAACAGCATGTTGACGTTGTTGCAGATTATCTCGCGGGCTTTATGAGGGATGCGTTTGGGACCACTGTTGAACCGTCATCTCAGCAGACAAGGGCTGCGGCGATGATTGCTGGTGGCGGGTTGTACCTTTGGATCGTCAATGGCCAGCCAGTGGCGAAAGCGAACATTTCCCACCGTTCTCCAAGACATGCTAGAATCAATGCTGTATTCACCCCAATCCAACATCGAAAAAACGGCTATGCCAGTGCGCTGGTCGCTGAACTTTGTGAAATCATAGAGTCAGAGAAGCGAATTCCAATGCTCTATGCTGATGTGAAAAATCCTGACTCCAATAAGGTATATCAAAATATAGGGTTTCAAAAATGCGGGCTGATTGAGGAAATCAAGTTTTTCTAGTAAATAAACAACCATCGAGGTGAAACAATCAATGTATGAATTTATAGAAGGGCAAGTGCTAAGAACTGAAAATTCCACCATTCCCTACACATGGATTCGCAGCAAACAACCAGCAAAAAGCATCTGTATTATGCTTCCGGGACTTGGTTATACCACACAGCGGCCGCTGTTTCATTATTCAACTGGAATTTGTCTGGACAAAAACATTGATGTTCTTCACATAAACTACCAGTTTGCAAAAAATGAACATTTTAAAATGCTTCCTGATCCAGACCAAGATCAATGGATGTATGAGGATGTAAAAGCTGTTGTTGATGAAGTATTAAAGGAACGTTCTTATGACCAATGTTTTCTGTTAAGCAAATCGATTGGCACGATTCCAATGGCGATAGAGTGGACACAAAGAAAATTCATCCGCAATGCTTTTGGAATCTGGTTAACGCCGCTTATCAAAATGGATAAGGTGTATCAGGCTCTTTTAAACACCGAACTTCCTTCACTCTGCATAATAGGAGACCTGGACCACCATTATAACAAGGAAAAGATTTCAGCTATAATAACTAATCATCTTGTAGATACGGTTGTAATACCAAATACAGAACACAGCCTAGAAGTAAAAGGGGATACCTTAGCAACGATAGACGCCTTGAAGGAAGCTGTGAAACATATCCAAGCATTTGTGAAGAATCATAAGATTTAAAAATATTTCAACGGAGAAATAACATGTTTAAACAATTAAAAGCCTGGGCGAAAGCTTTGAAACGAAAGATATTTGTCTTGTATTTGGCATATAAAGACCCAAGAGTCTCCTGGTATGCAAAAGTTTTTGCCATCTGTGTTGTAGCGTATGCCTTTAGTCCAATCGACCTCATTCCCGACTTTATCCCTATCCTTGGCTACCTTGACGATATCATTCTAGTTCCATTAGGAATCAAGCTGGCCTTAAAAATGATTCCAAAAGATGTGGTCCAAGATTGCGATTTGAAAGCACAGGAAATGATGACCAATGGGAAACCAAAGAACTGGATTGCAGGCTCCATTATTCTTGCCATCTGGCTGATTATCCTGATTTGGATTATTCAAAAGGTATATTTTACTTTTGTAAAA
>NZ_JAGYPE020000046.1:21576-48688 GCF_018343545.2 Neobacillus citreus | reverse complement strand
AGCTTTATACTTTCTTAACGCATAAATTCAACTACGCCTCTGTCTTCGTCCTATCGGACTCGCCAATCGGCGAGTTTACATTTATCCAGAGAAATCGATTTCAAAGTGCGAATCAATTTTAATTATGCTATTATCAATTTATGTCTAAGGTTTCGACATTATTTTAATACTATAATATGGATGAAAAATAGTCATAAATTACTTAAAATCCCTAAAGGAGTTAACGGTATAATGAAAAGAAGAACTGCAAGAGAAAAGGCTTTACAAGCACTCTTTCAAATTGATGTCTCACAGAGCGAGCCATCCTCTGCTATCGAACACGTATTAGAGGGGGAAGCAGGCGACGATTATCTATCCCGGCTTGTTCTCGGAGTAGTCGAGCATAAAGAAGAAATTGACAAGCTAATCATTGAGAACTTAGAAAAATGGTCCATTGATCGTTTGGCAGCAGTTGACAGAAATATTTTAAGAATAGCTGCCTATGAATTAAAATTTATGCAGCCTGATGTCCCTGAAAATGTGATTTTAGATGAAGCAATTGAGATTGCCAAAATATATGGAGATGACCAATCAAGCAAGTTTATTAATGCTATTCTTTCAAAAGTAAAACAAAAGCTTGTTATGGAATAACTAATGGATGGATAAAGGGAAGGGAGAAAAGGAAAATGACAGCTGTTATTATCAATGGAAAAGAAGTCGCAGACAAAAAAAAGCATGAAATTGCCCAAGAGGTCTCAAGTCTGAAAGGTCAGGGGATAACTCCGGGCTTAGTGGTTATCCTTGTCGGCAATAATCATGCATCCCGTACTTACGTCACCAATAAAGAGAAAACATGTAAAGAGCTTGGCATGAACTCATTATTAATTGAAATGCCAGAAGAAACATCAGAGGCGGAACTTCTTGCAAAGATTGAAGAGCTGAATAATGATGCTGCGATCCACGGCATTTTGGTCCAGCTTCCACTGCCAAAGCATATTGATGAGACAAAAGTCATCGAAACAATTTCTCCTTTAAAAGATGTCGACGGCTTTCATCCCATTAATATAGGCCGAATGATGACTGGACAGAAAACGTTTTTGCCATGTACACCATATGGAATTATGGTATTGCTCGAAGAATATGGAATTTCTGTTGCCGGTAAACATGCAGTTGTCGTCGGCAGAAGCAACATCGTCGGGAAGCCGGTTGGCCAATTACTGCTTAATCAGCACGCTACTGTCACCTATTGCCATTCAAGAACGAAGGATTTAGCCGAGCAAACAAGACAGGCAGATATTCTGGTTGCAGCCGTGGGAATTCCAAACTTTATTACTGCTGAACATGTTAAAGAGGGGGCAGTGGTTATTGATGTTGGAATTAACCGAAATGAGGCAGGAAAGCTTTGCGGTGATGTGGCATTTGCTGAAGTTAGTGAAAAAGCTGGATACATAACTCCTGTTCCAAAGGGTGTGGGTCCGATGACGATCACAATGCTTATGTATAATACCTTACAGTCTGCGAAGGAAAGTATGAACCGCAAATAAGTCTAAGAAATTGTCCTTATCTATGATGATTAGCCCTTATGTTCTTTTTGCGGACAAACCGGGGGGCTGATTATATAATGGATAGGGACAGTTTTTATCTTGTGGACTTAAAAAGGAGAACTTATGCAGGAACAAAGATATTTATCTGTGAATGCTTTAACCAAATACATAAAAAGAAAATTTGATGCCGACCCGCATTTAAGGGATCTTCATGTGCGCGGGGAAATTTCGAATTTTAAGCAGCATTCAAGCGGGCATATGTACTTTACGCTAAAGGACGATAAGGCGCGAATTCTAGCTGTTATGTTCTCAAGCCACTCCAGGGCAATGAAATTTCAGCCGGAAAATGGGATGAAAGTGATTGTCAAAGGCGACATCACCGTTTATGAACCGAGTGGACAGTATCAAATTTATATTAAAGACATGCAGCCTGATGGAATTGGCGAATTATTTCTCGCTTATGAACAATTAAAACAAAGGCTTGAAGCAGAAGGCTTGTTTGCACCGGAGAGAAAAAAGGAACTGCCTATGTTTCCAAAAACAGTGGGCGTCATAACCTCACCAACTGGTGCAGCCATCCGTGATATTATCACAACGATTAAAAGGCGATTTCCGATCGTCAATATTCTGGTGTTTCCTGCCCTTGTGCAGGGGGATAACGCAGCTCCTTCTATTGCAAAGGCCATTGAAAAAGCCAATAATAAAGACATTGATGTTTTAATAGTCGGCCGCGGCGGCGGTTCGATTGAGGAGCTTTGGGCATTTAACGAGGAACTTGTGGCTCGGGCCATCTACCAATCAGCCATTCCGATCATCTCTGCTGTTGGACATGAAACGGATTTTACCATTGCTGATTTCGTTGCTGATTTAAGGGCACCTACTCCGACCGGTGCCGCAGAACTTGCTGTTCCTCATATAGAGGAATTGCTGGATCGAACCCTGCAGCGGCAAACACGACTTATTCGCGCTATGCAGGAAAAATTCCGCTATGAGAAAGAACGATTAAATCGCGTCCAAAAATCTTATGCTTTTCGTTATCCGCAGCGCCTTTATGAACAAAAGCTTGAACAGGTTGATAAGGAGACAGAAAGACTTGTGCGCGGCATATCGCGATTATTTTCATTAAAAAATGAGCAGTTAACTAATTTGGATAAATCACTCGAGCGAAACCACCCAAGTGAGGCATTGCAGGAAGCAGGAAAACATTTCGAACGTACCCATAAAGAATTGAACCGGGCATTAAAGCAAATCCTGACAAAAAAACAAACTGATTTTGACCATATGCTTTCGACCTTGCAGGCGCTTAGCCCTCTAAAAATTATGGAGCGGGGCTATAGCTTGTCTTATACAGAAGATAACCGACTTGTTAAAAGCGTCAATCAAGTGAGTGTGTCTGATCAGGTCCAAATCCAGCTGACTGATGGCAGTCTATTCTGTAAAGTGGAAGAGATAAAGGAGAGGGATAAAAGTGACAAATGAACAAAAGTTAACCTTTGAAGAGGCAATGAACAAGCTCGAACAGCTTGTCGGGAAGCTTGAGGAAGGAGATGTCCCTTTAGAGGAAGCGATTATTTATTATAAAGAGGGCATGGAGTTATCTAAGCTTTGCCACGATAAATTGAAAAGTGTTGAAGAACAATTAACGCAAATTATTACGGAGGATGGACGTACGGAGAATTTCTCCGTAGTTGAGGAGGAATAGATTTGGAAACCGGACAGTTAGAGGCATTTGCAAAACAATATAAGCAGCTGCTTGAAAGCAATCTTCGTTCTCTGGTTGGAAAGCTGGATGCACCGGCGATAATAAAAGAATCTATGATCTATTCCCTTGAAGCAGGCGGTAAGAGGATTCGACCTCTCTTAGTTTTTGCTACAATAGATGCATTTGGAATGGATCCGAAAAAGGGGCTTTCTGCAGCAGCAGCGATTGAAATGATCCACACTTATTCTTTAATTCATGATGATTTGCCAAGCATGGATAATGATGATCTTAGAAGAGGAAAGCCGACAAACCATAAAGTTTTCGGTGATGCTGTTGCAACTCTGGCCGGGGATGCTCTGTTAACCTACAGCTTTGAGGTGCTTGGAAATATTCCAAATGACTCTATTACTGCTGAAACAAGACTAAAACTAATCGTGGAAATGGCTAAAGCAGCCGGCACGGAAGGAATGGTTGGCGGCCAGGTAGCGGATATGGAGGGAGAAGGAAAATCCCTTACCCTTCAGGAACTTGAATATATTCACATCCATAAAACTGGAAAGCTGTTAGGATTTAGTGTTTTAGCTGGTGCATTGATTGCCGGAGCGAATCAAAGTCAAATAGAGAGTTTGTCTGCATTCGCCCATCACTTGGGACTTGCCTTTCAAATTCAGGATGATATTTTGGATGTAGTTGGAAATGAGCAAGAAATCGGAAAACCGGTAGGAAGTGACACAACCAATTCAAAAAGCACCTATCCAAAATTGCTATCTCTTGATGGCGCGAAGGCGTCCCTCCGAGAGCAGACTCATAGAGCCAAAGAAAATCTGGCGAAAACCGGTTTAAATACGACATTATTAATGGAAATTACCGATTTGGTCGCTTCCCGAAACCATTGAAAAACAGTGATTTGAGGCAATAGATTAAGTATGTTATAATTGTTTCCATGTGGAAAACGTTGTCAATCTGCCGTTATCACGATTGTGTTAGCGGCTATTTTATCATTATCTGTAAAGACACCTTAGAACGAAAAAGTATGAAAGTGAGTGGTCCATAAATGGATCTATTATCAATAAAAGACCCATCCTTTTTAAAAGGGATGTCCAATAAAGAATTGGAGGCTTTAAGTCAAGAAATTCGCCAATTCTTGATTGAAAAGCTGTCTGCCACTGGTGGGCATATCGGCCCAAATCTTGGGGTTGTTGAATTAACCATTGCTTTACATAAATGCTTTGACAGCCCAAAGGACAAAGTTCTTTGGGATGTCGGTCACCAATCCTATGTCCACAAAATTCTAACCGGAAGAGCCTGTGAATTTGATACGTTGAGACAATTTAAGGGCTTATGCGGCTTTCCGAAACGGATTGAAAGCGAGCATGACGTGTGGGAGACAGGACATAGCTCTACATCTCTTTCGGCGGCTATGGGAATGGCAATTGCAAGGGACTTAAAAAAGGAAAAGAGCTTTGTCTTACCGGTGATTGGCGATGGGGCCTTAACAGGAGGTATGGCACTCGAGGCATTGAATCACATCGGCCATGAAAAAAAGGATATGATCGTTATTTTAAATGATAATGAGATGTCCATTGCCCCGAATGTCGGCGCGCTTCATAACATCCTTAGCCAATTGCGGACAGCGGGCAAATATCAATGGGTCAAGGATGAGCTTGAAGTCCTTTTGAAGAAGGTGCCTGCAGTCGGCGGAGTATTGGCTGCTACTGCGGAACGCATTAAAGACAGCCTAAAATATTTACTGGTTTCCGGTATGTTTTTTGAAGAGCTGGGATTTACGTATCTTGGTCCGATTGACGGCCATAATTTCGAAGATTTATTTGAAAATTTCAGCTACGCCAAAAAGACCGAAGGACCTGTACTTCTTCACGTAATCACAAAGAAGGGGAAAGGCTTTAAACCGGCAGAGACCGATAAAACAGGGACATGGCATGGAACCGGCCCATATAAAATGGATACCGGCGATTTTGTTAAACCAAATAAAAAGCAGCCACCAGCCTGGAGCAGTCTTGTCAGTGAAACTGTGCGCAGGATGGCACGAAGCGATGAAAGGATTGTCGCGATTACTCCAGCCATGCCTGTTGGTTCAAAGCTTGAAGGTTTTGCAAAGGAATTCCCAGACCGAATGTATGATGTTGGAATTGCCGAACAGCATGCGGCTACTGTTGCGGCAGGCTTGGCAACCCAGAATATGAAGCCGTTCTTGGCGATTTACTCGACCTTCCTGCAGCGGGCATATGACCAAGTGGTCCATGATATTGCTCGGCAGAATTTAAATGTTTTTATCGGTATTGACCGGGCGGGACTAGTCGGTGCAGATGGCGAAACCCATCAAGGTGTGTTTGATATTGCCTTCCTAAGACATGTTCCAAATATAGTGCTAATGATGCCAAAGGACGAAAACGAAGGCCAGCACATGGTTTATACGGCATTGACCTATGATGATGGCCCGATTGCCATGAGGTTCCCACGCGGCAATGGTTTAGGAGTTCCGATGGACGAGGAATTGCAGAGTCTTCCGATTGGGTCCTGGGAGGTTTTAAAAGAGGGCGATGATGCTGCTATTTTGACTTTTGGCACGACAGTTCCAATGGCCATGGAAGCGGCTGAAATTCTTGGAAAGCAAGGAGTTTCAGTAAAGGTAGTAAATGCTCGTTTCATTAAACCAATGGATGAAAAAATGCTAAGCGGCATCTTGGACGAAAATATCCCTATACTCACCATTGAAGAGGCCGTTTTACAGGGCGGGTTTGGCAGCTCGGTCCTTGAATATGCACACGATAAGGGATATTATTATTCGCAAATTGACAGAATGGGCATCCCTGACCAGTTTATTGAACATGGGGATGTCGGCTCCCTTCTTGAAGAAATCGGGTTAACAACTGAAGAAGTTGTGAAACGGGTTTCCATTTTGGCCAGGAAAAAACAACAAAGGGCATAATCAATGAAAAATAAAGAGCGTTTAGATGTATTATTGGTGGAAAAAGGTTTATTTGAAACCCGTGAAAAAGCCAAACGGGCTATTATGGCAGGGCTCGTTTATGGAAATGAAGAGAGGCTTGATAAGCCTGGTGAAAAAGTAAAAATTGATATTTCACTAAGCGTAAAGGGAAATGTGCTCCCATATGTTAGCCGAGGCGGGCTAAAGCTTGAAAAAGCCCTCAAGGTTTTTGATGTAAGTGTCACGGATAAGGTTCTGATCGATATTGGTGCATCAACTGGGGGATTTACTGATTGTGCCCTGCAAAATGGCGCCAAGAAGTCATATGCCTTGGATGTCGGTTATAATCAGCTGGCGTGGAAGCTGCGTCAAGATGAGCGGGTGGTAGTGATGGAAAGGACGAATTTCCGTTATGTCACACCTGCTGATTTAAGCGGGGAAATGCCCAATTTTGCTGTAATCGACGTATCTTTTATATCTCTAACCTTAATTTTGCCTGTACTAAAAACACTTTTAGTCCCGGACAGCGACATAATTGCGTTAATTAAACCTCAGTTTGAGGCGGGACGTGAACAGGTAGGCAAAAAAGGAATCGTACGTGATGAAAAAGTCCATTTGCAGGTTATTGACAAAATTATTGATTTTTCGATTACCCAGGGATATACGGCAGCCAATTTATCCTTCTCTCCGATTACTGGCGGGGATGGAAACATTGAATTTCTTCTTCACCTTAAATGGGTAGGGGAACGGGAGGCAGGCGTTAACTCCCTGCCTGCAGAACCGGAGACAATAGTCAAAGAAGCACATAAAGAATTTCATACAAAACAACAATAAAAGGATGGGCGAATGCCTATCCTTTTATTGTTTGGCTTTTGTATATTACTGTATTTTTATGAAGAAAAAATGTACAAGTTCTCAAAAATGGGCTAACATATGAGTAGAAGTGCTCATTTTGTATTTAAACAGGAGTGGAAGAATGAATAAAGGTCAACGTCACATTAAAATAAGAGAAATTATTGCGGGAAATGATATTGAAACGCAGGATGAGTTAGTCGAGGAACTAAGAAGTGCTGGTTATAACGTAACCCAGGCGACAGTATCTCGTGACATAAAAGAATTGCATTTGGTTAAAGTTCCGTTAAGCGACGGGCGTTATAAATACAGCCTGCCTGCGGACCAAAGGTTTAATCCGCAGCAAAAATTGAAACGGGCTTTAATGGATGCCTTTGTCCGTATTGATTCGGCAGGCCATATGCTCGTGATGAAGTGTCTTCCCGGCAACGCAATGGCAATTGGCGCGCTGATTGATCACCTTGATTGGGATGAAATTCTTGGAACCATCTGCGGTGACGATACGATGCTGATTATTTGCCGGACACCGGAGGATACAGAGGTTATTACAAAGCGTTTTTTAGATATGCTTTAATTTGGGGGAGAGTCTCTTGTTGTCAGAACTATCGATTAAAAATTTCGCGATTATCGAAGCCTTAACAATTTCTTTTGAAAAAGGTTTAACTGTTTTAACGGGGGAAACGGGCGCGGGAAAATCGATTATAATTGATGCCATTCATTTGCTAGCAGGAGGTAGAGGGTCGGCTGAATTTGTCCGACATGGCGAAGATAAGGCAGAAATCGAAGGTTTGTTTCAAATTGACGAACCTCAGCATCCGGTCTACTTAAAGGCGCTTGAATTTGGCATTGATATAGAGGAAGGTATGGTCATATTACGGCGGGATATTTCCCGCTCTGGCAAAAGCGTCTGCCGTATAAACGGTAAGCTCGTAACCATTTCAACACTAAGGGAAATCGGTTCCGCTCTTGTTGATATCCATGGTCAGCATGAACATCAGGAACTGATGGATGAAACGAGGCATCTGCCGCTTCTCGACCAATTTGGCGCAGAAGAAATCGCCGCTTCTTTAGAAGAGTATCAGGAGATTTTTGCACGCTTTGAGAAGACGCGCCAGAAACTTAAAGCGTTAAGTGAAAACGACCAGCAGATGGCCCATCGTCTAGATTTGATTCTTTTTCAGTTAAATGAAATTCAAAAAGCCGATTTAAAGCTCCATGAAGATGAAGAATTAACTGAGGAAAAAAGGAAATTGGCGAATTTTGAGAAGGTCTATGAGGCTTTTCAATTAAGTTATTCCGCATTAAACGGCGAGCAAAAAGGACTTGACTGGATTGGCATGGCCATGGGCCATCTCGAGGATGCCGGTTCCCTTGATAGCAGCTATAAAGCATTATATGAACTAGTATCCAATTGCTATTATCAGCTGGAAGATGCGGCCCGTTCCTTAAGAAATGAAATGGATGACATGGAATTTGATCCGCAAAGATTACACGAAATCGAAGACCGCCTGAATGAAATCAACCAATTAAAACGAAAATACGGCAGAAGCATTAAGGAAATATTAGAATATGCCGCAAAAATAGAAGAAGAAATTGAAACATTGCAGAATAAAGAAACGCATATCAGTGAATTGGAAAAAGAATTGGCTTCCATCAATAAGGATTTAATTCTTGAGGCAAAAGAATTATCCACCCTTAGGCAAAAGTGGGCTAAGAACCTCACTGGTCTTATACATACAGAGCTGAAGGAATTGTATATGGAAAAAACTGTTTTTGAAATACGAATAGAAACAGAGCCCCAGCATTTTTCAAAAACAGGAATAGACCATGTTCAGTTCTATATTTCCACCAACCCTGGCGAACCGCTAAAGCCATTGTCAAAAGTTGCCTCCGGCGGGGAACTATCACGCATCATGCTGGCGTTAAAAAGTATTTTTTCCAAACATCAGGGAGTTACTTCGATTATCTTTGATGAAGTTGATACGGGTGTAAGCGGAAGGGTTGCCCAAGCGATTGCTGAAAAGATTTATAAAGTATCAGTAAATTCACAGGTTTTATGTATTTCCCACCTGCCGCAGGTTGCAGCGATGGCGGATACTCACCTATATATATCGAAACTGATTAAGGGTGGAAGAACGACGACTTCGGTTAAGCCGCTAAATGAACAAGAAAAAATAAAAGAGGTTGGCCGCATGATTTCGGGGACTGAAATTACGGAGTTAACGAAGCAACATGCGAAAGAATTATTGCAAATGGCAGAAGAAAATAAAAAAATTTGAAAAGCTATCCATCTTGGGTAGCTTTTTTATATAGAACAAAGTTATAAATGGTTGTCAAGGAGGCAAAATTATAGATGTAGCCATTTCAATTGCAGAAAAAGAAGCGAGGAGAGTGAAAAGATTTGAAATTAGAAATCGTTAGAAAAATAATTGGTGGAATTCTCCTTGTTTCATTATTCAGCCTTATTTTTTTTCAGCCTATGCGTGAGTATGTAAGTGTTCCGAAGAATATTACCCTTTTTGAGGGGCAGGATTTTAGCTTTAAAAAGGCTGCATTTGTTTCAGCTTCGGTCCAATCACCCAATTCTAATATCACACTTGATCAGGAAAACCATTCAGTCGCTTTAAAAGCATCGGAAAACGGTAAGAACGAAATGCTATTAGAATTTGCAGGTATCCCCATTAAAAAGGTCGATGTAAACGTCTTAAAGGATTTTCGAGTGATTCCTGGCGGACAGTCGATTGGTGTAAAATTAAATACAGTTGGCGTATTAGTGGTTGGTCACCACCTAGTCAATACTGAAAACGGAAAGAAATCTCCAGGCGAAATTGCAGGAATAAAAATTGGCGATATCATTACAGAAATTAATGGAAATAAGATTGAAAAAATGGCTGATGTCGCGCCATTCGTTCAAAGTGCAGGGCAGGATGGAAAGCCGCTTGAAATGGCAATCAGCCGTGAAAGCGGTAAATTTACAACGAAATTGACTCCTTTGAAGGATAAAGGAGAAAACAGCTATAAACTTGGTTTGTATATAAGGGATTCGGCTGCGGGCATCGGAACGATGACATTTATTCACCCGCAATCGAAGAAATATGGTGCGCTTGGTCATGTTATCTCGGATATGGATACAAAGCAGCCAATTGTCGTAGAAGATGGACAAATTGTCCGCTCTACGGTGACTTCCATTGAAAAGGGGAGCAACGGTGACCCCGGTGAAAAACTGGCCCGTTTCTCATCAGATCGTGAAATTGTAGGAAATATTAAAAAGAATAGTCCTTTTGGAATTTTTGGCGAATTGAACAAAGAATTAAAAAATGGAGTATTAGATAAACCACTGCCAATTGCCTTATCTCATCAAGTAAAAGAAGGGCCAGCTAAGATTTTGACAGTGGTCAATGATGACAAAGTAGAAGAATTTAACGTAGAAATTGTCAGTACAATTCCGCAAAAGTTTCCGGCGACAAAAGGCATGGTCATCAAAGTGACCGATCCAAAACTGCTTGAAAAAACAGGTGGAATCGTCCAAGGAATGAGCGGCAGCCCAATAATTCAGGATGGAAAATTAATCGGCGCTGTCACCCATGTGTTTGTGAATGATCCGACCTCCGGTTACGGGGTTCACATTGAATGGATGTTAAATGAAGCCGGAATTAACATATACGAAATGCCGAAAAATAAAGCAAGTTAAATCAAAAGCAAAATAGGATAATTTTCCTATTTTGCTTTTTCTTTGGTATAGATTTTTCGACAAAAATTAGTTATAATTTGGAAAAATGGCGTTTTTAGTCGAATTAACGAGAAAAATTAAGAAAAGATAAGATTTTATCACTATTTTAAGAAATATTAAAAAAATGAGAGGATTTTTTGTTGCATTGTCGAATTTCTAATTTAGAATAGAATTAGAGGATTTTTGACATTTACAAAATAGAGTATTGTGATTAGTTGAGGAGGAACCGGAGTTGAAGAAGATAAAAGTATGTGTCGTGGATGACAATAGAGAACTTGTAGGATTATTGGAGGATTACATTTCTTCTCAAGATGACATGGAAGTGGCAGGTGTAGCCCATAATGGCCAGGAATGCCTGGATATGTTAAATACGATTGACCCAGATGTACTTGTTCTTGATATTATCATGCCTCATCTTGACGGGCTGGCAGTACTGGAGCGCCTTCGCGAGTTGAAAAAAGGAGTATTGCCAAATGTCATTATGTTAACAGCTTTTGGCCAGGAAGATGTTACGAAAAAAGCCGTGGAGCTTGGTGCCTCGTATTTTATCCTAAAGCCTTTTGATATGGAGAATTTAGGCAGCCACATTCGTCAGGTCAGCGGCAGCAGAAGCTCATTCTCCGCACGGAAGGTTTCCGCCTCCACCTATCGAACACAGCCGGATGCAAAACCAAAGAATCTCGATGCCAGCATTACAAGCATTATCCATGAAATTGGTGTACCTGCACACATTAAAGGGTACTTATATTTGCGCGAAGCCATTTCGATGGTATTTAATGATATTGAACTGCTCGGCTCGATTACAAAAGTGTTATATCCTGATATTGCAAAAAAATATAATACAACCGCAAGCCGCGTGGAACGGGCCATCCGCCATGCCATTGAAGTAGCGTGGAGCCGCGGAAATATTGATTCCATTTCATCCCTATTTGGCTATACGGTCAGCATGTCCAAGGCAAAGCCGACCAATTCTGAATTCATTGCGATGGTGGCTGATAAACTGCGTCTGGAGCATAAGGCTTCTTGAAAGGAATAATAATAAAAAAGCCTCATTAGTTTTGAGGCTTTTTATTGTGCAATTTTTCTAGTTCTTTTTATCTTTTTCCAATTCTATTAATTTTTGAATGAGAATATGTTGTGGCATATGCATAATCTGTTCTAGTGGGACTTTTAGTTTTTCGGCCAGTTTGACTGCAGTTTCAGGTGATATTTGTAAAGGTTTCATACAAGACCCTCCAATCTGTTTAAGGAAGTGAAAAAATGACACAAATATTTGCTCACCGCGGTTTTTCCGCAACGCATGCTGAAAATACAATGAGTTCCTTTCTGGCGGCTGAAAAAGCGGGTGCTGACGGGTTAGAGCTTGATGTCCAATTAACAAGTGATGGCGAAATCGTTGTTATTCATGATGAAAAAATTGATCGGACTACAAATGGGAATGGCTTTGTGAAAGACTTTTCATACAAAGAAATCAGGAAATTTAACGCCAATAACAAAGGATTTAAAAAAGAACCAATTCCAGCTTTGGAAGAAGTTCTGGAATGGATGAAAACAAACAAGCTCTTATGCAATATTGAGTTTAAAAATGGTCTTATTCCATATGAAGGAATGGAACAAAAGGTGATAGAAATGGTAAGAAAATATAATCTGTCGGATCGGATTATCATTTCTTCCTTCAACCATTATAGCATTGTTAACAGTTATCGGTTAGCGCCAGAAATTGAAACAGCTCCGCTTTTTATCGAAAGCATATACATGCCGTGGATTTATTCGCAATCAATAAGGGCCAGTGGAATTCATCCAAAGCATTCTACAATACCGGATCAAATTGTCAAAATGACAATGGAAAATGGTATCGCTGTACGACCGTATACGGTTAATCGCGAGGCGGATATGCATCGTTTGTTTAATGTGAATTGTACAGCAATTATCACAGATAACCCGGTTAAGGCTAGAAGGGTTCGAAAACAATATGAAAAGAGGCCGTGACCACGGCCTCTTTTATTTTTTGGTCCTCGTATCCTTAAATCGAGCTTGTACCTTATTTCTTTTACGGTCGCGATAAAGGATAAATCCTGCTACAAAACCTAAACCGCCTAAAAGTAAGAGTAATCCGACGATAAATTGAAGCCATAATTTCGGAAAGGGTGCTTGCAGAACCCCAAAGGTCATGTCACGCATTAATTTAATTCCAACCGCTGCCAAAAATCCAGGGATGACTAAAATGATGAGGGCAATAATCCGCTTCATAAAAATATCCTTCCGCTTTTTATTTAAGCATATCACATAAAAATAATAGTACATGGTTTTAATTTGTCAAGATGCGGATTACGGTTTACAATTAATCTGAAAAAAATTGCATAATAATCAATCTAGAATAGAAAAATTTTGCGTACTTTGATACATAGGGGCGGATTTCATGCAAAATATCATGATAGTCGGGGCCGGAAAAGGCGGAAGTGCCATTTTAAAAATTTTAAAAGAATCGGAAGTGCTTAATGTCTCTGTCGTAATTGACCGGAACTTAGACGCCCCCGGTATCCTTTTAGCCCAAAAGGAAGGAATCAAAACCGGAACGGATTGGCAGCCATTTTTAGCCGAAAACCTTGACATCATCATTGAAGTAACAGGCGATGAAAACGTTTTTCAAAAATTACGAAACGAAAAGAGTCAAAAAACGATTTTAATCCCAGGCAGTGTCGCCTTTCTTGTCTCTAAATTAATGGAAGAAAAAGAAGAGCTAATTGAAAAGCATCAATATGAATCCTATCTTCAGGAGCTTATTTTTAATTCGACCAATGATGGAATGGTGGTTATTGACCATCAAGGATATATCATTCTTTTTAATAGAAGAGCCGAAGAAATGATGGGGGTAGACAAAGAGGAGACAATCGGTCAATATGTCACAGAAATCATCCCCCATAGCCGGCTGCCGATTATTTTGCAAACTAGAAGAATCGAAACAAATCAGGAGATGGTCTTGGGGAATGGCCGCAAGATTATCACAACTAGGATTCCGATTGTTGAGGAGAATGGAACTTTAATCGGTGCTCTCGCCGTTTTTAAGGATATAACCGAAGTGGTAAAGCTTGCTGAGGAAATCACTGATTTAAAAGAGATTCAGACGATGCTCCAAGCGATTATTCATTCTAGTGACGATGCCATTTCCGTAGTGGATGAAGAGGGCCGGGGAATCCTTATTAATCCCGCCTACACAAGATTAACAGGCCTCACGCAGGAGGAAGTAATCGGAAAACCTGCAACAGCTGATATTTCTGAAGGTGAAAGCATGCACATGAAGGTATTGCAAACGAGAAGGGCTGTAAGAGGTGTGCCAATGCGGGTAGGACCGCACAAACGGGAAGTCATCGTCAATGTGGCGCCAATCATCGTAACCGGGAAATTGAAAGGCAGCGTCGGGGTCATCCATGATATGTCAGAAATGAAATCGCTAAGCAGGGAATTGAACAGGGCCAGGCAGTTGATTCGTAAACTTGAAGCAAAATATACATTTGAGGACATTATCGGAAAATCGGATGAAATGATGCTTGCCATTGAGCAGGCCAAATTGGGAGCAAAAACCCCTGCGACAGTTCTGCTGCGCGGTGAATCAGGGACAGGTAAAGAATTGTTTGCCCATGCGATCCATAATGCGAGCGACCGAAAATATAACAAGTTTATCCGAGTGAATTGTGCAGCTATATCCGAATCTCTGCTTGAAAGTGAACTGTTTGGCTATGAAGAGGGGGCGTTTTCAGGAGCGATAAGGGGAGGAAAGCGAGGGCTGTTTGAGGAAGCTAATAACGGAAGTATTTTTCTTGATGAAATAGGCGAGCTGTCCGCCAATACCCAGGCGAAGCTCCTCCGAGTTCTGCAGGAAAATGAAATTATCCGTGTAGGTGGAACTAAACCAATGACTATCAACGTGCGAATCATTGCAGCCACTAATGTCAATTTAGAAAAGGGTATTGCGAAGGGAAGCTTTAGGGAAGACTTATACTACCGTTTGAATCGTATGCCTATCCACATTCCCCCATTGAGAAAACGGAAAGAGGAGATCCCCTCGTTATCAGAACGGCTGATTCAAAAAATTAACCGTGATTACGGCCGGAACGTAGAAGGGATTACGCAGGCTGCTTTACATTTTTTGATGGAATATGACTGGCCGGGGAATGTCAGAGAACTGGAGAATATACTTGGCAGAGCGATTATTTTTATGAACTATTCCGAAACGCTTATTGATGTGCCTCATTTGCCACAACTAACAAGTAATATGGTACATAATGATCATTCCGATGATCGGATACAGGGTTCCATCTCTTTGGAGGGCACATTATCAGAAATGATAGAAAAGCATGAGGCAAAGATTATCCAGCAAACATTGGCCCGCCTCAACGGAAATAAAACACAAACGGCCAAAGCTCTTGGGCTTTCAGTGAGAAACTTATATTATAAGCTAGAAAAATACAATCTTGAAAATAATAGCATGCAATAAATTTCAAGGTGTGAAATTTTTTGCGTGTTTACATTCTGTTAAATAAAGCGTTTTCATAAAAAGATCTTTGGCATGATTATTGCATGTTAAATATATGGAGTTGCAGGAAAGGTGAAAGGGTTGATGATAGCTTGCTGCTTGAAACATTGATTGACAAAGCAACCCAAAATGATGCTAAAACAGTTGCAGTTGCGGCTGCAGAAGACGAGGAAGTGATTGAAGCAGTCCTTGATGCGCTAAATCGTAACCTGGCACATTTTTTACTATTTGGTGATCAAGAAAAGATCATGTCCACCCTTCAATTGAAAGGAATAGATGCAAATAGCGAGAATCGTCTTACGATTATCCATACTGCCTCATTAGCCGAAGCGGCTGATTCCGCTGTTAAAGCAGTCTCAAGCAAAGAGGCTCATGTGTTAATGAAGGGGAATCTTCCTACTAATATTATTTTAAAGTCAGTTTTAAATAAGGAATTTGGCTTACGGACAGGGAGTGTGCTATCTCACACGGCTGTATTCGAAGTGCCCGGATTTGAACGGTTTATTATCGTAACGGATGCAGCTATGAACATTGCTCCGGATTTACAGCTGAAAGTACAAATTGTCAAAAACGCTGTTGCCCTGGCTAAGGCTATTGGGATTGAAACCCCAAAGATCGCGCCGATTGCGGCTGTCGAAGAAGTAAACCCTGCCATGCAGGCAACCTTGGATGCTGCTGCGTTAACCATGATGAACAGAAGGGGACAAATAAAAGGCTGCCTTATTGATGGCCCGCTTGCATTGGATAACGCCATCTCGGCGCTTGCTGCCGAGCACAAAGGGATTCAAAGCGAGGTTGCGGGGGAAGCTGACATTCTATTGGTACCTGCGATTGAAGTGGGCAACGCCTTATATAAATCATTAATTTATTTTGCAAATGCCAAAGTGGGTGCTGTCATCTCTGGAGCAAAAGCACCAATCGTCCTGACTTCAAGAGCCGATTCGGCTGAGAGCAAGCTATATTCGCTGGCATTGGCATTGTGTTCTGTATAGTACTAGTACGCTTATTTTTCAGAGGAGGAATTAACATGGAAATTTTTAAGTACCTAGAGCAATATGATTATGAGCAGGTAGTGTTCTGCCAGGATAACCAATCCGGATTAAAAGCGATTATTGCCATTCATGATACAACCTTGGGACCAGCACTTGGCGGTACACGGATGTGGACATATGAATCAGAAGAAGCGGCAATCGAAGATGCGCTAAGACTTGCTAAAGGGATGACATACAAAAATGCGGCAGCAGGATTAAATCTTGGCGGCGGTAAAACGGTTATCATCGGCGACCCGCGCAAGGATAAAAACGAAGAAATGTTCCGTGCTTTCGGGCGTTATGTTCAAGGCTTGAATGGACGCTATATTACAGCGGAAGACGTTGGAACAACTGTTGCGGACATGGACTTGATTCATGAAGAAACTGACTATGTTACTGGTATTTCTCCCGCATTTGGTTCATCGGGAAATCCTTCACCGGTAACGGCATATGGTGTATACCGTGGAATGAAAGCAGCAGCGAAGGCGGCATTTGGTTCTGATTCCCTTGAAGGAAAGGTAGTCGCAATCCAAGGGGTTGGAAATGTAGCTTATAGTCTTTGCCGTCATTTACATGAAGAAGGTGCCCAGTTAATCGTTACTGATATAAATAGGGAAGCCGTTAACCGTGCAGTAGAAGAATTTGGCGCCCGTGCAGTGGACCCAAATGAAATCTATGGAGTAGAGTGTGATATTTATGCTCCATGTGCGCTTGGTGCAACGGTTAATGACGATACGATCCCACAATTGAAAGCAAGAGTAATTGCTGGTTCTGCTAATAACCAATTAAAGGAAACCCGTCATGGCGACCTCATTCATGAAATGGGAATCGTATATGCACCTGATTACGTCATAAATGCGGGCGGAGTCATTAACGTTGCGGATGAATTATATGGCTATAACTATGAGCGCGCTATGAAAAAAGTAGAAACCATCTACAACAGCATTGAAAAAGTGATTGAAATTTCTAAGCGGGATGGCATTCCAACCTACGTGGCGGCAGACCGCATGGCAGAGGAACGGATTGAAAGAATACGCAATTCAAGAAGCCAATTCCTGCAAAATGGCCACAATATTTTAAGCAGAAGAAGAACCAGATAGAAACAACTGAAATACTTTAGCAAAGCGCTGAATGGGGAAATTCAGCGTCTTTGCCTTTAATATTCGAAAGTCAAGTGTTTCAGAAGTAAATTGGAGGTTTATCCGTTGCCAAATAAAGAATATCGAATTCTCGTCATTAACCCCGGTTCCACCTCCACAAAAATTGGAGTATTCGATAATGAAATTTCCATTTTTGAAAAAAACCTTCGACATGACATGGAGATTCTTAATACTTTTGCTAATATTATTGACCAGTATGAATTCAGAAAGAATGTGATTTTGGAGACACTGGATCATGAAGGAATCAATCTTTCGAAATTAAATGCTGTCTGTGGGCGGGGCGGCTTGCTTCGTCCAATCGAGGGCGGAACATATGCAGTTAACAGCCAAATGCTAGAAGACCTTAAGAAAGGTTATTCCGGTCAGCATGCATCTAATCTCGGCGGTATCATTGCCTTTGAAATTGCTTCGGGACTTAATATTCCTTCATATATCGTCGACCCGGTTGTTGTCGATGAGCTTGACCCCATCGCCAGAATCTCAGGCTTTTCATTAATCGAAAGAAAAAGCATTTTTCATGCGTTAAACCAAAAAGCTGTCGCCAGACGGGCTGCCAAAGAGCTTGGAAAAAAATACAACGAATTAAATTTGATTGTTACCCATATGGGGGGCGGAATTACCGTCGGAGTACATAAACAGGGCAGGGTCGTCGATGTCAATAATGGCCTCCATGGCGATGGCCCCTTCAGTCCGGAGCGTGCCGGAACAGTTCCGGCTGGTGATTTAGTTGCTTTATGCTATTCAGGTGAATATTTCAGGGAAGAAATGATGAAAAAGCTGGTCGGCCAAGGCGGGCTTGTTGGGTACCTTGGTACAAATGATGCACTGCAGGTTGAGCAACGAATCGCGGTTGGAGATCAGGAGGCAAAGCTGATCTATGAGGCAATGGCATACCAGGTGGCAAAAGAAATTGGCTCTGCCAGCGCTGTTCTATCCGGAAAAGTAGATGCTATTTGTTTATCAGGCGGCTTGGCATATGGTAAAGAATTTGTTAAATCAATTATTGATCGGATTAAATGGATTGCAGACGTAATTGTCCACCCGGGTGAAAATGAGCTGCAGGCGTTAGCGGAAGGGGCACTTCGTGTCTTACTCGGCGAAGAAGAGGTTAAGGATTACCCAGGGAAATTTAAAACAGTGAAAATTTAGGGGAATTTGGGAGGGAACCAAATGGCACAAGAATATGATTTGGTCATACTTGGCGGAGGGACCGGCGGCTATGTAGCGGCGATCCGCGCCTCACAGCTTGGTTTGAAAACGGCAATTGTTGAAAAAGGCCAACTTGGAGGTACCTGTCTTCATAAGGGCTGTATTCCAAGTAAAGCACTGCTCAGGAGTGCTGAAGTGTTTGCAACGGCAAAGCGCAGCGATGAATTCGGTGTGATCACTGGAGAAGTTTCAGTTAATTTTGGCAAGGTTCAAGAACGAAAGAACAAAATTATTGACCAGTTGCATAAAGGTGTCCAGCATCTAATGAAGCAGGGGAAAATCGATGTATTTGAAGGAATTGGCCGGATATTGGGACCTTCGATTTTTTCGCCGATGCCAGGGACCATTTCCGTTGAAATGAACAATGGTTCTGAAAATGAAATGCTCATCCCGAAGAATGTCATTATCGCGACCGGGTCAAGACCGCGGACATTGCCAGGTCTTGACATTGACGGCGAATACGTCATGTCCTCTGATGAAGCCCTTCAGCTTGAAGCCCTTCCCAGCTCGATCATTATTGTGGGGGGTGGAGTAATTGGAATTGAGTGGGCCTCGATGCTTTCCGATTTTGGCGTAGAGGTGACTGTTCTTGAGTACGCAGACCGAATTATACCGACGGAGGATCACGAGATTTCGAAAGAAATGCAGCGTTTGATGAAGAAGCGGAAGATTAATATTATCACAAGCGCAAAAGTTCTTCCTGAAACATTGGTGAAAGATAATGGAGTGGCCATCTCGGCAGAAGTAAAGGGTTCGGTGAAAGAGTTCAAAGCGGAAAAGCTGCTTGTATCAGTAGGACGGCAGGCCAATACAGAGGGCATTGGACTTGATAATACAGAGATTCAAATTGAAAAAGGTTTTATTGTAACGAATGAGGTTTATCAAACAAAAGAATCCCATATATATGCCATTGGTGATGTGATAGGCGGGTTGCAGCTTGCCCATGTTGCCTCACATGAAGGGATTATTGCTGTGGAGCATATTGCGGGTGAAAAAACGTCACCGCTTAATTATGACCTAGTTTCCAGATGCATTTACAGCAGTCCCGAGGTTTCCAGTGTCGGTATTACAGAGAATCAAGCAAAGGAAAATGGGCATAAAGTAAAAGTGGGGAAATTTTCTTTCCGTGCTATTGGGAAAGCCCTTGTATTCGGTGAAGCAGATGGATTTGTTAAAATTATTGCTGATGAGGAGACCGATGATATTTTAGGGGTGCATATGATTGGTCCTCATGTTACTGATATGATTTCGGAAGCCGGCCTTGCGATGGTGCTTGATGCTGTACCATGGGAAATTGCCCACACCATCCATCCTCATCCAACCCTTTCGGAAGCAATTGGCGAGGCGGCATTGGCAGTTGATGGGAAGGCCATCCATGGATAGGTTTTTGGGAGAGAAATGATTTAAAGCGAACAAACGGGAGGAATGAAGTTAATGGTGGAAAAGCGTCATGAAGCTTTAGGCTTAAGCGATGAAAAAGTGCTGGAAATGTTTGAAACGATGCTTTTGGCCCGCCGTATCGATGAGCGGATGTGGCTGTTGAACCGTGCAGGTAAAATACCATTTGTAATATCCTGCCAAGGGCAGGAGGCTGCACAGGTAGGTGCTGCCTTTGCCCTAGACCGGGAAAAAGATTATGTATTGCCCTATTACCGTGATATGGGTGTCGTATTAACGTTTGGGATGACTCCAAAAGAGTTGATGCTGTCAGGTTTCGCCAAAGCAGAAGACCCTAACTCCGGAGGGCGGCAGATGCCGGGACATTTTGGGCAAAAGAAGAATCGGATCGTCACCGGTTCATCGCCTGTAACTACGCAAGTTCCTCATGCGGTGGGGATTTCACTTGCCGGTAAAATGGAGAAGAAGGACTTTGTTTCCTTTGTTACGTTCGGGGAAGGATCCTCGAACCAGGGGGATTTCCATGAGGGTGCCAACTTTGCTGGTGTTCATAAACTCCCGGTCATTTTTATGTGTGAAAATAATAAATATGCGATATCTGTGCCAATTGAAAAACAATTGGGTTGTGAGAAGGTTTCTGACCGTGCCATTGGTTACGGCATGCCCGGCTATACAGTAGACGGCAATGACCCGTTAGAGGTTTATAAAGTTGTTAAGGAAGCGGCCGAGCGCGGGCGCCGCGGCGAAGGTCCGACTTTAGTTGAAACTGTTTCTTATCGTTTAACTCCGCATTCTTCTGACGATGATGACCGCTCATACCGGGCGCCTGATGAGGTTGCAAAGGCAAAATCGCAGGACCCAATCATCACCTTTGGTGCATATCTGAAGGAAACCGGCGTGTTGAATGATGTATTGGAGCAGGAAATCAATGACCGCGTCATGCAGATCGTCAATGAAGCCACTGACTATGCAGAAAATGCACCTTATGCAGCGCCAGAGGATGCATTGAAATATGTATACGGGGATCGTTAGGGGGAAGAAATATGGCAGTTATTTCATATATTGATGCAGTTACTATGGCCATTCGCGAGGAAATGGAGAGAGACTCACGAGTTTTTGTTCTTGGTGAAGATGTGGGGCGAAAAGGCGGCGTTTTTAAGGCTACACAAGGACTGTATGAACAATTTGGTGAAGAGCGCGTAATTGATACGCCGCTGGCGGAATCAGCGATAGCCGGTGTTGGAATCGGGGCCGCCATGTACGGGATGCGGCCAATTGCGGAAATGCAGTTCGCTGATTTTATTATGCCCGCAGTAAACCAAATTATTTCCGAGGCGGCAAGGATCCGCTATCGTTCTAATAACGATTGGAACTGTCCGATTGTCATCCGCGCCCCATATGGCGGCGGCGTTCATGGAGCTTTGTATCATTCACAATCAGTTGAGGCCGTATTTGCAAATCAGCCAGGCTTAAAAATTGTGATGCCATCCACCCCATATGATGTAAAGGGACTTTTAAAAGCGGCCATTCGCGATAATGACCCAGTGTTATTTTTCGAACATAAACGGGCCTACCGCTTAATTAAAGGTGAAGTGCCTACTGAAGATTATACCCTGCCAATTGGTAAAGCAGATGTAAAGCGTGAAGGAGAGGACATCACTGTTATCACTTACGGGCTTTGCGTGCATTTTGCCCTGCAAGCGGCAGAGAAATTAGCCAAAGACGGCATATCTGCGCATATTTTGGATTTGCGTACCGTTTATCCGCTAGATAAAGAAGCGATTATCGAAGCAGCATCGAAAACAGGTAAGGTACTGCTCGTCACGGAGGACAATAAAGAAGGCAGCATTATGAGTGAGGTTGCCGCCATTATTGCCGAGAACTGCTTATTTGAACTGGATGCCCCGATTAAAAGGTTAGCCGGCCCAGATGTTCCAGCAATGCCATATGCGCCAACAATGGAAAAATTCTTTATGGTCAATCCGGATAAGGTCGAAAAAGCAATGCGCGAGCTTGCGGAGTTTTAGGTTTAGGAGGATGAAATAGTGGCAACTGAACAAATTAAAATGCCGCAGTTAGGCGAAAGTGTAACGGAAGGTACAATCAGCAAATGGCTAGTCTCTGTTGGGGATAAGGTAAATAAATACGACCCTCTGGCAGAGGTCATGACAGATAAGGTTAACGCGGAAGTTCCTTCTTCTTTTTCAGGTGTAATTGAGGAACTCATTGCTGCCGAAGGTGATACAATGGCTGTTGGGGAAATTATCTGTACCATCGAAACGGAAGGCGGCGCTTCTGCTCCGGAGGCAGCTGTTTCCGCACCTGAACTAAAAGCGGCTGTAGGGAACGGTATTGCCACTCCTGTTGATCAGGGGAATCGGGCCAGGTATTCGCCGGCTGTTCTTAAGTTGTCGCAGGAGCATGGCATTGATTTAACGCAGGTTTTAGGTACTGGTGCTGGGGGCAGGATAACTCGTAAGGATTTATTGCAAATCATTGAGTCTGGTAATATTCCAGCAGCAGGACAAAAAGCGGAGGCACCAGTGCATGCAGCTAGTAAACTGCCTGTTCAGGAGGCTGCAGCTCCAAGTCAGCCTGCTCCAGCAGCTATTGCACCGGCACCTGCCGTATCGGTTCCGGTGGCAGCGGGGGATATCGAAATTCCAGTTACCGGCGTTCGCAAAGCGATTGCCACGAACATGCTGCGCAGCAAGCATGAAATACCGCATGCCTGGACAATGGTGGAAGTCGATGCCACCAACCTTGTTGACTACCGCAATTCCATAAAAGATGAATTCAAGAAAAAAGAAGGCTTCAATTTAACGTTCTTTGCTTTCTTTGTAAAAGCCGTTTCTCAGGCCCTAAAAGAATTCCCACAAATTAATTCGATGTGGGCCGGCGACAAGATTATTCAAAAGAAGGATATCAATATTTCGATTGCAGTCGCCACAGATGACGCTTTATTCGTGCCTGTCATCAAAAATGCCGATGAGAAAACGATTAAAGGTATTGCCCGTGAAATCTCTGACCTTGCCGTGAAGGTGCGGTCCGGAAAGCTTCGTCCGGAGGATATGCAGGGTGGTACGATAACAGTCAATAACACCGGCTCTTTTGGTTCTGTCCAGTCAATGGGCATCATTAATTACCCGCAGGCCGCAATCCTTCAGGTCGAATCGATTGTGAAACGTCCTGTTGTCATGAATAACGGGATGATTGCAGTTCGTGATATGGTTAATCTTTGTATGTCTTTAGATCACCGTGTTCTTGACGGGCTTGTTTGCGGCCGGTTCCTGGCTAGGGTGAAAGAAATCATCGAAAACATGTCTAAAACAACAACCTCTATTTACTAAAAAATTTGCCGGCAACAGCCGCCATTCAAGTTTTGATTGGCGGCTGTTTATTTTTTAAGTTTTGAAAATGTTTGCCTGAATCGAGGTTGTACCCTAAAATAGAATTAATTGAATATTAGTTCAATAATATGCGGAAGGGGGATGAGGAGTTTGGAAAATATACGTAATCAATCTTTCCCTGTAAAAACAATAGATGATTGGAAGGAACAGGCCGAGAAATCATTAAAAGGGAAAAAAATTGAATTATTACAAAGTACCACCTATGAAAACATTGTTTTGAAACCGCTTTATACCGAGCAGGATGAACAACAGGTGCCCGACTATCCTGGAGGATCTGATTTTAGAAGGGGAATTGCCCCATTAGGATATGTAACAGACGAATGGAAAGTTGCCCAGAAAATATCTTATCGAACACCCGAAGAACTTAAACAAAAGCTTCAAGAGGCCCTTGAAAAGGGACAAACAGCAATTTCTTTTGAAGTTTCGAAAACCAATAGTTTTCCAGATTTATTGGCGGGTTTAGAGAAAAAATACCCATTTGCTATCAACGCCAGATGGGAACTGAATGACATGTTAAAAAATCTTGCCGGCCAGTATAGTGATGGAACAATCCTTACAGGCTACATAGGCAATGACCCCGTTTCCCTATTTGCAGAAGTTGGAGCAATCCAAGAGGAATTACTTAAAGAACGGACAAGTCAAATCCTGCAGGCAGATGGAAAGTTTCCTGATTTACGTACTGTTCTTGTCGACACCACTCCGTACCATAATGGCGGAGCTAACGCTGTTCAAGAGCTCGGGATCGCCGCCGCCACAGGAGTCTATTACTTACAGGAGCTTCTTGATAATGGCATGAACATTGAAAAAGCTCTATCAAAAATGATTTTCCAATTTTCCATCGGCAGCAACTTTTTTATGGAACTGTCCAAGCTTAGAGCAGCCCGCGTACTCTGGAAGCGGATTGCGGAACTTTACGGTGCCGAAGCGGAAGCAAGGGGTATGCAGATTGCCGCCACAACCTCATCTTTTACAAAAACTAACTTTGACTCTCATGTCAATATCCTTCGTTCCGCCAACGAGGCATTTGCCGCTGTTTTAGGGGGAGCCCAATATTTGCATGTGGAGCCGTTTAATGAATTGACTGGGCCTACTTCTTTCTCCGAACGGATTGCTCGCAACATCCAGCTAATTTTAAAAGAAGAAGCACACTTGCAGAAGGTGGTTGACCCTGCAGGCGGCTCTTGGTATGTGGAGACGCTGACCAATCAGCTAGCGGAAAATGCATGGGGATTTTTTAAGGAAATTGAGGCTGCGGGAGGCATTTTGGAGGCATTAAAGTCAAACTGGCTTCAACAGCAAATTGCTGCTGTTTATGAAAAAAAGAACCTCGATATTCAAATAAGAAAGCAAAGTATCGTCGGGACAAATGTTTATGCAAAATTGGATGAAGCGGTACCTAGCCAAAAGCAGCTAATGAAAATAGCCGCAGCCACAAAAGACTTCGAGGCCATCCCTCAGCACAGATTAGCAGAACCATATGAGGAGCTTCGCTTCAAGGCAAACCAATTACAAGAAACAACAGGTGCTGCACCTTCAGTCGGCATGTTATGTCTAGGCGAACTAAAGCAGCATAAACCAAGACTTGATTTCATGAAGGGCTTTCTTGCAGCCGGCGGAATCCATCCAGCTGAAAGCAAGCCGGTCCACACGATAGAGGATGCCAGACAATTTATCATAGACTTAAAAACTAACTTTGTCTGCATTTGCGGAACAAATGAACAGTATGAGCAAATCGGACATGAAATGCTGACAGCGTTAAAATCTGAATTTCCAAACCTAATCTTCCTTCTGGCTGGGCTTCCTGAAAAAGAACTGCAGGCCCAGTGGTACGAAGAGGGGCTTAAGCGGTTTATTCATGTAAAAAGCAATTGCTGTGAAACCATCGATGAAATCCTATCTGACATGGAGGTGAACTCTCTTGAACAAACAAAAGCCTGATTTTCAAAACGCAAAACTGTTTGAGAACCAGAATTTTATCACGGAAGAAGCATGGCGGGAAAAAGTTGATAAAGAGATTGCCTCCTCCCTTGATGATTTACTGTTCGAGACCAATGAACAAATCATCCTAAAATCGATTTATACAAAGGAAGACCGAGACGGGACAGAACAGCTCGGCAGCCTGCCGGGGCTTCCTCCATACACAAGGGGACCATATCCGACCATGTATGTGAACCGTCCTTGGACAGTCAGGCAGTATGCCGGATTCTCCACTGCCGAAGAGAGTAACGCCTTTTACCGCCGCAATCTGGCGATGGGGCAAAAAGGCTTATCGGTGGCATTTGACCTGGCTACTCACCGCGGCTATGACTCTGACCATCCAAGGGTAGTCGGTGACGTTGGGAAAGCTGGGGTGGCAATTGATTCAGTGCTCGATATGAAAACCCTCTTTGACGGAATTCCGCTCGATCAAATGTCCGTTTCCATGACGATGAATGGCGCCGTTCTCCCGGTACTGGCTTTTTACATCGTAACGGCCGAAGAACAGGGAGTCAGCCAGGAAAAACTGTCCGGAACGATTCAAAATGATATTCTAAAAGAGTACATGGTCAGGAATACGTATATTTATCCGCCAGAAATGTCGATGAAGATCATTGCCGATATCTTCGAATATACGTCCAAATACATGCCTAAGTTTAATAGCATTAGTATTTCTGGCTATCATATGCAGGAGGCCGGGGCACCTGCCGATATCGAACTCGCTTATACGTTAGCAGACGGCTTGGAATATGTAAGAACCGGACTTAAAGCCGGAATCGACATTGATTCATTTGCCCCGAGGTTGTCCTTTTTCTGGGCCATCGGTATGAACTACTTCATGGAAGTGGCCAAAATGCGGGCAGCAAGATATATCTGGGCAAAAATGATGAAATCTTTCCATCCGAAAAACGAAAAATCAATGGCACTCCGCACCCATTCGCAAACATCAGGCTGGAGTTTGACCGAGCAGGATCCGTTTAATAATGTAACCCGGACGCTGATTGAAGCGCATGCGGCGGCAATGGGCCACACCCAATCCCTGCACACAAATGCGTTGGACGAAGCGATTGCCCTGCCGACAGACTTTTCAGCGCGGATTGCCCGTAATACCCAGTTGTTTTTACAAGAAGAAACTGGCATAACCAAGGTTATCGATCCATGGGCAGGCTCCTACTATGTGGAAAAACTGACGGATGAATTAATCAAGCGGGCTTGGACACATATCGAGGAGATTGAAAATCTCGGCGGAATGGCAAAGGCCATTGAAACCGGGCTGCCGAAAATGAAAATTGAAGAGGCGGCGGCAAGACGGCAGGCACAAATCGACTCTGCAAAAGAAACGATTATTGGCGTTAATCGCTACCGGCTTGAAAAAGAAGAGCCAATTGATATTTTGGACATTGATAATACAGCTGTCCGTTTAAAGCAAATTGAAAAATTAAATTCCTTAAAAGTAAATCGGGACTTACAGAAAGTGGAAGAGGCTTTAATAGCTTTAGCCAATGCGGCTGCTTCCGGCGAAGGGAATTTATTAGAGCTTGCTGTCAAGGCGGCACGCGAAAGAGCGACGCTAGGCGAAATTTCCGATGCGATAGAAAAAGCAGCGGGTCGTCATAAAGCTATTATCCGTTCCATT
>NZ_JAGYPE020000046.1:0-21476 GCF_018343545.2 Neobacillus citreus | reverse complement strand
AAAGAGCGACGCTAGGCGAAATTTCCGATGCGATAGAAAAAGCAGCGGGTCGTCATAAAGCTATTATCCGTTCCATTAGCGGCGTCTACAGCACTTCTTTTACAAACGAAGAAGAAATTGCCGAAGTCCAAAGAATGACAGAAGAATTCCTTGAAAATGAAGGCAGACGGCCGCGGATTCTGATTGCGAAAATGGGGCAGGACGGTCATGATCGCGGGGCGAAGGTCATTTCTACGGCATTTGCCGATCTTGGCTTTGATGTCGATATCGGCCCGCTCTTCCAAACACCGGAGGAAACAGCCCTGCAAGCGGTGGAAAATGACGTTCACGTGATCGGAATGAGTTCACTTGCTGCTGGTCATAAGACGCTCCTTCCGCAGCTTATTGAGGAATTGAAAAGATTAGGCCGCGAGGATATTTTAGTTGTTGTCGGCGGCGTTATCCCAGCTCAGGATTATCAATTCTTATATGACAATGGTGCGGCGGCCATCTTCGGTCCTGGTACGATTATTCCAGTAGCTGCGCAAAAGGTAATCAAGGAGATATATAGACAGCTTGGGTACGAGGAAGTGGCAAATTAAATGACGGGTGAACAAAGACCGGAATGGGCAAACCCCGAAGAGCCGGATAAATTTTCAACTGTCATCAGGAAAGGCAAGGAGCAGGAAACAGGAGAAGTGACTTTTCAAAAAAATGTCCGTTTTCAAAAACGCGGATCGACTGAGCCCTCGCTAGACGAATTGTATGAAGGGGTCCTTAAAGGTGATCGAAGTCTGCTTGCCCGAGCGATTACCCTTGTGGAAAGCAACGCTGAACAGCATTTTCAAAAAGCACAGGCGCTCCTGCAAAAGCTGCTGGTTCACTCTAGTAAGTCAATTCGCATCGGTATTACCGGGGTGCCTGGGGCTGGAAAAAGCACATTTATTGAGGCGTTCGGAACCTATCTATGTGAACTTGGACTAAGAGTTGCCGTTTTGGCGATTGACCCAAGCTCAAAGATTAGCGGCGGGAGCATCCTCGGTGACAAAACCCGAATGGAAACATTGGCCCGGAATCCAAAAGCGTTTATCCGTCCATCGCCAACGGCTGGGAAGCTTGGCGGGGTTCACCGGAAAACAAGGGAAGCAATGCTGATTTGTGAAGCTGCCGGCTTTGATGTCATACTAATTGAAACGGTCGGTGTAGGCCAAAGTGAAGTTATCATTCGTGATATGGTCGACTTTTTCATGCTGCTTGTCCTAACCGGTGCTGGTGACGAATTGCAGGGAATGAAAAAAGGCATTATGGAACTGGCCGATTGCCTTATCGTCCACAAAGCGGACGGGACGAATAAGCAAAATGCCGAGAAAACGAGGAAAGAATATAACCGTATCCTGCATTTTCTCCAGCCGGCCACAAAGGGATGGGGAACGAAAGCCTATACCTGTTCGTCTTTGACACACGAGGGAATCGCAGATATTTGGAAGGTCATCCAAACCTTCGAGACGACTGTGAAATCCTCAGGCGTTTTCGACGAAAGAAGAAAATTTCAATCCAGAGAATGGCTGTATTCGATGATTACCGATACTCTTCACTATCATTTCTTTCATCACCCTGGTGTGAAGAATTTGCTTCCTAAGTATGAAAACGAAGTCATCACCGGGGACGTAACGGTGGCCACAGCCGTGGAAAAGCTTTATGAGACATTTATAAACTCTAATCAATAGCTGTCGATTCATCGGCAGCTTTTCTTTTTCACTTCAGGAATAATCATTTGAAAAAAACATATTTTAACTGTTATGATGTAGGTATGTAAGACATAAGGAGTGAATTCAATGAGCATGGATTTTAATATTTTTATGAATGATGTTGTCCGCCAGGCGCGTCAGGAAATCTCCACTGCCGGATACCAAGAGCTAAAGACAGCCGATGAGGTTGAAGAGGCTTTAAACCAAAAGGGTACAACTCTAGTCATGATTAATTCTGTTTGCGGCTGCGCCGGCGGTATTGCCCGTCCAGCGGCAGCATACTCCGTTCATTATGATAAGCGCCCAGATCACCTAGTAACGGTTTTTGCCGGTCAGGATAAAGAAGCGACAGAAAAGGCAAGAAGCTATTTTACAGGCTATCCGCCATCCTCTCCTTCTTTCGCCTTATTAAAGGACGGAAAGATTTGTTCCATGATTGAAAGACATCAGATTGAAGGCTATGACCCAGCAACAGTGGTTGCCAAGCTTCAGCAGGAATTCGATAAATATTGCGAAGAAATATAATAATTTAACCCAAGAAAGGTTAATTATACCTATTAAACACCTCTTCATAAAAGAGGTGTTTTTTTATGGAAAATACACATAAAAAAATGGTTTGTGCCCATTTTAACTAGTATAAAAGGTATGCTCAATTTTTTGAATATTTTTATATTAAAAAAATATCTTTTCAAAAATTCATTGCTGTGTTAATATCCATTTTGTTGAATAAAAATTCAAGTCATTATATAATTTCAAATTTTAATACTCAGGAGGGACATCATGAAAAAGACATTTTTATTTCTAACTATTATTTTTTCATTAGTCGTTATGGCTGCTTGCGGCCAAAGTAATAAGGACGGAGCTAACGGTGAAAAATCGTCGGACAAAAAAGTACTAACAATGGCAACATCGGCTGATTTTGCTCCATTTGAATCTAGAAATCCATCAGGTGACATTGAAGGCTTCGATATTGACCTGGCAAATGCGATTGCTGACGAATTAGGATATAAGCTTGAAATTAAAGACATGAAGTTTGATGGCTTAATCGGAGCATTGCAGGCAAAACGTGTTGATATGGTCCTTGCTGGAATGTCAGCAACTGAGAAGCGTAAAAAGAATGTAGATTTTTCCACCGAATATAATCGTTCAGGTGAAATGTTTATTACTTTAAAGGATTCTAACATTAAAACAGTAGATGATTTAAAAGGAAAAACACTTGGTGTTCAATTAGGAACCATCCAAGAAGAGGGTGCTAAGGAACTTCAGAAGAAGATTAACTTTACAGCAAAGCCATTAGACAATGCTACAACTTTAATTCAAGAACTATTAACTAAGCGAATCGATGCAGCTTATTTAGATAAGTCAGTGGCTACAGGTTATATTAAAGAGCAAAATTTAGCGGGATTTGATGATCCTACAAGCAGTTCACCAGGAATGGCCATCGCTTTTCCTAAAGGCAGTGCGCTTGTAAAGGATGTTAATAAGGCTCTTGATAAATTGGAGCAAAATGGAAAGCTGCAAGAATTGAAAGATAAATGGTTAAAAGACCAACAATAATAGCATTTTTTAAAAAGAAAATATTTGAGGTGAGGTGTAAGGCATGAATTTGGATTTTAGCCAAATTGTGCCTTATATTCCTTTTATACTAAAAGGAATATGGGTAACATTAAAATTTGTCGTTGTCGCCATTATATTTGGATTTGTTCTCGGTACCATTCTGGCATTATTGAAAATTTCCAGAGTCAAGGCTTTAAATTGGCTTGCAGATATATATACATCCATTTTCCGCGGAACGCCATTGATTTTACAACTAATGTTAATTTATTTTGCGGTTCCGCAATTAACAGGTTACGATATTGATCCATTCCTTTCGTCCATTCTGGCATTTGGGCTGAATTCATCTGCGTATGTGTCAGAGATTATCAGAGCGGGCATTCAAGCCGTGGATAAAGGTCAGACCGAAGCAGCCCTGGCGCTCGGTGTTCCTTATCGCCTGATGATGAAGGACATTATTTTGCCGCAGGCGCTTAAAAATATTTTACCGGCCCTTATGAATGAATTTGTTACCTTAACAAAGGAATCGGCGCTTGTATCAACAATCGGCTACTTGGATTTAATGCGCCGTGCCCAGGTTGTGGGAGCAGATACGTATCATAATTTTGAACCATTAATTTTTGTCGGACTAATCTATTGGGTCCTCGTTTTCGTTTTAACAACTGCTGGCAAACTGGTTGAAAGGAGGCTGAAATATAGTGATTAAAGTAGAGAACCTCTATAAACAGTTTGGCGATAATGAAGTCTTAAAAAATATTTCAACCAGTATCGAAAGCGGTGAGGTAGTCTCCATTATCGGACCATCAGGGTCAGGAAAATCAACCTTTCTTCGCTGTTTGAATTTGTTGGAGGAACCGACAAAAGGGAAAGTGTGGATTAATAATCAAGACATTACCGACCGAAAAACGGATATTTCGAAAGTCAGACAGGAAATCGGCATGGTCTTTCAACATTTCTATTTATTCCCGCATATGACTGTTTTGCAGAACTTAACGTATGCACCGATGAGAGTTAAAGGTGAATCCAGGGAAACTGCTGAGAAAAAAGGCCGCGAACTATTAGCCAAAGTGGGACTGTCTGAAAAAGAATCAGCCTATCCTAATAATCTTTCAGGGGGGCAGAAGCAGAGGGTGGCCATCGCCCGTGCCCTTGCCATGGAGCCAAAGTTAATGCTATTTGATGAACCGACATCTGCACTTGACCCAGAAATGGTCAAGGAAGTTCTTAATGTTATTAAGGACTTGGCCCATACAGGTATTACGATGGCAATTGTTACCCATGAAATGGGATTTGCGCGGGAAGTTTCCGACCGGATTATGTTTCTTGATGAAGGGAAATTGTTAGAAGAAGGCTCGCCGGAAGAGTTTTTCAAAAATCCAAAGACCACTCGTGCAAAGGACTTTTTAGAAAAAGTTTTATAAATTAATTGCGGAAAATGAATGAAGAATGATAGATTGATGCAAACTAGGGGAAAACGGCAGGAGGATGATTATGATCAAAATCTTTTCGTCAATCCTGATGGCATTTTCCCTCTCCCCCATCTGGCCCTTGGGTCCGAACCCATTGCCTGGGGATCCATTTGTGATCGTGAATAAAAGTAATAATGAACTTGCCCTTATTAGTGAGAATAGAGTCCAAACAGTTGTCAGTGTTGGCACTGGCAAGACGGAGGAAATGACCCCTGAGGGACTGTTTACTGTCACAGTAAAGGCAAAGAATCCATATTACCGCCGCAGTGACATACCCGGCGGCGATCCCAAGAATCCGCTAGGTTCGCGGTGGATTGGCTTTGACGCAAGGGAGACTGATGGCAGAATCTACGGTATTCATGGCACCAATCAGCCGGCTTCCGTTGGAAAATATGTTTCACAAGGCTGTATCCGCACCCAGAATGAGGTTATTACCTCATTATTCCCGTTGATACCGCTTGGGACAAAAATTTTAGTAACATCATCCAATAAATCATTTGAAGCACTGGCAAAGGAAAGCGGTGCTATCAAATAAGAAAAAGGGACTGTCCGTCAATGCGGACAGTCCCTTAATTGTTATGATAGAAACTGGGCAATTCCAATTAGAAGAGTGGAAGCCAGCATAGCAAAGAGCATTAAATAAACAATAATTTTTCTAGATTTTTTGTTATTCAAAATGAATGCCTCCTTTTGGTTAAAAGGTTTTATCTACATTGTACTTGGAAAAGCCCAAAAGGACAACGGAACAACTCAGCAATTTAGGAAGGATTTATGAACTTTTTCACGAATAATGTTATTGTCGAATTTATGTTAAAATTGAAAAAAGGGGATTTTAGAATGATTAAAAAAATCGATCATATTGGAATTGCTGTAAAGTCTCTTGAGGCGACCCTTCCTTTTTATACGGAAGTGTTAAAGCTCCCTCTTTTAAAAATTGAAGAAGTGGTCAGTCAAAAGGTAAAGGTAGCATTTTTGCAGGCTGGAGAGACCAAGCTTGAGCTTCTCGAACCTACTTCAGAGGAGAGCACGATTGCCAACTTTATTGAAAGACGCGGCGAGGGCATACACCATGTAGCTCTTGGGGTGGAATCAATTGAAGCAAGAATTGCGGAAATAAAGGAGCATGGTATCAGAATGATTGATGAGGTGCCAAGGCCAGGGGCAGGCGGGGCAGATATTGCCTTCATGCATCCAAAATCGGCATCGGGCGTTTTATTTGAGCTTTGCGAAAAGAAACAGACAAAGGGGTAACAAAATGGATATCTATGAAGTGTTAAATGAGCTGTATGACAAACGCCGGGAGGTAGAACTCGGGGGCGGTGATGAACGGATTGAAAAGCAGCACGAAAAAGGGAAGCTGACAGCCCGTGAGCGGATTGACCTGTTAGTCGATAAGGGGACGTTTGTTGAATTAAATCCATTTATTGAGCACCGCACAAACGATTTTGGGATGGAAGACCAAAAGGGTCCTGGCGATGGCGTTGTAACTGGATATGGAAAAGTGAATGGACGCCCGATCTATTTGTTTTCACAGGATTTTACCGTTTTTGGCGGCGCTTTGGGGGAAATGCATGCCAAAAAGATTGCTAATGTAATGGATTTGGCAGCCAAAAATGGCACCCCGTTTGTCGGCCTGAATGATTCCGGCGGTGCCCGCATCCAAGAAGGGGTTGTATCCTTAGACGGCTACGGACAAATCTTTTACCGCAATTCTATTTATTCGGGAGTCATTCCGCAGATTTCCGTCATCATGGGCCCATGTGCCGGCGGTGCCGTTTACTCACCCGCAATTACCGATTTTGTATTCATGGTGGAAAAAACGAGCCAAATGTTCATTACTGGGCCGAAGGTAATTGAAACCGTTACCGGGGAGAAAATTTCGGCAGAAGACTTGGGCGGTGCCGGTGTACATAATACCATCAGCGGGAATGCTCATTTCCGCGGTGCAACCGAGGAAGAAGTTTTGGCAAATGTACGAAAGCTGCTGAGCTACTTGCCGCAGAATAATGAAGAAAAACCGCCAAGAGTGGAAGTGGCAGAAGAGGAAGATTACCGTCCTGATTTGACGGATGTGATTCCCTTCGATGCTGTCCGCCCATATGACGTAAGAAATGTTATTGAACAGATTGTTGATGCGGATACTTTCATGGAAATTCATAAGGATTTTGCCAGAAATATTGTTGTTGGGTTTGCAAGAATTAAAGGGGAAACAGTCGGACTTGTTTGTAACCAGCCAAAAGTAATGGCCGGCGGTCTTGATATCGATTCTTCCGACAAAGCAGCACGATTCATTCGCACCTGCGATTCTTTTAATATCCCGATTATCACCTTTGAAGATGTAACTGGCTTCTTCCCGGGCGTTAAGCAGGAGCATGGCGGCATCATCCGCCACGGGGCAAAAATTTTATTTGCTTATTCAGAAGCGACCGTTCCGAAGTTGACGGTTATTCTGCGCAAAGCCTACGGCGGCGCGTATGTGGCGCTTAACAGTAAGTCAATCGGCGCCGACCTTGTCTTTGCCTGGCCGAATGCGGAGATTGCCGTCATGGGTCCGCAGGGAGCAGCTAATATTATTTTCGCAAAGGAAATCCAAAACAGCGATAACCCTGAAGAGACTAGGCAGCAAAAAATAGAGGAGTACCGTGAGAAATTTGCGAACCCTTATGTCGCGGCATCCAGGGGAATGGTGGATGACGTCATCGACCCGCGCGAAACTAGAATCAAGTTGATTCAATCCTTAGAGATGCTAAGGTCGAAGAAAGAATCGAGACCATATAAAAAGCACGGAAATATTCCGTTGTAAGTTTTTTGAAGAGGCTGTCCCAAAAGTGTAACTTTAGGGGCAGCCTCTTTTTTAAAAGATAAGTAAGCATAAAATTGGGGGTCTACCACGTTCATTTGGACTGTGGTATTTTCTTTTTATGTAGGACCTCTTAAATTTGTCTGTTGATTTCCGCTCCAGGCGCTTCGCTTTTGTGGTCGGTACGGGGAGCTTTTTCGTCGCTCTGCTCCTGCAGGGTCTCCCCTGCTCCGTATTCCCACAGGAGCAGAGCGCCTTCCGCATGACAGCAGGAAAAAGCAGGCATGTCCATTCATGTTATGGATCTGCTCGAACTCAATATTTAGGTTGGTTTTCAAATGGGCCCAGTTTCAAAAATGTTTAAGCTCCGCTTTCAGAAAGTTGATAAACCTGTCAACGTTTGCGGAAAAATGCCGATCATCGGACCGTATTCTTCCATAGGATACATCTATTGGTTCATGATTCACAAGGTCAAGAAGAATAATTTGGCCGTTTAATACATAAGGATCCTTTTTCATGGCGAAATCCGGGGCAAAGCCAATAGCCAAATCATTAACGATTGCTTCTTTAATCACTTCCGCATTATTTGATGTAAACCAAATATCGATGGGTCCATATTTAGTACAAAAGTCATTGACGAACCATTTGATATATTCACCGTCATATATAAGAAACGTCTGATTAAGCAATTCTTGGGGGGTTACGACATCGCTTAGCGCCAGTGGGGAGTTTTTGTTGACGCATACTTTCATTTTTCCTTCTATTAATTTGTCATAAGCCAAATCAGTTTTTTTATTGAACAAATCCCCATAAATTGTAATGAGTCCGATATCAATTTTATTTTCTTGAAAATCATTCACAATATAATCTGTTCCCTTTTCTGACACTTCAATACTAACCTTCGGAAACTCCTTTTTGAAAGCTGATAGAGGTTTTAGCAATAGGTTCATAAAACCGGGGGTTGTTACAACTTTTAATTCCCCGGTTATTGATGTGGTATACAGTTGAGCCTCTTCCTTTATTTTTTGCAGTTTCATAAGCGCTTCATAGGCGTACTTGATGATCTGTATCCCTTCATCCGTCGGGATCGTCCCCAATTTTGAGCGTTTGAATACTTTAATCCCCAATTCTTCCTCAAAATTCGATATGGCCCTGCTCATTCCGGATTGGGAAACATGAAGGTTTTGAGCAGCAATGGAAATAGATTTTGTTTTCGATACCTCAACGATATGTTCGAGTTGTTCAATGTTCATTTTATGTTCCTTTTCATATGCAAATTTTCGAAGTGTTTATGCAAAATTGTTATTTTACATTACTATAATTGATATGTACAATAAATTCAAGTTATTTAATTTATTTTGAATTATCAAAAAATAATAGAAGCTTGGAATTAAGTTCCTTATTTTAGGATTTCTAGAAAAGCTTATTTCCGAGAGTCTTAAATAATGTAGGGAGGTAATTCTATTTGAAATAAATCATACTCAAGGCGAAGCCATACGAAGTTTCTATTTACATTATTCAATAGTAAAGGAGATGGATAATGCCTGATATCAATTCCTACCAATGGCTGCTGGGCAGCATGGCGGTAATGGGAGCAGCAGGCGTGCAAGTCCTGACCGGCTTTGGCTTCCCGCTCGTTTCCATCCCTTTATTGCTGTATATCTTTCCGAATTATGAAGCCATACTCATCAGCATGATGTTATCGATGTTCACGCTTGTGCTTCAGGCGGGGAAAAATTGGAACATGGCTCGTTGGGATTTAGTCTGGCGGTTGCTTGCAATCGGCTTTCCGGGCTTATTGTTAGGTGTGTTAGCAAGCGGAAAGATGTCTGGGGTTCATTTGAAAGGACTTGTCGGAATTACTGTTTTGAGCTATGTGCTGATTCAATGGGTTCAGGCGGAAAGAAATAGGAAGGTTGCACAAATAGGCGGATCATCAAATGAGAGTCAGCCGATTGGCCTCCGGAAATGGCCGAAGGGATTATATTTTGCCGGATTTGCTTCAGGGATCCTTACAGGAGTGGTAGGCCTGCCTGGACCGCCTGTCATCGCCATACTGGTTCCATACTTGCAGAAAGATTCCTTTCGCGCGACAATTGTTAACTATTTCATTTTGATGTATGCGGTTGCACTCAGTCTGTCCCTGTTCGTTCGGCAGCAAAAGGTCACTGAGACGGTTTTAACTACGGTCATCGTTTATATGATACCAGCATTATTAGGTTATTGGATTGCACAACCAATTCGCAAGCGTATCAACGACACAAATTTCAAACGATTGGTTTATGGGCTGTTGATTATCGTTGGCATCACTTCCTGTTGGCAGTCGCTTTCTCAAATCAATCTTCCTGAGATTATCGTAAAGCAGATCTCTTTAAATGTAAAATAATGTAAAATAATTCGGCTATGAGGTGATAGAAATGAAAACGCTTGAAATGAACACACAAGAAAAACGATCGTTCCATTTATCTGATCTGTACGGACAACCAATCAGCTATGAATTAACATATAAAGATGTCATTGAAATTTTGAACATCATTGATGCATGGAATTACGACAAGCTTCAGTTGGAAATTCAAGGGATGAAACTCGTCATCGATAAAAGTAAAGAGCAAATTTCGTCAGGTAATAAAGGAGAAGGCGAGACTGCTTCGATAAATCTAGTCCATGAAGATGAAGTTTCCACTGCGACTAATCCTGAGAATCAGACGGCGAAGATGACAGAAAAGGAATTTAATCCACCGCAAAGGGAAATGGTTGCCGGGATTCCTATCCAGTCGTCCATACCGGGCATTTTCTATCAGGCTCCAAGCCCCGAAGCAGAACCTTTTGTCCATATCGGCAGTGCTGTCAGGAAAGGGCAGCAAGTCGGAACTGTTGAGGTCATGAAATTATTCAATTCTATCAATGCTCCCTGTGATGGAAAGATCATGGAAATCTATGTGGAAAATGAAGAAATGATTGAAGCGGGGCAAACCATCATGATCATTGAACCGCTGGTATAAAAAATCGAGATGGGTGGGGTGTGCTATGAAAAAAATGAACAGGGTACTTGTCGCAAACCGGGGAGAGATAGCGGTACGCATCATCAGGGCTTGCAAAGAACTCGGGATCGAAACTATCGCGGTCTATTCGGATGCCGATCAGGATGGTCTGCATGTTCACCTTGCGGATAAATCTGTTTCTATCGGTCCTGCGCCTTCAAGGAAAAGCTATTTGAATATCGAAAAGCTAATCTCCGTTGCAATAGAGGAAAGAATCGATGCGATTCATCCGGGATACGGTTTTTTGGCGGAAAACGATGAATTCAGTGATGCCTGTGCGAGAAATCATATTTGTTTCATTGGGCCTTCCGGGGATATCATCCGAAAAATGGGAAATAAAATTCAAGCGAGGAAAGCTGCCGTGGAAGCAGGGGTACCCGTGGTTCCGGGCACGAATGAGAAAAATTCGGATGTGGAAGAGTTTGCCCGTGCCGCACACGAAATAGGGTATCCGGTATTGCTCAAGGCGGCAGCCGCAGGTGGTGGCCGAGGAATGAAGGTTGTGTTTGACGAACGGGAATTAAGAAATTTCTATCAACAGACTCAAGCGGAAGCAGCGGCTGCATTCGGAGACGGTACCGTTTATATTGAAAAGTACATTCAAAATGCAAGGCACGTTGAAGTACAGGTCCTGTTTGACCATTATGGGAACGGCATCCATTTGGGGGAGCGGGATTGCAGCATCCAGCGCCGTCACCAAAAGTTAATCGAGGAAGCACCGAGTCCCGTTTTGGACAGTAAAATGCGAGAAGAGATGCATGCAGCGGCGTTAGCCCTTGCTAAGAGTCAAAATTATACGAGTGCGGGAACGATTGAATTTGTAGTGGATGCGGATAGCAGAAAATTTTACTTCATTGAAATGAATACGAGGGTGCAGGTTGAGCATCCGGTTACGGAGATGCTGACGGGCATCGATATTGTCAAGGAACAGCTGCGCATTGCTGAGGGGCATAAGTTATCTATTGAGCAAAGGGATGTACAATTCATGGGCCATGCCATTGAGTGCCGGATTAACGCTGAGGATCCATTCCGGGGATTTATGCCGATGCCTGGCAAAATTGAACATCTCCATCTTCCTGGAGGAACGGGTGTCCGGGTGGATAGTCACTGTTATGCTGGATATTCGATTCCTCTCTATTACGATTCGCTCTTAGGAAAACTGATTGTTCATGGACAGGACCGGGAAGAAGCCATTGTGCGGATGCTCAGGGCACTCGGGGAAATTGATCTTAAGGGGATCCGTACGACGGTACCCTTCCATGAAAGAGTTTTAGGGAATCCCGATTTCAGATCCGGCAAATACAACACCCGTTGGGTCGAAGAATCGTTCCTTCATGAACTGAATAAACCTGTGGAGGTGTAATGAAAATTGAGGAAAATCAAATTTATGGATGAAACCATTCGTGACGGACAACAATCGTTGTGGGCCACGAGAATGAAAGCAAAATCGATGTTTCCCATTGCGTCGACTATGGATCAGGCAGGATTTTTCTGTGTCATTGTCGGTTCCGGAGCGACCTTTGAAACCGGTGTCAAATTTTTATATGAAGATCCGTGGGAAAAGTTACGCCTGCTTCGGCAGCTGATGCCGAATACTCCATTGGGGTTTGTCATTCGGGGCAGAAATATCGTGGGATGGAAGCAATATCCGAATGATGTGGTGGACGTGATGCTGGAGTCGTTGAAAAAGGTGGGTATCGATTGGATCTGTGTTTTCGATGGCCTGAATGACTTGCGCAATATGGCATACCAGTTAAAGCGTGCCAAAGATTTGGGCATGAATGCCTCAGGGACATTGGTTTTCACCGAAAGCCCAGTTCATACGGATGAGTATTATGCGGAAAAGGGAAGGGATTTGCTGAATCTCGGTGTAGACGCAGTCGTGCTGGAGGATGCAAGCGGAATTCTAACCCCGGACAGAGCCAGGACACTCATTTCGGCCTTGCGCAGAGCGGTAGGAGATGCGACCTTGATGTTCCAGTCCCATTCCTCTACAGGCATGGCGGCTGATACGTTCACAGAAGCAATGAAACATGGCGTTGATGTGGTTTCCACAGTAAGCTCGCCTTTGGCTAACGGCGATTCGGTACCATCAACGATCGACATTCTCCAACGTTGCCATGAGCTTGGGCTGAAGGCGGAAATCGATGAAGAAATGATCCGCAAAATGGATGATTTTTTTTACTGGCAGGCTTATCTGGAAAAGAAACCGATTTATTCTCCTAAGCGATTTGACCCGATTGAATATGCGCAATATGCCGGACATCAGATACCGGGAGGCATGATGTCCAATCTAACCAACCAGCTGAAGGAGCTGGGCATCCTTCACCGTCTTCCCGAAGTCCTAGAAGAGGCGGCCAGAGTTCGCAAGGAGCTTGGCTATCCGGTTATGGTTACCCCCCTGTCCCAATTTGTGGGGGTACAGGCGACGTTTAATATTTTGGAAGGGGAGCGTTATAAAACCATTCCGGAGGGGGTTCGACTCTATGCCAAAGGGTTTTACGGCGAATTGGCCGCCCCAATCGATCCGAATGTACTTGACCGGATTTTATGGGATGATGACTATGATACCGTCGACCCGACATCGTATTTTAACGATTCATTCCTTGAGAAGTTCAAAGAAGAAAACGGTCCCTTTTCTTCCGATGAAGAGTTGTTGCTCGCCGTTTTTAACAGCCGGCTGACAATGGAGGACTTTTACAGGAACAGAAAGCCTTTAGATGTAAACTTAACTTTATCTCCTTTGGTGGAACTGGTTAGGGAGCTGAAAAAGCGGAAACAGATTCAAGCGGTGTCTATAGAAAAAGGATCTCTTAAATTAGAAGTCAACCAAGGAAAATGAACAGCCACGACATAATAGGGAGAGTAAAAAGGTGGGGAAATAAGTGAAGGAAGTCAGAATTGTAAGCGCTGTGAGAACACCGTTCGGAAAGTTGGGAGGGGCCTTGAAGAACAAATCCAGTGTTGATTTGGGTGCCATTGCGGTAAAAGGAGCGATAAGCCGGGTAGGCTTGAATCTGGAACAAGTGAATGAGGTGATCATGGGATCTGCCGCTCTGGCAGGCAGCACTTCGGTCGCTGCGCGCCAAATTCTTTTTAAGGCTGGCTTGCCGGGTTCGACACCATCCTTGACGATAGACCGTGCCTGCTGTTCATCCGTCACGGCCGTAGGATTGGCAATGAAAGATATATTGCTCGGCGAAGCGGAAACAGTCGTAGCCGGAGGTTTTGAATCTTTGAGCCAAACTCCTTATCTGTTAAGAGAGGGACGTTGGGGAAAACGTTTAGGTGATATGACGTTGGAAGATCCCCTGCAAATTCGGAATCCAATCACAAATACGCCGGTTGCCCTTGTTACCGGAGAAGAAGCGCTGAAATACGGAGTATCGAGAGAAGAGCAGGACGAATGGGCATGGGAAAGCCACAAGAAATACTTTGCTGCCTATGAATCGGGAAAATATGAAGATGAATTGCTGCCGGTGCAACTTCCAACAAATAAAGGGGATTCCATTATATTCCAACAAGATGAATCTCCACGGCGGGATGCGTCACTAGAAAAGCTGCAGCGATTAAAAACGGTTTACGGCAGTCCCACCATTACCCCGGGAAATGCGCCAGGGCTCAATGACGGATCAGCAGCTTTAGTATTAATGTCTAATCGAATGCAGGATAAGCTGAATCTGGAATCCATGGCTACCATTCTTTCTTACGCAACCATTTCCGGCGATGCATCCTCCTCAGTTGCCATGCCTGCCTTGGCGATTAATAAAGCGCTAAAGAAGGCCGGCATGGATTTAGAGCAGGTGAAAAGGATTGAAATCAACGAAGCTTTTGCAGCGATGCCGCTGGTCAGCACCAAGGTCTTGAGCAATGGGGATGACGCTTTGCTAAGACAGCTTCGCTCCATTACCAACGTCAATGGGGGGGCTATTGCCATAGGACATCCCACAGGGGCCAGTGGCGGAAGAATCATCATGTCACTGATCTATGAACTTCGCCGGATTGGCGGAGGCATCGGTGTTGCAGCCATTTGCGGGGGATATGGACAAGCCGATGCCGTGGTTATCAAGGTTAATGAAGCGATAAAAGGATAGGATTTGATTAGAAAGGTAGAGTGATTGTTTTGAGATTACTAGACAAAGTAGGGATTATTACGGGTGGTTCAAGCGGGTTGGGAAAGGCGACGGCCATCAAATTTGCCAGTGAAGGGGCAAAGGTTGTCGTTACTGATTTGGATGAAGCGGGAGGAAGGAAGACGGTTGAACAGATTCAAGCCGCCGGCGGAGAGGCCGCATTTATTCAAACCGACGTAAGCAGCTTTGACCAGGTCCAACGTTCAGTACACTTTGCTGTCGAACAATTCGGCAGCTTGGATGTCATGTTTAATAATGCGGGCATGAATATAGCCAAGCCGCTGCTGGACTTCGAACCAGAAGAATTTGATAAGGTCTTGCAAGTGAATCAATATGGTGTTTATTACGGCATCCTGGCAGCTGGCGAAGAAATAGCGAAACTGGGGAGGAAAGGCGTCATTATCAATACCGCTTCCGTGTTTTCCTATGTGGCGACGAAAGGGGTCATCGCCTATCAGGCATCGAAAGCAGCTGTAAAGCTAATGACGCAAGCGGCCGCACTGGAACTGGCGGATAACGGAATTCGTGTCGTCGCGATCGCGCCAGGCGGGATCGATACACCGTTCATCCAATTCCGCAAAGATTTGGGCCAGGAAGAGAAGATGGCTAAAATGCATATGCGCGGAAAATTGCTTCAGGCGGAGCAGATCGCTAATATTGTGGCGTTCTTGGCCTCGGAGGAATCGGATGTCATTAACGGAAGTACGGTTATGGTAGATGATGGCTTGGCTGCCTTTAGGGGTTAATGTTTTACCATAGATTATGGATTAAGATGGGATGGTGTCGGTATGAAATTGAAGAATAAAGTATGTGTCATTACAGGCGGGGCAAGCGGACTCGGTAAGGCCACTTCCTTTAAATTCGGCAGGGAAGGGGCGAAAGTCGTTATTGCCGATATGAATGAGGTGAACGGTTGGGAGACCGCTTAACTCATCCGGGCAGAAGGAGGCGAGGCTATCTTCATTCAAACGGATGTGACCCAGTATGATCAGGTCGAACGTGCTGTTGGACTTGCTGTTGAGAAGTTCGGAAGTCTCGATGTGGTGTTCAACAATGCCGGAATAATCATCAATAGGCCGCTTAGGGAACACAGCCCGGAAATCTACGACAAAGTCGTAAAAGTCAATCAGCATGGAGTCTTTCATGGAATATTGGCAGCAGGACGAAAAATGGTTGAATTGAATAGCAAGGGTATTATTATCAATACGGCATCCACCAATTCATTTGTGGTGATCAAAGGGGGAATTAGTTACAGCGCTTCCAAAGCAGCTGTGAGCATGATGACGCAAGTCGCTGCAGCAGAATTGGGTGAGAAGGGGATTCGTGTTGTTGCTATTGCCCCTAGCGGAACGGATACTCCACTGGTACAAGACGTCAAGCCCTTCATGCAGCAAAGGGCAACCATTAATCATGCAAGAGGAGAGTTATTGCAGCCGGATCAAATCGCCGACGTCGTAGGTTTTCTGGCATCAGACGAGTCAAATGTCATCAATGGCAGCACGGTACTGCTTGATGATGGGATGGTAGGAATGAAATTATAGCAGAAGAACAGAATTGTACGAAGCTTACTTACTGCAAATAACGACTATTCATTAAAGACTCCGTATGGAAGAAGGGGAATTACATTGGGAAAAACGGCAAACCATTTAGAAGCTAACTTGCTGTCAAGGCTGGATCGGCTTCCCTTAACCAAAACATCCATTCGATACTTGGTTTTACTGACTGTAGCTGCGATCATTGAAGCTTTTGATATTGGCATTATCGGCCAGACGATTGTAGTCTTGAAAAAGCTCTGGAATTTGAGTCCTTCCGAAGTCGGGCTGTTGGGTATCACTTCGACGGCAGGGATTGTACTGGGTGCTCTTTTTGCCGGAAGGCTTCTGGATAAATATGGGCGAAAAAAAGTGTTAATAATAGGCATTCTATGGTTTAGCTTTTTCACTTTAATCGGGGCCGCTTTCCCCAGCGTTCACTGGATCGGTGCGATGAGATTCGTTGCAGGATTAGCTGAAGGTGCGGTGTTTGCGATTCCCTATCTTATGCTTTCTGAATTTATTGGAAGTAAACGGCGGGCAACAGCCGTAGGCTGGTATGCTTCCCTTTTGATTATGTCCTATGTCATACCCAATTTAATCGGTGCTTGGACGCTAGCCCATTTTCCTTTGGATGTTGCATGGCGTGTTCCCTTTTTGCTAGGAGGTCTTCCCATCCTTTATATCATCATTTTGATAAAATGGCTGCCAGAATCCCCCCGCTGGCTTCTGCAAAATGGGCGTGTCGGGGAAGTTGAAATGTTGCTCGAGAAACTGGAGAAAGAGGCCGGTTTGGAACATGATCAGCAATTCATGAATGTTCAAATCCTGAGAGCGTTAAACGGAGGAAGCAATGAGAAATTAAGCCGCGGCATTACGACGCTGTTTAAATCCCCCTTCCTGCTCCGCACGTTCATCTGTATGGCGATAAGCAGCATAGCTTCAATCATATTCTATGTATTGCTCGTCTATGCGCCAACCATGTTTGAAATGAAAGGATTCAGTTTGGAAAATGCTCTATTGTTCACCGGAATCATGATGGCCCTTGGCGGAATAGGAGGTATTGCCTTAGGCTACCTTTCGGATACGATGGGGCGCAAGCCAACTCTTATCCTTTATTGTTTTCTGGCGGCCATAGGGGCGATCATCCTTATTTATGCTAAGAATATGACTTTTATGATTATTGGTGGCATTCTTTTATCATTATTTGGAAATAGTCTTGGTGCAGGAACGAAAAATTACAGTGCCGAACAATTTCCAACCTATCTGCGAGGAACAGGCACTTCTTTCTTGGAAGCATCAGCTAGGTTTATTGGTGGGATTCTCATGACCTATATTGCATCTTATCTGCTTGCTTCAGGCGGGATCTCCATCGTTTTTTGGTTTGTCGCCATCTCGACGGTCATCTTGATTTTGCCGTTAATCCTTTGGGGTCAAGAAACGAAAGGATTGAGTGTGGATGAAACGGGATCTTCAAATATAACTTATACAACTGAGATAGATTGCGTTTACGAAAAAGCCTAGAAGTTCTCCCATACACATAAATACATTCTTTAAAGTGAGGTAAACTTTTTGAAGAACATAACTTTTCAATCATTATTGTTAAGGGCTTTCAAAAGCTTTGGTAAACATCCGGCTGTTACCTTCTTGAAAACCAATGAAACGCTAACTTATGATGAACTTTCTATTCGTATCCATGAGGCGGCCAACTATTTGCACAGTCTAGGAGTCCAAAGAGGAACTCAAGTCGTCGTATCCATACCGAACAGCATAGAATATCTGGTGTTTAGCCTTGGTGTCATAAAGTGCGGGGCAACCTTGGTTCCGATAGGAGAAAAGCTTGGTACCAGGGAAGTTGAATTTATTTTAAAAGATACGGAACCGAAAGCTGTTTTGGTAGGGACAGCCAATCATGTAGAAACGATCTTCCAATATGTAAACGAGTCAAACGGAAATAATGTAAAAGCTTTAGGCATTCCGGGTTTCGGCCACGATTACCCAAAGGAGTTCGAACTATATAGCCGGGTACAGTCTCAGGTTGCAAAGATGGAAGAAGCCTCCCCTGACGACTTGGCAGCTATCTTCTACAGTGGAGGAACGACGGGCGTACCGAAGGGCATTATGCATTCCCAGCGTACATTAGCTGAAACATTAGTCGCCAATACGATTGAAAACAGCATCGATGATAGGGATAGAGTCTTTTTGTCCACGCCCTTGCCGCATGCAGCCGGATTGTTTTTCTGGCGATCTGTATTAGCGGGCGCGCATGTGTTTTTAACGGACAAATTTGATCCGGAAGTCTTTTTTTACACCGTCCAGGAGAAGCGCATTACCATCACCTATTTGGTACCAACCATGCTGTACCGGCTGATTGATCTCGGAAAGAAAGAGGCATTTGATATCCATTCACTGCGTACGGTTCACTACGGCGCAGCACCAATAGACCCGAAACGTTTAAAGGAAGGTTTTGAGATGTTTGGCTCGATTTTAAAACAACATTATGGGCAATCCGAATGTCCAAACATGATCACGAGACTATCGAAAAGCGATCATGACTGGGCCTATCATTATCATCCTCAAGCTTTGAAGAGTGCAGGGAAGCCTTGCCTATTTGCTGAAGTTCGCCTGGTCGATGATCAGGGTATGGATGTAGAACGCGGGGAGATTATTGTGAAAGCGCCTTATCGGTCATTAGGGTACTATAACAGGCCGGATTTGACCCAAGAAGCCATTCGTGACGGCTGGGTGTATACCGGTGACATTGGAGAAATGGATGAGCATGGATATTTATACATTGTGGATCGAAAGAAAGATATGATCATATCAGGCGGCATGAACATCTACTCGATCGAGGTGGAGAATGTAGTCAATCAACATCCTGCCGTAGCGATGTGTGCATGTGTAGGGGTACCGCATGCGGACTGGGGAGAGACTGTATGCGTTTTTGCGGTATTGAGAGAAGGAGTGTTATGTACCAAGGAGGAGCTGATCGAATTCTGCAAGGCTCGCACAGCGAAGTATATGGTTCCGAAAGCAGTTCACTTCAAGGAATGGCTCCCTCTTACACCTATTGGCAAGATCGATAAAAAGGAATTGAAAAAAGTCTTATTAGAAACTCAAAATGTTTGAGTTAATGGAGATTAGTTATGAATACAATGGATACAAGGCTTCAGTCCTTAACAACATTTGGCATTTGGAACCACTTAAACATTCAGGTCCTGGAAGCGCAGAATGGAGAAGCGGTCATCGAAATGCCTGTGGAGGATCATCTGAAGCAGAAGCAAGGGGTACTGCACGGGGGAATCATTGCCACCATTTTGGATATGGGTATGGCCTTGGCGGCAACGACCGTTCTTTCGGAAGAGGAGTATACGACAACTTTGGATTTCCATACTTGCTATTTGCGTCCGATGTTCGGAAAAGTGCTCAGAGGTAAAGGCAAGATTGTGAAAAAGGGTAAGCGGGTGATGGTGGTTACTGCTGAGGCTTATGATGAACACGGTGAGCTGATTGCTACTAGTACCGGGAATTTTATGAACTTAGAAAGATAAGGAACGATATTTTGGAAAGGAATCAGATTTACAGGGAGGAGAGTTTTCCTCCTTTTTTTGCTTTTTTCAAGGAACTCCTCATTTGTCGTCTCGTCATGAGTCATTTCGAAAGAGGGATTTAATGAGGAGTATTCATCGTATTTTCCTATACGTTTATCATTTGTATCGATTGGTTTGTTACAAATATATATTAAGTATTTTCATAAAAATCACCCGAGAATGGAAACCAGGCCGCATAAGTATTTCCAATACATGATTGAACATGGGATTGAATCCTGCATAATTCCCGATTCAACGCATATGCGATCTTTTATTACAAAAGCAAGAGGATCCGATCTTTTTTTGTTTGTAGGCTTACTTGAAAAAAAGGTATACTGAAAAAGTAAAGTACATAAACGGGAGGTTCGGCAAATGATTAACCAAGAACGTCTTTTAAATGAATTTTTAGAACTGGTTCAAATTGATTCGGAAACTAAACATGAGGCCGAAATTGCTAAAGTGTTAAAGAAAAAGTTCAGCGACTTAGGGCTTGACGTATACGAGGATGATACAACAGGCGTTACCGGACATGGCGCTGGCAACTTGGTCTGCACCCTTGCTGCAACGAAAGAAGGGGTTGACCCCATTTATTTTACTTCTCATATGGACACTGTTGTGCCTGCTAGGGGAGTTAAACCTTCCATTAAAGACGGTTATGTTGTGACCGATGGAACGACTATCCTTGGGGCAGATGACAAGACAGGTTTATCTGTTATGTTAGAAGTGATTCGAGTCTTGAAGGAACAAAACATTGAACATGGACAAATCCAATTTGTGATTACCGTTGGGGAAGAATCCGGCCTTGTCGGGGCAAAAGCTCTTGATCGTTCGTTAATGAAGGCCAAATATGGCTACGCACTTGACAGTGACGGGTTAGTCGGAAACGTGGTAGTGGCCGCGCCGACTCAGGCGAAGATTAAAGCGGTTATCTATGGAAAAACAGCCCATGCGGGGGTTGCACCGGAAAAAGGTGTTTCTGCCATTACGATTGCCGCAAAGTCTATCGCGAGAATGACGTTAGGTCGAATCGACCATGAGACAACTGCCAATATTGGACGCTTTGAAGGCGGTCAAGCGACCAACATTGTCTGCGACCGGGTTGATATTTTAGCTGAAGCCCGTTCATTGATTCCTGAAAAAATGGAAGCGCAGGCTGGGAAAATGAAGGGAGCCTTTGAAACAGTTGCTTCAGAAATGGGCGGCCGCGCTGAGGTGAATGTAGAAGTTATGTATCCGGGCTTCAAATTTGGTGAAGGTGACCAGGTGGTGGAGATTGCCCGAAAAGCAGCCGCAAAAATAGGCCGCAGCTGCGAGCTGCAGCACAGCGGCGGCGGCAGCGACGCCAACGTTATCGCTGGCTTCGGCATTCCAACTGTGAACCTCGCTGTCGGGTACGAAGAAATCCACACTACCAATGAGCGCATGCCGATTGAGGAGCTTTACAAACTCGGGGAAATGGTCTTGGCGATCATTGATGAAGTGACAAATCAATAAGTTAATTTGAGGGGAGAGCCTTGTTTTTTAGGGTTCTCCTTTTCTTTAAAAGGTTATACTGTCAAAATTGGTTCAAATTTATCCGAAGGGTGTTGCAAGCGTAGCAAGTGGTAAAAATAGCGGCCTTATTTTGCCC
>NZ_JAGYPE020000045.1 GCF_018343545.2 Neobacillus citreus | reverse complement strand
ATAGAACCGCCGTATACCGAACGGTACGTACGGTGGTGTGAGAGGTCGGGGGTTAGTCACCCCCTCCTACTCGATTATTTGTCTAATAATCCCTCTTTTTCTAAAAATTCCTTCGCAACTTTTGCTGGGGATTGTTTTAGACTATCAACCTTATAATTTAGTTCCCTCATTTTATCCTCTGTGATCTTGCCGGCAAGGCTGTTAAGAACATTTTTCAGTTCAGGATGTTCTTTTAAAGTTTCCTCCTTGATGATTGGAACTGCATAGTAAGGCGGGAAAAAGTTCTTATCATCCTTTAACACATTTAGCTTAAAGGCTTCAATCAAGCCATCGGTAGAGAAAGCGTCAATAACGTCGCTTTTGTGATTGTCGAGCGCTGTATAACGCAGGCCGCCGTCAACGGCTTTAACGTCCTTAAATTGCATATTATACGTTTTGGAGAGACCGATTAATCCGTCTTCTCGATTTGGGAACTCAATTGTCGGTCCCATAATTAACTCGTTACTGACTTTGGCCAAGTCGGAGATGGTTTTCAGTCCGTATTGATCAGCGGTATCCTTACGAATAGCCAGTGCATAGGTGTTATTAAAACCAAGCGGCTTTAATAATCTAATCCCGTACTTTTTGTTAAATTCCTTTTGAACATAATCGTACACCTGTTCCGGATTATTCTGTGGGGGCTGTTTTAAAATATTGACAAGGCCAGTCCCTGTATATTCTATATATGCATCAATATCGCCGCTGTTAAGGGCGCTGAAGGTAACCTGAGAACCGCCAAGATTCAGCTTTCTTTCAACCTCTAAATCAGTTTTATTTTCAATTAAGTCGGCAAGCATATTACCAAGAATCAACTGCTCACTGAAATTCTTCGAACCAATGACAATTTTATCGCCAGCCTGGGCCTTTGAATAAACGGTAAAGACGCCGGCAATGACGAGAAGGACACTGGCAAAAGAAAGAATGATTTTTTTTGTTGTTTTTCCTGTTTTCGACGCAGACGATTGTTTTGTCTTATAAGATAGGGAGGTCTCAAGCTTTCCGACAATAAAGTCGATTAATAATGCAAGGATACATGCCGGAATCGCACCTGCCAAAATCATGGCATTGTCGACCGTTTGCACACCAGAGAAGACAAGATAACCAAGTCCGCCGGCTCCGACGAATGCGGCAATCGTCATTAACCCAACAGCCGTAACGGCTGAAATTCTGATACCCGCCATAATCATCGGGAAGGCCAGCGGCAGCTGCACCTTTCTCATTGTTTGACTCTTGGTCAGACCGATGCCTTTGGCGGCTTCCAGAATGTCTCGATCAATATTGGTTAATCCTGTATAGGTATTTTTCACAATTGGAAGCAGGGAGTACAATACCACCATTACAATGGCAGGGGTACTGCCGATGCCGATAAATGGAATTAGAAATCCGAGCAAGGCCAGACTTGGCACCGCCTGAATGACATTTGTAGTGCCTATGATTGGTTTAGAAAGCTTTGGCTCTCTGGAAATCAATATTCCAAGTGGAATTCCAATAACGGTAGCAATCAGAACAGACATGACACTTAAATATATATGCTGTCCTAAAAGTTCAAGGAGTTGGTTATAGTTGTTACTTGCATAGTTCCATAATTCACCCATTAAAAGGCCACCTCCATATCGATTAATTGGCTGCTTAGTGCAGATAAAATACTGCTTCTTGTAATAAGACCTGTTAACTGTCCCGTACTGTTTATAACAGGCACATAACCAATCTTATGTTCATTCATGGTTGCAAGAACGGAAATCAAATTGGCATCCTGTGATACTGACAGGACATTCTTCTCCATTACCCATTCAATTTCTGAGTTGCGGTTTAACAATTGAATTCCTTTCAAGGTCACCAATCCGATAAGACGATTATTCTTGTCAGTTACCAATAAACTGTCTACTTTGTTTTCCTTCATGATTTCAATTGCCTGCAGGACGTTCCGTTTGGCGGTAATTTTAACCGGATTTGGAATCATGATATCCTCTGCCATTAACAATTCAGGATTATTCCATACCCTGCGCTTGCCGATAAAATCGGAAACAAAATCATTAGCAGGATTTTTTAAGATGTTTTCTGGCGTGTCATACTGAAGAATATCTCCATCTTTTAAAATACAAATCTTGTCAGCTATTTTAATAGCCTCATCCATATCATGAGTGACAAAGATGATCGTTTTGTTTAATTCCTTTTGCATTTGGAACAGTTCATCCTGAAGTGATGATCGTGTAACGGGATCGAGTGCACTGAATGGTTCATCCATTAAGATAATGTCGGAGTTTGTGGAGAAGGCTCTTGCTACGCCAATTCGCTGCTGCTGACCGCCGCTTAATTCCTTTGGATAACGGTGCAGATACTCTTTAGGATCTAACCCTACTATTTCAAGTAACTCGTTCGTTTTCTTCTCAATAGCAGCAGGATCTTCACCCTTCAGTTTAGGAATCAACTCCAAGTTTTCCTTAATCGTCATATGTGGGAATAAACCCGTGTTTTGAATGACATAGCCAATATTTCGGCGAAGCTCAATCGGATTCACGGTAGAAATATCAGATCCATTTACCACAATCTTCCCAGAAGTTGGCTGTATCAGCTTATTAATCATTTTTAGCAAGGTTGTCTTCCCGCAGCCACTTGGACCGATAAAAACAACAAGCTGTCCTGCTTCAACTTTTAATGAAAAAGAATTTATAACTGTTTTGGATCGATATTTTTTAATAATATTCTTAAACTCTATCAATCTCATTCCCTCCTTTTTGGGATGTAACAACTTAATGTTAACACATAAGTTGTTGGTTGTCGAATCCTTTCAAAAATTGTCCAAAAGATATGCGGCTTCAAAATGGCGTGGTTATTGTTATTCTTTTTTAATTAATAGTGGTAAAATATAGAAAATAATGAAAACTTTTAAAACAGAGGAGAATGCCAATTGAGCTTTGTTCGTGAAAAATTCAGTGCGAAGTTTTTTCTTTTCCTCGTGACTAGCGTTCTGTTAATTCATATTCCGTTTATGGGGAATTATTTTCGGATGATAAATACATTAATTCATGAGTCCGGACATGCATTCGTGGCTTTACTGAGCGGTAATGTAGAAAGAATTTCGTTATTTATGAATTCTGAAGGTGCCACGTATAGTAATCAGTCCACTTGGATTGGCAGTTTTTTTACCAGTTTGGCGGGTTATACATTTGCATCATTTTCAGCCTTCCTTTTCTTTTTATTACTTGGAAGGAAAAAGCAGATACTATTGATCGATATCATATTGGGATTCATTTTTATTAATCTCCTTTTCTGGGTACGTAACCCATATGGAATCTTTTGGCTCAGTTCATTTGCTGCGGGGTTCCTGTTCCTGCTCATTAAAGGGAGCCAAGGATTTAGAGATCATTTATTGATGCTAATCGCCTCCATATTACTGGTGGATTCGGTTCAAAGTGCATATGAAATATTTTATATAAGTTTACTAAGCCCGCAATCTGCGGGAGATGCGGCGAATTTGGCGAATTTGACGATAATTATTCCCGCCCCATTTTGGGGAGCACTCTTTTTCTTTCAGGCACTCTGGTTTTGTTATTACGGTCAAAAAAGAGGATATTACAAAACGTAAGCTTATACTGGGGAATGGAGCTGGCTCTAATCGGGTCAGCTTTTCTAATGAATAAGAAGATAAAATAAAAACCAAAATATACCTTATGGAAAAAATATGGGATGGTGTATGGAATGGTCAAACTTTTTACTGATGTTGATTTAGATGGCCTTGGCAGCGGGGTGTTGGCAAAGCTCGCTTTTGGGGAACAGGCAAAAGTATCCTATTGCTCTTATCGTAATTTAAATCAGCGGGTCGAAGCTTTTATAACTAACCAAGAAAATAATAATGAAGAAACGTTCATTACCGATTTAGCTGTAAATGAAGAAACTGAGAAAAAATTAGCCGAAAGATTTCAGGCTGGAAAACATATTCAGGTGATTGATCATCATGTGACAGCGTTGCATTTTAATAACTACAAATGGGGTAGTGTCAAAACAGAATATGAATCTGGAAAAAAAACCTGTGCCACATCGCTGTTTTACGACTATCTAATTGAGAAGGGAAGACTGGATAAAAGCAAAGCGCTCGATGAATTTGTAGACTTAATCAGGCAGTACGATACCTGGGAATGGGATGAAAATAACAATATCAAGGCCAAACGCTTAAATGATTTGTTCCATATTATGAACCGGGAACAGTTTGAAGAGGAAATGATAAAAAGGTTAACGGAGAACAGGGAATCATTTGATTTTACCGAAACAGAAAACATAATTTTGGATATCGAGGAACAAAAAATTAACCGATATATCCATTCTAAAAGCAGGCAAATGGTCCAAACCTTTGTGGAAGATTATTGTGTCGGTATCGTCCCTGCTGAACAAAACATGTCAGAGCTGGGGAATGCATTAAACACGCAAAATCCACATTTGGATATGATCGTCCTTCTTAATTTGGGTGGGAAAAAGATGGGCTTTAGGACCATTCATGATGAAGTGAATGTCGCGGAGTTTGCTAAAAGGTATGGAGGAGGGGGACATCCGAAAGCTTCAGGGGCAGATTTGACCAGAGCGGCCTTTGAAACATTTGTTATTAATGTATTTGATATCTTACCGCTTAAACCCGATGCTGACCGCAATGAATTTAATCTGAAGGAGTCGGAAACAGGGAGCAGCTACCAGAATCATAAAGGGGAGATTTCTTATATATTCCCTTCTGGTGACGGGGAGTTTTATGTCTTTCATAACGGTGAAAAGGTCCCGCCGATGTTCTCGACCTTTATGGAAGCTGAGCGATTTGTTAAAAGAAGCTTTTCCTCATGGCTGCGGTATGACCGGGAGTACCTTGTAGAACTTTCCAAATACTTAAAGATATCAGAGAATGAATTAAAGGAAAACTATGCAGAAATTATCAGCAATCGGTTGGTGGATATCGTTGGAGGAAAATGAGAGCTGGACGTCCAGCTCTTTTTTCGCGTGGAGTAAATTATAGGAAAATCAGCGCAGGAGTATTTTATCATTATCTTGAAATTGTAATTTTATTGAAAATGAAAAGTAAATTTATAAACATGTTCCTGTAATGAAAAAATGGTAAGTTTATAAAAAGGTATTTTTTATACACCAAATGGATATTTAATTTTTTAAGCAAAAGTTAATTTTACAATATTAATATACCTTTTGATTGAATCCATATGATGAGGTGATATTATGGCTAAATCAAAAAGGAGTAAGTATTTTGATAATGCAAAGTTTATCTTAATGTTCTTGGTCGTTTTTGGGCATTTAATCAGCCCGTTAAAGGATCAAGATGGGTTTCTCTTCACGTTGTATACAGTTATTTACTTGTTTCATATGCCAGCGTTCATTTTAATCTCTGGTTATTTTTCTAAGGGATTCCAAAAGCCGGGCTACTTTAAAAAACTGACCATAAAGCTATTAATCCCTTATCTCTTTTTTCAGACCATCTATTCTGTGTACTACTATATGAATGGCAAAGAAGCTGCCTTTCATGTTGATTTTTTCCATCCCCACTGGTCGCTTTGGTTTTTATTAAGCTTATTATTTTGGAACATCTTGCTGATTCCTTTTTCCAGAATGAAATGGCTGGGCTTGGTCCTTGCTATTGTTCTCGGTGTGGCCATTGGTTATTTTAATGAAGCCGGCAGCTATTTAAGCTTGTCGAGAACATTTGTCTTTTTTCCATATTTCTTGCTCGGCTTTCTATTAAACGAGGGGCATTTAAAAAGGATTCTGAGAGGGAAGTATTCACTGCCGACGGCAATGGTCTTCCTCCTGGCTGCTGTCATTTTCTTTGGCCATTCCTTTCCTCAAGATGCTGTTTCCTGGCTTTTGGGTGACAGTTCCTATGCAGCAATGGGGGTAGAACACATTTCAGCCGGAGTATATCGGACTTTGCAATATCTCTTAACCTTTCTAATGGTGTTTAGCTTTTTAACATTTATTCCATCGGCACAGTTCAAATTTACTGAAATTGGAGAAAGAACGCTTTATATTTATTTGTTCCACGGTTTTCTCATTAAACCGGTCCAATCCGTTTTTCCGGACCAAGGGTTTAGTTCCATCTCGGGAGTCTATTTATTTCTTATTGGTTTTTCATTTATTGTCTGCTTGCTATTGGGCAGCTTTTTGGTTAAAAAATATACAAAACCGCTTGTTGAACCCAAGCTGCCGCTTACAAATGCTGGCGGCAAATAGGCTTCAAAGCTAAAAAGGCTATTCTCCATGAATGGCCTTTTTATATTGCGACTTTCAAGTTGAAATATGGTAATATAGTGCTAAGATCTTCCAAAAATATTTTGGAGGGTTCATTTTTTATGTGGGAGGAAGATAACATGAAAAACGCAACAAAATTTTGCAGGAAGTTTAATCCGAGTATGGGGGCTATCTACTATGAACCATAGTGGTCAGGCCAACAAGCAGTACTTCCAAAGACAGCTAGAGTATATTGAGGAAAATATCAAGGATTTAACTAATCTTTACATTTCCTCGACGCCTATTCAGGAAAGACTGAAACATTTTTTCAGCCTTTATGTTTTGGAGTTGGAGGAGATATTAAAACAAAACCAAAAAAATAGCTTTATAGCATCAATTCCAAAGGTTTATATTGGGACAAAGGTTACCGTTATGTATCTCGATGATCAGGAAACAGAGGAATATGTTATTTGCTTTCCGGAGGAGTCTGACCCTGACAAAGGCTTTATATCCTTTTTATCCCCAGTCGGCAGACAGCTTCTTTTAAAAAATATCGGGGAAGAATTATCCTTGAAAATTCCGACAGGAGAACTTGGTGTCAGCATTAAGGAAATCTCGTACTTTGGGGGTCTGCTGGAATTCGATACACAGCAAACAAAAGAGGCTTAAACATGCATGCTTTTGAAAACGTTTTATAAGAGAACGACCGAACGTTTGAGGACCGCGTTCGGTCAGTTTAATTGATAATCAAAAGCCAAATAGGGAACTAACAAAATTCTTCTTTTTTCTTTTTACCTTACTGTTTTCTAAAACTAACGGTTTTTCGGCAGGTGCCGGTCCTTTTAATTTGGTTACCTCGTTTTGAAGCTGTGCAACCTGTTTCTCCAAGCTACTCACAAGATTTTGCAGTTCTTCAATCTCCCTGCGATGCTGGAGGAGTTGATAGGAGGCAACAGAATCCGCCTTCGAATGTAAACCAAGCTCTAATTCCTTTACCTTGGCATACAGCTTTTCCAATGCCTCACCGTTTTCGACCGCTTTCACTGTCCCTTTGCGTGGACTTTTCTTTTCCTTTTCTTGGCTGATATCTTGCAATAAGGTTCCGTTCTGGAGCTGTTCGTGGATATTTTTAAACAGTTCAATATCCTCATCTTTAAAATGATAGTGGCCACGCTCATTTCGTTCCATTGGCAGTTCAAGCTGTTTTACCCAGCGCTGAATTGTGCTAATTGAAACACCCAATAATTTTGCAGCCTCTGCTGTATTCATGACAATCCCTCCATTTTTAAAAATGACCGAAAACCTTGATATCCAACGAAAAGAATCAGCGTTAATGAAGATTCCCGTATCTTAAATTTAACTCCAAAATTTCCACCACTTTTTTTCCTTTGCCGCGGCAACCTCTCGATAGTTTGCCAGCATTTGTTGAAACGCGGCTTCCCTTTGCTGGACTTCATGACGGTATTGCTCACGGTCATCCATAAGGAATTCACGTTCCTTTGCGATTTCGTCAGCCAAATTGGAAATTTCATTATTGGTTTGGTCGATGTAATTTGATAGCTTATCTGAGGTTTCGACAACCTGTTTTGTGAGGGAATAAACTTCATCAGCAGTTTCGATGGTGACATTCTTGATGTTGGATGATAAATATCTCAACTTATCTGAGGTTTCCTCCGAAGCTTTCGAAATGGTCTCGGAGAGTTCCTGAATTTGCTCTTTTGTGTTTTCTGAAGATTTATAAATGGAATCCTGCACGGATTTAACGGTTCTAAGCGTACCGTTTGAAATCTCCTTTTTTACCTCAGTTAATATTTCTTTTCGTACAACACTTCTAATTTCCTCTTTAACCTCATTTAAGAAGTTTTTCTTATAGGCATCCATCACCTCGAAAAATAAATCAGCATTCGATAAGCTGTTTTCGTTATCAGGGATAGAAGGCTGTTTGGTTAAATGGGTAACCATTTCGAATGTGACTGGCTCCGGGGGAGATATAAACTCAATATCAGCATCAGCGGCTGTTTCCTCGGGCTCCGTATCATGATTGGCGATGGATTGTTTTAGCAGCGCATCCCGAACTGCTTCTTTCCCGATCTTTTTAGCAAATAGTTCCTTTACTTCGGTTAATTGGTTAATCTCAACATCTGTATAAATTCTTGCCCCTTGTTTTGATCTGGAAATATGGAGTATTCCTGTTAATTCCTTCTCCCATTGCCGGATGATGCCAGGTGCAGTATTTATTTTTTTGGAAACTTCTTTAAGTGTATAAGACTTCATGAGAATCATTCCTTTCTATTTATCTCGGAAAGAATTTTATGAGTTCGATACTAAGATATTCACCATCAGATATGGTTTTTTCCTGCCGCTTGACAAAAGCTATCAAAACAAGACGAAAATCTTGAAATAGTAACATATTATTGCAAATTGAGCGGTTTGATGAGAAAAGGATGAAGGAAGAAATGTGTGGAATAATAGTGAATAAACATTTTTTGAAGAGGGATTGTATGAAAAAATTTCTGTTAGCAGTTTCCTATTTATTACTATTAGTTTTTCCTGACCGGGCAATGGCAGCAAAAAAAGTGCCAATCCTAATTTATCACTCCATTGAGGAATATAGCGGTCATGGGCAAAAGGAGCTTTATGTAAGACCAGAGAATTTTGAAAAACAAATGACATATTTGAGAGATCACGGTTTTACATTGCTGACCTTTGAAAGATGGGCTGATCAGGAGAAGGTTGACAAGCCAATCTTTATCACCTTTGATGACGGCTATAAAAATAATCTTAATGTTTATTACATTTTCCAAAAATTGGAAACAGAAAGATTTAACCCAACAGGTACATTCTTTATTATTTCTGATTTTATTGAGCGTCCCAATCGATTATCTCCATCGGATTTAAAGATGCTAGCCAGTTCAGGGCTCATTTCTATTCAATCACATACAGCAACACATCCTGAATTATCTAAAATAGCTGATTACGAGTATGAATTAAACCACTCAAAGAAAAAAATCGAAAAAATTACGGGTAAATCGGTTATTGCTCTCTCATATCCATTTGGAGATTTCGATGAAAAAGTAGTGGAGGAAACAAAGAAGTATTACACCTATGGACTAACCACTACTCCAGGGCCTTATACAAAAACCGGAATAAAAAATGAACTATATCTACTGCCAAGGACGTATATTAAATATTCAACCACGCTAGAAGAGTTTGCGAAAATCGTGGAGGCTAAATAAACGGTTAGTGATTTCCTAGTAATCGTTTTTTTTTACGCTTGAAAAGGGTTTGTAATTTTTCCGAAACTTCCATGTAAACTAACATCGCTATAATAAATTAAATAAGGTAATAGAGAAGGTGTGTTTATGGAAGAGACAATGGTCAAGTCCTATCTGCAGAAATCATTGGAAGAGTGGAAGCAAGATATTTTAGTGGTGCTAGAAGAAATTGAAAAGGAATATGAGGAAGTATCTCAGGAATTAAAAGTCTATACCTATAAATACGGAATAACCAAGCAAGTGATTCAATCCACAGTAAACGAGGAGTTAATTGATAAAATCCGTGAAATGTATCATAAGCCGTTTGAAGAAAGCTATAATCAACTAAAAGAATACATACGTGACCTAGAGGAGAAAAAACGTGTCTTTCAAATGTTTACTCAAAAAATTGACGAAGTCAATCGGAAGGAATCCACAAAGGTCACTACTTATTAATAAACCATAAAAGCAGCCAAAATAGGCTGCTTTTATTTATATAGAACGAAACCAAGACCCATGAAAAAGCTTCTCGCATATACTGGTTATCAAGACTTTGTGTTGAGGTGGAATTGACATGATTACCGGTAAAATTGGCAGCAAAACCTTTCGCATTCCTGATAACCTCGAAACCTATTTTCAAAGCTTCCGTGACCACGTAATTGGAATTGATCATGAATTTGACTCTCCATATGGCAAAAAGAAGATTATTTATGGTGACTGGACAGCAAGTGGACGTCTTTACCGGAAAATTGAGGAGAAAATTACAGAAGTTTTTGGTCCTTATATGGCCAATACCCATACAGAATCAAACATAACTAGTTTAATGATGACAGGGATGTATAAACAAGCAAAGAAAATCATCAAGGAGCATGTCCGTGCTGATAAATATGATGTGGTTCTCTTAGACGGTTTTGGGATGACCTCTGTGATTAATAAATTTCAAAGAATGCTGGGGCTGCGAATACATGAACAGTGGAAAAAACGCTTAAACCTGCCTGAAAAAGAGAGGCCGATTATTTTTCTAACCCATATGGAGCATCATTCGAATCAAACGTCTTGGCTTGAAACAATTGCGGATGTTGTCATGATACAGCCTGACAGAAATGGAAATGTTGATATTTCCCATTTAGAACAGCTTCTAAAGCGATATGAAGACCGTCCGTTAAAAATTGGTTCGTTTTCAGCCTGCTCCAATGTAACGGGTATTCAAACGCCGTTTCATCAATTAGCCAAAATCATGCACGAACATGGCGGCCTATGTTTTGTTGATTTTGCCGCATCTGCCCCTTATGTCTCTATTAACATGCATCCAACTGATCCAATGGAAAAATTAGATGCTGTTTTTTTCTCGCCACATAAGTTTTTAGGAGGGCCGGGAACAAGCGGTGTGATAATATTTGATTCAAGGTTATATATGAACAGGATTCCCGACCAACCTGGCGGAGGGACAGTTACATGGACTAACCCATGGGGAGGACATCACTATTATGATGACATTGAAACAAAGGAGGATGGAGGTACGCCCGGAATTCATCAGGGTATTCGAACGGCTTTATGCATAAATCTAAAAAAACAGATGGGGATTGAAAATATTTTAAAGAGAGAGAAAGAAATGCTGCAGCTGCTGCTGCCGCGGTTAGAGGAAATCCCTGGGCTCCATATTTTAGAAGGTCATGTGAAAGACCGGTTAGGAATCGTTTCCTTTTACGTCGAAAATGTTCATTATAATTTAATTGTCCGCCTCCTAAATGACCGTTTTGGGGTTCAGGTTCGCGGCGGCTGTTCCTGTGCAGGAACATATGGGCATTACTTGTTTAATATTGACAAAAAATCCTCACAGCAAATAACGGACAAAATAGACCAAGGAAATTTATCAACAAAGCCTGGCTGGGTGCGATTTTCATTGCATCCGATTATGTCTAATGAAGAAATTCTAACGTTTGTTGCGGCGATGCAGGAGATTGTTACCAATATAGAAATGTGGAAACAAGATTATTTATATGATGCAGCCAGTAATGATTATTTTTATATGGATTTTATTCGCGAAGATTTGTCGCCGCTTTTTGATATGGAATGATGATTATAAACAGGTAAAAAAAGCTCTCCCAATACCAGGAGAGCTTTTTTTACGGCTAGATTATTCAGCTTTTGCTGCTTGAATTTGCAGATTGATTTTTACTTTATCGCCAACAAGCACCCCGCCAGTTTCAAGTGCCGCATTCCAAACCAAACCATAATCAGAGCGGTTTAAAGTGCCTGCTGCACTGAAACCAACTTTTTCATTTCCCCAAGGATCTTTGCCTTGACCTTCAAAGGAAACAGCGAAAGTTTCTTGTTTTGTCACGCCACGAAGCGTTAAATCGCCTGTTACGTTGTACTCGCCATCATCAGTCTTTTCAATATTTGTTGCTTTGAAAGTCATAGCAGGATAATTGGCAGCATCGAAGAAATCCGCAGAAACTAAGTGGCCATCACGATCTTGATTGCGTGTATCCACACTTGAAGTTTCAACCGAGAACTCGATGTTTGCGGTTGTTAAATCTGCAGGATCTGCTTCGATATTGGCACTGAAGCTGTTGAATGTTCCTTTTACGTTTGCAATCATCATGTGACGAACAGAAAAATCTACACTGCTGTGTGCAGGGTCTAATGCCCATTTTGTTTTAGTCATGTTAAAATCTCTCCCTTTTTAGTTTGAAATAATTTATCTTGATTTTGAAATAACTTAATTCAAGATAAATTATATGATTAGGTCATGCTGATTGTCAATTGTTTTTTTATAAATTATTTATAGGATTTTTCAAATACTACAAAGGGATTTAAATGGAGTTTGATATTGAGGAAAAGAGCGTCATAAAATGAAAAAAACGCCAAAGCGGCGTTTTTAAAAAAATATACTTGAAAATAGACAAAAATACATGTTAAAATGGATTTTGGCAAGAAAATCTAATTGTAATTAGGATTAAAAATATCCTATTATAACATTACCACATTCGTTCGCTGTTGTCAACTAATGCAGCCAAAATTTATTTGGGGAGTGGTTGAATGAAGGATTTACAAGATAATGACTGGGAATTGGAGCAGGAAAGAGTTAATTCGGTAGTGCATGAAGTGGATAAAAAGATAGCCAAATTACAAAAAAATACCGGCAGGGTTAGCTCTGATGTTCTGGAAATCCGCAAGACTTTTTGGGAGGATGTTACAGTTAATCTGGATGAACCGGATGACGTCATCGAAACAGCGGCTAGTATTAAACAGCAGGCAGAACTTCTCTCAGAACGGGAACGGACACACAGTCAGCTGGACAGAACCCTCAAAACCTTGGATAAATTAAAATTTTCTCCTTACTTTGGTCGTATCGATTTTTGGGAGGATGGTGAAAAGTCGACCGATCAAGTATATTTGGGAATTGCTTCATTAATGGATGAGCAGGATGAAAACTTCTTAATTTATGACTGGCGTGCCCCTATTTCAAGTCTTTATTATGATTATTCACCCGGCCCGGCACATTATCAAACCCCAGAAGGGACCATCTACGGTGAAATGGAGTTAAAAAGACAATTTATCATCCGGTTTTCGGAAATTAAAGGAATGTTCGATACAGGTGTCACCATTGGTGATGAAATGCTGCAGGAGGTTCTGGGGAACAATGCCAGTACACAAATGAAAAGCATTGTCGCAACGATTCAGCGCGAGCAAAATGCGATTATCCGCAATGAACGAAGCAAATTGCTGATTGTCCAAGGTGTGGCAGGGAGCGGCAAGACCTCAGCGGCGATGCAGCGGGTGGCTTATCTTTTGTATCGATATCGTGGTACGTTGAAATCGGAAAATATTTTGTTGTTTTCTCCAAATCCTTTATTCAACAGCTATGTCGCAACAGTATTGCCTGAGCTGGGAGAAGAGAATATGCAGCAATCTACCTTCCAGGAATACTTAAATCAAAGATTGGGACGGGAATTTGACGTTGAGGATCCTTTTAACCAGATTGAATACCTGCTGAGTGCAAAGGATAATGAACATTATCAATCAAGGTTGAATGGTATTCGCTTTAAGGCTAGTCTCGAGTTTAAGCGATTAATAGATGAATATGCAACGAGGTTATCAAATCAAGGTTTAATTTTTAAGGATATAAGCTTTAGAGGAAATGTTTTAATCTCGAAAAAAGAAATTCACGATTATTTTTATACCTTAAATACCAATTTTTCAATTCCAAACAGGATGCAGCTTCTCATGGGATGGCTTAAAAAGGAATTAAAGAAATGGGTCAAACGGGAACAGTCTCGAAGCTGGGTTGAGGAAGAGATTCAATATTTGGAGAAAGAGGATTATTTAGAGGTTTATAAAAAACTCCAGGAAAAGAAACGGTTTATGGAGAATTCCTTTGATGATTTCGAACAGGAACAGAAGCTGTTAGCAGAAATGGTTGTGAAAGAAAAATTCAAGCCAATATTTGCGGCCGTTAAAAATCTAAAATTTATCAATCTGCCGTTAATTTATCTTGGGTTATTTAACAAGGAAAATAATCCTGAGGAACTGCCGTTAATGTGGGATACAATCTGCTCTCAAACAAAGGCACAATTAAGCAGTATGGTAATTCCTTATGAAGATGCCACGCCATATGTGTACTTGCAGGATTTAATTGAGGGGAGAAAGTCAAATTCCTCCATTCGTCATATATTTATTGACGAGGCCCAGGATTACACTCCTTTTCAGTTCGCTTTTATAAAAATGTTGTTTCCTTACAGTAAGGTGACCTTACTTGGAGACTTTAACCAAGCTATTTTCTCAGGGGCGACGGGAATGCAATCAGTTTTCGCTGATTTCCAGTCAGAAGAGGGAGAGGTTGAAACATTTGTTTTAACGAAAACATATCGTTCGACTAAGGAGATTGTTGAATTCACAAGGGAGTTTATTGAGAATGGCGACAAAATTGAGCCTTTTAACCGGAGCGGTATCAAGCCTTCGCTGAATGTAGTTGAAAGTAATTTGCTCAATAAACAGGTTTTGGAGAAAATTAAAGAACTTCAAACAAGGCATCGAACAATTGCGGTTATTTGCAGAACTGGCGAGGAAAGCAAACGGGTAAATGATGCTTTAAAAGAAGATGTTCCCCTTCATTTTATTGAAAAAGGAACAACTTCCTATGAAAGCGGGGTGTCGGTGATTCCCTCATATCTATCTAAAGGAATTGAATTTGATGCAGTCATCCTTTATGATAGTTCCCAATATCAAAAAGAAAACGACCGGAAGTTATTCTATACAGTCTGTACCAGGGCGATGCACGAATTGCATTTATTTGCAACAGATGGAATAAGTCCCCTTATGGTTGATGTTCCAAAAAACACATATGTAATAAATGGCTAAAAAACAAAAAGGCAGCGAATTTGCTGCCTTTTCAAACTTTATTTTTTCCATTGCTTTTGAACCTGTTCAAAAGCAAGGCGGAGTATTTCTTCATCAGATGTATTTTGGTCGGCAATGACATTTGTCCAATAGTTTCTTCCTTCGAAAGAAATATTTACCTCGATTTGTACCATATTAAATCACCTTTCTTTACAAAAATATTTGAGTAGAAAATCCAATTTTTCACAACGGTTTAAGCTTATTCGGAGAACTGATTTTTATGACATAATTTTAAAATATTAAATAACTGATTATTTGATAAAATATCCTAAGTATGAATAAAAAAGGAGAAAAACGATGTCGATACATTTTGAAGAGATTAGGAAAGAAACACTCTATATTGCGCTTGAGATTGTGAATTCGAATCCCGAATACAATGTTTTGGAAAATGACTTGGCGGCAAGGGAGCTTGCCGATTTGGAAAAGGAATTTTTAAACCCTAAAACGATCAGTGTTTTTATCAAACTTGATGATACTTATATTGGTGTTGTGGATTACGTGTTGGAAAATCCCAACGATCATTTTCCTTGGCTTGGACTGCTGATGATTCATGCTGACTATCAAGGATATGGTTTTGGTGCAGAAGCTTATGCACACATTGAAAATGAGATGGACAAGCGGGGTTTGGACAGAGTCCGAATTGGTGTTATAAAAGAAAATGCAAAAGCAAGACATTTTTGGGAATTATTAGGGTTTAAATATTATAACACGGTTGGCTGGGAAAACGGAAGAGTTATTTTTTGTTATGAAAAACTTATTGGATAAAAAGCCTCCGGTTTGGAAGCTTTTTATACTTCAACGCTCAGGAACTCCTCGGCGAACTGCTGGACAAGATTTTTGTCTAGATTATTTTTCTTTAATGTTGATTCTGCTAGAACTAAATGGGCTTGTATGGAAACATTTCTTTTTAAATCGCGGATTGATACATCCCCATTTAATAATTGAATAGCTTTCTCACGGATGTCTTGATTCTTAGATGAATTGTAAAGAAGATAGGCAATACAAGTGATTTTGTCCATAACCAACACTCCTAACCAATCAAGAATCGAACATTTGTTTACTAATTCGACCTCGATTTTTATTTTCCTGCTATTTTTTCAGAAAATTATTGAAAATCCTGCCATGGATTAGGCTAACTTAACAAAAACGAAGGCTTAATTATCGATTTTGTTGAATATTGCTTATTTGTGAGGTTTTTAATATAATATGGAAGGGATAAACACTAACGGTAACAACAGGGGAAATTACCTTTCGTCCCAACTTGGGATGGGAGGTTTTTTATTTAAATGGTCACTCCTGCCTCTGGTTGTTCAATAACTTATACATATAAATTAGGAGGAAATTCAAGTGAAACAGGTCTTAATTAAAGATTTGTACAGAAATACTGAAAGCTTCATTGACAAAAAAGTTGAATTATCTGGCTGGATCCGGACGATTCGCGATTCTAAAACCTTTGGATTTATTGAATTAAATGATGGAAGCTTTTTTAAGAGTGTTCAGATTGTTTTCGATGACAAGCTAGAGAACTATAAGGATATTGCCAAGCTGCCAATTAGTTCATCTGTTAAAGTAGAGGGAGACTTTATCCATACCCCTCAGGCGAAGCAGCCGTTTGAAATCAAAGCAACAGTTATTGCGATTGAAGGGACTTCAAACGTAGATTATCCGCTGCAGAAGAAAAGACACACATTTGAATATTTAAGAACGATTGCTCATTTAAGACCAAGAACCAATACTTTCTCAGCTGTTTTTCGTGTGAGATCAATAGCTGCGTATGCCATGCATAAATTTTTTAACGAAAAAGGCTTCGTTTATGTTCACTCGCCGATTATAACAGGGAGTGATACTGAAGGTGCGGGTGAAATGTTTAGAGTAACCTCGCTGGATTTAAATAAGCTGCCTAAAAATGAAGAGGGCAAAACAGACGATACAAAGGATTTCTTTGGAAAAGAAACTAATTTAACAGTAAGCGGCCAGCTTTCTGCCGAGTCCTTTGCTCTTGCATTCCGCAATGTCTATACATTTGGTCCAACATTTAGAGCGGAAAATTCCAACACGGCAAGACATGCGGCTGAATTCTGGATGATTGAACCTGAAGTGGCGTTTGCGGAGCTTCCGGATATTATGGACCTAGCTGAAGAAATGGTGAAATATGTAATCGGATATGTGTTAGAACAAGCTCCGGAGGAAATGGACTTCTTTAACAGTTTTGTGGAGAAGGGATTATTGGATCGCTTAAACAATGCATATACAGCCGACTTTGGCCGAGTCACTTACACAGAGGCTATAGAACTTTTGAAAAAATCAGGTGAGAATTTTGCTTATCCAGTTGAATGGGGCCTTGACCTGCAAACTGAACATGAGCGCTATTTATGCGAAAAGGTATACCAAAAGCCGGTGTTTGTCACAGACTATCCAAAAGAAATCAAAGCCTTTTATATGCGCTTAAATGAAGACGACAAAACGGTGGCAGCGACTGACCTTCTTGTACCGGGAATCGGGGAATTGATTGGCGGCAGCCAGCGTGAAGAACGTGAAGAGGTTCTTGCTGCGAAAATCAAAGAACTTGGCATGAACGAAGAAGACTATTGGTGGTACTTGGAATTAAGAAAATACGGCGGCACCAAGCATTCCGGCTATGGCCTTGGTTTCGAACGACTGATCATGTACCTAACCGGAATGACCAATATCAGAGACGTGATTCCATTCCCAAGAACCCCAGGAAATGCAGATTTTTAATTTAATTAACAAAATGAGAAGACCAACCGAGTGGTTGGTCTTCTCATTTTGTCTGTATCTATAGTTCTTCTAATTCTTCCTCGAAATAAAATAAACTCGGCTGTTCTTTGACGATATAGGAATATCGCTTCATATTTTTTATATATTGCCACTTTAAAATCGTAACTGTCTCTCCGGTTGTTTTAATGTTCACCATTTGTCCATTTTGGTATCGATTATTGGTGTTTTTCAAATTAAACACTCCTTCTGTTATCTAATTAAGTATACCACATATTAACAAAACTGTTTGGTTGTTCAGGAGGTGTTTTTTTGTTGTATTGAATCTAATGTATTTTTTAATATTAGTTTTAACAAATTTAATTTTTTAAATAAATTAAATTAAAAATATTAATTTATACTTTAAATTTTTATGAAAGTAATGTATGATATGGGTAATAAAGGAAAGGGGAATAAAATGGCTTACCCGTTAATTACCAATTGTCCTGTTTGCAACAAACAATTAAACATTACCAAACTGCAGTGTAAACATTGCCACACGACGGTGGAAAATGAATTCGAATTATCAAAGCTTGCCTCACTTGGACAGGAACAGCTTCATTTTATTGAAATTTTCCTGAAGTGCCGCGGAAGTATTAAAGAAGTCGAAAAAGAACTTGGAATTTCTTATCCAACAGTAAGAGGAAAATTAGACGACATCATTTCGGCCATGGGCTACTCGGCAAACCGAAAGGCGGAGGTTGATAAGAAGAGGGTCGTATCCATGCTGGAAAAAGGGGAAATCACTGCCGAAGAGGCTATTGCCTTATTAAAAGAGGGGGATATGTAAATGAAAGATGAAATCTCTAGAGTGTTAACTTTGGTCGAGGAAGGCAAGCTTGATAAGGAAAAAGCGACTGAACTGATTAACGTCCTTCAAGGGAAGGAACCAACTGTTGAATTAAAGAAAGAAGCCTCATCATATGGCAGCAAAATGCTTAAAATCCGTGTTAATTCCCATGAAGGTGATAATGTTAATGTCAATCTTCCCATTAATCTTGTGAAAGCAGTGTTGAAGGTGGGCACCAGCATTGCCGAAAGAATTCCGCAAGCGGAAAAGTATGTGAAAGATATCAATGTAGATTTGTTAATAGAAGCGATTGAAAACGAACTAGATGGCCAAATTGTGGATGTTACTTCCGCAAATGGCGATAAAGTGTTTGTGGTGATTGAATAAGCATGTTAAAAGTGGGCTTAAAGATAAAACAGAGAAACTTCAATGTACCCGTTCCTTATGTTGTCTTAAATCTTCTAAGTTCGGTAATAACGTCAAGACGATTTATTGGCTTTATCAATAAATCGATTGAAAAAGGAGGGGAAAAGTTCGTCCTTCCACAAATAGAAAAAAGCGATTTAAAGCCTTTATTGGATGGTCTGACCAAGCATAAAGGCCTGTTGTTAGTGGAAACGAAATTAAAAGATGGGACAGAAGTTACCATTAAATTATAAAAAAATGGCTCCCAGGGAGCCATTTTTATTTTAATTATTTAAATCACACTTCTCCAAAGGAATTACCTTTGTTTTCTTTGTGAATTTATAGCCTAACCAAAGGATAAGGAATAATGGCAGACCGATATAGGATACTAATACACCGTTCCAATCAATATGGTCGCCCATAAATGCTGAATAGTTTTGCCCAATTACGACAACGGCGCAAACAACAAAAGCAAAGATTGGGCCAAATGGGAACAACTTTGATTTATATGGCAATAAGTTTAAGTCTTTGCCTTGTGCCACATAAGCTCTGCGGAAGCGATAATGACAAATCGCAATTCCTAACCACGCGATAAAGCCGGACATACCTGAAGCATTTAAAAGCCATACATAAACTGTACCATCGCCAAAAAGGGATGCCAGAAAAGCAAGTGTTCCGACTAATGCTGTTACAATTAAAGCATTAACTGGCACACCATTTTTGTTCAATTTACCAAGAAATTTTGGTGCTTTTCCTTGACGTGCCAAATCCCAAAGCATCCGAGTCGATGCATACATTCCTGAATTACCTGCTGATAAAACAGCTGTTAAAATGACTGCATTCATGACAGAAGCAGCAAATGCGATTCCGGCTTTTTGGAAAACAAGCGTAAATGGACTTACTGCAACATCTCCATTAGCAAGGTTTTCATTTGTATAGGGAATAATAAGACCGATAACAAGAATAGCCAACACATAGAATAAAAGAATTCGCCAAAAAACTTGCTTTACTGCACGTGGGATTGATTTTTCTGGGTTATCTGTTTCACCTGCTGCAACACCTAAAAGTTCAGTTCCTTGGAAGGAAAATCCAGCTGCCATAAAGATTCCAAGCATGGCCATGAATCCGCCATGGAATGGTGCATCTCCAACTGTAAAGTTTTTAAAGCCAATTGCTTCATTTCCCATAATTCCAAAAATCATTAACGTACCAGCGATGATAAAAATCACAACAGTAACAACTTTAATTAATGAGAACCAATATTCCGCCTCGCCAAATCCCTTAACAGAAAGATAATTTAACAAGAACATGATAACTAAAAAGATGCTGCTCCACAATAGTGAAGGAGAATCTGGAAACCAAAATTTCATAATCATTGTTACTGCAGAAAGTTCTGCTGCAATCGTAATAGCCCAGTTGTACCAATAGTTCCAGCCTAGGGCAAAACCAAGGGATGGATCCACGAATTTCGTAGCATAGGTACTAAAGCTTCCTGCTACCGGCATGTAGGCACCCATTTCAGCTAAACTTTGCATTAAGAAATAAACCATAATGCCAATAACAAGATATGAAAGAATCGCTCCACCAGGTCCCGCACTATGGATAGCTCCGCCGCTGGCAAGAAATAATCCGGTCCCGATAGTTCCGCCAAGAGAAATCATTGTAAGATGGCGGGACTTTAAGCTCCGTCTTAATTCATTTTTATCATTTTTTGGACCCGTGGGCCTAGTGTATATTTCGTCTTTTCTTACCTGCGCTGTTTGCATGTTTATGACTCCTTTAAATTTTTTTATTGGAAGGAGTTTGGAATAAAAAATGCCCTCGAAGCAGATTCGACGGCATTTGTATATACCCCGCATCATACCTTCCGAAAGATAGCTCAACACGTAAAGCTGGTAAGGCTAAACGTGACAGTTCTGTTCCTGTTCGGAGACAGCCCCAGCATGTTTCTCCAGAGAGAAAAACACACTTCGGCAGCTTTTCCTTTCAAACGGAGTCAAAAACATCTCTGCGTCTCGTCCATTTTACTAATAAAAACCGCGACCTCTACCTCATCGGTTTTGATGAGGATTTAATATTAAGAATGATATATTACTAGAGTATATACGTTTTAATAAATTTGTCAATATTATATATTGGAAACGAGGGATTAGGGGTTTTTGTAAGATGAATATTAATGTAATATGCTTTTATAATTATTCAACTTAATTTTCGGGTGCTATTTCCAGATAATTAATTGTTTTTTAAATATATTAATTAGTTTACATCCTAGCTATGAATCGTTATCATTTTTTTAAATAAATAGTGGAAAGACAGGAGAAATATTCATGCAGATGGTTGGAATTATTATCGGCTCTTTTATAATTGTAGCTGCATTCAATCTTTTCCTCATCCCTCACGAGGTTTTAAGTAGCGGGATGAGCGGTATTTCGATGATAATAGGAATGATTACCCCCATAAACACAGGAGTGGCTAATCTTTTGTTGAACCTTCCCCTTTTAATCATTGGCTATAAAATGCTGGGAAAAAGATTTATCTTTAATTCAATCTTTTCAGTGTTCGTTATTTCTTTAGGACTTTATTTAGTGCCAGTATTTCCTGTCGCGAAAGATACCATCCTCTCATCAATATTTGGCGGAGCTTTGACCGGCCTAGGGGTTGGAATCGTATTTCGAAGCTCGGGTTCAACGGGTGGATTTGATATCATCGGAATGATTGTTTCCCGAAAGAAAGACTTCCCAATCGGAGTGCTCCTCTCCGGAATGAACGCGGTTGTCATTGTAATTAGCGGATTTTTATTCAATTGGGATGCGGCCCTCAATACGTTGGTTTCGATTTTTGTTACAGGAAAAGTAGTTGACGCTATTTATACGGACCATGTCAAATTAACTTTAATGATAATAACAGAAAAGGGCGAAGAAATGAGAAATCATTTGGTGGCCAACTTATACCGTGGACTCACTATTATGGATGGGGTTGGAGGATATACAAATGGCAGCCGAAAGATTTTAATCTCGGTCATTTCAAGATATGAGTTAAACGAGGTAAAATCTCTTATTTCTGAAGTCGATCCGACAGCTTTTGTGAATATTACAGAAACGATAGAAGTAATGGGGTTGTTTCATCGGCCTAGCCCGCATTAATGTTTTTAAAAAAATAGGCCGTCTCAATACTATGGGAGTTTAGTTCCCTTTATGAGACGGCCTCTATTTTGTATTTTTAATTGTTTATATATTTTTCAAAAACAAAGCCAAAATCTTTGACACAATATTGTTTTTTACTTTCCTCGAGCCACTGGAATGCTGCCTGATTCAACATTTTAAATTGAACAACCAAATTGCTGTCAGGAGTGGAGACGCGCCCTAATGTTGTGGAAGCGACATCGAGACTTTGCTTGGCAAACTGAAGGGAAATTTCATTTTCATGGGTAATCTCGGAAATTTTAATAAGTGCCTTGTATAAATCTTTCACTTCCTCGATATGCTTTTTATGAATGTCAATGGAGAAAGGCTGAGAGCCGATTTTGAATTTGATTTCTACGTCTAGGTCGACTGTACCGGCAGTTTCCAACATAACACCTGATATTTTATTTGTGGCATAGCTGTACCGATGAAGCATCCGCTTTTTGCTTGTAGCACTAGTACCATCAAGATGGATGAGAGCGTTGTTTGTAAAGCAATACTCATCAGATTTTGATTTAATTAAGAAATAAATCTTTTCATTATCCTCATGCATCACGTAATCATCGGCATCCACTTTATCATAATCGGAAGGCTTAATCACCGACCCTACATCACTTAATCCCAACAAATCTGAAGCCACTTTTCCAAACATTGTGTCAACCTCTCTCTACTTATAATATTTGCCATTCTTATGTACGAATAGGAGGCACAGAGGTTTCGTTATTTGAATGAAAATTTTAAATTTATTTCCAACATTTTTAGAATATGTATTTTATTTTAAGGGAAATTCAGTATTAACAAATTATTCAGACATCTGTTATACTTTAGAGTATTGAACTATTCAAAGCTGACAAGAGTTAAAGGGGAATACAATGCGTCCTATCATTTTAGGCATCTTTGCCGCTTTCTTTTTTGCATTTACATTTATTTTAAACAGGGCAATGGACCTTGCTGGCGGAAGCTGGGTTTGGAGTGCATCACTAAGATATTTCTTTATGATTCCATTTCTATTGCTTATTGTAATGGGGAGGAAAAATTTTAAGCCGCTCTTGAAAGAGCTGAAAACGTCACCAGGAAGATGGATTTTGTGGAGTAGTATTGGTTTCGGTTTGTTTTATGCACCGCTTTGTTTTTCTGCTTCCTATGCCCCGGGTTGGCTAATTGCTGCAACCTGGCAAATAACCATTATTTCAGGCTCTCTTTTAGCTCCGCTTTTTTATGAAAAGGTTATGACCATTAACGGCCCTATTATAGTGAGAGGGAAAATTCCGTTTAAAGGGCTGGCAATGTCATTAATCATTCTGTTGGGAATCGTTTTAATGCAGCTTGAGCAGGCCGATACCCTTTCAGTGACGGCCATCGTATTAGGAGTAATGCCTGTTGTAATTGCTTCGTTTGCTTACCCGCTTGGAAATCGTAAAATGATGGATATTTGCGGTGGAAGACTTGATGTTTTCCAGCGTGTTCTTGGAATGACTTTGGCAAGCATGCCTTTTTGGCTGATTCTGTCCATATATGGCCTAGTTACTGTGGGACCACCAAGTATAGAGCAAACATTTCAATCCGGGTTAGTGGCTATTTCCTCCGGGGTAATAGCAACCATCCTGTTTTTTCAGGCTACTGATTTGGTAAGAGGAAATATGCAAAAGCTAGCCGCTATAGAAGCAACACAGGCAATGGAGGTTTTATTTGCTCTAATTGGGGAAGTATGGCTCCTAAATACCCCTTTGCCAAATGCCGTTTCTTGGCTGGGAATGCTGCTTGTAATGGGTGGTATGGTTCTCCACAGCTATGCAACTCATAAAAAGGCACCGCTCAGTGCCAGCAAGGAAAGTGCTTAGCATTTAAAAAAGAGGCTATAGAGACAGCCTCTTTTTCGTTATCCATTTAAGTATGGCTCGAGTTTGTCTATTAATCCTTGCATTAAAGCTGCATTTTCCTTATACATGTCTTTAGATTTTTCGCAATCTGTTGATAATGAGAAAATTTCCAAATCCGCCTGAGCCTTTTTTAGACTGGCCATTAAAAGAGGCCTCTGAGTTGGGGCTGGTACTTTAAGTTTATCATCATAAAGATCAACCGTTATCTCTCCAAAGGAATCGATTTGCCCGAGAAAAACATTGTCAAGGGTAACTTCAAGCTTTTCTAATTCTGTGTACAACCAGGCTCTGTTTTTTCCCGAGGCACGCAAACCTTCTTCGATGATATTGCCATCCATAATAATCGTATTTGGTTCCTTCTCATTTGCCATTTTCATTTGTAAATCTTTAGGGGTTAATGGCCGATTTTCCCTTTTTAATAGAGCTGTTAGTTTTCCACGAGGCTCTAGGATTGCAAACTCCACATCTGCCACTTTAAAAATATTTTTTTCTCGAAGAAGAGTGGAAATCTCATCGATGGTAAACCTTTCCTTTTTCAAATTATCCTCAAGTATTTTTCCATCTTTAATAATTACTGTTCCTTTGCCTTCCGCAAAATCACGAAAATATTTACTCTTTAAGGATAAGTAGTCCACTAAAATTGCCACAATTCCAAATAAAATAATGGCCGCGGCCCCGTGCAAATAATTCTTTTCCAGCCCCGTAATGGCTTCGCCCGCGATACTTCCAATGGTGATTCCAGAAACATATTCAAAAAAGGTAAGCTGGGATATTTGCTTCTTTCCAACCAATTTTGTGGTTAGGAATAAGAGTCCAATAAAAAGAAAAGAGCGGAGGATAATTTCAACAAATCCGTTCACTTTAGTTCACCCCAAATCATGAGCCCCTATATTGCGGTTCTAGTCTTTCAAGTTCTAAAACACGATATTGAAGATCTTTTTTTATTTTTCCTATCGTAAACATTGATTCATGAAATGCTTCTTTCGCGCTTTGATCCAAAGAATTTAAAGCCAAGGATGATAGCTGCGATTCAATCCCTTTTAGAGAGGCAAGACATTGTTTAACATTTGATGCAACTGTCATAAATCGCTCCTCCTAGTTAAAACACAAAATGGGGTTGGCGAAATCGCCAACCGCTCTTTTACTGATTGTATTGCGGTTCTTCGGTCACAATTTCCTGAAGGCGCGGTTCTACACTGTCAATAATGGTCTGCGTTTGCTGGGCTGCCTGCTGATAAATTTGCTTAGCACTTTGGTTTTGAGTCTGCAAAGCAAAGGTTTCAAAACTAGCCTGAGCCGACTTTAAACCTGCCAAAGTCTGCTTTACTTGTGTACCTACAGTCATTCCATTTCCCTTCTTTCTTGAAGAAATAATTCTTACTCTGATAGTTTGCGTATGATAATTCGACTTATGTATAGCCAATATGTTGAAAATCTGGGAATGGTCATTTATAAATTTAAATTTTGGTGCATATAGATGGAATGAAAAAAGGACTATTTTTGGGGGTGGAGGAATTGTCGAAAATAGGAAAGGATGATTTTACAGCGGGGTTTGTCCCACATCATAACCATGGTTCTGTTGATTATACCGGGATGAGTGCCGGGCATGTACACCAGTGCCTGGATGTAACTTCGCCGCCGATTCCAACTCAGGACGGAGGGCATATTCATTATACGGAGGGATATGTATTATTTGAAGATGGGCATACCCATCATTACCGTGCCTACTCAGGTCCAGCGATACCGGTTGGAAACGGAATGCATGTTCATTATTACGATTTCCATACGAGTGAAGATAATGGCCATACACATCATGTCAAAGGTGTCGACCACCCAGCACCGGGAACAAAATAAATCTAAAAGGGCCTGTCCTACATAAAAGGGCGGCTCTTTTTTTGGTTTTGAATATTCAAAAGTTGTTATTTTTTGTAAATATAAGGTAAAATTGGTTAGAGGGGGGTTAAATGTGTTATTGAAAAGAAATAGTTCAACAGATGAAAACTCAGTTAAATTAGCAGCTTATACAATTATTTTGTACATAAGCAGTTTGTTTGTACCATTTGTTGTTGTGGCGTCCTATCAGAGCCTTGTATATTATTCACGTTCCCAATGGCTTTTTGCAACACCTTTTTCTGCTTATATCACCTTTATGGCAGGAATGCTTTACGCAGCATTGGTATTAACAGTTTACCTCATTTTTAGACAACGGTGGGAAGGACCGAAATTTAAATGGATGACAGTTTTCCTTCTTATAATTTCCATTCCTGCATTTATCTTAAGTTTAACTACTTATTACTACATAGATGAAAAAGGAATCCATAATAATTCTTTAACAAGTTTAACGGAAAAAGAGTATGGGTGGGAGGATATTGCAAAAGTAAAGATTGTCTATAGAAACCACCAAGGGACGACTCAATATTACCAATATCAATTCGAAAAAAAAGATGGCAGCGTGATTACTATTCCATATGATGTTAAATTTAGGGAAAACATAAGAAGAATAGAAGATAAAATTAATAAATATAACATCCTCGTTACGGATAATTTTAAGAATCCGATTGTCGATTAGAAAAATTAAGGGTCTGACTCACTCTCGTTAGGGGCAGCCCTTTTTTAATAATTTTTTCCAAATGTTCACAGAACTGCCACAAGAAATGCGTTTACGATCATTTTTGGGTGCTATAATAAAAGTGTAAAGAAAATACACAAACCTAACAACTTAGGAGGCTCAACCATACGTGTTCGTTCCGTTTGTGAACGAAGTAGTAAGGTAAAACTATTCCAGCAAAAACGGAATAAAGAGTCATCGGTCCAATACCGAAAATGATGTTTGTTTTAAAAGGGATTTGAATACCATTTAACATGTGAATTAATTCCTTCAACGGAACAAACACAAAATCGGCTAATTTTTCATAGTTTCCAGTTAGATATAAAAAAGCTAATTGGAAATGAAAATTAAAAAAGTAATTGGCTGATTTCATGGTTGGGTCTCCTAAGTTGTTAATTAAAAAAGGAGCTGCTTTAAAAATAAAGCAGCTCTTTTTTTTATTTGTGAATAAAGATGCATAGTATTATACATAGGCGCCATTATTCGGTATTCTATTTATAGGAATTAAAATGAAAGGGGCAGGATAATGACAGGAATTCAAGATCTTAACCTAAAGGAGCAGCAGGAAACACTTGCTGCAGAACTAGAAAAAATCCACCACCGAAAATTGACAAAAAAGAAAATTCTCCAAAGGATTTTATTAATCACCCTTGGTGCCACCCTAATGGGGGTCGGACTAGAGATCTTTCTCGTTCCGAATAATGTTATTGATGGCGGAATTACCGGAATTTCCATTATGCTATCATATCTAACAGGCTGGAATTTGGGAATATTCCTTTTTATTCTAAATATCCCTTTTTTCTTTATCGGCTATAAACAAATCGGAAAAACGTTTGCTCTCTCTACACTATATGGTATTATCATTCTTTCCATCGCTACTACATTACTCCATCCAGTTCCAGCCTTTACACAAGATATTCTCCTTGCGACCATATTTGGGGGAGTTGTCCTCGGAATAGGGGTCGGTATAGTTATTCGTTATGGAGGATCTTTAGATGGTACAGAGATATTAGCCATTCTTTTTAATAATAAACTCCCGTTTTCGGTCGGGGAGATTATTATGTTCTTTAACCTCTTTATTCTTGGAAGTGCAGGCTTTGTTTTTACATGGGATCGCGCTATGTATTCTTTAATAGCCTATTTTGTTGCCTACAAAACGATTGATATTACGATTACCGGCCTTGATGAATCCAAATCAGTTTGGATTATCAGTGACAATGCCAGACAAATAGGCGATGCCATTCTGCATCGACTTGGACGTGGTGTCACATATCTAAATGGAGAAGGGGCTTTTTCCGGAGATGACAAAAAAGTGATTTTTTGCGTCATCAATCGTCTTGAGGAAGCGAAATTGAAGGAAATCGTCACCGATTATGATGATAATGCCTTTTTAGCTGTTGCAGATATTGCCGAAGTAAGGGGCGGAAGATTCAAAAAAAGAGATATCCATTAATAAGAAAAATGATGGAAATTCTAGTTTATTGCCGAAAAAGGTAATTTGTCGTTTCTGGTCTCAATACCAAGAAAGCGACGCGAACAAATTGTAAATTCTGAAAATTAATTGTCGATTTATGATAAAAATGAATCTAAAGTAACTGCATGTTTTGTCGCACTATGCGCTTACCTAGGAAATAAAGAGTGCAAAAAAAGCAATATTTTCAAAAAAGATGGCAGATAACTCTGCCATCTTTACTTGCTTATAGTAATAGTTCATAAACTTCGTTCAGTTGGTAAGCTCTCTTCTCATCTTGTTCCTCACGGGCATATTTAATTTCATCAGGCAGGATTTTATTTAAAAAGTCCATTTCTTTACTGCTCAAATCCCGGACAAAATCCCCTTCAGAATGATAATGCCCTTTTACGAGCTTTTGATATACTTGTTTGCCATCTGTATGGTTATCAGTATAATTAGATAAAATTTCGCGAAGATATCCTAAGGTTTTATCCATGATTTCACCCATCCTTTCACGCCCTTATTTTTCATCGAAAGGCTAATAATATTCACTATAACGGGGTCTGGAAATTATTTTTGGTGAAATCAAGAAAAAAAAGCAAGTACATGTCGTACTTGCATTAAAAGAATAATGGAAAACCGATGCCGAACCCAACAAATGGGAAGAAGATTGGCGGTCTAAAAAACGGAGGTCCAAAGAAAGGGAAGCCATAGCCTTCACCTGAGTCTGAAGAGTTAGATAATTCCTCAATCTCAAGTCCATCTTTTCTTACCTTGCTAACTTTTCCAATTGACCATTCGCCCTTTTTATTTTTAAAACGAATCATTTGACCTTCCAACCGACGCGCTTGTTCATAACTCAATTGCACTCGATAATTCCTCCAATCACCTGTACTTGCTATAAAATATGAGGGAAGTCCTATTTCTGTAAGGGCAAACAACCAAATCTTGTCCCATTTTTAATAAAAAGAAAACAAGCCCTTCATTCAATTTTGAATTTAAGGGCTGTTTTCTTTATTACTTCGTACAAGTAATAATTCGGTGGCTCAAGATATCATGGTACTTAACGAGAATGTTTCCGTGCTGATTTAGAATACCAAAAAGCTCGGGCTCAAAATTTGCGGAGAAATTAAATTCCTGTCCTGTATTGCCATTAACGAAATCAAGGGGATGCACACTTAGCTTAGTATCGTGAAAGCCGGTTTCTTTTAAAAGCTTTCTCCAATCCTCCTCTAGGAGCAGGGAATCGACTGCGTAAAACTCTTTAATTTCTATTTCTTCCTGGGCAGTAAGCTTTTTGTTTATGGTCATCTCATTAGCCAGAAAACGGCCGCCTTTTTTTAATACCCTAAACAGCTCCTTTAAGGCCTTTGGTTTATTAACAAAGGCTAAAACAGACTCTGAAAGGACAAAATCAAAGGTTTCATCTTTAAATGGAATTTGTTCTATAGAACCTTGAACTAATTGAATGGGAAGCTGTCTGTTTTGGAAACGGTTCTGAGCTTTTTCAATCATAATAGGGTTAAGTTCCAATCCAAATACGTTAGCCTTGTATTGCTCATACAAATAGGCAGATGTCTGTCCAGTTCCGCATCCTGCATCTAATATATAAGAATTCTGTGTAATTTTTTCTTGCAAAAGCATATTTTTTGTTAATCCAAATCCTCCGGGATGGGCACCACCAATGCCAAACTTGGCAAGGAAATCAATGTACGTTAGGCCTCCCATAGACACACCACCCTATTTCTTTTTTGCATCTTATGAAAAAGGGCTATAATAGGTTCTCTTTTCACAGGTTATTTATAAAATATAAACATGAGCCAGGGTAAGGAATGGAGTGAAGGGATATGGGAATACGCAGCACATTATTATGGATTTGGAAATTATTTGATCCACTTTTTTATCTTTTCTCCCGATTACATTATATAGGGGATGTGAATAATAAACCTTCTGTATTCAGGGTTAGGTTAACTAAATATAAGGGAAAAAAATATATTCTCTCTGACGGGACAAAAATTGATAAAAATGATCTGCTGTTAAAAATTCATTTACATAATGTCCGTATAATTGCGGAAATAGGCAAGATTAAAAACGATTTAAAAAGAGCAAAACTTACGTATAGGCTTGTTTTACATTCCATGCCGGCACTAGCAAGTTATCTCAAGGAACATCCCGATGAGAAAAAAATAATAGGAATAATTGGCATTACATCTCTCGACCGCGGTGTTAAAGCTCTAGGATTTGAATGTTTTAGACCGAAAAGCCGCATTTACCGCTTTTTTAAGAAGCTTGGACAGTTGCCCATTTATGTTCTCTCCAATTCCTCTTTAAGAAATTTTCAAAAGTATCATCTAACGTATTTATTTTTGTCCAAGGAAACGCTTTATTCGAGATATAGTCAGGATTCTTCCGAGAAATAACAAATTATCTATGGATTCCTTCTCATACTCCTTTAAAAACTGTACAAATTAAGCAAATGGGAGGGTGTAAGACATTCTTCACATTTAGCGTTAAGGGGTGCATAGCATGAGAAATCTAAGCAGAATGCCGTTTTTAAATATGTTTAGGCCGAAAAGAAGGAGTAATGGAGCCATGTGGGCATCTCTTTTAGGACTCGGTGTAAGTGCAGTTGTTTATGGGGTAACTAGAGGAAAACGAAACAATCTCGGGCTTCCTTTCAAAGCTGCGGTAAAAAACATGGCACCAAATATGAATTTCACAGGAATGAATAATGCAGTTAAAAACATGGCACCAAATATGAATCTCGAAGGTATGAATAATGCCGTGAAAAATCTGGTGCCAAATATGAACCTCGATAGGATGGATAATGCAGCTTTAACTGAGTTCTCTGAAGAGTTATTAAAGAGTGCCTTAAATAATGAACGGCACTAATATGCAAACGAAGAGGCTGTCTAAAATGTCAGCCTCTTTTTAATAGCGGGGATTTGGAATTTTTCTTGGTATGTAATTGCTTGTTTCGGAAGTGAAAACCTTTATAATCAGCAAACCGCCAAGTGTTCTAGCTCGGATTAAAACAGGCTGGCTGTATTTGTTTTTAAAAACAAAATCAGGTCCATACCAACTGACCGTAGCATCTCTGCCTGGAGGGATATATGGAACTTTACGACTGTGGGAAAATCGCTCAACAATCTCAAGTCCAGCGTTATCGACGGCATTAAAAAGGGTCGAGGAAACTTGGCAAATTCCGCCACCAATATCTTCTGAATATTCGCCTCTTACAATTACCTTTGCCGTTAAGTAGCCCTTGGCTTTTGTCCGTTTTCCGACCACCTTGTTAAACGAAAACGTCTCACCTGGAAAGACAACATAATTATTAATAGCATCGGCTGCTAATTTAATATTTGTGGTTCGGTTTTTATTAAACGAATTAAATGAAGTCACGTAACGGCCAATTCTTACAGTACTAATCTCATTTAGAAGCTCACTGTCTACCTTTGGATAAACGGTGAGCATCGGAATTTCCATGCTGTTCGGAGTATTGTTATAAAAATAAGAATAAAACCGCTCCGTGAAGGCTTGGCGATGGATTTGAAAGCCTGCCTTTTCAGGTATGATATTTCCATTATGGTCAAAGCTTGCATTTTCAGGCTGGACGGAAACTTTTTTATCCAATTGATCTAAAAATTGGTTATATTTTTTAGTATTAATGATTGGTAAATCTGTATAGGGTGAGAAAAAGTCCACTCTGCTAATCTTTGTTATGGTGCTGCCGTCTTTAGTTATTGTCAAGTAATCAAGCTGAGAGACCGGTTGAACAGCCAGCCAAAAGCCGAGAACCCACGATAATACCATATTACAAAACCTCCTCATTATAATATGGGTTGAAATTTTATCTTTCATGTAGCTAAAAAAGGAATTCTTTACAGGCATATTAAAAAAAATGGGAAATAAGGGTTTACAAAATTAATAAAATGTAATATTATCATTATTGATAATGATAATAAAATTTAGGAGTAATTATTTATGAAGGATTCCAAAGTTGATGTTATATTACACCCGGTCAGAATGAGAATCATTCAACAATTAATTAACCAAGAGCTGACGGCGCAGCAATTAAAAGAATTGCTTCCAGACATTCCTCAAGCATCTCTTTATCGAAATATCAAAAAATTGGCGGATGCTGAGGTGATTCAAGTTGTTGCAGAAGTGCCGATCCGCGGGACGGTTGAGAAGGTTTATTCCATTCATCAAACAGGAATGGCAGTTAGTCCAGAAGAAATGAATAACATGTCTAAGGACGAACATATGGGCTTCTTTATCAAATTTTTGGCCAATTTGATGGGGGAATTTGAGCGCTATTTAAACCAGGAAAACATTGATTTAGTTGCTGATGGAGTAAGCTTTCGGCAAGGGACTTTTTATTTAAATGATGAAGAATTTAGGGAATTTATCAAGCAACTTACAGCTGTATATGCGAACATATCACAAAATAAGCCTGAGAAAGGAAGAAGAAGTAGGATAATATCGAATATTTTCATACCTGGGGAGAAAATGGAGTAATGGGGACTAGGTCACTAGTCTCTTTTTTATAGAAAAAATGAAAAAATTGTAGAAATATGCTATATTAGCATTAGATAACAAAAGAATAGGAGAATGCTAGCAAACTGCTAACATAAGAAACGGGAGTGTCTGTTTTGGAGCAAAATGACAGAATTCAATTGAATGTAAGAATTTCGAAGGACACCGCGGCGAAACTTGATGAGATTGTCGAGTATTACCAGCAAGGATTAAAGCTTGGTAGAATCTATAAGGGTGATGTTCTGACAGATATTATTGAAAAATCGTATGAAGTGATGAACAAACAGAAAAAAATGCAAAAAAGATTTTAATATGGAGGGGCTGTCAAATGGGACAGCCTCTTTCCATTTTCAGTGCGAAAATTGTAAAAATTTATTAGAATATTTAGAAAAGAATTTGAATTATTACTTTACCAATAGTATAATTATAGTTATTACATACCAACCGGTTAGTATAAGAATCGCGAACAATTTTTATGCGGGCATCTAAGATGATAATGTAAGCGTGTTCAAACTAACTATATCTAAATTTGAGAAAAGTGAGGTTTGATAGTTTATGAGATTTTTAGGTAAAACAGCCATTGTAACCGGCGGAGGAAGCGGGATTGGGCGCGCAGTGGCCATCCGATTTGCACAGGAAGGGGCAGCGGTAGCAGTAGCGGACGTTGATTCCCTTGGTGGTGAGGAAACGGTCAGCATCATAGAAAACGCAGGAGGAAAAGCAATCTTCGTAAAGACAGACGTTGCAGACTCCAACCAAATAAAAGAATTGATTAGTACAACAACGAATACGTTCGGCTCTTTAAATATCATGTTCAACAACGCTGGAATTGGCAATTCCGAGGTGAAAAGCACGGATTTATCAGAAGATGAATGGGACAAAGTCGTTGATATTAATTTAAAAGGAGTTTTCCTTGGCATTAAGTACGCGGTTCCTGAGCTAATTAAAGCAGGCGGAGGGGCAATTGTTAACACGGCAAGTCTATTGGGATTAAAAGGGCAAAAGTACATGTCAGCCTATAATGCATCTAAAGGCGGAGTGGTGATTTTGACGAAAAACGCCGCACTTGAATATGGAAAAAAGAATATCCGTGTAAATGCGATTGCACCTGGTGTCATTGATACTAAAATCATTGAAAACTGGAGACAAAGCGAGTGGAAATGGCCGATCATTTCAAAGGCAAATGCCCTTGGCCGAATTGGCAATCCTGAAGAGGTAGCAAATGCTGTTTTATTTTTAGCATCAGATGAAGCCTCTTTTATAACAGGTGCAACACTTTCAGTTGATGGCGGAGGTCTGACGTTCTAATTGGAAACGAGGAACTGCTGCAGCTAGACAAGAGCGAAAGAGAACTGTGATCTATAAATATCAATCGGAGGTATATCGATGAGTTATCAAAAAGCATGGCTAGCAAATTATCCTGAGTCTATTGCAAAGACGATTGAAATTCCTAATATACCGTTAGGTCAGATTTTAAAAGAAACTACTGAAAAGTTTCCGGAAAATAATGCTCTATCATTCTATGGAAAAAAAATAAGCTATAAAGAGCTATCCTCCCTAGCGTTTGCATTTACTTCGGCCATCCAGCAAAACCAAGTCCAAAAAGGCGATCGGGTTGCCATCATGCTGCCAAACTGTCCGCAATATGTGGTTGCCTATTATGGCATCCTAAACGCCGGCGGCATTATCACACAGGTCAACCCGATGTCTGTTGAAAGAGAACTCATTCATATTCTAAACGATTCCGGTGCGGAAACGATGGTTGTACTTGACGCCCTCTACCCTAGGGTGAAAAGCGTGCAGGCGCAAACTCCATTAAAAAATATTATTGTTGTCAGCCTGCAGCCTTCAGGACAGGATTTTGCTCCGGACCGCAGCTTTGAAAGCTTCCTTAAGGAGGGCAATGGAACTGTGGTTCCGGTAGAATTTGAACCTGAACACGATGTTGCTGTTCTTCAGTATACAGGCGGAACAACAGGCCGTTCCAAAGGCGCCATGCTGACACACCGCAATATTTTGGCTAACGTACTTCAATGCCAGGAATTTTTCAAACATGAAATGGAATTTGGCAAAGAGAAGTGCTTAACGGTCATCCCTCTTTTTCATGTGTTTGGGATGACTTCATGTATGAATCTTTCAATCTATACAGGCGCTGAGTCCATAATGCTTCCCCGTTTTGACCTAGAGGAGGTGTTGAATACAATCAAAACAGAACAGCCAACGACCTTCCCTGGTGTTCCAACCATGTACGTTGCTCTAACTAACCATCCGAAGGCAGAAGAGTATGGCTTAAATTGTATTCGGACATGTAATAGCGGAAGCGCGCCAATGCCGGTTGAATTACTTCGTGAGTTTGAAGGTAAAACAGGAGCGCAAATTTTGGAAGGTTACGGATTATCGGAAGCATCACCGACAACACACTGCAACCCGCCATTTGCTGCGAGAAAAACGGGCAGCGTCGGTATTGGAGTACCTTCAACAGAATATAAAATTGTCGACTTATCAACAGGAACGGAAGAAGTGCCGACAGGCGAGCTAGGAGAAGTAATTATTAAAGGGCCGCAGGTTATGAAAGGGTACTGGAACATGCCGGAGGAAACGGCCAATACCTTAAAGGATGGCTGGTTGTATACAGGCGATATTGCCAAAGTGGATGAAGATGGCTATTTATATATTGTTGACCGGAAAAAAGACATGATCATCGCAGGAGGATTCAATATTTATCCTCGTGATATCGAAGAGGTTTTGTATGAGCATCCTTCTGTCCAAGAGGCTGTTGTCATCGGGGTGCCGGACCCTTACAGAGGAGAAACAGTAAAGGCGTATGTCGTCTTAAAAGCTGGAAAAACGGCAACAGAGGATGAGATTATTCAATATTGCAGAGAAAATCTTGCAGCCTATAAGGCGCCTCGCAATGTGGAATTCCGTGAACAGCTGCCAAAAACCGGAGTTGGGAAAATCCTTCGCCGCAGCTTGAGAGAAGAAGCTTTAAAACAGTAGGGGGCACTTATGAAAATTTTTAAAAAGTTCACGCAATCAATATTATAGAAGAGATAAAGTTTATGGTATAATCTCGAATAGATATTTACATGATTGTGAGGATATTAAGGTGAAGGAAAAAATAACGGAACAAAGCATCCGCTTATTTGAAGAAAAAGGATTTAGTGAAACGTCCATTCAAGACATCGTCGATACACTAGGGGTGACAAAAGGGACCTTTTACTATTATTTTTCAAGTAAAGAAGAACTGCTTATGGATATCCATCTTGGATATATTAGCGAAATATTGAGCCGCCAAGAGCAAATCTTAGGGGATGATTCAAAAAGCTTTAAGCAAAAATTATTTGACATTATTTTAATGTTAATTTCCGATATTAAGATTCGCGGCCGTGCTGCAAAAATCTTTTTTAGAGAAATGAAAAATTTAAGTCCGGAACATGCTGCATTAATTGTGCCGAAACGGGATCAATTCCGTTTAAATACTGAGGAGCTGATTCAAGCTGGAATGAAAAATGGCGAATTTCGGCCAGATTTAAATGCATCCATTGTATCTTTTGCGATTCTTGGGATCGTCAACTGGAGTTATCAATGGTTTAACCCAAAGGGAGCTTATACGGACCAAGAGGTAAGCGAGATATTTGTCGATATGATTTTAAAGGGAATTCAATTACGCGGATAGAAATAAAAAGAGGGATATTAATGCCGATTATATCCCTCTTTTTAAGCCAAGAACATACCAACCGGTTAGTATTGGTGAATAACTCCAAAATTAATAGGTATAAATCAAAAGAATGGTGCATTTCATTTAGTTGGAAAGCTTGTTTTTCAAAACGAATGTAGAGACGGAGGTATAAAAGAAGAATATGCACGAAATACAGATAACTGTTCGTTTCGGCGAAACAGATGCATTAGGCCATATCAATAATACAAGTTATTTCATTTACCTTGAAGAAGCAAGGATTCGCTTTTTTGAAGCAATTGGCTACCAGGTTGATGCACGGGATTGGAATTTTATCCTTGCTTCTACGAAATGTGATTTTATTAGCCAAGGGTATTTCAATCAACAATTAATAATTAAAACAAGCGTCTCCAAAATTGGGTCAAAAAGCTTTCACTTGGACCATGAAATCATTTGTTCGCATACAAAGAAACTGATTGCCCAAGGGAATGCGGTGATGGTCTGCTTTGATTTTGAAAAACAACAAAGTGAGCTACTGCCGGAAGTTTTATTAGATAAACTGAAAAGTCATCTGGTGTATTCATAGGGTTATCCACAATAATAAAAGTCTGAATTTTTTGAATTGAAAGGAGGATGAAAACATGCCTTATCAAGTGAATAAGGATACGATTCCTGTTCGTATAGGAGAGGAGTTAAATCTAGCTATTTTAGAAACGTTTTTGCGTGAGAATATTAAGTCATCGCCGAGTGCCCCGCTGGAAATTTTACAGTTTTCTGCAGGAGCCTCGAATTTAACCTATCAAATAAGGATGGGAGACTGGGAGGCAGTGTTAAGACGTCCTCCTCTTGGTCCAGTGGCACCAAAAGCACATGATATGGAACGGGAATTTAAGATTCTGACAGAATTAAATCCCATCTTCCCGGCCGCACCTAAGCCATTTCTGTTCTCCGATAATCATGAGATTGTCGGCAGCCCATTTTTTATCATGGAGCGAAAGCATGGTTTTGTCTTGGACACTTCATTTCCTGCTGGAGTACATGTGACACCTGAGCTTTGTCAACAGATTTCTGAACTAATGGTTGAAAACCTGGTGAAACTGCATGCTCTTCCCTACAAGGAAACAGGACTTATGCAAATAAGCAAGCCTGATGGCTTTATGGAGCGGCAGGTTCACGGCTGGATTGGCCGTTATGAACGGGCCAAAACGGATGAAATTTCCGAGGTGGAATCCCTGAAGAAGTGGCTTGTGAGCAATATTCCTAACCATTCTGAGGCAGCTGTGATTCATTATGATTACAAGCTGAATAATGCGATGTTAAATGATGATTTTACCGAGATGGTCGGTTTGTTTGATTGGGAAATGACTACCGTAGGTGACCCCCTTGCTGATTTGGGGGCTGCGATGAGTTACTGGAGTCTCCCTGAGGACCCGCAAAACATGAAAAAAGGGATGGGCAGAGATCCGGTTACCGCTGTCCACGAAGGTTTTTTCACAAGGAAGGAATTTATTGAGTGCTATGCCAGAAAAAGCGGCAGGGATGTCTCTAACTTGCATTTCTATTTGACGTTTGCTTATTTCAAACTCGCTGTCATCTGCCAGCAAATCTATTATCGGTATAAGAAGGGGCAAACAAGCGATACAAGATTTGCAACCCTAAACAATTATGTTAAGGGATTAATCCAGCATGCGACATTTACAGCCAATGAAAAGCTTTAGCAGGGGGATGGAATGAAATGGCCAAAATTCACCTTCTTGTGAAGAAGGAAGATATCAGTGAGGAGAAAATTTTAGAAGGAAATAAAGTGGCAGTTGTTTTAGACATTCTTTTAGCCACGACAACCATTGTATCAGCTTTAAAGGACGGAGCAAAGGAAGTTATACCTGTTCTTAACAGTTCCGAAGCTAGTGATTTAGCTGAAAATTTCATGCACGGTACCTGCCTTCTTGCTGGTGAACTGGATGCGAAACCAATTGACGGCTTTTTATATCCCAGTCCAACCTTAATCAGGGAGAACGTCAAAGGAAAGACGCTCATTTTATCTACCACAAATGGAACAGTTGCTTTAAGAAAGGCTGCTTCCGCCAAGAAGGTTTATGTAGCCTCGATTTTAAATAATCCTGCGGTTGCCGAAACGCTGGCGAATGTTGAGGAAGAGCAAACCGTTCTTATCATTTGTTCCGGAAATTCCGGAGAGCTCAGCTTAGAAGACTTTTATGGTTCAGGGCATCTAATTGATTGTTTGGTAAAAGCAGGCCAACACGAGCTAACAGACGCAGCAAAGGCTGCCATGTATTTTTACCGCGGTCAGGAACATGCTGGGTATGAAATATTCGTAAACTCCTATGTTGGCAGGCTATTAGAAAAATATGATCAACATCCAGATTTGAAACTCGCGGTTTCTAAAGGGATTACATCTATCGTACCGATTTTGAAAAATGGAAAAGTAGTAATCGAGACAGCTTGCACTGTCTAGAAAATTTAAGGAGATCAGGGGGGATAACGGATGAGGTTTTTAGATACCGTTGCGTTAGTGACCGGGGCCGGAAGCGGAATAGGAAAAGCCGCTGCCATTAGGCTTGCAAGTGAAGGGGCAAAGGTCATTTTGGTGGGCAGGACAAAAAGAAAATTGGAAGAAACGGCTGAAGAAATAAATCGCCAAAGTAAAATTCCAAGGGCTGAAATTTTTCCAGCGGATTGTACGGATGCCGAAGATGTCGAGGAGCTGGCAGAATATGTCCAGCAGCATTATGGTGATCTCCACATTCTTGTTAATAATGCAGGAGGGTCACGACACAACAAAATATTAGACATGTCGGAAGCAGATTGGGACTATGTTCAAAATGTGAATTTAAAGAGCGTATTCCTTGTCTCAAAAGCAATGGGGAAAATCATGATTGAGGGCGCACAGCGTTCCGAGCACAATCGTGCGATTGTCAATATTGCCTCATTATCGGGACACCAGGCTGGGGCGGAAATTCCTCACTATAGTGCAGCTAAAGCGGCAGTGATTAATTTTACAAGATCATTGGCGTTGGACTTTTCTAAATACGGAATCCGTGTGAACTCCGTTTCGCCAGGGTTTGTCGAGACCCCGTTAACCGAACGAGGCCTGCAAAATGAACGTTTTGTCCGTGCCATTGAAAAAAATACGGCAATGTCGAGAGTGGGAACTCCTGAGGAAATTGCAAGCGTCATAGCGTTTGCAGCATCCAGCGATGCCTCCTATATGACCGGTTCTGATTTACTAGTGGATGGCGGCTGGCTGATTAAATAATTTTAAAAACCATAAAATTTTTAAATGGAAAGGGAGATCATAATGGCGCAAGAACATTTATTAGTAGAAAAATTAGGACCTGTTTTATCACTGACCTTGAACCGCCCGGAAAGTCTCAATGCCTTTAGCCCGGAAATGATTTTAGGATTGAAGGATGCTCTCAGAAACGCGCAAAATGATGACGATATCCAAGCCATCGTGCTATCTGGATCCGGCCGTTCCTTCTGTGCCGGCGGTGACGTGAAAGGGATGGGACAGGGAAGGTCAGGCGTTCAAGTTTATGAACATATTGGCAAACTGAATGAGCTTATTTTATTAATGAAGGATGTTGAAAAGCCGATAATTGCCGCGGTTCACGGCTTTGCTGCGGGTGCAGGCTTTAATTTGGTTCTAGCCTGTGACTTAATAGTCGCAGCCGAGGACAGTAAATATGCGCTAAGCTTTTCCCAGGTTGGGCTGATTTCTGATGGAGGAGGTTCTTATTTCCTTCCTAGATTGGTTGGTCCGCATTTAGCCAAGCAATTCTTCTTTACAGCAGAGCCTATTCCGGCCGAACGTCTTTATCAATTAGGTGTCATCAATTATCTTGTTCCGGCTGAGAAGCTTCAAGAAGAAACAACTAAATTAGCTTTAAAATTAGCGAATGGTCCAGGATTGTCATATGGAAAACAGAAGAAACTGGTTGATAAATCGTTTACTTCATCGCTGGAAGAGATTCTTGAGCTAGAGCGTTTAACCCAAATGATTATGGTTGAATCAGAGGACCATAAAGAAGGAACTACAGCCTTTAAAGAAAAGAGAAAACCGGTATTTAGAGGCAAATAGGAGTTTATGAAGGAGGCCCCCTGAGTCCACTCAAGGCCTCTTTTTCTATGAGAATATTAACAGAATATGAACAATGTATTAATTAATAGGGAAGAATAATACTGAAGGTTTGCTATGTTTGCAAATTTGTTTACACTAATAGTATCAAGTTTCTAACTCTGGGAGTTGAGCATTAGTGAAAATATTAGTGATCGAGGATAATAAAAGTGTTTGTTCAATGATTGAAATGTTTTTTGCAAAAGAGGGGATTGAAGGAGTATTTGTCAATGACGGATTCGAGGGCTACAACCAATTCAAGAATGGCACATGGGATGCTTTGATTGTTGATTGGATGCTGCCCGGCATGGATGGGGTCACCATATGCCGAAAAATCAGAGAAGAAAAAAATACTGTCCCCATCATTATGCTAACAGCAAAGGACAGCGAGTCAGACCAGGTTCTTGGCCTTGAAATGGGAGCGGATGACTATGTAACGAAGCCGTTCAGCCCGCTGACCCTGATGGCCCGGATTAAGGCAGTAACCCGACGTGTTCAGGTCCAGGCACCAAAAGATAACGAAGGGGCATTGGAAACAGACCATTTTAAAATCAACAAAACAACTAGAGAAGTAATGGTTGACGGGACTCCGATAACCAATTTGACCCCCAAGGAGTTTGATTTGCTTTTCTATATGGCGGAGCATCCTCGCCAGGTTTTCTCACGGGAGCAGCTGCTTGAAAGGGTCTGGGGCTATCAGTTTTATGGAGATGAACGAACCGTTGATGTGCATATCAAAAGGTTGCGGAAAAAGGTGGAGACTTCGGAGCAGCCATTCTTCCATACTGTTTGGGGAGTAGGGTATAAGTTCGATGACGCGCTTAAAACAGACTAAGTTCCGTTACTTTTATCAACAGTTTAGCAGCCATATCAGCATTATTATTGTAGCGTTTTTACTATTAAGTTTATTATTTGCCCATTATCTTGAAAACCTTGTTTATAGGAACAAGGCGGATGAACTAATTTCCTATGGCAAAGCTATTTTGTCGGATATTAAAGAAAATCCGTATGCAACCGAAATCGTGCTTAATAAATATAGTTCTGTTTTACCAGCTCGTAAAATAAGCTTTAGTTTATTTGATCGGGATGGCAAATTGTATTTAGTTTCTAATCGAGGGCCAGAAATTAAATACCTGCCCCGGGAGGATTGGGAAAGCTTAAAAAAGGGTAAGACGATTATTGTTCAAAGCGATTATAAAAGATTTGACCAGGATGGCGTAACATTTGTCGTTTTACCCTATTTGGAAAATGGAAAATTCTATGGGGGAATTCTGCTCACCTCACCGATTAGCGGTTCCCTCGAAATGATTCAAGAAATTAATCAGATTTTATTGTATACTATTTTGATTGCTTTTGGTGTTTCTTTCCTTCAGAGCTGGTACTTATCAAGAATTCATGTGAAAAGGATTAGAAGGCTTCGGGAGGCAACCTCTCAAGTATCTAAAGGGGATTATAATGTTCATGTTCAATCCTCAAATTATGATGAAATCGGAGAATTAGCAAATGATTTTAATCACATGGTTGATAAAATCAATACCTCTATGGCCGAGATTGAAAGCTTGGAAAACCGCCGTCGTCAATTTATGGCCGATGTTTCTCATGAAATGAGGACACCGCTTACGACCATAAGCGGAGTGATTGAAGGGCTAAAAAACAATATGATTTCTGAAGAAGATAAAGAAAGAGGCATAAACCTAGTCAGCCAAGAGGCAAAAAGACTGATTCGTCTCGTTAATGAAAATCTTGATTTTGAAAAAATCCGTTCCAACCAGATACAGTTAATGAAGGAAGAAATTGAGCTTTTGGATGTTCTTGAGATAATACAGGAGCAATTAAGTCTTCAGGCGGAAGAAAAAAACAATCAAATCATTGTTGAGGCAGCACCGGAAGTTTACGTAAAAGCCGATTACGACCGGCTTATTCAAATCTTAATTAATATAACGAAAAATAGCATTCAATTTACAAGAGAGGGAACCATCTGGCTTCGCGGAAGGGAAGAGCCGGACAGTGTCATCATTGAAGTGGAGGATACCGGAATTGGGATTGATCCTGCTGAAGTAGAAAAAATCTGGCGCCGCTTTTACAAAGCTGATATTTCCAGAACCAGTAACCCTTATGGTGAGTTTGGTCTAGGACTTTCTATTGTGAAACAGCTAGTGCTTCTCCATAGTGGGGATATAAATGTTGTGAGTGAAAAAGGGAAAGGGACAAAATTTATTATTCGTTTTCCAAAATAAACGTCGCGGGAAAATTGCTCCCGCGGCTTTTTTCATAATAATTTCTAAAAGCCGTTAAAGTTTGTTAATAATTTCTTAAAATTTGTCAGGTATAGTAAAGACAAGATAAGAAGTTAACATACTTAAAGGAGAAGATTAGGATGGAATTCAGAGATCCGAATGAAATCAATCAAACTCAAAACGATTCGTATGAAGTGACAAGAATCCAGCCCGGAACAGAGCAGATGAGGACCGATCCTCCTGTTAAAAGTAAACCCAAAAAAGGGTTTGTAAAAGGATTTGTTTCGACGGTAGCGGCAGGAGTGGTCGGATCTGCATTGACATTAGCAGTCCTGCCGCATACTGATTATTTCCAGAACTATTATCCTGCAGCGGCAAATCAAGACACAAGCAGTTCACAGGCAGCCAAGAGTACGGCTTCAACGGTTAGACCGGTATCAACAAAGTCCACTTCAGATTCTGCTTCTATTGCTGATACAGTGGAGCAGGTTTCAAAGGCGATTGTCGGTATTGTCAATTACCAGCAGCAAAATGATCCTTTTTTCCGTAGTTCAAATTCATCCCAAAGTGTAGAATCTGGATCGGGCTCTGGAGTTCTTTTTCAAAAAAAGGGTGATTTTGCCTACATCGTTACCAATAACCATGTAGTAGAGGGTGCTTCGAAGCTGGAGGTTTCCATATACAATGGTGAAAAAACGACAGCAGAAGTTGTCGGCACAGATGCCTTGACTGACCTTGCAGTTTTAAAAATTGATGCTAAAAATGTTTCGACAACAGTTCAATTTGGCGATTCATCAACCCTTCGTCCCGGCGATCAGGTTTACGCAATCGGAAATCCATTGGGGCTAGAGCTTTCTAGGACAGTAACCCAGGGAATTGTCAGTGCCACGAATAGAAGCATTCCAGTTTCGACATCAGCAGGGAACTGGGAAACCAATGTCATCCAGACAGATGCAGCGATTAATCCAGGAAACAGCGGAGGAGCGCTAATCAATTCTCAGGGGCTTGTCGTTGGCATTAATAGCATGAAAATTTCCGAAAATGGTGTGGAAGGTCTGGGATTTGCCATCCCAAGCAATGATGTTATTCCAATCGTTAATCAACTAATCCAAAACGGAAAAATTGTGCGTCCCTATTTAGGGGTTGGACTGGCAGACTTAAATCAAGTTTCGCAAATGTATTGGCAAAGCCTTCCTGAAAATATCACCAAAGGGGTTTTGGTCATGAATATTGACCCGAATTCCGCCGCCGCCAAAGCAGGCTTCGAGCCAAAGGATGTGATTGTTTCTATGAACGGAACAGCAATTGCTAATTCATCGGATTTAAGAAAATATCTATACTCTAAGGTTAAAGTTGGCGATGAGATTAAATTTGAAATATATCGTGATGGAAAACAAAAAACGTTAACTGCCAAGTTGACGAATAATAATAGCGAATAGATTTAGAAAAGATAAAACCATTAACTTCAAATTTGAGGTGATATGGTGAACCGAATTGGAAAATATGCAACAAGCGATTTTGTGGATGATATTGAGCTGCTGACTATGCTTTTTGAACTCCCTGAGAAGGATAAAATGCTAATGTGGTCTGAAGGCTATATTGACCTTGTGATTGAAAAATTACCTGTATATGCCCGTGACATTTTGGAGAAAAGGATCGAAAAGTGGGAGGATACCAAAGCTTATTTTGAAATTCAGCTGAATGAAATTAAACAGGACCAAGAGTTTTTAGCAAAATTAAAGGGCGAACGGAAGGAGTTCGCTCTTTTTGTCATGAAACGGTATCCAGAGTTTCAATCACTGCTGTTTTTGTTATATGATGGAAACCTTAAAGAAAGGGATTTAAGGAAGTTTGTTTATCGGCGAAGAGTTAGTTCTGGTAAAAAGTATCTCCATTAAAAAGCTTTCAATTGTTGCAGCTGTCAACACCCATGCCTATAGGAATATGATATAGGGCAGCAACTTTGGAGGTGGCGTTATGGCAGTTGTAAAAGCCAGGAAATCAGACATCGATTTATTGGCACGATTACTAAGAGCAGAAGGTGAAGCAGAAGGGGAGATGGGAATGCTCCTAATTGGAAATGTGGGCATAAATCGGATTCGCGCCAATTGCTCAGATTTTAAAGGGATTCGAACTATTCAGCAAATGATTTATCAGCCTCACGCATTTGAAGCAACAACCCATGGCTATTTTTATCAATCCCCAAGGGAGTCTGAAAGAAGACTTGCCCGAAAGGTGGTAAACGGAGAAAGATTTTGGCCGGCAAAATTTTCACTTTGGTATTTCAAGCCGCAAGGTAATTGCCCGCCAACATGGTATGATCAGCCGTTTGTTTCAAGATATAAGGCCCATTGTTTTTATCAGCCATCCGCGGAAGAATGTGAAAGTGTATATACAACGTTTTAAATGTAAGAGCCATTAGGAATAGCGGCTCTTGTTTTTTTGTATACGGAATCCCTATGAATGAAGTCCATTTTTATTACATATAAGTGGTAATAAAGAACTTGGACAAGGGATGACGAGATGCTGAAAAAATGGGTCATAATTGGCTTTGGAACGTCGATGATTGGAATTGGCATTAACGGGTTTATCCTCCCCTTTCACCTAATAAATGGCGGATTTTTTGGGATTAGTCTGTTGGCCAATTATCTTTGGGACTTAAACCCGGGAATTATATTTATTCTATTGAATATCCCGGTTTACTTGTTTGCGATTAAATATGAACCAAATCTTTTTATAGATGGCTTAATAGGTGCTATTGTTTCAGGGGTAATGATTCAATTTTGGCTGCCGCTCGGCGGTGTTTTTCATATGCCTATCTTAAGCAGTATCATAATTGGTGCCATTATAATCGGGATCGGTGTTGGCGTGATGTTAAGAAATCATATCAGTCCCGGCGGAATCGACTTGCTAGCACTGATTATTTCCAAATGGTCCAAAGTGAATGTGGGGTTGGTTGCCTTAACCATCGATGGAATGATCATAATTTTAGGTCTGCTGCTGCTAAAAGATCCAAAATTCTTGTATTCATTAGTCATAGTTACGATTATCGGATTGTTGATCAGCATTATTACCTCGATTGGCAGGATAGAAATTTCAAAAAATTAATAAGCAAAGAGAACATATTCACCGTTTATTCACTCCTTTTTCAGAATTGATTGCTATGATAATACTAAAAGGAAATTTCTTGAAATGGAGTGTTTAAGGTGAATATTTTACTGGCTGAAGATGATGTCCGGCTAGGGAAAATAATGACACACTTGTTAAAAAAAGAATTTCATCTTGTCGATTGGGTGACCAGTGGCAAAGAGGCATATGACAATGCCCGCATCTATAACTATGATGTTATTATTCTGGACTGGATGCTGCCCGGGGAAAGTGGGCTTTCAGTCTGCAAACGGCTGCGCGAGAAGGAGATCCAAAGTGGCATTTTATTTGTTACGGCTAAAGATGCCAATGAAGACATCATCACAGGTTTAGATTCAGGCGCGGACGATTACATTGTAAAACCATTTGAGTTTAATGAGCTTTCCGCACGGATTCGGGCAATTTGCCGCCGGAAGGAGAAACCTGTTGAAGAATTAATCACGATCAAAGATTTCTCCTTGAATCTGAATACCCATGAATGTAAAAGAAATGGGTATATAATCGATTTAACGAAAAAGGAATATCAACTATTGGAATTGTTAATGCGAAACGCAAATCAAGTTTTGACAAGAGAAATTCTGTTCGAAAAGCTTTGGGGCTATGATTCAGAAGTTTCGGATAATGCGCTTGATGCTTTAGTGAAATTGGTGCGCAAAAAGGTTGATGTCCCTGATAAGCCTTCTTTGATTCAAAATGTCCGTGGAATTGGCTATAAAGTGAGAAATTCTAATGTTTAATCAAGTGAAAAGACGTTTAACAGTTGTTTATACCTTATCGCTGGTCAGTTTGCTTGTTTTGTTTATCGGAATCCTGTACTTCCTTATTTCGCATGAAATCAGTGCAAAGGAAGAGGAACAGCTAATCGGGTATTTTGTTAAAGAAAAGTCTGATTTCCTCGAGGACCTTTATGAGAGGGAACACCATGGAATTGAGTATGATCCGAACAAGTCGATATTTTATTATATATTTAATCAACAGAAAGAGTTTGTGTATGGTGAGGAAAACGTTCAGGGATTTTACCGATGGGTGGAAAATGTACCGATTACAAGTGCTGCCAAGACGGAGAGGATACAGTGGGGAGAAAAACATTTACTTGTGATGATCCTGCCGCTTGAGTCTAGTGGCTTTGCCGTCCTAGGAATGAATATTACAGCAGAAAAACACTTGATTCAAAAAATCACCTGGACGTTGATAACTTTAACGGTATTTTTTAGTTTGATTTTTGCCTATTTAGGTTATTATTTTGCGGGACAAGCAATGAAGCCTATTAAAACAGCTTATCACAAACAGGAAAAATTTGTTTCCGATGCCTCGCATGAACTTAGGACACCATTAAGTATTTTTTACAGTTCGATTGACCTGTTAAATCGCGAAGAGAGTCAGAATATGAGTCCACTTGGAAAGGAAATCCTTCAGGATTTACAAACTGAAGCACAATTAATGAATAGACTAGTCAATGATTTACTCCAATTGGCCAGAAGTGATAAGAAACAATTAACTATGGAGATGAAAGAGGTTAATTTATCTGAATTGTTAACATCCATATACAAGCGGTTCTTACGGAAGAAACCAGCCACTATCATATTTGCACAAAAAATTGAGCCTGAGATTTTTTTGGTTTGCGATGAAACAAGGATACAGGAATTGGTTTATATATTGTTAGATAATGCATTCAAGTATACAAATGAAGGAGAAGTTAAGCTTACATTAAGATTAAACTCTTCTGAAAAAATTATTACTGTTGAAGATTCAGGGTGCGGCATTGCGCAAGAAAATCTTCCTTTTATATTTGACCGTTTTTACCGGACAGATGCCTCAAGAGCAAAAGGAGGCTCCGGTTTAGGTCTATCAATTGCCAAGTCGATTGTGGAGGCCCACGGTGGAAAAATATCCGTGCAAAGCATGCTGGGTAAAGGCAGTGTTTTTACGGTCACAATAAAAGACAAAAATTAAAACGGCAGGATTGGCTGCCGTTTTAATTTTTCAGTTTGCCTTGCTTAGCCTCAGACCCATGCATGATGGTTTCGATATATTTTAGAATTGATAGAACAAAAATGAGGGAAATACTGCCGGCGTATAAAACCAATGCCCACCGCTCTGTTGAATCTGTTCCAATCAATAGCCCGTGCAGAACCATTAGCACCCATGCCGGAAAAACTGCAAGATGGAGTTTTTTCCAATTTTTTATCCCTAATTTTTTTATGAAAAAATCTGAAGAAATCATCACAATGAAAAATAGATAAAATGATAATGTGCCAAGAGCAGAATATATAGGTTGATTGTTTGCAAGTAAAGGGACAAAAAGTTCTGGAATGGAATACGGAACATATTGATCGCGCCAAATTAACATGAGATGAAAAATAATCGTCAACAAACCATACCAGCCGCTGATTTGATGCAGGGAAAGAAGATAGGCTTTCTTTTTCTTCATCACCGTAAAGGAACTGACCAACCCGATTGCAAGGGAAATGGTCATGAAAAAATAGGCCAAAAAACCAGAGCTGCGAATCAATGTCCAAATCGAAATATAGTGGTTTATCAAGTTATCACCTTCCTTTAAAGGTAGTAATTGTTTCATCTTCATGAACGAGAAGCACTGAATAGTGGGGGTTAATCCCCGCTAATGCCTCCATTAATGTGCTATCTTTTTCCATAAAGCAAAGCTTAGCCATTACCTCTGCATCCTGGCAGTTTTCTGTAATGACAGTTGCTTGAAGGATTTCTGATTCAACTGGCAGACCTGTTTTCCCGTTTAATAGGTGGTGTTTTATCCCCTTCTCCTGTACCCAACTGCGATAGACGATATTAGAGGTAGCAATGCTTCCGTTTTTTAATGAAATGTTAGCCATTTCTTGCTTTTCTTCAAAAGGGTGGGCTACACCGATTTTCCATTCCTTCTTTCCATCGGACCAGCATGTAATATCGCCGCCGCCGTCAACAATCCCTGACTTGGCCCCACCGATATTTTTTAGCCATCGTGCTGCAGCTTCAACGGCATAGCCTTTACCTATACCGCCTAAATCTATTTGATTTTCACTGCGTTTTTTTATCGTAAAGGTCTCAAAGTTGAAATCATATGGCGTGTGTTCATCAGTACAAATGACTGGCACTTCGTTCCCAACTTTCAAACTAGACTGGAATGGAAAGGAGTTTGTATAGCCGTGGTATTGCATCTGGGCAAGTAAATAGGGTGAGAAGTATCCTTTCGTCTTCTCGCGATATTGTTCTGCCTGATAGAGTACGTCAAAGAGCGGAGGGGAGACCTTAGCGGTTTCTCCCGGCGCCAACCTATTCAATAATCCAAGTTCATTGTTGGGATTAAAACGAGACCATTCCTTTTCAACATACCGAATCCATCCGGTCATAATCTCCTTCCAATTTGAAATGTGAGTATTGGAGACGGCAATATAAAATGACGTGTTCATTGCCTCTAGGACCAAAAAATCAAAATCATCATGATCTTCGGGTTTGGCGGTCACTTTGTCTTACACCTCCCGAGACAGATTCTCCGTTTATGACAAAGTTAGACCAATCAAGTTTGGCATATTCCCTTTCTTCCTTGCTCATTGATTTTGTTACAGAAAGGTCATTCACAATAGACCCCTTATTTCCCGGATTTGTCCCAATTTGTGTGATGACAAAAGCTGTAAGAGCGGTTCCAGTTACGCCTAGCAGCCATTTTGATTTCGTTGATTTTGCCATTTTCCTCACCTTTCCTTTATAGTGGTTTTAAAGTGAATGCTGAATTTGTTTCATCCCACGAGACGCGAAAGCCCAGCCCGTTTGCTGCTACTGAGATTGGTAGGAACACGGAATTTTCCATGTAGACAGCTTTTGTCGGCATCGGAGTTTTCAGTTGATTTTCATAGATTGCATTCGAGCCTGCTCGAACAATTAATTCCTTATTACCCTTTGTGAGGATACAAATTCTACTCTTAGGGTAAAAAACTGCTTCTGCTCCCACAGCATCAGCAAATGCCTTTGCTGAAATAAGCAGCTGCCCATTCTGCGGAATGACATAAAGGCGAGATTCTTGGTTACCATTGTTGACTGCCATTTCGGACGGAGTATCTACTGGTAAATCGTTATTGGCATTAGTTCGCGGTTCCCGTGTCCAAATATTCCAAAATTCTTGTGATTGGGCTTGCGGGATGGGACTTTGGACTTGATTTTCCCACCCCTCGAAGTCGTCATCATGATCTTCCATTTCATAGTCCTCATCATCATCTTCATCGTAAGACTGAAAATACTCACGCTTCTCGTGATCGTCATCATCCGCTATAACAGCAGTTGTTCCAATTGAGAAAATCACAAATAAGCTGGCAAGTATGGTAAATAATTTTTTCTGTTTCATCATCCATCGGACACCTCCATTTATCTTATTAACTGAAGTTTAGCCCCCTTGTCTGAAAGGAAACTGAAAAGACTATGCTAAAATTAAAAAAGTTCAGTTTATATGAAAGGGATATGATCATGAAACCAGTTAGAGATCGAATAAAGGAGAATTTAGCTGTTTTATTCGTCGGCTTTAATCCCGGGGTCCGCTCAAGTGAAACAGGCCATCATTTTGCAGGGCCAAGCAACCGTTTTTGGAAGATCCTTCATGAAGCAGGCTTGACACCAAGAAAATTGGACCCATCGGAAGGTGATTTATTGCTGGAATTAGGAATGGGGATTACAAATATAGTGGAAAGGCCGACAAAAGCGGCTGCTGAAATCACGAAGGAAGAATTCAAAGAAGGAAGGGAAATTTTAAAACAAAAGATTGAAAAACTGAAGCCTCAAATTGTTTGTTATGTTGGAAAAGGCGTATATCTGGAATACTGCGGTCGTAAAACAGCGCCATGGGGGATACAGGAGGAGGCAATTGTGCCGGGGACGGTAGACTTTGTTGCCCCGAACACAAGCGGATTGGTCAGAATGAAGTTCGATGAGATGGCGGAGATTTATCGGGAGCTTGCCAGGTTAGTCGCAAAATAAAACGACGGCTCAAGGAGTCCGTCGATTCTTATCATTGGTATTTCTTTTGATAGTGCGTTAAGGCGATAAGCGGGAAGA
>NZ_JAGYPE020000044.1:16238-51156 GCF_018343545.2 Neobacillus citreus | reverse complement strand
AATAAAAAATCGACATTAGACATACACCCAATTGTGAATGGCGACATATATTATTATTGCGGATACGAAAATTCGAAAAATTGTATACAAATTTTTGTTATCGGGCAGAATGGGTGTATGGAGGTGGAGCGATTGAGTTCAAACTTAGCACATAACCATTTGAGGGAAACATGCGTTATTTGTGAGAATCTTAAAGCGAAAGGCATACATCTATACACTTCTTTTATTTGCACAGAATGTGAAAATGATTTAATTCAAACAGACACGAGCGATCCAAAATATAAACATTATCTGAAACAGCTTAGAAAAATTACAACGCCCGAAATATTTTCATAACAAAGTCCTGATTGGGGCTTTATTTTTTTTCCCTAAAACGAGACAATAGGTTAGAATCTTAACAAGGATGTAAGGAAATGTTTAAGCAGATGAAAACACCTTTATATGATGCGTTAATAAAGCATGAATTCAGGAAACCAGTTTCCTTTCATGTTCCTGGACATAAATATGGTCTTATTTTTGATGCGAATGCACAGGAGCACTTTAAACAAATTCTAAAGCTGGATGCAACTGAGTTAACTGGATTAGATGACTTTCATTCTCCTGAAGGAGCAATTTTAGAAGCAGAAGACCTTTTAACGCAGCTTTATCAATCAAAGAAAAGCTACTTTCTTGTAAATGGCTCCACTGTAGGAAATATTGCCATGATTTTAACGGCGTGCTCGGAGGACGATACGGTCCTGGTACAAAGGAATAGCCATAAATCGGTCCTGAATGCTATACAGCTGGCCAAGGCAAGACCCATATTTCTGGAGCCGGAATATGACCAAGAATGGATGGTTCCCTCTGGAATATCAGTGGAGACTGTTAAAGAAGCCATCCGCAGGTATCCGAATGCAAAAGCCCTTATATTGACATACCCAAACTATTACGGGGTGGTCTATGATTTGCAAGGGATTATTCAGGAGGCGCACGGGCATAACATCCCAGTCCTAGTGGATGAGGCACACGGGCCCCATTTTATCCTCGGAAGACCTTTCCCAGCATCAGCTGTTCAACTTGGTGCGGATATTGTTGTGCAATCAGCGCATAAGACACTCCCGGCCATGACGATGGGGTCCTTTTTGCATTTTAATAGCTGTCTTCTTGACAATAAAAAGATCAAGGGTTACTTGGAAATGTTTCAGTCCAGCAGCCCGTCTTATCCAATCATGGCATCATTGGATTTGGCGAGAGGCTATCTAGCAGCCTATGAGCAGAGGGATTTAGAATTTTTACAAAGCGAGATCTCCTTATTTAAAAGGGATTTGGCCGATGTTTCCGCGATTAAGGTATTAGACTACCCAAATCAGCAAGGGGATTTATTAAAAATCACGCTTCAGTCACGAAGCAAATTAAGTGGCTTTGAGCTGCAGCAAAGGCTGGAGGAATACTCCATATATACAGAATTAGCAGATCCAAATAATCTCCTGTTCATTCTTCCACTACTGAAGGATGAACAAAAGTATTCCTTTAGGGAAACGGCCGCAAAAATAAATGAGGCCCTTAAAGATATTTTTTATGATTGTGACGAGGAAAAGGAAGAAATTCAATTAAGTAATAATCGAATTTCTGAGTTAGCTATTCCTTTCAAAAAGATGGGCGATTATGAGGAGTGGGAAATTTCTATTTCTGAAGCAGAGGACAAGGTTTGTGCGGAAACGATTATTCCTTATCCTCCTGGGATTCCGCTTTTGTTAAAAGGAGAGCGAATCACTGCTGAAAAGCTAAGCCGCTTACATAGGCTGATGAAAACGGGGGCAAGGTTTCAAGGTGGTTCCATATTAAGAAAAAGTATGCTGAAGGTTTTTTGGACAACTTAAGATATACAGTTTTGGAGGTTTCATAGATGACGAACGGAACGTTTATTACATTCGAGGGCCCGGATGGGGCAGGCAAAACTACAATCCTCAGTATGGTTGCTGAGCAGCTGTCAATGGCAATGGTTACAAGGGAACCTGGCGGCATTGATATTGCGGAACAAATCCGCCGCGTCATTTTGGCAAAAGAAAATACGGCCATGGACCCGCGGACGGAGGCGTTGCTCTATGCTGCCGCAAGAAGACAGCATTTAATTGAAAAAGTAAAGCCTGCCTTAGAAGAGGGAAAAGTTGTCTTGTGCGACCGCTTTGTTGACAGCTCCCTGGCTTATCAAGGTTACGCACGGGGATTAGGAATTGAAGAGGTATGGACGATTAACCAATTTGCAATTGAGAAGATGATGCCGGATTTGACGCTTTACTTTGATATTGAGCCGGAAGCTGGGCTGGAGCGAATTAATAAGAATAAAGGCAGAGAAGTTAACCGCTTGGATTTGGAAGACCTGGAGTTTCACCAAAAGGTGAGAGAAGGCTATCATATCCTTTTAGACCGATTCCCCGGCCGGATTATCAAACTTGATGCCTCAGGAACAATTGAGGATGTTTTTCAACAAACACTCGAAATAATCAAAACAAAGTTAACAGAAAAAAAGCCTTCGCGATAAGGCTTTTTTTTGCTAGCGAGGAAAACCTTCCTAATTATTGCGAATGTAAGTCCCCAAAGAAACTGTTATAATATAGGATAAGTAATGCCGGAAATTTTAAAGGAGAGGGCGGATTTACTATGAAACTTATTATTGCGGTGGTTCAAGACCAGGACAGCAATCGTTTGTCAAAGGCGTTAGTGGAAAATAATTTTAGAGCAACAAAGCTGGCGAGTACTGGCGGGTTTTTAAAATCAGGAAACACCACTTTCATAATCGGTACAGAAGATATTCGCGTTGACCGGGCTCTGCAGATTATTAAGGATAACTGCCGTGCCCGCGACCAGCTAGTGTCACCTGTTTCGCCAATGGGCGGCAATGCCGACTCATATGTCCCTTATCCAGTAGAAGTCGAGGTTGGCGGCGCAACGGTTTTCGTGCTGCCGATTGAGCAGTTTTTACATTTCTAGCTAATAAGAAAGTATAAACTTTCTGTCGAAAGCTTTATACTTTCTTAACGCATAAGGGCAACTAAGCCTCTGCCTTCGCCCTAAGGGGCTCGCCAATCGGCAAGTTTTCTTTAAAATTCCTATTCTTTAGTTAGTGAGTGATAATCTTGGTGAAAACCTGGGATCAACTGGAGGAGCTGCAGCCCGCGGTCCTCCGCATGTTAAAAAATAGCTTATTAAAAAATCGGGTGGCTCACGCTTACCTTTTTGAGGGCATGAGAGGAACGGGGAAAAAGGAAATCGCCGAACTTCTAACCAGGGCTCTTTTCTGTGAATCGTTAATTGATGGGTATAAACCTTGTGAGGCCTGCAGCAGCTGCCGGCGTATCAATAGCGGGAATCATCCAGATGTGCACATTATCGAGCCGGACGGTCAATCTATTAAGGTAGAACAAATCAGAAACCTCCAGGCGGAGTTTTCCAAAAAAGGAGTAGAATCCTTAAAAAAGGTTTATATGCTAGTTCATGCTGATAAGATGAGCGTAAGTGCTGCCAATAGCCTCCTTAAATTTCTTGAGGAACCAAATGCCGAAACGGCAGCATTATTACTAACCGAACAGCCTCAGAAAATCCTTCCGACGATTCTCTCAAGATGCCAGGCTTTGACCTTCCAACCGCTATCGCCGCAAAAAATGGTAAGTCAGTTGGTTGAAAATGGTGTAACACCACAAAAAGCCCCACTACTTGCACAGTTGACTAATAGTCTGGATGAGGCGCTAGAATTAAATGTCGATGAATGGTTTGCACAAGCCCAAAAAATAGTGGTAAAATTATATGAGGTGTTAGAAAAAAATCCGCTCGAAGCGATGGTCACGCTTCAGACCGATTGGTTCTTGCACTTTAAAGAGAAGGAACAAATTCAACGTGGGTTAGACTTATTACTTCTTATTTTTAAAGATTTATTATATATACAATTAGATAAGCAGGAGCAAATTGTTTTTCAAAATGATTTGGAACGCATGCGGCAGTTTGCTCTAAGAACATCAAGGCGGCGCTTAACGGCTCAAATGTCAGCTATTCTCGAAGCGAAGAGAAAGCTTGCTGCGAACATGAATCCTCAGCTGATGATGGAACAGCTTGTGCTTAAATTGCAGGAGGGATCTTGAATTTGTATGATGTTGTAGGAGTACGCTTTAAAAAAGCGGGGAAAATCTATTATTTTGATCCTGGAGACCTCCCAATTCAAAAAGATGACTTTGTCATTGTCGAAACCGTCCGCGGGGTGGAATATGGCAGGGCTGTGATACCCCGGAAGCGGGTTGAGGAGCATGATGTGGTCCTTCCGTTAAAAAAGGTTGTTAGAATTGCGGACCAGAAGGATCGGATGATTGTCGAGGAAAATAAGCAGGCGGCCCAGGAAGCCTATGAGGTTTGTAATGAAAAAGTAACTGAACATCAACTGGATATGAAGCTGGTGGATGTTGAATATACATTTGATCGTAATAAAATTATTTTCTATTTTACAGCGGATGGACGAGTTGATTTCCGTGAGCTTGTCAAGGATTTGGCAGCCATCTTTCGGACACGGATTGAATTGCGCCAAATTGGGGTCCGCGACGAAGCCAAGATGCTTGGCGGGATCGGCCCGTGTGGAAGAATGCTGTGCTGTTCCACTTTCTTAGGCGATTTTGACCCTGTGTCGATTAAAATGGCAAAGGATCAAAATCTATCTTTAAATCCTACCAAAATTTCAGGTTTATGCGGCCGGCTTATGTGCTGCTTAAAATATGAAAATGATGAATACGAATCTGCTAAAGAACAGCTGCCGGATTTGGGAGAAGTCATTGAAACTCCTAATGGCAGGGGAAAAGTGGTAGGTTTGAATATTTTAGAGCGGGTTCTTCAGGTGGAATTGACAGAACAAGAGCGGGTTCTGGAATATACACTAGATGAAATCATTAAAGAAGGTGCCTTTTCGATACAATCCACAGATTAATGAGGTGGAAGGCGTGGATAAAAAAGAGATATTTGAATCAGTAAGTAATATGGAAACACAAATTGGCCATCTTTACCAGCAGCTTGGGGAATTAAAGGAGCACTTAGCTGAAATACTAGAAGAAAATCATTGTTTAAAGCTTGAAAATGAGCATTTAAGACGCCGTTTAGATGTAACCACGGAAGCTGAGAAGAAGGATAGCAGCAGCAAAAAAGCAGAGGAGGCGGCACAAACACCATCTCCCAATGTAAAGCCATTTGATGTAGGAGAAGGCTATGATAATCTAGCCCGCCTTTATCAAGAGGGATTTCATATCTGCAATCTTCATTTTGGCAGTTTGCGCAAGGAAGGCGACTGTTTATTCTGTCTATCTTTCCTAAATAAGAAATAACGTTAAGAGGCTGACCTTTCATCAGCCTCTATTTTCATACTTTGATAAGGAATGAATGAACATGATTAACTTGAAGGATGATGAACGCTTAGATTATTTGCTGGCCGAGAACTTAAGAATTATTCAAAGTCCATCTGTATTTGCATTTTCACTGGATGCAGTCCTTTTGGCAAGGTTTGTTTATGTCCCCATCCAAAAAGGAAACCTTATCGACCTTTGCAGTGGCAACGGGGTTATTCCGCTGTTTTTAAGTGCCAGGACTAAAGGCAAAATTACAGGTGTGGAGATTCAGGAACGCCTTTACGATATGGCGGTCAGAAGTATTGAATATAATGGTCTTGAAAATAGGCTGGAGATGATTCTTGGGGATATTAGGGATATGCCGAAAAAATTGGGATACGGCAAATTTGATGTGGTTACCTGCAATCCTCCTTATTTTACGACACCATCAAAGGGAGAAATTAACCCAAATGAACATTTGGCGATCGCCCGTCATGAAATTCTCTGTACGCTTGAGGATGCTATAAAGGCATCCAGCGAACTTGTCAGGCAAGGTGGGAAAGTGGCATTCGTACACCGCCCGGGGCGACTATTGGATATCGTAACGTTTATGCGTCAATATAGGCTGGAGCCAAAGCGGATCCAATTTGTTTACCCAAAGATGGGGAAGGAAGCGAATACGATATTAGTCGAAGCCATTAAGGATGGAAGTCCTGATCTGAAAATTCTTCCACCGCTGATCGTTTATCAAGATAACGATGAATATACCCCAGAAATAAGAGAGATTTTATATGGAGAAAAATGAGCATTATTTTTATGTGCTGACCTGCAGGGACGGGAGCTTCTATGGGGGTTACACCAATAATCTAGAACGCAGGATTCAGCTTCACAATGATGGAAAAGGGGCCAAGTATACAAGGGGCCGCGGCCCGGTTAAACTGACGTATTATAAGGGATTTGAAAATAAGGGTGATGCCCTAAGAGCGGAATACCATTTTAAAAAGCTGACACGGAAACAAAAGTTGGATTTTTTAGTGAGAGAGATAGGTGATGATGATGTGGCAGCAAAAGAGCTTTGCGAATGAGGAGCATAAGGGAATTCTCTATTTGGTTCCAACCCCGATTGGAAATCTGGAGGATATGAGCTTTCGCGCGGTACGGATATTAAAAGAGGCAGACCTGATTGCCGCTGAGGATACAAGAAATACAAAAAAACTGTTGAATTACTTTGAAATTGACACCCCGGTGGTAAGCTACCATGAACATAACAAAGAAACGAGCGGGGAAAAGCTGATTCAAAGGTTAAATGATGGCGCCAAAATTGCCTTAGTGAGTGATGCTGGTACACCTGCCATTTCTGACCCTGGCTACGAGCTTGTCGTGCAAGCCACAGCCGAAATGCTGACGGTCGTTCCGCTGCCGGGAGCAAATGCGGGAATCACTTCGTTAATTGCCTCCGGCCTTGTCTGCCAGCCTTTCTATTTTTATGGGTTTCTGCCCCGTGGCAAAAAGGAAAAACGGGAGCAATTAGAAGGACTAAAGCGACAAACGGCTACCATCATATTTTATGAAGCCCCGCACAGGCTGAAGGAAACGTTAGCCCTCATGCTTGAAGTCCTTGGCAGCCGTAAGGTCGCCCTTTGCAGGGAGCTGACAAAAAAGTTTGAGGAATTCATCAGGGGGAATCTCGAAGAAGCCCTGCAATGGGCTAATGAAGAGGAGATCCGCGGGGAATTCTGCGTCATCGTTGAAGGAACCAGCGAATTACCGGAGCCCGAAGAGGCCGCTTGGTGGGAGCAGTTAACGATTGAAGAGCATGTCGGGCACTACATAACTGACAAAGATATGTCCTCTAAAGACGCCATTAAACAAACGGCGAAGGACAGGGGATTACATAAACGGGACGTTTACCAGGCATATCATATTGAACCATAAAAAGAGGCTGACAAAAATGTCAGCCTCTTGGTCTATTTATAAAAGAAGAGATTACCTTTGGCAAGGAATTCTTCTTATTTTACTACTTCAAAGTTGCTTTGGATTTCCTTGATTAACTGCTCTGCACCTTCGCGGCTTAGGATTAACTTTCCGCCTGCAAGAGCAAGATTATCATCAGAAACCTCACCAGTGATTTGGCAAGTCATATTTGGCTTGTATTTCTTTAAAATAATGCGGTCATCATCAACATAGATTTCAAGAGCATCCTTTTCAGCAATTCCAAGTGTACGTCTTAATTCGATCGGAATAACCACGCGGCCTAATTCATCAACCTTACGAACGATACCAGTAGATTTCATTTTTTGTAATCTCCTCTCACTATTAAACAATTATTTTTTTCTTTTATAATTCGTCATTATTCGACAAAAATTTCATATATTCATAATACCAGCGTTTCCCAAATTCGTCAATTATTTAATTTTGAAAAATAATAAGGAATTTTTACCCATTCGCAAAAGACTGATTTAATAAGGGATTTTTGAATTTCTATTTAATAATTACTATCATTAACATTATAGATAACTAATATTAGTCATTGGACATAAATTCGACAATTCGACAAAATTCTACAAAATCCTATCTTAATTTCAAAAATAAGTTTCGTAGTTTGTGGGGATTTTATGGGTGTGTTTTGGAAAAAATTTTTAAAAAATGGAATTCATCGAAATGCCGTTTCTTGCACAAAAACGTAATTTTCGGTATATTTTGATGTTAGAGACCAATAAAAAAGGGCAATAATGTTTAGATGGGGATTAATTGTCTATTACTAGAGGAGTGATACAAATGGCGGGAAAATCTTTTTATATTACGACACCGATTTATTATCCAAGCGGTAATTTACATATTGGACATGCCTATACGACGGTTGCAGGGGATGCAATGGCCCGTTATAAGCGCTTGCGCGGGTTTGATGTAAGATATCTAACAGGTACTGATGAGCACGGACAAAAAATTCAGCGCAAAGCGCAAGAATTAGGTGTGACCCCGCAGGCCTATGTCGATGAAATTGTTGGCGGAATTAAAGAGCTTTGGCAAAAGCTTGATATTTCCTATGATGATTTTATCCGGACAACAGAGGATCGGCATAAACAGGTTGTCGAAAAAATCTTTGCCAGACTGCTTGAGCAGGGCGATATTTATTTAGATCAATATGAAGGCTGGTATTGTACGCCTTGTGAATCCTTTTTTACTGACCGCCAGCTTGTTGACGGGAACTGCCCGGATTGCGGCCGCCCGGTTGAAAAAGTAAAGGAAGAATCGTACTTTTTCAGAATGAGCAAGTATGTGGACAGACTTCTGCAATATTATGAGGAGAATCCTGAATTTATCCAGCCGGAATCCCGCAAGAATGAAATGATCAACAACTTCATTAAGCCGGGACTTGAGGATTTGGCCGTATCTCGGACAACCTTTGACTGGGGCATCAAGGTGCCGGGCAATCCAAAGCATGTCATCTATGTTTGGATTGATGCGCTTTCCAATTATATTACCGCACTTGGGTATGGTACAGAAAACGACGCTAACTACTTAAAATACTGGCCGGCAGATGTACATTTAGTCGGTAAAGAAATTGTCCGTTTCCACACTATTTATTGGCCAATTATGCTGATGGCACTCGACCTTCCGCTGCCAAAGAAGGTATTTGCCCATGGCTGGCTGTTAATGAAGGATGGAAAAATGTCGAAGTCAAAGGGAAATGTTGTCGATCCAGTGACATTGATTGACCGCTATGGCCTTGATGCGCTTCGCTACTATCTGTTACGTGAGGTTCCTTTTGGAGCAGATGGTGTTTTCACTCCGGAAGGGTTTATCGAAAGAATCAACTTTGATTTGGCGAACGACCTTGGAAACCTCCTGAACAGGACCGTGGCGATGATTGAAAAATACTTTAATGGGGTTATTCCTGACTATGCCGGTTCTGTTGGTGAATTCGATGAGTCCTTGCTCCAAACAAATCGGGAAACCATTACAAAGTATGAAGAAGCGATGGAAAAAATGGAATTTTCTGTCGCGTTAAGCTCTGTTTGGCAGCTAGTCAGCAGAACAAATAAATATATTGATGAAACACAGCCATGGGCGTTAGCGAAGGATGAGGCAAAGAAAAACGAGCTTGCGAGCGTAATGGTTCATTTAGCAGAATCGCTGCGCCGGATTGGCATTCTTCTTCAGCCGTTTTTAACCCGGACACCGAATGGCGTCTTTAAACAGTTAGGAATGAACGATGAAGGATTAAAAACATGGGAAAGCCTTGAAGCATTCGGCAATATTCCAAGTGGGACAAAGGTTGAAAAAGACGCACCATTGTTCCCAAGACTAGAAATCGCTGAGGAAGTTGAATTTATCAAGACTAAGATGCAAGGCGGAACGGCTCCATCACCTGTAGCAGAAGAAAAGAAAGAGGAGAAGCCTGAAGAACTTGCAGAAATTGCCATTGATGATTTCATGAAAATTGACCTGCGTGTAGCGGAGGTTATCCAGGCAGAACCTATTAAGAAGGCTGATAAATTATTAAAGCTTCAGTTGGATTTAGGCTATGAAAAACGCCAGGTTGTATCAGGAATTGCCCAGTACTACAAACCAGAAGAATTGGTAGGACGTAAGGTAATCTGCATCACAAACCTAAAACCGGTTAAGCTGCGTGGTGAATTATCACAAGGAATGATCCTGGCTGGCTCCAAAGATGGGCAGCTGTCTCTGGCAACAGTGGACCAAACACTGCCGAATGGCTCAAAGGTAAAATAAAAATAAATGGGGAAATGTTCCACGTGAAACAAATTTCGTGGAAATTTCCCTTTTTTCGTGTTTAAGCTGAAGAGGAGTAAAATGTTGGAGAAAAAGGAAAGAAGGGATTTTATGTTATTCGACACACACGCCCATTTAAACGCCGAACAGTTTAACGAGGACCTTGAAGAGGTAATTTCAAGGGCCCAGGAAGCAGGAGTAACAAATATGGTGGTTGTTGGTTTTGACCACCCGACCATTACCAGAGCGATGGAATTGGCCGAAAGCTATGAGTTTATTTATGCCTGTGTCGGCTGGCATCCGGTAGATGCGATCGATATGACGGAAGAGGATTTAAAATGGATTGAAGAGTTGGCGGCCCATCCAAAAGTTGTCGCAATTGGAGAAATGGGATTAGATTATCATTGGGACAAGTCGCCAAAGGACATTCAAAAGGACGTGTTCAGAAGGCAAATCCGGCTGGCTAAAAAAGTAAAGCTGCCGATTGTCATCCACAACCGTGAAGCAACTCAAGATATTGTTGAGATATTAAAGGAGGAAGGCGCGGCAGAGGTAGGCGGGATTATGCATTGCTTTAGCGGCAGCGCGGAGACTGCAAAGGAATGTGTGAACATGAACTTTTATATTTCGCTGGGCGGACCTGTTACCTTTAAAAATGCCAAAAAACCGAAAGAGGTAGCCGCTGAAATTCCACTTGATAAGTTGTTAATTGAAACAGACTGCCCGTATTTGGCGCCGCATCCATTTCGCGGGAAACGCAATGAACCGAGTTATGTGAAACTGGTAGCCGAGCAAATTGCCGAAATTAAGGGATTAACGTACGAAGAGGTAGCTGAGGCAACGACACAAAATGCTAAAAAATGTTTCGCCATAAACTGATAAGGGAAATTGTCGAAACAGTAAGAAGCTTGTCCAAATTTTTTCCGATAACTAAAAGTTCTACACGTCTCCTTTTCAACATAGGATAACCGTGTCGATAAGTTTTCCTTTGCAAAATTTCCAGTTATGTGCATAATTAGGAATATGTTCTCAGGGTATGCAAGGGTTGACAGCCGGCGGCATGGTTTCACTATATCTCCATAAGAAAAGGAGGCGTTTTTCATCGTATTCAAAAACATGAAAAGCCTGTTTTTCCGGTCTTGGAGTGCGAGGAATTTGACCATTGCTTTTGCTAGTTTCGTAGTTTTGCTAACAACTCTTGGAATTCTTTTTTATGAAGGATCAAAGAAAACGGTGGCAATTACTCTTAATGGCGAACAAAAGGTCATCAAAACGCATGCAGATACCATTAAGGAATTATTGGATGAACTGGATGTTTCAATGCGCTCCCAAGACTACTTGTATCCAAAGGCGAGTACGAAGGTAAATGAAAACCTACATATCGTCTGGCTGCAAGCGAAACAGGTTACCATTGTCAAGAACAACGAGAAGAAAACGATTTGGACTACAGCCGAGACTGTAGCGGAGGCTTTGAAAGAACAACATATTGTTTTAAACGAGCATGATAAAGTTTCACCCGGACCGCAAACGGCAATCAAAAATAAGATGAAAATCGGCGTCACTGAGGCCTATCATCTGACTTTCATTGACGGCGGAAAAGAGCAAGCAGTCTGGTCCACTTCGACTACGGTCGCTGACTTTTTAACGCAGCAGGGCACTAAACTAAATGATTTAGACCGAGTTGAACCGCCATTAACAGAAACCATAGCAGAGAATGGTGTTGTTAACGTCATTCGTGTAGAAAAAGTCACCGATGTAGTGGAAGAACCTGTTGAATTTGCCGTGGTTACTAAGAGGGATGACAGCCTTGAGAAAGGGAAAGAACAGACCATCTCTCAAGGTAAAAAAGGGCTCGTTTCGAAACAATATGAAGTCCTAATCGAAAATGGTAAAGAGGTATCAAGGAAGTTAATCAATGAGCAGATGGTTACAGCAAAACAGGATAGGGTTGTCGCTGTTGGCACGAAGGATTTAGCCCTTCAAGTATCCCGCGGTGAGGCACCTGCAGGAAAAGAGCTTTATGTGTCGTCTACAGCGTATACAGCCTATTGTAATGGCTGTTCAGGAAGGACTGCAACTGGTTTTAATTTGCGCTCTAATCCGGACGCTAAAATAATTGCCGTTGATCCAAATATCATTCCGCTTGGCACGAAGGTTTATGTCGAAGGCTATGGCTATGCGGTTGCTGCCGATACTGGCGGGGCCATAAAAGGGTATATAATTGACGTATTTATGCCCACAAAAGCTGATGCATATCGATGGGGACGTAAAAAAGTAAAAATTACGATAATGCAGTAATTCATTTTGCGGCAGGGGGAAACCCCTGCTTTTTTACTTTTTCTTAAAATTTCTTTATACTTAACAACGAACTCTTAAGCAAATGATTACTAAAGTTTATGAATGGTTTCGCTAATATAGACGATGGACATTACAAAAATGTTTCAACTTTTTTTCAATTTTATTTTTTTTTGGAGGAAAAATGAAAATTAAAGAATTTATCGTGGTGGAAGGCAGGGATGACACAACTGCCATCAATCGGGCAGTCGAAGCGGATACGATTGAAACGAACGGTTCCGCAGTTAATCAAACCACGATTGAAAAAATAAAACGTGCCCAGGAAACAAGGGGAGTCATTATTTTTACCGACCCCGATTACCCTGGTGAAAAAATAAGAAAAACGATTGCTGGGCAAGTTCCGGGCTGTAAACACGCCTTCCTGGCAAAAGAGGATGCCCTTGCAAAAAGAGATAAAGGAATCGGAGTTGAGCATGCCTCACCGGAAGCAATCAGGGCAGCTTTAAAAGAAGCACAAGTCATGCATGAAGATATTTTAGAGGAAATCAGCCAGGATGATTTAATCACTGCCGGCCTGATCGGCGGGGAAGGCGCCAAGGAACGCAGAATCCAATTAGGGAAGCTATTAAAAATCGGCTATACGAACGGTAAGCAGCTGCATAAGCGCCTCATGATGTTTCAAATCAGCAAACAGGAATTTGCCGAGGCACTAAGCAAGGTACGTCAGGAGGAGAGTAATGGATAAAGATATCGCTACCCCTGTGAGAACAAGGGCTATTTTAGAAAAATACGGCTTTTCCTTTAAGAAAAGCCTAGGGCAAAATTTCTTAATCGATACAAATATATTAAAAAAAATTGTCAGCTTTGCGGAGCTTACCGACGAATCAGGGGCCATTGAAATTGGCCCAGGAATCGGAGCCTTAACGGAACAGCTGGCCCGTTCGAGCAAAAAGACCGTTGCTTTTGAAATTGATCAAAGGCTTTTGCCAATTTTAGAAGATACGTTGTCACCATATCCGAATGTAAAAGTCATCCATAATGATGTGTTAAAGGCTGATGTCGGTGAGGTTATTGCTGCTGAATTTGCTGGCATTTCCGATTTGATGGTGGTTGCTAACCTGCCTTATTATGTAACGACGCCGATTATTATGAAGCTGCTTGAAGAGCATTTGCCGATTCGCGGCATCGTTTGTATGCTCCAAAAGGAAGTAGCGGACAGGATCTCTGCCAAGCCTGGAACGAAGGACTACGGCTCTCTATCCATCGCTGTTCAGTATTATACTGAAGCGGAGACCGTCATGATTGTGCCAAAAACGGTTTTTGTCCCGCAGCCAAACGTCGATTCTGCGGTCATCAGGCTGACACGGAGGGAAAACCGTGCTGTCCAGGTAAAGGATGAGAACTTCTTTTTCCAGGTGACAAAGGCGAGCTTTGCCCAAAGAAGAAAGACATTATTAAACAACCTAACAAGTGGTCTGCCGGATGGCAAACAAAAGAAAGAGGAAATCCTTGCGGCCTTGGCAGCCAGCGGCATTGAACCGTCAAGAAGAGGGGAAACACTGTCCCTCGAAGAGTTTGGCCGCCTAAGCGACGAACTATATGCATACTTCCAATAGACCTTTTAAAAAGGTCTATTTTTTTTCACAAGGACAACTACCCATGCATAGCCTATCAAAGAACCTTATTTGAAGGCCTTACCTGCGGTCTTATTGGAGTGACGACAGTGGATATAAAAATAAATGATATTGTCGGCAGACGTTCATATAATTGCGATATTCTCTTTCGAGTTATCGATATACAAAAAATTAGTGGCCAGACAGTGGTGATCCTCTATGGCGAGGATTTTCGCCTAGTGGCAGATGCCCCATATCAAGATTTGATGGTAATCAATCCAAATGAGCGGCTAAAGCTCACGAAGGAGTACCGGACGCTCGAGGAGCAATCCTTAAGGCTTTTTACACAGGATGTCGATTTATTGAGGGAGAGGCAGGAATACGAAGCCACCAGCGGCTATGTAAAGCCGAGCAGCTATTTTCAAATCCCCGGAAAAGTCCTTCACCTAGATGGCGACCCTGCCTATTTAAAAAAATGCATGGCCTTATATGAAAAAATCGGTGTTCCTGTTTTAGGGATTCATTGCAATGAAAAAGAGATGCCTGCGAAAATTGGCGGCTACATGGACTATTATCGTCCCGATATTCTCGTTATCACCGGACATGATGCTTATTCAAAAGCAAAAGGGAAGATGACCGATATCAATGCGTACCGCCATTCTAAACACTTTGTGGAAACGGTTAGGGAAGCGCGAAGGAAAGTGCCCCATTTGGACCAGCTTGTCATCTTTGCGGGCGCATGCCAATCTCATTTTGAATCGCTTATTCATGCCGGCGCAAACTTTGCCAGCTCCCCATCTAGGATCAACATTCACGCTCTTGACCCGGTCTATATCGTCGCCAAAATCAGTTTTACCCCTTTTATGGAAAGAATCAACGTTTGGGAAGTGCTGAGAAATACACTTACAGGCGAAAAAGGACTGGGAGGGATAGAAACAAAGGGAGTACTCAGAACCGGAATGCCCTATCACCCCGTTCAAGAGGAGGAATAGGCCTATTAGAGAGGCGAAAAGCTAGTCATCAATATTAAACTACTTTCGCTATGCTCTAATGGGTTTATTTTTTCCCTTGATACATATTCCCAAACATTTCAGGTAACGCTAGAAATGTTGAAATTTAGCAAAAAAAACAGAACAAAAAATATTGACAATCTTTTTGTCGGACTGATATAATTTATATTTTTGTTTGACATAAGTATGTCAGCGTGATATACTTTACATAGTGAGGTGGACCGAATGACTAAAACCTTAGCGGATATTAAAAAGTCCCTGGACTCCAATTTAGGGAAAAGGTTGTTACTAAAGGCCAACGGGGGACGTCGAAAAACAATTGAACGTTCCGGTGTCCTAGCAGAGACATACCCATCTGTTTTTGTCATCGAACTGGATCAGGATGAGAATGCATTCGAACGAGTTTCCTACAGCTATGCGGATGTTTTAACCGAAACCGTTCAAATTACCTTCTATGAAGAGGCAGCAGGAAATGCAGCTTTAAGCTAGAATATAATCAACGCATGGCGGTAAACCAAAGGTTTACTGCTTTTTGCTGTTCAAAAAGAACTAAAAATCTCCTTTGCTGATTCTTCTATCTGTTGATTGGAGCGAAATCAACAGACCTATATTAAAAAATTATTTAATATCCCAAATTATCTCATACTAATAATGCTGCGACAGGAAAGGGGTTGTTTAGATGGGCAGAAGAAGAGGAATGATGTCCGAACGCTTTAAAGAAGAATTAGCAAAAGAACTTGGATTTTACGATGTTGTCCAAAAAGAGGGCTGGGGCGGCATCCGGGCAAAAGATGCAGGGAACATGGTAAAGCGGGCCATCGAGCTTGCCCAGCAGCAATTAACCAACAGGAACTCGCATAAATCTTAATTCCGACAAGAACTTCCGCTATTTATTTAAACACTTAAACGCGCAGCAAAGCCGGAGGATCTCCTCCGGCTTTTTTCTTGGCTAAAAATATCACTTTTTTCTTAGCAAAACTATGATAAAATATAAAATTTGATAGGATTCACGTCTTACAATTGTCGTTTTGTGGTAAAATAGGACAATATATGGACTCGGAAAGCAGGAATGCAGGCAAAAGGAGCCTGTCTCTTAGGATATTTGTAAAAGTAGGTGGACGAGCGTGAAGCTTTTAGTTAAAGCACCGGCTAAAATTAATTTAGCACTGGATGTTTTACATAAACGGCCCGATGGATATCATGAGGTTGAAATGATTATGACCACCATTGATTTAGCCGACCGGGTTGAACTTTCCTTGTTACAGGAGGATAAAATACATATTCTTTCTCATAATCGGTACGTGCCTGATGACCAGCGTAATTTAGCCTACCAGGCTGCACTGCTGCTAAAAAACCGTTTTAATGTAAAGAAGGGTGTATCAATCTCCATTGAAAAAACAATCCCCGTTGCGGCTGGCTTGGCAGGGGGAAGCAGCGACGCAGCAGCAGCTTTAAGGGGTCTTAACAAGCTATGGAATCTTGGACTGACGTTGGATGAACTGGCCGAGCTTGGCAGTGAAATTGGTTCAGACGTCTCCTTTTGTGTGTACGGTGGGACAGCGCTGGCAAAGGGCAGAGGGGAATTTATCACCGAACTGCCAGCGCCGCCGACATGCTGGGTTATTTTGGCCAAGCCGTTCATCGGTGTCTCAACTGCTGAGGTATATCGGCGTTTGGATGTAAATGGAATCACCCACCCAAATATCAACGAAATGATCAATGCCATTGGGCAAAATGACTATCACAAGGTATGCCAGCATGTTGGCAACGTGCTAGAGGAAGTAACTTTACACCTTCATCCAGAGGTAGCACAAATAAAAGACCAAATGAAACGATTCGGTGCAGATGCGGTATTAATGAGCGGCAGCGGTCCGACCGTTTTTGGGCTGGTTCAGCACGATTCCAGAATGCATCGCATTTATAATGGCCTGCGCGGATTTTGTGACCAGGTTTTTGCAGTAAGAATGTTAGGTGAACGGCATACGCTTGATTAAAGGCGCACAATAATAGTATCCTTTAATTAGAATATTCGGATTCGGGGGGTTGTTATGAAATTTCGCCGCAGTGAACGTTTGATAGATATGACAAGTTATCTTCTCGATCATCCTCGCCAGTTAGTGCCGCTTACCTTTTTTGCGGAGCGTTATTCTTCGGCAAAGTCCTCAATCAGTGAAGATTTGGCCATTGTCAAAGAGACGCTTGAAGAAAGGGGAATCGGAACGCTGCAAACTGTACCAGGAGCAGCGGGCGGTGTTAAATTTTTCGTCAAGGTAAGCAAGAGAGAAGCTGAGCCTTTCATTAATGAACTTTGTCAGCTTATCGGCAGTCCTGACCGGCTGTTGCCTGGCGGCTATTTATATTTGACTGATATTTTAGGCAGTCCGCAGGTGGTTCAAAAGGCAGGAAGAATCATTGCTTCGGCCTATGCGGATGCAAAAATTGATGTCGTCATGACAATAGCCACAAAAGGCATACCGCTCGCGTATGCCGTTGCCAGTCAATTAAATGTTCCGGTCGTAATTGTCAGAAGGGACAGCAAAGTGACGGAAGGGCCGACTGTCAGTATTAATTACGTGTCAGGTTCAGCCAAAAGGATACAAACAATGGTTCTTTCCAAGCGAAGCATGAAGGAAGGGGCAAATGTCCTTATTGTTGATGATTTTATGAAGGCGGGCGGTACAGTCTTAGGTATGGTAAGCATGCTTGAGGAGTTCAACGGCCACGTAGCTGGGATTGCTGTTTTAGTCGAAGCGGAGAAAACTGAGGACCGGTTAGTGGATGACTACTTATCGTTAGTTAAGCTGTCGTATGTAGATGTTAAAGGAAAAAGTATCAATGTCGAAGTGGGAAACTTTTTTGATAGGTAAAGGAGAGGAATATACGATGAAAGTTGTACAAACCAATCAAGCCCCGGCTGCAATCGGCCCATACTCGCAAGGTATTATTGTAAACAATATGTTCTACAGCTCTGGACAAATTCCGTTAACTGCTGAAGGAACAATGGTAACAGGGGATGTAAAAGAACAGACACATCAAGTGTTCCGCAATTTGCAGGCTGTTCTGAGTGAAGCTGGTGCTTCATTAGAAACCGTCGTAAAGGCCACTGTCTTTATCAAAAACATGGACGAATTTGCCGAAGTTAATGAAGTCTATGGAGAATATTTTTCCGTCCACAAACCAGCCAGATCCTGCGTAGAAGTGGCTCGTCTTCCAAAAGACGCCTTAGTTGAAATCGAAGTAGTAGCGCTCGTAAAATAATACGGGCGTTTTTTTTTGTCAGCCAAAAGCCAAAATTTACAAATGTTCACCAATTTGCCCTAATTTTTCAAAAAATTTTTTAAAAATAAAGAAGGAAAACGCAAAATCTTGTTGAATTATTAATCTAACATTGAGAAAAGGGTGTGAGCACATGGAAGTAACTGACGTAAGACTACGCCGCGTTAATACTGACGGTCGTATGAGAGCGATTGCATCAATCACATTAGATAATGAGTTCGTTGTTCACGACATTCGCGTTATTGACGGAAACAACGGTTTGTTTGTCGCTATGCCAAGTAAACGGACTCCTGATGGAGAATTTCGTGATATTGCGCATCCAATCAATTCAGGAACACGTGGAAAAATCCAAGAAGCTGTATTGGCTGAGTACCACCGTTTAGGTGAATTAGAAGTAGAATTCGAAGAAGCCGGAGCTTCCTGAAGATAATCAACTAGGGCCTTTCTTCTGAGTAAGGCTCTTTTTATTATTTAAAAACCCCCCCTCTCATCTCCCCTCAAAAGTAATTTTCCCAATCTAAAAAAAGCGCAATATTATGACATTAGACACATTTCGTTCATTCCTTGAAATGAAACCCCATATACGATAATATTTTTAGTGGATAAAGTGAAACTTCAATCAGTGGGTGGTTTTTACCCACTGATTGTTAGTTGAACAGAATCGGGCTTTTACGGGCAGTTGGCCCAGCGGGGCTTACTGCCCGTTAATGCGGGATAAAAAGGTTAATTAAATGGAGGATCAGTCCATGTCTAATCGTTTTGCTGTGATTTTGGCCGCCGGGCAAGGAACGCGGATGAAATCAAAGCTTTATAAGGTATTGCACCCAGTGTGCGGAAAACCAATGGTACAGCATGTTGTAGATCAAGTCAAAAAACTTGATATTAAGGATATCGTGACCATCATCGGCCATGGTGCTGAAAAGGTACGGGCCCAATTAGGTGATGAGAGTCTGTATGCCCTTCAAGAAAAGCAGCTAGGGACAGCTCATGCGGTGATGCAGGCTGCCGGCATGCTTGAGGGGAAAGAAGGAACAACGATAGTCGTATGCGGAGATACGCCGCTCATTAAAGCAGAAACGATGGAGGCTTTATTTAAAGAGCATGTAGAAGCAAAGGCAAAAGCCTCGATTCTTACGGCAAAAATCGACAATCCTACCGGTTATGGCCGTATTGTTCGCAATGAAAGCGGTTTTGTTGAAAAAATCGTGGAGCATAAAGATGCCACGGAAGAAGAGCGGAAAATCAATGAAATAAACACAGGAACATACTGCTTTGATAATCAGGCTTTATTCGATGCCCTGAAAAATGTTTCAAATGATAATGTGCAGGGAGAATATTACTTACCGGACGTTATTGAAATCTTGAAAAAGCAGGGAGAAATCGTTACAGCTTACCAAACTGAAGATTTGGATGAAACTCTAGGGGTTAATGACCGCGTGGCTTTGGCAGAAGCAGAACGGATTATGCGTGGGCGCATTAATGAAGCCCAAATGCGTAATGGGGTAACCATTATTGACCCGCAAAACAGCTATATCGAAGCTGATGTACAAATTGGACCTGATACGGTTATCCATCCAGGAACAATCCTAAAAGGTGACACTGTTATCGGGGCAGATTGCATCATTGGCCCACATACAGAAATTGCAAACTGCCATGTTGGCGATGAGACGGTTATCCGTCAATCTGCCGCTTATAATAGTTCGATTGGCTCCCATGTCAATATTGGACCGTTCGCCCATATCCGCCCGGATTCTGCAATTGCTGATGAGGTGAAAATCGGCAACTTTGTGGAAATCAAAAAGGCTGTATTCGGTAAAGGAAGCAAAGCGTCCCATCTCAGCTATATCGGTGATGCGGAGGTTGGCAGCGACGTCAATATCGGCTGCGGCTCTATCACGGTTAATTACGATGGCAAAAATAAATATTTAACAAAGATTGAAGATCATGTGTTTATTGGCTGTAATTCCAACTTGGTTGCCCCGGTCACGATTGGCGAAGGAGCCTATGTGGCTGCTGGTTCCACTGTCACAAAGAATGTTCCAGGCAATGCATTGGCGATTGCCAGAGCACATCAAGTGAATAAAGAAAATTATGTTGAAAAGCTTAATATAAAGAAATAAGCGAAATTAAAATGGAGGGCCCTCATGTCGAACCAATATTTAGATCCAAACTTAAAGGTATTTAGTTTAAACTCCAATGTTGCACTAGCTAGAGAAATTGCCAAGGTAATTGGGGTAGAGCTTGGAAAGAGCTCGGTTACAAGATTTAGTGATGGTGAAATTCAAATTAATATTGAAGAGAGTATCCGCGGCTGTGATGTCTATGTCATCCAATCGACAAGCGCGCCAGTAAATGAAAATATCATGGAACTATTAATCATGATTGATGCGCTAAAGAGGGCTTCTGCCAAAACAATCAATATTGTTATGCCTTATTATGGCTATGCCCGTCAGGACCGGAAAGCGCGCGCCCGTGAACCAATCACTTCGAAATTAGTGGCCAATCTGCTTGAGACTGCCGGTGCGACCCGCGTGCTGACTCTTGATTTGCATGCACCGCAGATCCAAGGGTTTTTCGATATTCCGATCGATCATCTTATGGGTGTGCCGATTTTATCGGAATACTTTAGAAATAAAGAATTAAATGGTGATATTGTGGTTGTTTCGCCAGACCATGGCGGCGTAACGAGAGCCAGAAAAATGGCTGAACGCCTAAAGGCACCAATCGCAATTATCGACAAACGCCGTCCAAGACCAAATGTGGCAGAGGTTATGAATATCGTTGGTAACATTGAAGGCAAAGTTGCCATTTTGATTGACGATATTATTGATACAGCAGGGACCATTACCCTTGCCGCTAACGCGTTAGTAGAAAACGGGGCAAAAGAAGTTTATGCCTGCTGTACACATCCAGTTTTATCAGGCCCTGCCATTGAAAGAATTCAGAATTCCAAAATCAAAGAATTAGTTGTAACAAATTCTATTGATCTTCCGGAAGAAAAGAAAATTGAAAAAATCCAAAGCTTGTCTGTTGCGCCATTAATCGGCGAAGCGATTATTCGCATCCACGAAGAGCAATCAGTCAGCACATTGTTTGATTAATCTAATGTGAACAGTCCCCGCTTTTCTAAAAAGAAACAGTACAAAGATGTTTAGACCTTCCTTTTTTGGGGAAATTTTATATAGATAAATGAAATAGGAAGGTGGACTATACATGAGTACTGTTTTACAAGCGAAGGAGCGGAAGGAGCTGCGCCGTTCGGAATTGAGGAAAATCCGCGATAACGGCAATATCCCTGCTGTGGTATATGGAGCAAAGGTTGAGAGCAAGCCGGTGTTTGTCAGTGGGGCTGATTTTACAAAAACCATTCGCACTGTAGGCAGAAATGGAATCATTTCACTCGATGTTGATGGCAGCAAACAGGATGTTATATTAACGGCTTACCAAGAGAATGCCATTAAAAAAGAAGTTATTCATGTTGATTTTCTGGCCGTTGATAAGTCTTCTAAAGTAACAGTTGATGTAAGACTTGTTCTAGCTGGAGAAGCAGCCGGCGTAAAGGACGGCGGCGTTCTGCAGCAGCCATTGCATCAGCTTTCCATTACGACTACACCAGACAATATTCCGCCGCAGATTGAAGTAGATGTTTCTCATTTGCAGGTAGGCGAAACTATTCTGGCAGGGGATATTCCGGCGTTTGATTTTACGATTAATCATGAGGATAGTGAAGTAATTGCCTCCATTCTGCCTCCTAAGGTAGAAGAGGAAATTAATGCTGGCGAGCAGCAGGAGGGCGGCCACCCTGACAACGAAGAAGGCAGGGAAACAGAGCCTGAAGGGAAAGAATAGAAATAGACGTAACCTAGCTTTAGGTTACGTCTTTTGTTGGCTAATAAGAACGTATAAACTTTCTGTCGAAAGCTTTATACGTTCTTAACGCATAAATTCAACTACCCCTCTGTCTTCGTCCTATCGGACTCGCCAATCGGCGAGTTTTCATTTACATAACTAATAGATACGGGAGTAGACAATGTTAAAAAATTTTTTTAACAGGCGGGCGAAACAGGAAGAGGAGGCGGGAGTCCCTATGAAATTAATTGTTGGCTTAGGCAACCCCGGGAAGCAGTACGACCAAACACGGCACAATGTCGGCTTTGAAGTCATTGACGAATTGTCTAACCGGCTGCAAATCCCCCTTAATCAGTCAAAATTTAAAGGGTTGTACGGCATGGGCAATCACAAAGGGGAAAAGGTATTGCTGCTAAAGCCGCTGACCTATATGAATTTATCTGGTGAATCTATCAGTGCGGTGATGGATTATTATAAAATAGAGCTAGAAGATCTGGTCGTTATCTATGATGATCTGGATTTGCCGGTTGGGAAAATCCGCCTGCGGCAAAAGGGAAGTCCAGGCGGTCATAATGGAATAAAATCTGCAGTGGCCCATCTTGGCACTCAAGCCTTTAACCGTATCCGGATTGGAATTGACCGGCCGCACCCTCCGGGAATCAGTGTTCCTGACTATGTGCTAGGAAGGTTCCGTCCGGAAGAGCAGCAGCCAATCAAAGAAGCGGTGCAAAAAAGTGCCGATGCCTGTGAGGCATGGCTGGAAAGGCCATTTTTGCAGGTTATGAACGATTATAATCAGTGAATTGTTCATGATAAAGAAGTATCTCTCATACAATAAAGACAAGAAACGGGAGAGTGGAGAATGAATAAGTTCCTCCTGCAAGGTTCATACTATTATTAGGGAATCTTGAGATCAGGAGGGATTATATGGCCATCCATTACCATTGCCGACATTGTGGCTCAAATCTTGGTTCAATTCAGCAAACATCGATCCATTCGGAAGCGCTTGGGCTTCATAGATTAACGGACCAAGAGAGACAGGATATGGTTACTTATGATAATTCGGGAGAAATTCATATAAAGGCAATTTGCGAGGACTGTCAGGAAGCATTAGAGAAGAATCCAGATTTTCACCAATATGATTATCTTATTCATTAACCAGCTTTGGAGGGAAAATCCAAAGCGTTTTTCTATTTAAGAAATGAACTTGATAGAAGCATACATGTACGGGAGGAGGAGAAACCTTGGAGGCGTTAAAATCACTATTTCTTCAGCAGGAAGATATTTACTCAGTTATTTCCGGAGTGGAAGAGGGCTTAAGGGAACAGCTTATTGCGGGCCTTTCCGGCTCATCGAGAACAGTGCTGACGGCTGCAATCTACGAAAAAATGAAAAGACCCATAATGGTTGTCACCCATAATTTGCTGCAGGCACAAAAACTTTATGATGACATTGCAAATTTAGTGAATGAAAAGGAAGTTTTTCTTTTTCCTGCAAATGAGTTAATTGCTGCTGAAATGAGCATTGCCAGTCCAGAGCTCAAGGCACAGCGGATGGAAGCCTTAAATTATTGGAGCAAACAGACCAGGGGAATCATGATTGTCCCGATTGCCGGATTAAAGAAAATCCTCCCTCCAAAATCACTGTGGGAAAAATACCAGCTTTCCTTAAAAGTAGGAGAAGATATCAATCTTGAGTCCTTGTTAAACATTCTCGTGCAAATGGGATATGTACGGGGAGAAATGGTATCCACACCGGGAGAATTTAGTGTAAGAGGCGGCATCATTGATATTTATCCATTAACAGAGGAAAACCCGCTGCGTATTGAACTGTTTGATACGGAAATCGATTCAATTCGTTATTTTTCTCTAGAGGACCAAAGGTCAAAGGAAAAGGTGTCGGAGGTCTTTATCGGACCAGCAACTGAGGTATTGTTAGAGGCAGAACACTATAGCCGCATGGTTGGAAAAATAGAAGATGGTTTAGGGATTAGTCTAAGGAAATTAAAAAATGATAAAGCAAAAATTGAGCTTAGCCAAAATATCAGCTTCGAGCTCGAGCAGTTGAAAAATGGCCAAAAGCCTGATCAGGTTTTTAAATACCTGTCATTGGCCTATGAAACCCCTAGTAGTTTACTAGACTATCTGCCTAAGAACGGGCTGGTTATAATTGATGAAATCAGCAGGATTCAAGAGATGAATGAATCCCTTGTGAAAGAGGAGGCAGAGTGGTATACAGCTTTGCTTGCTGAGGGGCAAATTATCCATGATGTGCAAATATCCCACGATTTGCAGGCGTTTTTGCAAAGAAAGCAATTTCCAATTCTTTATATGTCGTTATTTTTACGGCATGTGGCCAATACAAGCCCGCAAAATATTATTAATATTTCCTGCCGGTCGATGCAGAATTTCCACGGGCAGATGCATTTGTTGAAATCAGAAATAGATAGATGGAAAAAAGGGAATTATACCATTTTATTTTTAGGGGCTAATGAAGAGAGAGTTGCTAAGCTAGAACGGGTGCTCGAAGACTATGAAATTGACGCAAGTATTACCTCCGAGAACCAGCAGCTTTTACCGGGAAAGATTCAGATTATAAGAGGAAATCTACAGACAGGGTTTGAACTTTCAATTCAGAAAATTGCCGTTATTACGGAGGAAGAGCTCTTTAATAAACGGGTGAAACGGTCCTCCAGCCGTCAAAAGCTATCCAATGCCGAGCGGATTAAAAGCTACTCGGAGTTGAAGATTGGTGATTATGTTGTTCATGTGAATCATGGAATAGGAAAGTATTTAGGCATTGAAACTCTTGTGATAAACGGGATTCATAAGGATTATCTACATATCCGCTATCAAGGGACAGATAAGCTCTATGTACCTGTAGAACAAATCGACCTTGTCCAAAAGTATGTCGGTTCCGAAGGAAAAGAGCCGAAAATCTATAAACTTGGCGGCACTGATTGGAAGAAGGTAAAGAAAAAGGTTCAATCATCGGTAGAGGATATTGCCGACGATTTAATCAAATTATATGCCGAGCGGGAAGCGGCAGTCGGTTACGCCTTTACGCCGGACGGAGATATGCAGCGGGAGTTTGAAACATCGTTTGCTTACCGTGAAACAGATGACCAGCTTCGATCGATTCATGAAATCAAAAAGGATATGGAAAGGCCGCGGCCAATGGACCGGTTATTATGCGGCGATGTCGGTTATGGGAAAACAGAGGTCGCCATCCGCGCCGCTTTTAAAGCGATTGCCGACGGTAAACAGGTGGCATTCCTTGTTCCGACGACGATTTTAGCACAGCAGCATCACGAAACATTAAGAGAGAGATTTCAAGATTTTCCGATTAATATCGGCTTATTAAGCAGGTTCCGTACGAAAAAACAACAAACAGAAACAATCAAAGGGCTGAAGGCAGGAACTGTGGATATAGTCGTTGGCACCCATCGCCTGCTCTCAAAAGACATTGTTTATCATGATTTGGGATTGTTAATTATTGATGAGGAACAAAGATTTGGTGTTACACATAAAGAGAAAATCAAAAAACTGAAAACAAATATTGATGTGTTAACCTTAACGGCGACACCAATCCCAAGAACGCTGCATATGTCGATGCTTGGCGTCAGGGACTTATCGGTCATTGAAACGCCGCCGGAAAACCGTTTTCCAGTGCAGACCTATGTAATGGAATACAATGGTGCCTTGGTAAGGGAAGCGATTGAGCGCGAGCTTGCCCGCGACGGACAAGTATACTTTTTATATAACCGCGTCGAGGATATCGACCGGAAGGCAGAGGAAATTTCCATGCTGGTGCCGGACGCAAGGGTCACCTTTGCCCATGGCCAGATGTCGGAAAACGAGCTTGAATCGGTGATGCTTGGTTTCTTGGCGGGTGATTTCGATGTCCTTGTCAGTACGACCATTATTGAAACGGGTGTCGATATACCGAATGTTAATACTTTGATTGTCCATGATGCCGATCGCATGGGACTCTCCCAGCTTTATCAGCTCCGCGGCCGGGTCGGAAGATCAAACAGGGTGGCCTATGCTTATTTCACATATCGGAAGGATAAGGTTTTGACAGAGGTAGCTGAAAAACGTCTCGAGGCGATAAAAGAATTTACCGAGTTAGGTTCCGGTTTTAAAATTGCGATGAGGGACCTGTCCATCCGCGGTGCAGGAAATTTACTCGGCGCCCAGCAGCATGGATTTATTGATTCAGTAGGGTTTGACCTTTATTCGCAAATGCTCAAAGAGGCAATTGAGGAACGGAAGGGTGACCTTAAGGCTGAGGCAAAACCTTCAGTGGAAATTGACCTTGAAATTGATGCCTATATTCCAGATTCCTATATCCGGGACGGCCATCAAAAAATCGAAATGTATAAACGCTTCAGAGGAGCTTTGGCACTTGAGGATATTGACGAGCTGCAGTCTGAAATGCTCGACCGCTTTGGTGAATATCCTGACGAGGTCGGCTACCTATTCCAAATTGCCGAAATGAAGGTATACGCCATCCAAAATGGCGTAGAGCTGATTAAACAGGTCAAGCAGGATGTCACGATTTTATTAACGGAAGAAATGACAAACACGATTGAAGGCAGCAAGCTTTTCCATATTGGCAACCGCTTTGGAAGAGCCGTTACCCCGGGTATGGAAGGACGTAAGCTGAAAATCATGATTAAAACAAAGGACCTTGAGACTGCACAATGGCTTAATATTGTGTTTGAAATGATCAAGGGAATTTCTTTGGCGAAAAAAGAACAGGGAAATCCTGTGAATTAACGAAAAGGGCCTGACCCCAACATTAACGCATTAAAGCGGGGTTCAGGCCCTTTTATGTGATGTTGGGAATCTTTCCTGAATATGTGAAAAAAATATGTCCTATGTGAATAGAACTTTCCAGTTGAAAGATACTAAGTTCAAAGTTGGTGATGATTTCAATTAAAGGAAATTAAGTCACTCACCAAGTTGAAAAATCATCAGATGAAAGTGAGGCAACATTGGATGAAAGCAACTGGAATAGTTCGTCGAATCGATGATTTGGGTCGTGTTGTAATTCCTAAAGAAATACGCAGAACGCTGCGTATCCGTGAAGGGGATCCGTTAGAGATCTTCGTGGACCGGGATGGAGAAGTCATTTTAAAGAAGTATTCACCAATCAGCGAATTAAGCGATTTTGCCAAAGAATATGCTGAAGCCCTATTTGACAGCCTCGGTAATCCTGTTTTAATTTGTGATAGAGATGCGTATATTGCTGTTGCAGGCGGTTCTAAGAAAGATTATTTAAATAAAAATATCAGTGATTTAGTCGAGAAAACAATGGAGGATCGCAACTCCATGCTCAGTACCCAGCAGGGCGATGTTGCCTTGGTTGAGGGTAACGACGAACCAGTAACATCTTATACAATCGGGCCAATAATTGCAAATGGCGACCCGATTGGGGCAGTTATCATTTTTTCAAAGGAAGGCTCCCTTGGTGAGGTTGAACAAAAGGCAGTTGAAACGGCCGCAGGTTTCCTCGCTAGACAAATGGAGCAATAAAATGCGGTATAACATTAAAAAAGGCAGCCAGCGCTGCCTTTTTTAATGTTTGCTAATAAAAAGGAGTGAAATTTTTACAAAATTTCACCCTTTCTTAACGCATAAATTCAACTACGTCTCATGAACCGTCCTATCGGACTCGCCAATCGACGAGTTTTCATTTATAATGATTCCGCGTATGCTTATTAGGCAGGTGAAACTGTGAAAAATATCAATCCTTCAAAGGCTGTGTTTAAAGGGGCCTTTATTTTAGCTTTATCGGCACTGATCACCAAAATTTTAAGTGCCTTTTACCGTATTCCCTTTCAAAACATTGTCGGGGATATCGGGTTTTACATATATCAGCAGGTTTATCCCTTTTACGGGGTGGCTGTTGTTCTTTCTACTACCGGATTTCCGGTTGTCATATCAAAGCTGTATGCTGAGCTGCTGGAAAAAGGCGACCAGGAAAAATCACGCCTTCTTCTTTTTTTATCGTTTATCTATTTGCAGATATTCGGTCTTCTTTGTTTTATTGTTCTTTATTTTGGGGCCAGCCAGCTGTCTCTTTGGATGAAGGATCCTCATCTGGCCGTCATCATCCGGGTGGTTTCGATCGTTTTTTTAACCTTTCCATTTGTCTCCGTTTTGCGGGGCTATTATCAGGGAAAAGGAGATATGGTACCGACCGCTTTATCTCAAGTGGCAGAACAAACAATCCGCGTTGTTACGATTCTTTTTCTATCATGGATATTAATGGAAAAAGGGGTTTCCCTCTATCTTGTCGGCGGGGGAGCAATGTTTGGGTCGATTACAGGCAGTTTGGTTTCAGGCCTTATTTTGTTTATGTTCTTGTGGATTCGTAAAGAATGGAAACTAATGGAACCAAATAAAGGGAATTTAAAGACGAGCGCCCTTCAGGTAAAGCGGATTTTTAAGGCGCTCACGTTTCAAGGACTTACTATTTGTGTCAGCGGCATGCTGATGATTTTTATTCAAATGGCGGATTCTTTAAACCTCTATTCTCTGCTCGTTTCAAATGGAACCCCCGGGGATATGGCAAAAAGCTTAAAAGGAATCTTTGACCGCGGCCAGCCGCTCATCCAGCTGGGAACGATTGCAGCTTCTTCGATGTCATTAACGCTGGTGCCGTTGATCAGCCGCGAGAGGCTTGCTTCCAAGCCGGAATTTTTACAACACAAAATTCAATTGGCGCTAAAGGTAAGTATCGTTATTGGCGTAGGGGCTTCGGCTGGATTATGGGCGATTATTCGCCCGGCCAACACTATGCTGTTTGAGAATGATTATGGTTCAGATGTTTTAGGGATGCTTAGTTTTGTTATTTTGTTTACATCATTGATTGCAACAATTGTCGCCATTCTCCAGGGATTAGGCAGTTTTGCCCTTCCAGCTTTGGCGGTAGCTGCAATATTTCCCGTTAAGTATGTACTAAATATGATATTCGTACCAATGTTAGGAACAATGGGGGCAGCTCTTTCTACTTTGTTGTCGCTTGGCATTATTATCATTTTATTAATTATTCATTTTAAAAAAATAGCAGCCATCCCGCTTTTTCATCTTCGCTTAATAGGGACTGTTTTTTTTGCGGCGCTAGCTATGGTTCTATTTTTGAAAGGCTGGCTGTTTCTGGCGGAACATCTATTAGAACCACTCGGATTAAGCCGCTTTGGTGCAGCTATCCAGTCTTTAAGTGCGGTATTTTCCGGTGGAATTCTATTTACGTTGATTATTATTAGAGGACGCACTTTTCTTGAGGAAGAGCTTGCCCTTTTCCCGTTTGGCAGCAAACTCATTCATTTTATGGCTCGAAAGGATCGAAGATAATATGGCGAAAAAAATTGAAATTGTCGGCTTAGGTGCGGGCGACCTGGAGCAGCTGCAGGTCGGCGTATATCGAAAACTTATTAAAGGACGGCGGCTTTTTTTACGAACAAAGGAGCATCCGGTAGTCGCACAGTTAGTAAAAGAAGGAATGGTTTATACTTCGTTTGATTCCGTGTATGAAAAGCATGAGCAGTTTGAGGATGTCTATCAGGAAATTGCCGAAACCTTGCTGGAGAAGGCGCAATCGGAATCAGAATCAGTAACCTATGCTGTGCCGGGGCATCCCCTTGTGGCAGAGCGGACGGTTCAAATTCTTTTGGAAAATGGGGCAAAGGCCGGGGTTGAAATTATCATTGTCGGAGGTCAAAGCTTTATCGATGCCTTATTCACTTCTTTAAAAATTGACCCCATTGACGGGTTTCAGCTGTTAGACGGCACTTCGCTTCAGGCTGGCCAGATCCAAATAGACCAGCATATCATCATCAGCCAGGTTTATGATGCCTTTGTTGCTTCGAATGTGAAATTAACCTTAATGGAGCAGCTCCCGGATGATTATGAGGTATATATTGTCTCGGCAGCAGGCAGTCAGGAAGAGTCAATTATGAAAGTACCTTTATATGAATTAGACCGGAATTTATCTATTGATAATTTAAGGTCCATCTATGTTCCTCCAGTACAGGAGGAAGAAATTTTATGGAGAACCTTCCCCAAGCTGCGCAACATTATTGCCGTCTTGAGGGGACCAAATGGCTGCCCATGGGATAAAGAACAAACCCATGAGTCATTAAAGAAATATTTAATTGAAGAAACGTATGAAGTGATTGAGGCGATTAATAGCGAGGATATTGACCATCTCATCGAAGAATTGGGAGATGTTCTGTTGCAGGTTATGCTGCACGCGCAAATTGGCGAGGATGATGGATATTTTTCCATTGAGGATGTGATTGAAGGCTTGTCCGCGAAGATGGTCCGCCGCCATCCTCATGTTTTTGGAAATGCTGAAGCGACCAATGCCGATGAGGTGGTAAAGAATTGGCAGGAGATTAAGAAGCAGGAAAAAGGGGAGGAACTCGCTGATGTCTCCTTGCTTGCTGGAGTTTCGCTGGCCCTGCCTAATCTGCTGCGTGCCTATGAGCTCCAAAAGAAAGCGGCAAAGGTGGGCTTTGATTGGAAGGAAATCGGCCCTGCTTTGGAGAAAGTTAAAGAGGAGCTGGATGAATTTATTGCCGAACTTGATGGAACGGAAGAAGGCCGTGCCCGTGCAAATAAAGAATTCGGCGATTTATTGTTTGCGTTTGTCAATGTAGCCCGATTTTTAAAAATTAATCCGGAAGAAGCTTTGTTTGCAACAAATGAAAAGTTTATCCGGCGTTTTCAGTACATTGAAGAGAAGGTAAAAATGAGCGGAAAAGCGATCGAAGCCCATTCCCTAAAGGAATTGGATCAATACTGGGATGAGGCAAAATTAAAAGGGCTATGATGCATGGGGACGGTTCTCATGCATCAATGCTGGAATTAACCTAAAATTTAAGGGGTTTTAGAAGGGGTAGAGTTAACATGCGCTTAGATAAATTTTTAAAGGTATCAAGGTTAATTAAAAGAAGAACGCTGGCAAAAGAAGTGTCAGACCAAGGAAGAATTGAAATCAACGGCAAGGAAGCAAAGGCAAGTTCCACGGTAAAGGTCGGAGATGAATTAACACTCCGCCTCGGCCCTAGGAGAATTACCGTCAAAATTGAACGAATTCAGGAGACTACCCGTAAGGAAGAAGCAGCGGAAATGTATACAATTCTAAAAGAAGAACGCGTTGGCTATTCCGAGGAGCAAAACGACTAATGATGTTCTAATTCTTTTACCTCACACATAGAAATGTACAAAAAGGTTGTACAAATAGAAAAGCTCAAGCGCCTTGGCGCTGAAGCTGGACAAATGATTGTGAGGGATGAAGGATGAGCCAATATTATGATAATACTCCTGCTAAAAGCAGTATTCCTGACCATGATGTGATTATGAGAGGGAGAAAGCTTCTAGATATTACCGGTGTAAAGCAAGTGGAAAGCTTTGATAATGAGGAGTTTTTATTAGAAACTTCAATGGGCTTTTTAGCGATCAAGGGACAAAACCTGCAAATGAAAAACCTCGATGTTGAAAAAGGAATCGTTTCAATTAAAGGGAAAATATTCGATTTGGTCTATCTTGATGAACACCATGGGGAGAAAGCTAAAGGATTCTTTAGCAAGTTATTCAAATGACCCTTTCCGCGCAATTTCTGACGATGCTTTCTATGATTGGCATGGGGTCATTATTTGGCGCCATGCTTGACACGTACCATCGGTTTTTAAAGAGGCCCCATCGAAAAGGCTGGATTGTATTTTTAAATGATCTGTTATTTTGGATGATTCAAGCCTTACTAATATTTTACGCGTTATTTTTAGCGAATAACGGAGAATTGCGGTTTTATATTTTTGTTGCTCTTCTATGTGGCTTCGCCGCCTATCAAAGCTTATTAAAAGCGATGTACCTGAGGCTCCTGGAGCTTTTGATTGAGACTGTCATCTCCGTCTCCCAATTTACAAAAAGAACTTTCCTCCTCTTAATTTATAAACCAATTGTCGGACTGATCCAGCTTGTCATCGCCATCCTATTAACATTTGGCAGGGGGTTATTATCCCTTGTCAAATTTATTTGGAAGGTCCTTCTTTATATCCTGAACGTGCTATTTGTCATTGTGAAGAAGATTTTGTTTGTTTTTTGGAAACTTTTGCCGAAAGGTATTAAAAAATCCGTCGAGAAGTTATATAATAGAACGGCAGGAAAATCCAAGGAAATCGTGAATTATATTAGTAAGTGGATGGACAAGTTGAGAAAAAGAAAAGAGTAAGGAAGGATATAAATGGGAGCAGAACGACAAAAAGCAGTATCAAAAATCCAAACAGCTTATGTCCAACAGCAGGAATATGCTGAAATTGCATCAGCCCGCAGGAAAAAGCTGCTTCTCAGAAGGCTGTCGCTGTTTTTTGTGTTTGCCTGTTTGCTTTCTTATTTTATGATATCCAGTTATCTTTCCCAAACAAGAATCTTGGAGGCGAAAGTGGCGGAGAAGCGGAAGCTTAATCATCAGCTGGCAGATTTAAAAAAGCAAGAGAAGATATTAAAAGAGAACATCGTCAAATTAAATGATGATGATTACATTGCGAAGCTTGCCCGCAAAGAGTATTTTTTCTCGGACAAGAACGAAATAATCTTTAATATTCCAGACGAAAAGAAGGAAAAATGAACCAATAAGTAGTGTTATTGACACTCAATTTTCCCTTTCTGTATAATATATAGTAAGTTGATTTTTAAATTTTTAAGGAGGAACATTTTTTTTATGTCAATCGAAGTAGGCAGCAAGTTACAGGGAAAGGTGACAGGCATTACTAATTTCGGAGCGTTTGTGGAGCTGCCGGATGGTTCAACAGGACTCGTTCACATCAGTGAGGTCGCAGACAACTATGTAAAAGATATTAATGACCATCTTAAAGTTGGCGACCAGGTTGAAGTGAAGGTTCTTAATGTTGAGAAAGACGGAAAGATTGGACTATCCATTAAGAAGGCTAAAGATAGACCGGAACCAGAGAAAAAACATTCGCATTCCCATTCACAACGTCCTCGTCAGGGAAGGGCAAACGATCGTAATAATAATAGGCCGGAATCCTTCGAGCAAAAAATGGCAAGATTCTTAAAAGACAGTGAAGATCGTTTATCTTCCCTTAAGCGGCACACCGAGTCCAAGCGTGGAGGAAGAGGAGCTAGACGGGGTTAACTTGCTGCAGACTTTTTAAACAAATAGAGCAGGCTTTACAAAAAGACAGGTCATAATGGCCTGTCTTTTTTTAGCTAATAAGAAAGTATAAACTTTCTGTCGAAAGCTTTATACTTTCTTAACGCATAAATTCAACTACCCCTCTGTCTTCGTCCTATCGGACTCGCCAATCGGCGAGTTTTCATTTATGTACCAATATATATTAAAAACTTTGAAATAATGACAGCAAATTAAGATAGATAATATTATTTGAATGAAAATAGTGAAAACCGTCGAACGATTCTTTGAACTCGTTCACTATTTTGACAAACTTTTAAATCTAGCAAACTTATAATAGATTCTAACAATAATGAATCGGGAGTGTGGATATATGGAAAAGCCAAATGCGAGTTTAATAGAACCGATCGGGGAAGTCAATCTTCACACGCCAAAATGGAATTTGAACTATGGATTTAAAAAGCTTCAATTTATGCTAGAGTCCTTTTTCATTAAAAAAGGATTTCTATTATTAATCGTAGGATTTTTACTTGGACGAGCCCTGATATTGGCAAAGCTGACTCCGTTTAGTCTGCCCTTTTTTGCCGCTGTTTATTTTATTAAAAAGGATCGGGCACCGCTTGCCTTGATTGGACTGGTTACAGGGGCTGCTACCCTGTCATTAGGAAATGCCGCCTTTACCTTTATTGTCACTTTTCTGTTCTTATTCATCTACCGTATCAGTCAAAAATGGTTGAACAATGAGATGAGAGCGCTGCCCTTTTTTGTTGGGATTATTTTAGGGCTTTCGAAATTGGCTGAAGCCTTTATTCTCTCCCGAGCAATAACCCTTTATGATGTCATGATGGTTGGGGTTCAGGCCAGCCTTGCCTTTATTTTGACGATGATTTTCCTGCAGAGCATTCCACTGCTAACGGCTAATAAACGCAGGCAGCTATTAAAAACAGAAGAAATCGTCTGCTTGATCATCATGCTGGCTTCGATAATGACGGGAACGATTGGCTGGAAGGTCTATGATCTATCGCTTGAACATGTCTTGTCCCGTTATTTGGTTCTCGTCTTTTCTTTTATAGCAGGGGCAACAGTCGGATCAACGGTTGGAGTTGTCACTGGTCTAATTTTCAGCCTGGCAAGTGTGTCGAGTTTCTATCATATGAGTCTATTAGCCTTCTCAGGTGTTTTAGGGGGTCTTCTCAAGGAAGGGAAAAAGATTGGTGTATCAGTCGGCTTGTTTATCGCTACCCTGCTAATTGGCATGTACGGTGAAGGGGGCGGCTCACTACTGTTGACAATCTATGAAACAGCGGCAGCTATTTGTTTATTCCTATTAACACCCCAAAGCTTAACCTCCAGACTGGCAAAGTATATACCCGGAACACCCGAGCATATGGCTGAGCAGCAAAAATATATGAGAAAAATGCGCGATGTAACGGCCCAAAGGGTTTCGCAATTTTCAAATGTCTTTCATGCCCTCTCCAAAAGCTTTTCACAAACGGATGCATTTCCTGTTGAAAATGAAGATGAGCGGGAAATGGATTACTTCATGAGCCATGTAACCGAAAAGACATGCCAAACGTGCTTTAAAAAAGAGCAGTGCTGGGCAAAGAATTTTAGTACAACCTATGCCTGCATGGAG
>NZ_JAGYPE020000044.1:4027-16138 GCF_018343545.2 Neobacillus citreus | reverse complement strand
AAAACGACGGCAATATTTCTTTAAGGATGTCAAGAGAATGGGAAAAGCTTTGTTCGCGGCCGAAAAAGGTGTATGAAACAATTGCCCAGGAACTGACTTTTTACCAGGCCAATATAAAATTGAAGAAAAAAGTACACGAAAGTCGAAAGCTGGTTGCGGACCAACTTTTAGGTGTTTCTGAAGTGATGAACAATTTCGCCAAGGAAATCCAGCGTGAGCGGGAAAATTACTACAAACAGGAGGAGCAAATCATGGAGGCCATGCAAGGATTTGGCATCCATATTGAACAGGTGGAAATTTACAGCTTGGAGCCGGGAAATGTTGATATTGAAATGTCTGTTCCGTTTTGCAATGGCCACGGGGAGTGTGAAAAGTTAATTGCTCCCATGCTGTCCGATATTCTTGGGGAAACGATTGTGGTTAGATTGGAGGAATGTGCAACCTATCCAAATGGCTTCTGCCATGTTGTCTTTAGGTCTTCAAAGGCCTATACGGTCGACACGGGTGTAGCCCATGCTGCCAAGGATGGCGGTTTAGTGTCTGGTGACAGCCATTCCACGATTGAACTGGGACTTGGAAAAATGGCACTCGCCATCAGTGACGGAATGGGGAATGGCGAACGGGCTCATTATGAGAGTGATGAAACACTAAAGCTGTTGCAAAAAATTCTCCAATCAGGCATTGAAGAAAAAATCGCCATCAAATCGGTTAACTCCATCCTCTCACTGCGGACAACCGATGAAATATTCTCGACATTGGACTTGGCGATGATTGATTTAAAAAACGCATCTGCCAAATTTCTTAAAATAGGATCTACGCCGAGCTTTATTAAAAGGGGGAAAAAAGTCATTAAGATACAGGCAAGCAACCTGCCGATGGGAATTCTTCAAGATTTTGAGGTAGATGTAGTGGATGAACAGTTAAAGGCAGGGGACTTGTTAATTATGATGAGCGACGGTGTCTTTGAGGGGCCGAAGCATGTAGAAAATTATGATTTATGGATGAAACGGAAAATCCTTGAACTGGAAACAGATGACCCTCAAGAGGTAGCTGATTTAATCCTAGAAGATGTGATTCGCTCCAAATCGGAAATAATTGACGATGATATGACCGTCATGGTGGCAAAGATCAGACATAATACTCCGAAATGGGCAACTATTCCTGTTCAAAAGATGAAGCGCCAAGCGTAACTAATTATTTTACACTGGATTCTGCTAATTTATGTATAAATACTTTTTCCCTCGTCGACAATGATACCAATTCATTTGTGGAGGGAGAAGGTTATGTACACAGGGAAGATTCGCCAAATCCTATTAATTACAGATGGCTGCTCCAATCAGGGTGAGGACCCGATTGCGATGGCTGCACTAGCTCATGAACAGGGAATAACCGTCAATGTCATTGGTGTAATGGAGCATGATGTGATTGATGAAAAAGGAATGACAGAAATAGAAGGAATCGCTGCTTCAGGCGGCGGCGTGAGCCAGATAGTCTATGCAGAGGCGCTCTCACAAACGGTTCAAATGGTCACAAGAAAAGCAATGAACCAAACCATCCAAGGGGTGGTAAATCGGGAATTGCAGCAAATCCTCGGCCGTTCCAAGACAATGGAGGACCTGCCCCCGGAAAAAAGAGGCGAAGTGATGGAGGTTGTCGACGAACTCGGCGAGACTGTCGAATTAGAGGTGTTGATTCTTGTCGATACAAGCGCGAGCATGAAGCAAAAGCTTCCGACCGTAAAAGAGGCGCTGCTTGACCTTTCACTAAGCTTAAACGCAAGGACAGGAGATAACCAATTTTCTGTTTATGTATTTCCCGGGAAAAAGAATGATGTCGAAAGATTGCTGGATTGGACGCCAAACCTACAAAATTTGACAAGCATCTTTTCCAAATTGACCACGGGGGGAATAACCCCGACAGGGCCAGCCATCCGGACTGCTTTAACGTCCTTTAATCAAAAACGATCATTAAGGAGTCTCTTATCAGACGATGATGAATCATACATGGAAGAATCAATATAAAATCAGTCCGGGAACAAATGTTACAGGGAGATGGCATTCCAAACAATATAAAATCATAAAGGAACTAGGATTTGGAGCAAACGGGGTGGTCTACCTTGCAAAGAATAATAATACACAGGTCGCTCTAAAAATGAGCGATAACGGTATGTCCATCACGTCTGAGGTAAACGTTTTAAAATCCTTTGCAAAGGTCCAGGGCCAAGAAACCCTTGGGCCTTCTTTGTTTGATGTCGATGATTGGCAAGTTGGCAGAGGGAACTCCCGCCCTATTTCGTTTTATGTGATGGAATATATTCAGGGACCCGATTTGCTGTCCTTTTTAGAGCAGAAGGGAAAATCATGGATGCCGATTTTGTTCCTGCAATTATTAAGTGATCTTGATAGGCTGCATGGCAGCGGCTGGATTTTTGGGGACTTAAAACCGGAAAACCTGATTGTGACTGGCCCTCCTCCGAAAATCAGGTGCATTGATGTCGGCGGAACAACAATTGAGGGAAGAGCCATTAAAGAATTCACGGAGTTCTATGATCGCGGCTATTGGGGCTTGGGCTCCAGAAAGGCCGAAGCAACCTATGATTTGTTCTCGGCAGCGATGATGATGATTAATACTGCATATCCTAAGCGTTTTAAAAAAACAACAGGCGGAATAGAGCAATTAAGGGAGGCGATTCGTTTAAAACCGGAACTGCATCGCTATGAACGGGTTATCCTAAAGGCTTTAATGGGACATTATCCTAGTGCCAGCCAAATGAGATCAGACCTATTGGACACCATCAGCGACCAGCCAAAAAAGGATTCCAAACCGGTATCCAAGGGGGTCAGACCCGGCCAGCATTCAGCACAATCCCCAAAAGGGAATATTAACATTTCCCGCCGCGATTTCCGAAAGAAAAAGAAAAAAAGCGGCTGGCTGGAATTTTTCATTATTGCCATAGTGCTAAGTGTATTGTATGGGCTATATATTTTTTTAAAACTGCTTTAAATGAAAACTTGCCGATTGGCGAGTCCGTAAGGATGATGACAGAGGCGTAGTTGAGTTTATGCGTTAAGAAAGTATAGAATTTGAAAAAATTTTATACTTTCTTATTAGCAAAAAAATGAAACTTTTTTATTCTTTCTCCGTAAATAACAAGAGTTCAGGTTTTTATGAAATATTTCTTTTTCAAACGGGCCTATAATTTTGATAGTTACTCTAAAAGAGTGGTATTCTAAACTTAAGTTTTTCTAAAAACATTGATTTTAGAGAGTGTGTATCTGTATGTTAGAAGCCAAGGTTGAGGACTTTCTTAACCGGCATTCATTTAAGCTTAAAGATAAAAGAATTGTTGTCGGGGTTTCAGGCGGGCCTGATTCGTTGGCGCTGCTCGACTTCCTGCTAAGGAAGAAGGAAAAACAGAACCTGACGATTATAGTTGCTCATGTTGACCATATGTTTCGCGGCCAGGAATCCTATGAGGATGCTATGTTCGTTAAGGAATTTTGTCAACAGTATGGAGTTCCTTTTGAAATGATCCGGGTTAATGTAACGGACATCATGAAGAAGGAAGGGAAAAGCTCACAGGTAGCTGGCAGGGAAGTACGATACTCCTTTTATTCGCAAGTTATGGAAAAGTATCAAGCCCCCTATTTGGCTCTTGGACATCATGGTGATGATCAAATCGAAACGATTCTCATGCGCTTTACAAGGGGCAGTACAGGATTGGCTAGGGCTGGCATTCCTTTCTCCCGCCCCTTCCATTTCGGCACAATATTTCGCCCGTTCTTATGTATAACAAAGCGTGAAATTGAACAGTATTGCCAAAAGCATCAGCTTACACCAAGAATCGACCCAAGCAATAAAAAGGGTGTATACAGTAGAAATCGGTTTCGCAGTGAAGTTCTTCCTTTTTTAAAATCGGAAAATCCTCTTGTCCATGAACAGTTTCAGCGATTTAGCGAAGACCTGCAAGCGGATGAATCGTTTCTTCAGGAATTAACGATTGAAAAAATGAATACAGTAGAAAAACAAAGGAAAGCCGATAAAATTTTGATTGACATTGGGAGATTTCTCGAATTGCCTTTACCTTTACAAAGAAGGGGTATTCAACTAATATTAAACTATCTTTACAAAAAAAGGTGCGCAGATCTTTCAGCCATCCATATCGACCAAGTTTTTAATCTAATCCAGCGCGGCGGACCATCGGGGAAATTGGATTTTCCGGGCGGGTTAAAAGTAATCCGTTCTTATCAGGAATTATCCTTTGAATTTAAGCCCGTTAAAGTGGAACAATACCTTTTTGAGGTGAATGAGCCTGGAATGATTAATCTGCCTAATGGCACCACTGTTAAGGCAGAGTATACCGATTTGGGTATTGCTGATATTCCTGCCAATATGGCGGTGTTTGACACCGAGAGAGTAACCTTTCCGATTATCATTCGGACAAGAAACAAAGGCGATCGAATGACCTTAAAAGGGATGACAGGTTCCAAAAAGTTAAAAGATATCTTTATTGACCAAAAAATCCCGCTTCATGACAGGGATACATGGCCGGTCATAACAGACAGGGAAGGGAGTATCCTATGGCTGCCAGGTCTTAAAAAGTCATCATTTGAAGGTATAGAAATGTCAGCTAAACAATATATACTACTTACATATATTAAGTAAACATCTTCTAGGGGGCACACTAATAATGAACCAGGATATTAAGGAAGTATTAGTATCAGAAGAGGAAATACAAGAAAAAGTAAAGGAGTTAGCGGCTCAATTAACCGAGGAATATAAAGATCGCTTCCCCCTTGCAATTGGAGTCTTAAAAGGTGCATTGCCTTTTATGGCTGATTTGTTAAAACGAATGGATTGCTATTTGGAAATGGATTTTATGGATGTTTCCAGTTACGGAAACGCGATGGTTTCCTCCGGAGAGGTAAAAATAATTAAGGATTTGGATACATCTGTAGAAGGAAGAGACATCCTAATTATCGAAGATATTATCGACAGCGGTTTAACACTCAGCTATTTAGTCGATTTATTCCATTACCGTAAGGCAAAATCCATAAAAATTGTCACGCTGCTGGATAAGCCGGCGGGTAGAAAAAGCAAGATACAAGCTGATGTTGTTGGCTTTATTGTTCCTGATGAATTTGTGGTAGGTTATGGATTGGATTACATGGAAAAATACCGGAACCTTCCATATATTGGCGTTTTAAAGCCGGAAGTATATAGCAAATAATCATTAATCGAAACCAAAAAATGAGGCGTTATTCTCGCTGTCCAAAACCTATTATGGCGAGGGCAATTCCTTGAATTAACAGGATTTTCTATGATACTATTTAATATAGTCTTTACCCGCGGGAGGAGGTAAGAGATGAATCGGATTTTCCGTAATACCATCTTTTATTTATTAATATTTTTAGTCATTATTGGCGTAGTCAGTTTTTTTAATGGCAGCAATGAACCAACCGATCATATTTCCTATGATAAGTTCGTAACACAACTGGAAAATGGTGAAGTTAAATCATTTTCGATGCAGCCTGAGCGGGGAGTATATGAGGTTCGTGGAGTGTTGGAAGCTGGGGATAAAAAATTTATTACCTATATTCCAAACAGCGAAAAAATCCTTGATCGCATTGATAAAGCTGATTCCAAGGTAGAAGTAATGCCTGCTAAAGAAACAAGCGGCTGGGTAACTTTCTTTACTTCGATCATTCCGTTTGTGATTATCTTTATTTTATTCTTCTTTTTATTAAACCAAGCCCAAGGCGGCGGCAGCCGAGTTATGAACTTTGGGAAATCAAAAGCAAGACTTTATAACGACGATAAGAAAAAGGTCCGTTTTAGAGATGTTGCCGGTGCAGATGAAGAGAAGGCCGAGTTAGTGGAAGTCGTTGAATTCTTAAAAGACCCTCGTAAGTTTGCTGAGCTTGGCGCGCGGATTCCTAAAGGAGTTCTGTTAGTCGGACCTCCAGGAACTGGTAAAACCTTGCTTGCCCGGGCAGTAGCCGGTGAAGCAGGCGTTCCGTTCTTCTCGATCAGCGGTTCTGATTTCGTAGAAATGTTCGTCGGGGTCGGTGCATCCCGCGTGCGTGATTTGTTTGAAAATGCGAAGAAAAACGCACCATGTATTATTTTTATCGATGAAATTGATGCTGTAGGACGTCAGCGTGGTGCCGGTCTAGGCGGCGGGCATGATGAACGCGAACAGACATTGAACCAATTGCTTGTCGAAATGGATGGCTTTGGTGCCAATGAAGGAATCATTATCATTGCAGCTACCAACAGACCAGATATTTTAGACCCTGCATTACTTCGTCCAGGACGTTTTGATCGTCAGATTACGGTAGACCGTCCGGATGTCAATGGCCGTGAGGCAGTGCTTAAAGTCCATGCCCGCAATAAGCCTTTGGATGAAGCTGTTAATTTAAAAAATATTGCGATGCGTACACCTGGTTTTTCAGGTGCAGACCTGGAGAACTTATTGAATGAGGCAGCCCTTGTTGCCGCCCGTCAAAATAAAAAGAAAATCGAGATGGTTGATATCGATGAAGCAACTGACCGCGTGATTGCCGGACCAGCGAAAAAGAGCCGGGTCATTTCAGAAAAGGAAAGACGGATTGTTGCTTTCCACGAAGGCGGCCATACTGTTATCGGCTTAGTCCTGGATGAAGCGGATATGGTTCACAAGGTAACGATTGTGCCGCGCGGGCAGGCAGGCGGTTATGCCGTGATGCTTCCGAGAGAAGACCGCTACTTTATGACAAAGCCAGAATTGCTTGATAAGATTGTTGGTCTATTAGGCGGACGGGTTGCAGAAGAGATTGTGTTTGGTGAGGTAAGCACCGGCGCTCATAACGACTTCCAGCGTGCGACCGGCATTGCCCGTAGAATGGTTACGGAATTTGGAATGAGCGATAAGCTTGGGCCGCTCCAATTTGGCCAGGCGCAAGGCGGTCAGGTGTTCTTAGGACGTGACCTTCATAATGAACAAAATTATTCTGATGCCATCGCCTATGAAATTGACCTTGAGATTCAACGGATTATAAAGGAATCTTATGAAAGATGCCGACAAATCCTTACTGAAAATCGTGATAAACTTGACCTTATTGCAAAAACCCTGCTAGAAGTGGAAACACTAAATGCAGAGCAAATTAAGTATTTGATTGAAAATGGCCATTTGCCGGAAAATCCTGCTGAATTAGAATCTGTTCGCTTAGATACTAAAAAAGCAGATGATGTGAAGGTAAATATTAACATGAAAAAGGATGAAGACGTTAAGGAAGATGCTCCTAACGATCCTGAAAATAAATAAAATGAAGAAGAGTGCTTCAGCAGAAGCACTCTTATTTTTTTTCACCCGCAATGTAAATATGGTATTATGTTTGCATATAAATGAAAATTTCCTAAAAAGTGAGTGATAGATGTGATTTTCGTTATTGATGTGGGGAATACAAATATTGTCCTTGGTGTTTACAAAGGAGAAGAGCTGAAATACCATTGGCGGGTAGAAACAAGCCGGAACCGTACAGAAGATGAATTCGGGATGAATATTAAGTCTTTGTTTGATTATTCAGGCCTTGCTTTTTCTGATATAGATGGAATTATTATTTCATCTGTTGTTCCGCCAATCATGTTCGCCTTAGAGAGAATGTGTCATAAGTATTTTCATGTGAAACCGCTGGTTGTTGGTCCTGGCATTAAAACAGGCCTAAATATTAAATATGAAAACCCTCGTGAGGTTGGAGCAGACAGAATTGTAAACGCTGTTGCAGCGATCCATGAGTACGGCAGTCCATTAGTAATTGTTGATTTCGGAACAGCCACTACCTATTGCTATGTAAATGAGGAACGCCAGTACATGGGCGGTGCCATTGCACCGGGAATTGGCATTTCTACTGAAGCTTTGTATTCAAGAGCAGCAAAGCTCCCGCGTATTGAGATTGCCCGTCCGGAAGGAGTTATTGGGAAAAACACCGTTGCTGCTATGCAGGCTGGCATTGTTTATGGCTATGTTGGACAGGTTGAAGGCATTGTTAGACGGATGACAGAGAATAGTGAGAAAAAGCCGACTGTTATTGCAACTGGCGGGCTTGCCAGTTTAATTGCTCAAGAGTCAACCGTTATAGATGTAGTCGATCCATTTTTAACTTTAAAGGGGCTTCACCTTATCTATAAACGGAATATGGATAATATAAAGAATAGCAACTAGAAAGGGGTTTAACATGAACGATTATTTAGTTAAGGCGCTTGCCTATGATGGAAATATAAGGGCATATGCCGTCCGCACGACGGAAACAGTCAGTGAGGCGCAAAGACGCCATCAAACATGGAGAACAGCTTCAGCCGCGCTTGGCCGCGCAATGACCGCAGGGGTGATGATGGGGGCGATGCTTAAGGGCGACGAAAAGCTGACCATCAAAATCGATGGCGGCGGCCCGCTTGGTCCGATTCTCGTCGATAGTAACGCAAGCGGTGAGGTGCGCGGATATGTGACCAACCCAGAGGTTGATTTTGAATCGAACGAGCATGGTAAGCTTGATGTCCGCCGCGCGGTCGGAACGGACGGGACATTAGCGATTGTAAAGGATATTGGCCTCAGGGATTTCTTTTCGGGCCAGGTTCCGCTTGTTTCCGGAGAACTCGGAGAGGATTTTACATATTATTTTGCAACATCTGAGCAAGTCCCGTCCTCAGTAGGTGTGGGAGTCTTGGTGAATCCTGATGATTCCATTCTGGCAGCTGGCGGCTTTATCCTACAAATCCTGCCTGGAACAGAAGATGCCGTTATTACCAAATTGGAGGAACGGTTAAAGACGATTCCGCCTATTTCGAAATTGGTGGAAGAGGGTTTAACCCCTGAAGAAATTTTAAATGAACTTTTTGGACAAGAGAATGTGAAAATCTTGGAGACCATGCCGGTCAAATTTCAATGCACTTGTTCAAAACAGCGCTTTGCTGATGCCATCGTCGGATTAGGTGCCCATGAGATTACCGCGATGATTGAAGAGGATGGACAGGCAGAGGCTCATTGCCATTTCTGTAACGAGAAATACCTCTTTACTAAAGAAGAGCTGGAGGAATTGAAAGAATCAGCTAAATAATCGTTTATGGGGAGAGAATTAGGCTTGGGGAAAAAGCAACTGTGGATGGTAATCGCCGGCCTTATCATGCTGAATTGTTTAACCATCGCCTTTTTTCTGGCAAAGGGAACCGGAGATGGCGGGACTGCAATAAATGATGAAGCTGTGGCAACCGTGGGGAAGCAGTCAGTTACAAGGCAGGAATGGCTAAATGAATTGGAAAAAAGATATGGGAAAGATATCTTAAAAGAGTTGATTGACCAAAAGGTTATTCGTGAGATGGCAAAGAAGTATGACATTAAAATCTCAGACCAAGAGGTTGAACGTGAATTTCGGCTCTTGCAGGCCACGAATAGCGCATTCAGCCAAAAAAGTCAGCTTGATGAGAAAAGGTGGAAGGAACAAATTCAGGACAGTCTTCTCCTGCAAGAGCTTTTGACAAAAGATGTAATCATTTCTGATAAAGAATTGCAGAACTATTACCAAAAGAACAAGGATTTATACGATGTCCCGGAAATTTATCATCTATCCCATATTGTAGTGAAAACCAAGGAAGAAGCGAATAAGGCGATAAAAGAATTGGCGCAGGGGTCGAGTTTTTCAGCTTTGGCCATGGAGCGTTCCATTGATGAATTCTCTTCGAATGAAGGCGGAGATATTGGATATATTAGTGATGGGGATGAGCGATACCCAGAAAGTTATATTGACACGGCAAAAAAATTAAAGAAAAAAGCTTATAGTAAACCATTTAAGATTGACGATGGGTACGCCATCATCAAAATGGAAGACAAAATCAGCGGTAAAAAGTACTCCTTCGACGAGGTTAAAAAACAAGTCCGCCGCCAATTGGCCTTGGAGCAGATGAAGACCCCAGCCTCTGCTTCTTCCTTCTGGAAAGAAGCCAAGGTAAACTGGTTTTACGGGACAAATAACGAAACAAATTAAAGCACAGGAATCCATCTTGTGTTTTTCTTTTAGGCAAATTTGTTTCGAAAATTTTCACAAAATTCCCTAGTCAAAAAGATTGACAAAACAAGTATAAAACTGGTAAATTCAATATATATAAATCCAATAAAAATACTCGGAATAGAATGGAGAGAGATTTCAGATGGTTCGTGTGGCAAATTCCATTACAGAATTAATTGGGCAAACACCGATTGTAAAGCTTAACAAATTAGTTGATGAAAATAGCGCAGATGTTTATTTAAAGCTTGAATACTTTAATCCAGGCAGCAGTGTAAAAGACCGTATCGGATTAGCAATGATTGAAGCTGCAGAAGAAAAAGGCTTAATCAAACCAGGTGTCGATACAATTGTTGAGCCTACAAGCGGCAATACAGGTATCGGACTTGCGATGGTAGCTGCTGCAAAGGGCTATAAAGCTGTATTTGTAATGCCAGAAACAATGAGCTTAGAAAGACGGAATCTGCTTCGCGCCTATGGTGCTGAATTAGTTCTTACACCAGGACCAGAAGGAATGAAGGGAGCTATTGCTCGCGCAGAAGCTTTAGTTGCTGAAAACGGCTACTTTATGCCGCAACAGTTCAAAAACGAAGCAAACCCTGAGGTTCACCGCAAAACAACAGGGAAAGAAATTGTCGAGCAAATGGATCAGCTTGATGGATTTGTTTCCGGTATTGGTACAGGCGGAACTATTTCAGGTGCCGGCAGTGTTATCCGTGAAAAATTCCCTAATGTAAAAATCTATGCTGTTGAGCCGCAGGATTCAGCAATTCTATCTGGCGGTAAGCCGGGTCCGCATAAGCTGCAAGGCCTTGGTGCTGGCTTCGTGCCTGATACATTAAATACAGAAATTTATGATGAAGTTGTTCAAATTAGCACGGAAGAAGCATTTGATGCTTCCCGCCGCGCGGCCAGAGAAGAAGGAATTCTTGGCGGTATTTCTTCCGGCGCTGCTATTTCTGCAGCATTAAAAGTGGCAAAGGAACTTGGAAAAGGCAAAAAAGTATTAGCAATTATACCTGATAACGGCGAGCGTTATTTAAGTACTCCTCTATATCAATACGATGTAGAATAAGTGAACGGACAGGGGGTCGGCGGCAATTGCCGGCGTCCTCTTTTTTTTGTGTCCTAGTCCTCTTTTATTGTATGATTAAAGGATAAGAGTTTTTAGGAGGGAATGGGATGAATGCAGCTTTTGAACAAAACATCCATTGCGGGCCATACACATTGGACATGAGCAAAAAAACCATTGTGATGGGAATCCTCAATGCCACACCAGATTCATTCTCCGACGGCGGTAAATTTAATAATATTGACAGGGCTGTTGAACATGCTAAGAAACTGGTTGAAGCTGGCGCTGATATTATTGATATCGGAGGAGAATCTACCCGTCCTGGCTTTGCGGTAGTTCCTGAGGAGGAAGAAATTAAGCGGGTAGTTCCGATTATTGAGGCCATTGCCAAACAAGTTCAAGTGCCAATTTCGATTGATACATACAAAGCGGAAGTGGCCAGGCAGGCGATCCAAGCTGGTGCCCATATTATTAATGATATCTGGGGGGCAAAGGCGGATGAGCGGATGGGTGAGGTTGCGTCGGAATATGATGTTCCAATTATCTTAATGCACAATCGCCATGATCGAAATTATCGATTGTTTGTAAGGGATGTCATCAATGATTTATATGAAAGCATCGCGATTGTTAAAAAAGCGGGTGTGAAGGATGAAAATATTATTCTCGACCCGGGCATTGGTTTTGCTAAGGACTATCAAGAAAATCTGTTGATGATGCAAAATTTAGATAAGCTTGTGATGCTTGGCTACCCGGTTCTCTTGGCAACCTCCCGAAAAACGATGATTGGACAGGCCTTAAATCTGCCTGTTAATGAAAGAATGGAGGGTACAGGGGCAACCATCTGTTACGGCATTCAAAAAGGCTGCCAAATGATCCGTGTTCATGATGTCAAAGAAATGAGCAGGATGGCAAGAATGATGGATGCAATGATGGGAAAGGGTGACATGCTTGGATAAAATATATGTTAATGGTATGGAGTTTTACGGGTACCACGGCGTTTTT
>NZ_JAGYPE020000044.1:0-3927 GCF_018343545.2 Neobacillus citreus | reverse complement strand
TGTCGATTTGTCGGTCTCATTGGATTTAAAAGCAGCAGGTGAAACTGACGCGCTTGAACATTCTGTTCATTACGGTGAGCTTTATCAATTATGTAAGGAAGTAGTCGAGGGTGAACCTAAAAAGTTGGTCGAGGCAGTCGCTGAGAAAATTGCCGGAAGTGTCTTATTAGGATTTCCTTTAGTTGAAGAGGTTACGGTGAAGGTGATTAAGCCTGATCCTCCTATTCCCGGCCATTACGAATCCGTTGCTGTCGAGATTACAAGGAGAAGATAAAAGTGGAAAATACAGCATTTATTTCCCTTGGCTCAAATATCGGAAACCGTTATGATAATATGGCAAAGGCTATCCAAATCTTAACCAATCATCCGGGAATTCAGTTGGTAAATAAGTCCTCTATATACGAGACAGATCCTATCGGTTATGAGGATCAGGATTTATTTTTAAATATGGTAATCGAGGTTAAAACAGTCTTAAACGCCAATGAACTATTGGATACATGTTTAAAAACCGAGCAGGAACTTGGCAGGAAAAGGGAGATCAGATGGGGGCCGCGGACGATTGACCTTGACATTTTGACATTCAATCACGAAAATATTGAAACAGAGAAGCTTATCGTTCCGCACCCGCGGATGCTGGAACGGGCGTTTGTGATGATTCCGCTTTTTGAAATAAATCCAGATATTCATATTTCGGGGATGAAGAAGCCTCTTAGAGCATATATGGTTGAATTACAAGATAAAGAAGGAGTCCGAATATGGAAGCAGAAAAGTGGGGAAGGCGGATTCGAGCCTATCGGAAGCTAAAAGGTTTTACACAAGAGAGCTTTTCAAAGGAACTGGGGGTATCAGTTTCCATTTTGGGAGAAATTGAGCGGGGCAACCGTCTGCCAGCAGAGGAGCTGCTGGAGAAAATTGCGTTGTCTTTAAAAATAACCAAGGAAGATTTAGCACCAAAGGAATAGATGGATAGAAAAATTTTAGTTAAGGAGGACGTTTAATGCTGAAAATTGGCAATATTGAAATGAAGAACCCTGTCGTCTTGGCGCCTATGGCTGGAGTCTGTAATTCGGCATTCCGTCTGACGGTAAAAGAGTTTGGCGCCGGATTGGTCTGCGCCGAAATGGTCAGCGATAAAGGTATAGTTTTTAAAAATGAAAAAACAATGAACATGCTTTATATTGATGAGCGGGAAAAACCATTGAGCCTGCAAATTTTTGGCGGCGAAAAAGAAACGCTTGTCGAGGCAGCAAGATTCGTCGATAAAAATACGAACGCTGATATTATCGATATTAATATGGGCTGTCCGGTTCCAAAAATCACAAAATGTGATGCAGGTGCGAAATGGCTGCTTGATCCTAATAAAATCTATGAAATGGTTTCGGCAGTGGTAGATGCGGTTGAAAAGCCTGTTACGGTTAAAATGCGGATGGGCTGGGATGAAGACCACATCTTTGCGGTTAAAAACGCACAAATGGTTGAAAAGGCAGGCGGGAAAGCTGTTGCGCTGCACGGTAGAACGCGCGTCCAAATGTACGAAGGAAAAGCGAATTGGGATATTATCCGTGAAGTAAAGCAGTCAGTAAATATTCCTGTCATCGGCAACGGTGATGTGGAAACACCACAGGATGCCAAAAGAATGCTGGATGAAACCGGTGTTGACGGCGTCATGATTGGCCGGGCTGCACTTGGAAACCCGTGGATGATTTATCGTACGGTTCAATATTTAGAAACGGGGAAATTAATGGGAGAACCATCTGTCCGTGAAAAAATTGATGTCTGTATCCTTCACCTCGATCGTTTGATTGCGTTGAAAAACGAGGATATCGCAGTCCGTGAAATGCGCAAGCATGCTGCTTGGTATTTAAAAGGTATCCGCGGCAATGCCAAGGCGCGTAACGCCGTCAATGAATGTCTTACACGTGAACAGCTCGTTTCCTTGTTAAACGAATTAGTAGTAGACGCAGAGGCAAAAGAACAAAGCCAGGCAATAGTAGGCTGAATTTGACATAAATTGTGCCATTTTCTATAATTATTTTGTTTGATGTTAAGGCTGCCAGTGGGTTACTGGCAGTTTTTATTGTATTCTATCTTTTTTAGATGTCTGAATTCTTCAGTTTGTGTAAAATAATAGAAGTATGCAGATGCGCGGTTTAACATGCGTTTTACATAAAATGATTAATGGAGTTGATAGTTGTGAGTGAAGAATTAAATGACCAATTAAAGGTCAGACGTGAAAAAATGCATTCGATGCGGGAAAAAGGTCTAGATCCCTTTGGTAAACGTTTTGATCGTACACATAGCAGTCAAGAGTTAATCAGTCAATATGGCGAAGTTGATAAAGAAGAATTGGAAACCCTAAATGTGACTGTTGCTATTGCTGGGAGAATTATGACGAAACGTGGCAAAGGGAAAGCTGGATTTGCCCATATCCAGGATTTAACTGGCCAAATTCAATTATACGTAAGACAGGACGCAGTTGGCGAAGAGTCATATGAGATTTTTGATTCAGCTGACTTAGGCGATATTGTAGCAGTACACGGAACCTTATTTAAAACGAAAGTTGGCGAGTTATCTGTTAAAGTTGATAACTTTGTGTTCTTAACGAAAGCACTCCGCCCGCTGCCGGATAAATTCCATGGCTTAAAGGACGTCGAACAGCGCTACCGTCAGCGTTACTTAGATTTAATCATGAGCCAGGAAAGCAAAGCAACCTTTATTACCCGCAGTAAAATCATTCAATCAATGCGTCGTTATTTAGATGAGCATGGTTATCTAGAGGTTGAAACACCGATGATGCATGCCATTGCTGGCGGAGCATCTGCGAGACCATTTATCACACATCATAATGCTCTTGATATGCCGCTGTTCATGCGAATTGCGATTGAGCTTCATTTGAAGCGTTTGATTGTCGGCGGTCTTGAAAAGGTTTATGAAATCGGCCGGGTATTCCGTAACGAAGGTGTTTCTACACGTCATAATCCTGAGTTTACGATGATTGAATTATATGAGGCATATGCTGACTATCGCGATATTATGAGTTTGACAGAAAACCTCATTGCTCATATTGCGCAAGAAGTATTAGGTACAACAACTGTACAGTACGGAGAATATGAAGTAGACCTCAAGCCGGAGTGGAAAAGACTCCACATGGTTGACGCCATCAAAGAATACACTGGTGCTGATTTCTGGAAAGAGACGAGCGTCGAGGAAGCCCGTCAGCTTGCGAAGGAACATGGTGTAGAAATTACTGAGCATATGCTGTATGGTCATATCGTTAATGAATTCTTTGAGCAAAAAGTTGAAGAAAAGTTGATACAACCTACATTCATTTATGGACATCCGGTTGAAATTTCTCCGCTTGCGAAGAAAAATGATGAGGACCCGCGCTTTACAGACCGTTTTGAGCTGTTTATCGTTGCCCGTGAGCATGCTAACGCATTTACAGAGTTGAACGACCCGATTGATCAGCGTGAGCGTTTTGAAGCACAGTTAAAAGAACGCGAGCAGGGTAATGATGAAGCGCACGAGATGGATGAAGATTTCGTAGAGGCATTGGAATATGGAATGCCTCCAACAGGCGGTCTAGGAATCGGTATTGACCGTTTAGTAATGTTATTGACAAACTCACCATCGATTCGTGATGTTCTGTTATTCCCACTAATGCGTCATAAGTAACATTATGGAAAAGTGCTGTTAAGACAGCACTTTTCCTTTTATTTTTCAATAAAAAGAGTGAATATTTAAACTTGTATTTAGGTTTGAAAAAACTGATAAAAACTATTGCACGAAATTATTAATGGTGGTATATTAATATCTGTTGTTGCGAGACATTAAGTCTTCGACAAAAGATTTCGAAAAAGTTGTTGACATTAAGTCGATAACTTGGTATGATAAGAAAGTCGCTTTTAGGCGGAGAGTTAAATAGTT
>NZ_JAGYPE020000043.1:35088-51358 GCF_018343545.2 Neobacillus citreus | reverse complement strand
TTCTCGGAGCGGCCAGGGAAACGGCGGACACTGCCCGGCAAGAGACCAAGACCTTCCGTAAAACCATTTTCCTCACTGTTTTCAAACAAAAGCTGCATGCCAAGGCAAATACCAAGAAGCGGTTTTCCGGTGGCAGCAAATTCCTTGATTGTATCTGCAGGCAGACGCTCCATCGCATCACGAAAGGCACCAACCCCAGGCAAAATCAGCGCATCAGCCTCAAGCAATTCACTATGATTGGCTGAAATGAAATATTCTGCACCCAGACGTTCCAGCGCCTTGCTGACACTAAATAAATTCCCCATGCCATAATCTACAATACCGATCATATAAACATCCTTTCTGGTGCAGTGGCACGCGGTGCCTGTTACTCCCCGAATTTTCTAGTATCTACAGCATTCCTTTTGTAGATGGAACACCTTTGATGCGCGGGTCGATGGTTGTGGCTTCATCGAGTGCCCGGCCAAGTGCTTTAAAAACAGCCTCAATCATGTGGTGTGTATTTTTTCCATAATGGACGATTACATGGAGATTCATCCGGGCCTCCAGGGCTAGCTTCCAGAGAAACTCATGAACCAATTCGGTATCGAAGGTTCCTACCTTCTGGCCAGGGAACTCCGCACGCATTTCCAAATGCGGGCGATTGCTAAGATCGACCACTACCTGCGCCAATGCTTCATCCATCGGAACAAAAGCATTGCCATAACGTTTGATACCACGTTTGTCACCAAGGGCTTCACGAAGCGCTTGCCCCAGACAAATGCCGATATCCTCCGTAGTGTGATGGTCATCGACTTCAATATCACCATTTGCATCCACTGTTAAATTAAATTGTCCGTGTTTTGTAAACAAATCGAGCATGTGGCTTAAGAATGGTACCCCTGTTTCCAGGTTGGAACTTCCTTCGCCATCCACATCAAACGTCAGCTTTATATTCGTTTCATTTGTTTTTCTATCCACTCTTGCAACTCGTTCCACGAGCTCACCCCACTAGTTATCGTTTTTTAATCTCGCCTCAACGGCGCGAGCGTGGGCCTCAAGCCCTTCCATCCTGGCAAATGAAGCAATTTTTGCGCCATTAGCCTTTAATGCTTTTTCACTATATATGATGACACTGGATTTCTTTTGAAAATCATCCACGTTGAGCGGGCTCGAAAAGCGTGCCGTTCCATTTGTCGGAAGCACATGATTCGGTCCGGCAAAGTAGTCGCCAACTGGTTCAGAACTGTATCGTCCGATAAAAATGGCTCCGGCATGACGAATTTTCCCCAACAGCTCCATTGCGTTTGCTGTCATCACTTCAAGGTGTTCTGGCGCTAGCTGGTTAACCGTTTCAACCGCCTCATCGATATTTTCCGTTACATAGATAGCTCCATAATCCGCAATTGATTGGGCGGCAATTTCTCTTCGTGGCAGCACAGCAAGCTGCTTTTCAACCTCTGTTGCAACCGCTTCGGCCAGCTCCAATGACGGTGTTACCAATACACTGCAGGCCCGCGGGTCGTGCTCCGCCTGGGATAACAGGTCAGCTGCCACCTCGTCTGCCCTGGCTGTTTCGTCTGCTAAAATAGCAATCTCACTTGGACCGGCAATCATATCGATGTCGACATCGCCGAATACTTCGCGTTTAGCAAGCGCAACGTAAATATTTCCCGGACCGGTGATTTTATCTACGGCTTGAATGGTTTCCGTACCGTACGCTAACGCCGCCACGGCTTGGGCTCCGCCAGCTTTGTAAATTTCTACTACACCTGCTTCCTTTGCGGCAACAAGTACCGCTGCAGGAAGTTTCCCATCCGCATCCGGCGGGGAAACCATGACAATCCTTTTCACACCGGCAACCTTTGCTGGAACCACGTTCATCAGCACCGATGAAGGGTAAGCCGCCGTTCCGCCCGGCACATATACGCCGACTGAATCAAGCGGGGTAATTTTTTGACCAAGAATTGTGCCATTTTCCTCCGTCGTCATCCAGGAAGGACGAAGCTGTTTTTCGTGGTATGTACGGATATTTTCCGCTGCCTCACGAACGATGGAAATAAATTGCTCATCAACCTTCCCGTAGGCTTCTTCAATTTCCTCTTCTGTTACGGAAAAAGAAGATAACTTTACACGGTCGAATTTCTCTGTATATTCACTTAATGCCTCGTCCCCACGGCTGCGGACATCGGCGATGATTCCTTTGACAACCGCCTGCTGCTCGGAGGTCCCTGCTTCAATTGATCTTTTTATCGAAATTAGATCCTGCACTCTTTGTATTTTCATTTATTAACCCCCCACAACTTCATGAAGACGTGCGACTAGGTCGTCAATTTGTGCATCTTTAATTCTGTAGCTGACTGGATTTACAACGAGTCTTGACGTAATATCAACAATTTTTTCGTATTCCACAAGCCCGTTTTCCTTTAGGGTCCGGCCGGTAGAGACAATGTCAACAATTCTGTCAGATAACCCGATGATCGGGGCGAGTTCGATGGAGCCATTCAATTTAATGATTTCGACTTGTTCCCCCTGCTCGCGGAAATAGGCCTCTGCAACGTTTGGATATTTCGTCGCCACTCTTGGTGCCACATCGTTCATTTTAGTATCAGGAAGCCCTGCAACTGCCAAATAGCAATAGCTGATTTTTAAATCAAGGAGCTCATAGACATCACGCTCTTCCTCGAGCAAAACGTCTTTGCCAGCAATTCCGACATCTGCTACACCATGCTCAACATAGGTCGCCACGTCCATCGGCTTTGCCAGAATGAAGCGCAGGTTTTCCTCGGCAACATCGATGATGAGTTTACGGGAATCATCAAATTCCGGCGGAAGTTTATAGCCTGCTTTCCTAAGCAATTCCGCCGCTTCTTCAAAAATTCGGCCCTTTGGCATGGCAATTGTCAATACATTGTTCATCGCTGTCCACCTCCGATTAAAAAGGTCGTATCGGCGAATTTTTTAGTAAAAGCATCTATGTCTTTAACGCCTGTAATATCCTGAAGCACTGTTCTGGTTCCTTCCTCATGCAGTTTCCGAGCAAGTTCGAAGGCTTCCTTCCGCCGTTCCTGACTGAACAAAATGCAATGCCCAGTAGTTTCCGTTTGGCCGCCTCCCATTGCCTCGAGCAGCATATCAAGCCGGACCGCAAACCCTGTTGCAGTTGCATTTTTTCCAAACTTCTCAAGTAAGCTGTAGCGGCCGCCGTTGCCAATCGGAAAGCCGACATTCCCGGCATAAACCTCAAATAAAATGCCAGAATAGTAGCTCATATGACTGACGATTGAAAAATCAAACTTCACATGCTCTTCGACACCATAATCCTTAATGACATCCCACAGCTCTTGTAATTCTGTGATTGCCTGCTTGCCTTTGTCATTTTCAATAACGTCCAAGGCAAATTCGATTACCTCTTCGCCACCCCTTAGCTGAAGCAGCTTCAATAGCCTTTGTTTATCAATCGAAGAGAGGTTGAACGACTGTACGCTTTCGCGATAGCCGACATAATTTTTTTCATATAAAAACTTCCTTAGTGCTGTCGCCCTGCCGTTGGTGCCAAGAATCTGCATGAACAGTTCCTGGGAAAACCCGACATGTCCGATTGAGACTTGAAATTCTGACAAGCCTGCTTTTTTTAAAGAAGAAATTAATAAAGCGATCGTCTCACCGTCGCAGGAGACAGTATTGTCATTCAAGTATTCGACACCAATCTGCTCAAATTCAGCGGGCCGGCCGCCCTCGCGCTGCTGGGCCCGGTATACATTTGCCGAGTACGCCAATCTAACCGGCAGGTCCTCATTTAATAACTTGGAAGCCGCCACGCGTGCAATCGGAGTTGTCATTTCCGGCCGTAAAACGAGGGTATGCCCCTCTTTATCGAGCAATTTAAAAAGCTGTGCATCGAGAATCGCCGAGGCCGCACCAACGGTTTCATAGTATTCAAGAGTCGGGGTTTCAATAAATTGATAGCCCCAAAGCTTCATCGTATCCGCAATTGAGGAACGTACTTGATGCTTTTTTTCATATAATTCTGGGAGCGTATCCCGCATCCCTAAAGGCTTTTCAAACATAAACAAGCGGCTCATCTTTCCCATCCTTTTCGAACGCTTTAGTCTGCTAATGTATTAGAGAATTAAAGTTAATTATATGTAGTTTAAACCTTGTCGTGGTTTTCGTCAATGAAAAAACATTGAATATAAAGACTTTTTGTGGGATTTCTGGCTGAGGGTATTGGCTGATTCGCCAAATCTTATGTATTATTCGCCTGATTCCGGATTTTATACACCAAAAAGGTTGCTTTCAAAAGATCAGACTGGCAACTATCCGCCAATTTTAGAGTGTTATCCGCCAAACCTAGTCCAATATCCGCCAAACTAGGAAACGTATCCGCGAACTTTATCTGAAAATCCGCTGAAGCCCTATAAATATCCGCCAAACCACAAAAACCACTATCAAAAAAAAGCCTGGTCAAACACCCCAGACCAGACTTCCATTTCAATTATTCTTTTTTCCCATAAATCGGATCATCGGCCCAGCGCTCGGCCTGCTGCTCTTTTGTATAAATGACCTGCATTGGGTTGCCCCCGACAAAATAGCCGGGAGGAACATCCTTATGTACCATCGTACCCGCTGAGACAATGGCCCCGTCGCCAATCGTCACCCCGGGCATGATAAGCGAGTTAGCGCCGACCATCACTTCGTCTCCGATGATAACATCACCCAAGCGGTATTCCTTTATCAAATACTCATGGGCGAGGATCGTCGTATTAAAACCGATGACCGTGTTGCGGCCGACGCTAATTTTTTCCGGAAACATGATATCCGGCATAACCATCAGCGCGAACGAAGTCTTTTCCCCTACCTTCATGCCGAGAAAAGTTCGATACAGCCAGTTTTTCACACTCATAAAAGGTGTATAGCGCGCCAATTGAATAATAATAAAATTTTTGGCAACCTTCCAGAAAGACACCGTTTTGTAAACCTGCCAAAGGGAGTTCGCGCCCTTGACAGGGTAGCGGACCGTTTTCCTCATACTTCTCACTCTCCGAGGATTTTTTATTTATCAAGGATTTTTAACAAATCCGGCATTTCCTCTAAGATGTAATCTGGATTTTGCTCGGCAATGTGATTGCGGCCTTTAGCCGACCAAGCGACACCTGCCGTCAACACCCCAGCATTTTTTCCGCCTAAAATATCGTGGAGATTGTCGCCAACCATCATCGCTTCAGATGGGGACGAACCAAGCTGTTCCAATGCTTTCAAAATTGGTTCTGGATCAGGTTTGACCTTGGTGACATGATCCAAAGCAATGACCGTATCAAAGAACGATTCCATCTTCGTCAAGCGCAGCCCCATCATCGCCACATCAAGACGTTTAGTCGTAACAATCGCAAGCTTATAGCCCTTTTCCTTTAAAGCTTGAATTGTTTCAAATACACCAGGGAATTCCTTCACAAAGGTGTCATGGTTTGCAACATTAAAAGCCCGGTACTCAGCAATCATATCGTCTACCTGCTCGGGGTCTACGGTGCTAAATGCCTCACTAAGGGTTGGACCCATGAACGGCAAAACATGCTCGCGCTGATACTTGCCGGGATAAAATTTTTCCAATGTATGCAAATACGATGAGATAATTAATTCATTTGTATCAATCAAAGTTCCATCTAAATCAAATAGGATTGTAGTAATTTTCACTATGCCGCTTCCTTTCTTAGTAGACCTGACCGCCGCCAAATGGTGCCGACGATTAAGGTTAAGGTAATCGCTACCCCCAGCCTGATCAAGAACAACGGCCAAACTGGGATGCCTAGCGGTACAAAAATTAATGTATCCTCAACAACTGCATGACAGGCGACGAGAAAAGTAAATGCCAAGGTCACGTCTTTATGGCTGACTCCGTCCTCTTTAACGGCTTGAATCATGACGCCTGCACCGTACGCCAGCCCGAACAAGAGACCTGCAGCCATGGTCGTGGAGGTATTCTCCTGCATGCCAAGCGATTTGGTAACAGGAGCCATCGTTTTCGAAAACTTTTTCAACCAGTTAATATCCTTCAAAATCTGAATGACCACCATAAGCGGAATAACAATCATCGCGAGTTGCAGGATCCCGAGGCCCGCTTTTTCAATCGCTTGTAAAAAAATTCCCCCGAGGCTTGATGGATGCCCTGTTTGCGCTTCGATTAAGCCGTACTTGGCTGGGTTGCTGCCGCCATGCCAGACAAGATTAATCACCGCAGCAGAAACAATCGCCAATCCCAGCCTTGTTGTCAGGACGACCCAAAGCTTGACGCCAGCCTTCATCGCAACACCGGATTCGATAAATAAGTTGTGTGAAAAGGATAGCATAACGGCTAAAATAAACACTTCTTTTACGGAAAAATCGAGTGTCAAAATGGCTCCGATTGCCGCATAAAGGTTCAGGAAATTGCCAAGAACAAGCGGAATGGCGGCATCTCCAGAGAGTCCCAAAAGCTTCATCAGCGGGGAAATCAGCTTGATGATCCACGGCAATACTGGTGTATACTGCAGCACGGCGACGATCAGCGTAACTGGAAAAATGATTTTCCCCAATGTCCAAGTTGTCTTTAACCCAGACAGGAGTCCGTTTTTAATCGAGTTGAACAGCATTTCCCCAAAACTCCCTTTTATGTTTTTACATGTGGTTTCATTTTATCTAATAATTTTTAGAACCTAGTTTGTCTGCTCCAAATACCTTGTTTCCGACAGCTGTTTTTTCCGGCGGTAAATTAAAATGATAATCGCACCAACGATTAGCGCAATCGAAATGGTTTGTGCCATGCGCAGGCTGCCTAGCATTAGGCTATCTGTACGAAGACCTTCGACGAAGAAGCGGCCGATGGAGTACCAGATCACATACGTTAAGAACAATTCCCCGCGGCGGAAATTAACGCGGCGAAGAAGCATTAACAGAATAAAACCGGCGAAGTCCCAAAGCGATTCGTATAAAAATGTTGGATGATAATAAGCACCGTTAATGTACATTTGGTTAATAATGAATTCCGGCAAATGCAGGTTTTCAAGGAAGGTGCGGGTAACCTCCCCGCCGTGGGCTTCCTGGTTCATGAAATTGCCCCAGCGGCCGATAGCCTGCCCGAGGATGATGCTCGGCGCAGCAATGTCGGCAATTTTCCAAAAGGAAATCCCCCGTTTTTTTGAAAAAATGTATGCCGTCAGGACGGAACCAATCAAGGCGCCGTGAATAGCAATTCCACCGTTCCAAATTTGCGGAATGTCTGCCAGGTGGTTTTTGTAATAGCCCCATTCAAAAATAACATAATAAATGCGGGCAGAAATGATGGCAATCGGAATCGCCCAAAGCATTAAATCGGCAAACGTATCCTTCGGCAGACCGCGGCGGTTTCCTTCACGAATTGCCAGGTACAAGGCAAGAGCAAGGCCGGAGCCTATGATAATCCCATACCAATGCACCTGGATGGGACCAAGCGAAAAGGCGATAGGGTTTAGCGGCTGAATATTTTCGTTCATCTAATTCTCCTCTTCCTATTAAAACTGTTCATGTGGTTCATTAGTTCCGCCACGAATTCCTTCCCTTTACATCTCTTCATGCTCGACATCTTCGATAACGTCGGACAGGCGGTCGGTAAATTGCTGAGCGGCATTGACACCCATACGTTTAAGGCGGTAGTTCATGGCTGCCACTTCAATGATGACGGCAATGTTCCGTCCTGGACGGACCGGTACGGTCAGCTTCGTTACCTCAGTATCGATGATTTTCATTTTCTCTTCATCCAAGCCAAGGCGGTCATATTGCTTCTTGGCATCCCAGATTTCCAGGTTGATGACAAGCGTAATCCGTTTGTTGCTGCGGACTGCCCCAGCACCGAACAGCGTCATCACGTTGATGATGCCTAGGCCGCGGATCTCCAATAAATGCTCAATTAATTCCGGTGACGTTCCAACCAGTGTGTCCTGGTCCTCCTGACGGATTTCCACGCAGTCATCGGCAACGAGACGGTGTCCGCGCTTAACAAGCTCCAGTGCTGTTTCACTCTTACCGACGCCGCTTTTTCCGGTAATTAACACACCAATGCCGTAAACGTCCACCAATACCCCATGCACAGCCGTGGTAGGCGCCAGTTTACTTTCCAAATAATTGGTCAGACGGCTTGAGAATCGGGTCGTCTTTAAAGTGGTTCTGAGAACCGGTACAGATTCCCGCTCTGCTGCTTCAATTAACACAGGAGGAACCTCCAAGCCTCTCGTCACAATAATAGCCGGTGTGATATCTGTGCATAGCCGCTCCATTCTGGAAGCTTTATCTCTTTCAGGAAGCTCTTCGAAAAAAGATAACTCTGTCATTCCTAAAAGCTGAATGCGTTCTGCCGGGTAATATTCAAAGTAACCGGCCATTTCAATTCCAGGCCGGGAAATATCACTCATCGTAATCGGGCGATTAATACCCTCTTCTCCGCAAATCAATTCAAGCTGAAATTTTTCTAACACATCTTTTGTACGGACCTTAGGCAAGGAAGCTACCTCCTTCAAATTTCCACTCATTTCAAAACAAACTACATCAAAAAATCAATTTGCTCCTATTTTAACATTTTTTTCATCTAAACCATACTTTAGTTGTTTAAATGTGTAACGTGGCACCATACAAAAATACCCGCCCCCAGTTTGGGGCGGGTATTTCGTTTATTTTTTCCTTGAAGATCTGTCTGAGTCCATAATCGTTTTTTGAAGGATAATATTGATGAGCGACATGAGCAAGGAGAAAAAGAGGGCCATGCCAAAACCGGAGATTTCGAATGCATCCCCCATTAAATAGTCTGTCAACTCAAGCGTCATCGCATTAATCACGAACAGGAACAACCCCATTGTCAGGACCGTCACCGGAAGAGTGAACAGGATCAGCAATGGACGTACTAGTATATTTAAGATGGACAAAAGGATGCTGGCCTGCAGTGCAGCCCAAAATCCTGTCAGATATAAGCTATCGTGAAAATAACCGGCAAACGCCATGAACAATACTGCATTGATCAAACATCCTATCAGCCATCTCATGTAACCAAACTCCTATTACAAAAAATTAATAAAGCTTGTTCATTAAAATATATTTGCAAAGTCCCTAATTATTCAAACGATTTTTGCAATGAAATCGAACCCGATTTAGAGTCCGCGTATATTTTTAACATTTTATCAGGGTGGTTGACGGATTGGAAGCGAAGCGATTTTTGAATCATTTCACTCTTTTCCTCTAAAATCTGCACGCCGACAAGCTTTAGATTAAAGCCGCCCAGATTGGTCTTAAGCTCGCCATTTACCGGCAGGCTCTCGGGAATATACAAATCAATTGGGCCAGAAGTTGTTTTGGCATGAATCCATTCGCAACGGTCACCACTTAAGTTCACGCTGACATGCCCATTAAAGGATTGGGCCTCCGCCTTTTTAAAATCACCGTCAAGCTTTATCGCACCATTTATCGTCTCGGCCTCGAGCTCATCAAAGCGGCTGTTCTTGACCTTGATTTTCCCGTTCGCTGTTTCTATCTCTGCTTTTGTGCCTGAGAGCTGTTCAAGCTTAATTTTCCCATTTGCAGTTTTTACACGCAGATCATTTACATTAATATCACCGCCGGAAATGGAGCCATTAAAGATCCGCACCCGTACCTTATCATACTGCGTTTTGGGCACGAACATCACGGCATCCACCTTCATCCATTTTTGCTGGGTTAAAAAGCTCAGCTTTTCGGACTCCACTGTAAACGTAACATCCCTTAAAAAGTTTTGGCGGGCCTGATCCTGATTGTCAACGCGATAAACCTTTGCCTGACACTCCACCCGAACATCCGGCTGATCCCAAGCAACTAGTTTCACAGAGCCATTCGCAAGGTCAATATCCATGTCCTTGAGTTCTACATTGCCATGGTGAAAAATATGCGAAATTTCATAGGAATGGCCAAAATTCAGGTCCAAATCAATCTCTTTTATTTTTTTCAAAGCAGTATCGACAAATTCAAAAATCTTTTCCTTTGTCGATTGATACTTAGCAAAAACAGGATCTTCCTTTTTCGCCTCCTCAAAGTGAACGGCCGATGATAACTCATTTAGGATTTGCGCCTGCTTTTGCTCCATCGTAGCTTGAGCCTTCTCCAATTCTTCGAGCAAGGTTAAGGCTTCCTCAACTGACAGCTTACCCTCTTCGACCATTTTTAAAATTCGCGTACGTTCCTCTTTCATGGTTTCCACCCTCTAAGGTTTAATATTTTTCCTCATAAAATCCTATTCAGCCATCAAGACCTTTACGCCTTTTATCACGTTCCAAATGATTACAACGACCCATATGATCGCAAGGACAATAAGGCTAACAATAAATATTATCGGAATTTGGTCTTGGAAATTGGCCATATCTATGATAAAAGCAACCACTGCCAAGGGAGTCAAAACGACGGGCAGCAAGTGTGACAGTAACGACTTCTTTGCATGCCCCTTGGTGACCTCATCCCCCGATGCAAAATAAACAACCACGGGAAAAGAAATCCTGCGAAAAAAATGCTGAAATAACACAGACTTGAGAGAACTTTTCTCGATTCCATTTTCACCACCACCCCTTATCCTTTATTTACGGATTGGGCCGGGAAAGGTTTCGAAATTTTGAAGTCGCTGCTTTTTATAAATCCGCTCAAGGTAGTATGGGATAGGGGTCTCGGGATTATCCGCCAGATATTGGGAGTTATCCGCTGAATTCCCGATTATATCCGCCAAAATTTTGGGTATTATCCGCCGAACTGTGCATCATATCCGCCAATTTCCTGCTATTATCCGCCGAACGCCAATTCCGAGGCTAACAACACCCATTAAATAGTGATTTTCCAAACAAAAAAAGAGCCGGCCCCACTTCAGAAGCGGTTCCGGCTCTTCTTAGACCTTATCTATGCATTGATGGCACTTTTATCTTCAATTTCCTGTTTCATTCTTAATCGGTCGCGCTCAAGGATTGGCTTGAGGTATTTTCCAGTGTAAGATTCTGGAACTTCAGCAACCTTTTCTGGGGTTCCCGTAGCGACAATCGTACCGCCTTTGTCGCCGCCTTCTGGTCCAAGGTCGATCAGATAATCGGCCGTTTTGATAACATCCAGGTTATGCTCAATAACCAATACGGTGTCACCATTCTCGACTAGCCGCTGCAGCACTACAAGCAAACGTGAAATATCATCTACATGGAGGCCGGTTGTCGGCTCATCCAAGATATAGAACGAACGGCCGTTGGAGCGGCGGTGCAGCTCGGAGGCAAGCTTGACGCGCTGCGCTTCCCCTCCCGACATCGTCGTTGCCGGCTGGCCAAGCGTCATGTACCCTAGTCCCACATCATAAATCGTCTGGAGCTTGCGGCTGATTTTTGGAATGTTTTCGAAAAATTTCACTGCGTCCTCAACAGTCATATCGAGAACTTCAGAAATATTTTTCCCTTTATATTTTACCTCGAGCGTTTCACGGTTGTAGCGTTTACCGTGACAAACCTCGCAAGGAACATACACATCAGGTAAAAAGTGCATTTCGATTTTAATAATCCCGTCACCGCGGCAGGCTTCACAGCGACCGCCTTTTACGTTAAAGCTGAAGCGGCCCTTTTTGTATCCGCGGACTTTGGATTCGTTTGTGGCAGCATACACATCACGAATGTCATCAAACACGCCGGTGTAAGTTGCCGGATTGGAGCGCGGCGTCCGACCGATTGGTGACTGGTCGATATCAATGACTTTTTCTAAATGTTCTATACCCTTAATACTCTTGTGTTGGCCTGGCTTCGTTTTTGCGCGATTAAGCTTCTGTGCCAGTGCCTTATGAAGGATTTCATTCACTAGCGTACTTTTTCCGGAACCGGAAACGCCAGTTACGGCGATAAATTGCCCTAATGGAATCTTCACGTTGACATTTTTTAAATTGTTTTCGGCCGCCCCTTTGATTTCAACATAGCGGCCATCTGGCTTACGGCGTTCAAGCGGCAGTGGAATAAACTTTTTCCCTGACAAATACTGGCCTGTCAGCGAGTTCGGGTCGGCCATCACCTCTGCCGGCGTCCCAGCAGAAACGACTTCACCTCCGTGCACCCCCGCACCCGGACCAATATCAATCAAGTAATCCGCCGCCATCATCGTATCTTCATCATGCTCAACGACAATCAGCGTGTTGCCGATATCACGCATATTTTGCAGCGTCCCAATTAACCGGTCATTGTCGCGCTGGTGAAGGCCGATAGACGGTTCATCCAGGATATAGAGCACACCTGTCAGCCGGGAACCAATTTGCGTCGCTAAGCGAATCCGCTGAGCCTCTCCACCTGAAAGGGTTCCTGCCTGCCTGCTTAAATTCAGATAATCAAGGCCAACATTGATCAGGAAGCCTATGCGCTCGTCTATTTCTCGTAAAATCAATCTGGAAATCTGCTCTTCTTTTTCGGAAAGCTGAAGGCTCGAGAAAAATGCCTTCGCTTCATCAATTGCAAGTTCGGTTATTTGTGAGATATGACGGCCGTTGATTAAAACAGCCAGTGCTTCTTTCTTCAAACGGTAGCCTTTACAGGTTGGGCATGGCTGATGGCCCATGTATTTTTCCATTTGCTCGCGGATGAAATCAGAGCTTGTCTCCTTGTAGCGGCGCTCGACATTGCTAATGACACCTTCAAATTGGATATAGCCCTCGCGGAGCTGCCCAAAATCGTTCTCGTAGCGGAAGTAAATTTTTTCCGAACCTGAGCCATAAAGAATTTTTTCAAGCTGGTGTTCCGGAAGGTCCTTTACAGGAATATCCATTTCAATACCATAATGATTGCAGACTGCTTCCAGCAGCTGCGGGTAATATTGTGAGCTTGTTGGTTCCCATGGAGCAATGGCATGCTGCTTCAAGGTCAAATCTTTATTTGGAATCACCAAATCGAGATCAACCTCAAGCTTTGAGCCCAAGCCATCACATTGCGGGCAAGCTCCGAACGGACTGTTAAATGAGAACATCCGCGGTTCCAGTTCCCCAATCGAAAAACCGCATTGAGGGCATGAGTGGTTTTCACTGAACAGAAGCTCTTCCTCGCCAATGACATCAACGATTACCTTTCCTTCGCCAAGACCCAAGGCGGTTTCAATGGAGTCGGCGGCACGAGCGGCGATACCTTCTTTAATGACAATCCGGTCAACAACCACTTCAATCGAATGCTTTTTATTTTTGTCAAGCTCAATTTCGTCGCTCAGGTCAAGCATTTCCCCATCAACTCGGACACGGACAAAGCCTTGCTTTTTAATGTCTTCAAATACCTTAACATGCTGTCCTTTACGCCCTGAAATCACAGGAGCGAGGATTTGCATTTTCGTGCGTTCCGGATATTCAAGAACGCGGTCGACCATCTGCTCAATGGTCTGTGAGGAGATTTCAATATGGTGAATCGGACAGGTTGGATGTCCGACTCTAGCAAATAACAATCTTAAATAATCGTAGATTTCGGTCACCGTTCCGACCGTTGAGCGCGGATTCCGGCTAGTTGTTTTTTGGTCGATTGAAATTGCCGGAGACAAGCCTTCGATCATGTCCACATCAGGCTTATCCATTTGTCCGAGAAACTGCCTTGCGTAGGCCGAGAGTGATTCCACATAGCGGCGCTGACCTTCTGCATAAATCGTATCAAACGCGAGCGAGGACTTTCCTGACCCGGAAAGTCCTGTCAATACAACAAGCTTATCTCTCGGAATGGTGACATCGACATTTTTTAAATTGTGGGTTCTGGCACCTTTCACAATTAATTTTTCCATTGCCATGCATTACGTCATCCTTCCGTTTATAAAAGCGGTGTTTTGTTACCCTTCCGCCTTTAATTCCAAAATTAAATCACGAAGCTCTGCGGCACGCTCAAAATCAAGCGCTTTGGCGGCAGCCTTCATTTCTTTTTCCATATCGCCAATCAGTTTGTCTCGTTCCTTCTTCGTCATCTTGCCAAATGCTGCAGTCGGTTTGTAATCTTCCTGTTCTTCCGCCGCATGGGTAGCGCGGATAACATCACGGATATCCTTCTGAATAGTCTTAGGCGTAATGCCATGCTTTTTATTGTACTCCTCTTGTATAGCACGGCGGCGCTTCGTCTCGCTGATGGCCAATTCCATTGAATTGGTCATTCGGTCCGCATACATGATGACATGACCGTTTGCATTCCGGGCCGCCCGGCCAATCGTCTGAATCAAGGAACGTTCCGAACGGAGGAAGCCTTCCTTGTCGGCATCAAGAATGGTAACCAAAGAAACCTCTGGAATATCGAGACCTTCCCGGAGCAGGTTAATTCCGACCAGAACATCGTATTTGCCAAGACGAAGCTCACGAATAATCTCAATCCGCTCAAGCGTTTTGATCTCAGAGTGCAAATACTGGACCTTGATGCCAATTTCCTTCAGATAATCCGTTAAGTCTTCGGACATTTTTTTCGTTAAAGTTGTGACCAGAACGCGTTCGTTTCGTTTAACGCGATCCTGAATTTCGCCAATCAGGTCATCAATTTGCCCATGGATTGGACGGACATCGATGGTTGGATCTAGTAGTCCAGTTGGGCGAATGATTTGCTCTATCATTTCTGGTGTATGCTCTTGCTCATAAGGTCCCGGTGTCGCTGAAACGAAGACAATGTTGTGGATATGTTTTTCAAACTCGTCAAACGTGAGCGGCCGGTTATCCAACGCAGATGGAAGGCGGAAACCATGTTCCACCAGAACTTCCTTCCGCGCCTTGTCGCCATTGAACATTCCCCTGATTTGCGGCAAAGTTACATGCGACTCGTCAATCACTATGAGGAAGTCTTCTGGAAAATAATCTATTAATGTATATGGTGTCGAGCCTGCCGGTCTGAGGGTCAGATGGCGCGAGTAGTTCTCGATTCCGGAACAAAAGCCCATTTCGCGCATCATTTCTAAGTCATAGCGGGTGCGCTGTTCCAGCCGCTGTGCCTCCAGCAGCTTATTGTTCTCTCTCATTATAGCAAGCCGTTCTTCAAGCTCTTTTTCAATATTCTCGATGGCTATTCGCATCTTCTCTTCCCTGGTAACGAAGTGAGATGCTGGAAAAATTGCCACATGATCGCGTTCACCGATGATTTCACCGGTAAGGGCGTCAACCTCGCGGATCCTGTCAATTTCATCCCCGAAAAATTCAACCCGCATACAGTGCTCATCGCGGGAAACCGGGAAAATCTCGACCACATCGCCACGTACACGGAACGTCCCGCGCTTAAAATCGATATCATTTCGTTCATATTGGATATCAACCAGACGATGAAGCAGCTGATTACGCTCAATTTCCATGCCAGTGCGGAGGGAAACCACCATCTCCCGGTATTCCTCCGGCGAACCGAGGCCGTAAATACAGGATACGCTGGCGATGATGATGACGTCCTTGCGTTCGAACAAAGAAGAAGTCGCGGAGTGCCGCAGTTTATCAATCTCATCGTTGATGCTGGCATCTTTTTCAATAAACGTATCTGTCTGCGGAACGTACGCTTCCGGCTGATAGTAATCGTAATAGCTGACAAAATACTCTACTGCGTTGTTTGGAAAAAACTCCTTGAACTCGCTGTAAAGCTGGCCGGCTAATGTTTTATTGTGGGCGATGACAAGGGTTGGTTTATTAATTTCCTTTATCACATTTGAAATGGTAAAAGTCTTCCCCGTACCTGTTGCACCAAGAAGCGTCTGGTACTTCTTATCGTTTCGGATGCCTTCGACTAGTTCTTTAATGGCACCCGGCTGGTCGCCTTGTGGGGAATACTTTGAAACTAACTCAAATTGGTCCTTCACACGGTTTCCCTCCCTTTTTAGAAAACTACCGTTAACACTTCCTTGAGGCAGCTAGAAAGTGTATCCTCCTAAATTGCATATTAACATTTTAACACATTTACCCAAAATCAAACCAGAAATATGCGAACTAATATTCGTTTTTTATGTATTTCCCTCTTTGTATATGGAAAATCCTCTTTCTGGTAAAAATAAGAGGTCTATTTTTACCGTGGGCACCCTCTAGTACCCCTTACCGGGCAATATAGGGCCTCTATTTTTACCATGGGCATCCTCTAATACCCCTTACCGGGCAATATAGGGTCTCTATTTTTACCGTGGGTGCCCTCTAAGACCCCTTACCGGGCAATATAGGGGCTCTATTTTTACCGTGGACATTCTCTAATACCCCTTACCGGGCAAAATAGGCCCTCTATTTTTACCGTGGGTGCCCACTAGTAACCCTTCTCGGGTCAAATGGGACCTCTTTTAAACTAAAAAAAGCCTG
>NZ_JAGYPE020000043.1:0-34988 GCF_018343545.2 Neobacillus citreus | reverse complement strand
CTCTATTTTTACCGTGGGTGCCCACTAGTAACCCTTCTCGGGTCAAATGGGACCTCTTTTAAACTAAAAAAAGCCTGCCAATTACGGCAGACTATTATCCATCAATTTTTCTAACGGTTTTGGGCTTCATTTTCGCGGCGAGCCAGAAACCGGCGGTCAGCGAAAAGGCGTCAATGACAATCAGGACAAACGTATTGGTATACCCCTTGTATACAGAAGCTGCGATAAGCGCCACCGTCAGGACAAGGCCAATCACCCGATTGTATGTAACCCTTGTAAAAAATAACACTAATAAACCTGGCATGATAAGCGCCGATAAATGGCGAATAACCTCTACCAATGGGATCCCCCACCTCTTCATTCTGTTAATTCATTTTAAAAATTCATAAAGAAAATTGCAACAAAAATAGTCCCGAAGCGGGGCACCCTGAAGTGCTTCTTATTTTTCCAGTACAAAACTGTTAGATTTAGAATTAGTAAAAATACTTGCGACGACAAATCCAGCCAGGGAAATCAGGATTGGCAGCACCACCGTATGCACGCCGAGGGGATTAGGATAAAATCGGTCAAAGATAATGTAGGAACTCATCCCCAAAATCATCGATGTGATTGCCCCATATTTATTCCCCTTGCTCCAATACAAGCCTAAAATAACCGGCCAAATAAACACGGACTCCAAGCCGCCAAACGAAAATAGATTGAGCCAAATGATTAAATCCGGCGGACTCAACGCGAGCAAAATGACCAGGATGCCAATAATCGCTGTTACGCTGAAACTTACCTTTTTAATTTGCTGGTCGCTGGCGGTCGGTTTAATATAATTTAGATAAACATCCTTCACCAATGCCGAGCTGACCAAAATCAACAGGGCATCAACTGTTGACATGATGGCCGCCATCGGAGCCGCCAGCACGATACCCGCAACAAACGGCGGGAGCACTTTCATAGAGAGCAGCGGCATAACGGTATCGCCGATTTTAACACCTGGTAGCACTGGCCTTGCGAAAACGCCAATGAGGTGCATGCCAAGCATGATAAAGCCGACCACAACTGTTCCAATGATAATGGCATTATGCATTGCCTTTGAGTTTTTATAGGACATGGCCCGAACCGCAATCTGCGGCAGGCCGACGACGCCGATCCCAACTAAAATCCAAAACGAGGAAACATACGCCGGCGTTAAAGTGCGTTCGGCACCAAATGGGCTGATTAAGTTAGGATTTTCTGCCGCCAAATCGGAGATTATCCTTGGGATTCCCCCGCCTGCCTTAATAGTGGCAATAAGAAGAATTAAAGTTCCCATGAACATGACGACGCCTTGAATCGTATCCGTCAGAGCAACAGCCCGGAACCCCCCCACAATAACAAAAACAAGGACTGAAAAAGCAAAGATTAATAATGCAACCGTATATGGCAGTCCAGTTAACGACTCCACCAACCTAGCTCCGCCAATCCATTGAGCCGTCATCGATGAGAATAGAAAAATGATAATACTGGCCGCTGATAAAAGAACGACCGTCTTGCTACGATAACGATTTTTCAAAAAATCAATCAAGGTAATGGCTTTATACCGGCGGGAAATAATCGCAAATTTCTTGCCCAAGACCATCAAGGTGAAATAACCGGTCGCCAGCTGGGCCATCGCCAGCAGTACCCAGCCCAGACCTTGTGTATAGGCAACACCCGGCCCGCCGATAAAGCTTGAAGCGCTGCCATAGGTGGCCACCATCGTCATCGCGAGAATGAAGCCGCCCATCTGACGTTCGCCTAAAAAATATTCCTCCAAAAACGAATTGGATTTGAGGACAAATTTATTCGACCAGAAGCCGACAGCAAAAATGATGAATAAAAAAATAATTAATGGCGTAATGACTGCCCAGTTCACTCGGCATTCCTCTCTTCCTCTTCAAACGGTACATCTTTAAATAGAAATTTCACGGTCAGGCTGACAAGAATGATCATTACGATAAATCCGGCGATGCAGCTATAGAAAAACCAGGCCGGCAAGCCGAATATGTATGAGTAATCTTCTACCTTTTTGGAACCCAAACCGTAAGCAAACCCGTACCACCATACAAAATTAATTACAACCAGAACCACGCCGATTAACGCTTCCCGGTGGGCAATCTTAAACCGCTTGTCCTTCACAAAACCCCTCCTCATCACTTTAACGCATTGCCAGTGGAGTTACTTGCAATGCGTTAAGGTGTTAAATTCCTTCCTATAGTACTGAACATAATTCCAATTTCCTATTTTAACGAATAATGAATATTTTACCAAACCTAATCACTTGAAAAAATAGGAGAAAATTCTCACTTTATGCCGAAGAATGCTTATCAAACAATGAAGCATGTTTCCGATTTTTAGGATAATTTAACTATTTTTGACATTTAATATTTTAAATATTTACAATTTTCTGTACCAATTTTATTATTAAAATAGATTCTATTTTCTTAGGGAGGCTAAGTTTTTAAGGTAACCCTAACAGGGGGGAATGGTACATAGCATGGTATTTTAATAGACATTAGTAATGAAAGCGGTTTCAAATATTGTCTAGGAGGGGCTTTATGAAGAAGAGAAAACTATTTTCAACGGCACTGGCTCTATCTTTAGGGCTGGGAATGCTGAATGTGGCGGCAGCACCTGTCGGCAAAGCCGCAGGTCCAGCAGCAAAAGTATCGGCACAGGGGTCACCGATTGACTTGGGAATTGCTAATGATGAGAGATTAATAGAAATGCTGAAGCGGCAAGGGAAAATTGCTAAAAATGCGAGCCCTGCAGAGGCGGAAAAGGCATTACAACAATATCTAAAAGCAAAAGGCAAAGCTTTCAAGACAAAAGACCAGCTGCCTGCCGGACTTGGCACAGTTAAAGAAAGTGCCCAGCCAAAATCAAACGGACTAAAAAATGGTAATGGTAATAAATTAGGACAGGCAAACAAAAATACCGTAGACCCTGTCCAAATTGAGAGTTACGACGGGAATGTCCGCCATGACAAAGTTCTTGTTCTGGCTATTGATTTTCCAGATTACGAGAAAAGCTCGATCACAAAAGATGAGACGGACATGTGGTATGAGGACTATACCCATGACCATTTCCAAGATATGATTTTCGGAGCAAATGGCTACGAAGGACCTAACGGCGAAAACCTCGTTTCGATGAAACAGTATTATGAGCAGCAATCTGGCGGTAGCTATACGGTTGATGGAACTGTTGCCGGCTGGTATACGGCTGATCATCCTGCTGCTTACTATGGTGGAAACTATCCTACGCCGGATGGAAGCGACGCTCGTCCAAGAACACTAGTGTATGAAGCTCTCACAAAAGCAGGAAAGGATCCAAATGTTGACCTGAGTGAATATGATGTATGGGATCGCGATGATTATGATAATGACGGAGTTTATAACGAACCAGACGGTATTATCGACCACCTTATGGTGATTCATGCTGGTGTCGGCGAAGAGGCCGGCGGCGGTAAATTAGGCGGAGATGCGATTTGGTCACACCGATGGAATCTTGGAAAGCTTACAGCTGTTCCTGGCGGAAAATCTAAAAGTGATCGCTTTGGAGGCCTTTTAGGGGCTTATGATTACACCATCGAGCCAGAAGACGGCGCAGCCGGAGTATTCTCTCACGAATTCGGTCATGACTTAGGTCTTCCTGATGAGTATGATACTCAATATACTGGTGCTGGTGAAGCGGTTGAATATTGGTCTATTATGTCAGCCGGTAGCTGGGCAGGAGACATTCCAGGAACTGAGCCCCCTGGATTTAGTCCATACGCAAGAGAAATGCTACAAAGCCTACATGGCGGCAACTGGTTAACTGGTGCCACTCTTCGTGCTGACAACATTACGAAGGCCGGCACAACTGTCCTCCTTGATGAAGGAGTAACAAAGGGTACAAATAATGATGCTGTAAGAATTGATTTACCTGACAAGGTGAACGTCCTGAATACGCCAAAAGACGGAAAATTTGAGTATTTTGGCGGTAAAGGAGACGAAGCTGACCATAAAATGGCAGTATCCGTTGATTTAACAAACGCTAGCAATGTCACCCTTGATTTCGACACTTGGTACAACATTGAAAAAGAATGGGATTACGCTATGGTCCAAGTATCAACAGATGGTGGAAGTACATGGGAATCTCTATCAAGCTCCCGTACGAGTTCTGCTCTTGACCCTAATGGGTATCCAGCCATAAAAGAAAACCTTCCTGGTTATACCGGTTCAAGTAATGGCTGGGTCCATGAATCAATTGATTTATCAGCATACAAAGGACAAAAAATTCAGCTGCAATTCCGTTATATGACAGACTGGGCTTCCAATTTAGATGGCTTCTTCGTGGATAATGTAAAAGTGACGGCTGATGGCAAAGAACTAGTCTCTGACGGTGCTGAGGGCGACTCACAATTTGCATTAGACGGGTTTACGAAGCATGATGGCACATATACTACCACACACTATTATCTATTAGAGTGGAGAACACATAACGGTGTCGACGCCGGCTTATCTCACATCCGCCGCGGTGCAAGCTTAATGAGTTATGACCCAGGCCTGGTTGTTTGGTATGTAGACGAATCCTATGACAACAACTGGACAGGTATTCACCCTGGAGATGGCTTCCTTGGTGTAGTAGATGCTGACCAGCATGCATTGTCTTGGAGCGATAAAACTGTCAGCTCCTCTCGTTACCAATTACATGACGCTGCATTTGGCCTAAGCAAAACTGAAAAAATGTTCTTGAATTATCCATCGCAATTTACGTTGACCGACAACTTCACTCAGCGGAATCCGCTTTTTGATGACAAGTCTGACTACAGCAACCCTGGCCTAGTTGATGCAGGCCGTAACGTACCAAACTACGGATTAAAATTCCGTGTAGTTGGGGAAAGCGCTGATGGCACAGTTGGAAAGGTATTAATCTTTAAATAGGAAAATAAACAAGGGTACCCTCACTTTTTCGCAGGGACCCTTGTTCTTATTTTTGAAACCTTTTTATTAAAATAACTACCATGAAAATTGAACATAACCCTAAAATAAATTTCCCTTGCAAACTCCAATCCAAAACCTGCTTCACGGAGTAAGCCTCTATTAATAAGGCGGGTATTTTTCCAAGCGTGCTAGCGATGGAAAAATTAATAATCCCAACCTTGCTTCCAGCACTTACAAGTGTCACCACTCCAGAAGGGATGAACGGAAAAATCCTAAGTGCGAATATCAGAAAAAATGCTTCCATATCTTGCGTATTTTGCAATCTATCTAAAAATTTATTTTTTATCGCAATCTTGTTTTTTACCCTATTGATACCTTTTCGATATAAATAAAAACTAATAATGGCTCCAAAGGCCTCACCAAGAATCGAAATCAACAATCCGTGGCCAAATCCGAAGAAGCTAATGTTGGCTGCGGTTAGAAAGACGCTCGGAACAACCCCGAAGAAACTAATAATGATATTCAATAAGATACTTATCCATATTGCTAATGTGCCGCTATGCTCAAACCACGCTAGAATTTGCGCCTCCATCTGTACCTCCGATTTTAAAGCTCCTTATAGTATTCTTTATTTTATAATTTACCGGTATAAAAATATAGGGCGTCCCACAGGACACCCCAGTACACTATTTTAATAAATTTCGGATGACTAGATTGGTCAGATTCGGCACCACTTCAAGTGAATAGGACATTTCCATTCTTTCCAGCTTTTTATGGGCATCTAGTCCATAAGGTCCAATATTGATGACCGGCACATTTAAGTCGCGGATGTCTTGGTACTCCACGTAATGCTTTGTTCCCCAGCCAGGATTATTATTGGAAACAGCCTCTATTCCTTCTTCGTCATCGCTTAGCGCAACAAAGCTCATATCCGAGATATATGGGAAGAAATTCCGCGTTACAATCGGATGTGGATAGGCTGGCTGAATCGATTCCACTGCTTGATTTAACGCATCAATCAAGGCCTGTTCCTGCTCATTCTTGCCGGACAGCTCAATTCTTGGAGAATAAAGAGATGAATAGAAAAGAATAATGGCAGGGTTTTTGTCCTTCATCCAGTTCCAAGCCTCTTCTACAACCCTTGCCGCGAACATGCGGGTATCCAGTTCCTTATCCTCCATTAAACTCTCTTTAAATTGATTCATATGCGTGATAAAGGTATCACCGTGCTCCATAACCAACTGTTGTTCCATTTCTTCATATGTGAACACTCTTGGCTGCCAAGGATGTTTGAAATATGGTTCGCCGCTTAAGCTGCTAAACTGCTTATATCTTTCATCAAAAGCATTTAAGGCGTTTTCAAATGCAATACGCGCCTGCTCTTTTAATTTCACTAGGACATCCTTCGGAGACCAGGAATGGATGAAGAAATTGTAGTATACATAGGCAGACAACGCGGTCTGAACGGTATAAGACGGTTTCAGGTCTGTTTGTTTTAAAGAAACAGGGGGAACTGTGATTTCACCAAAGGCCTCATTGCAAAGCTCGGGATTATAATCAATCTGCTTCGTCAGCTCCGCCGCGATAAAGTTAGGGTCAAGCCCTTCAAAGCAAGAGCCAACATGCGTTTCTGCACCAGTAATAAAAAAGGATGGCAGAAGCTTGCCTACTGTCCCCATATAGATATAGCGATTTACATCTCCTGCAAAGCGCGGGGAGACGAAATCGGAATTGATCGCCGCAGCATATTCAAAACCATGCTCCTGTTTCCAGCTTTTCAGGACCTTTAAGGCTGATAAAACTCCGTGAGAGCTGTCCTCTTCATCACATTCTGCTAAAAAGACGATGTTTCCATCAAGCTCTTCCGGATGCTCAGAATAGTATTTTAATAGATAGAGGTGGCTGGCTACTCCACTTTTCATATCGAGTACCCCTCTACCAAACAACCAGTCGCCCGAGTCTAAATGTTCCTTCGCCGAGGCAGGCAGCTCCTCCCTCTTTAACGCAGCCATTAGTTGATCCGGAAAACACGCATGTTCTTTTAGGTGATTAAAATCATCAATTCCAACCGTGTCCATATGTCCCATCAAAATGACCGTACGGCGGCTATTCCCTTTTGTACCTTTGACAAATGCCAATACATTATATCTTTCATGTTCATCCTGAATGGTTTGAGACATCGTCATGTGAGAAGGATTTTTTGAAAAATAAGGAAAAGCAGAAATAAATTTATATAAATATTGGGCAATTGTTTTTTCACCCTTTGTATTCACAATACTTTCGATATTCACGAGTTGGTTCGTGAATGCCAATACATCCTCACGGCATTGCAGCATCATTCTGACCCCTTTTTTTTAAGATTAGTATTGTAGAAAAATGTATACCAATTAACAAATTTTCGTCAAGTCTTTTCAAATGGGGAAATATTCTAGTAAATTTATACTTGATTATGTATAAATATTTACTTATACTAATTATTGCGAAAAGAATATTAATTCCTCATCTTTAAGCTTTTGAGATGAGGTAGAGGTCGCGATTTATATTAGTATCCTATTGGAGATTCAGTGAAATCTAGGAAAATAGGAAAAATGATAAATCGCCGAAGCATCTGAAATCACTGTTTTCAGAGAGCTGGGGCTGTACTCGATAAGGGGCAGAACTGTCACAATTCAGCATGAGAATTGTGGGGAACTATCTAATTCAAAGCTTTAGATGAGGGTGTCAGGCACCGTCACATGGACGGTGCTTTTTTAATTAAAAAGGGGGATGCATCATGAGAAAACTTATGATTTTAGTAGTTTCTGCATTACTGGTGATTTTAGCAGCATGCGGATCTAAAGAAACAGCTAAAACAAACCAGGCAAAGGGAGAAGATTTAGGCCTAATTAAAGAGGGGACGCTATCGTTTGCGATGAGCGGGCAATATCCACCATTAAACTTTAAGAAGGATGACAAATTAACTGGTTTTGACGTAGAAATTGGAAATGAGATTGCCAAAAGAATTGGTGTAAAAGCAAATCCCGTAACAAACCAATGGGAAACCATCATCCAAGGATTAAAAGCAAAAAAATACGATGCGATTATCGGGAGTATGACAGCAACACCTGAACGTGATAAGCAAGTAGACTTCACAAATCCATATTATTTATCCGGCGCCCAAATTTTTGTGGCTGAAAACAACAGCACTATTACTTCAAAAGATGATTTAAAGGGAAAAACAATTGGTGTTATCCAGGCAAGCACATGGAAGGATATGGCCCTTGAACTATCCGATCAAGTAAAAGGATATCCATCTGATGTTAACGCTCTTCAGGACTTGGCAATTGGCCGTTTGGATGCCGTTATTACTGATAAAATTGTCGGTTTGAATGCCAAAAACGAAAAGGGTTTAAAGATCAAGCCGATTGGCAACCTGCTAAATGAGGATCGAGTTAGTGTAGCAGTAGCCGAAGGAAACAAAGAACTTGCTGATAAAATCAACAAAGCCATTGACGACATGCAGAAAGATGGCACTTACGAAAAAATCAGCAAAAAATGGTTCAACGAAAACTTACTTGAAAAGTAAGCACCCGCACATCTTTAAGATGGCAAAATAGGAAAATTGGATAACGTAAGCTCCATTCCTTGGGGCTTACGTTTTTTCAAAGGAGGTTGAAATGAAATCATGACTTTTTGGCAAAATATAATCGGCATCCTAAGTGAGCATGGTGTTGCCTTCTTGAAAGCCTCATGGATGACGATTTCCATTACAATTATTTCTCTGCTATTTGCATTAATCATTGGAATCATCTTTGCCGGTTTTAAAATATCTTCTATCAAATTACTTAATTGGATATCAGATATTTATATTGGGCTTATCCGCGGGACTCCATTAATCGTTCAAATTATGTTCCTATATTATGGAATCGCAAATTTTCTAGCCCTTGACAGCTTTACAGCCGGCGCGCTTGCGTTAAGCATTCATACCGGTGCGTATATATCGGAAATTTTCAGGGGGGCTGTCCAATCGATCGACCGCGGTCAAATGGAAGCTGCAAGATCGTTAGGGATGTCCTACCCGCTTGCAATGCGCAGAATTATTTTTCCACAGGCCTTCAAACGTGCCATCCCGCCGCTGGGGAATCAGTTCATTATCAGCTTAAAGGATTCTTCCCTGGTTGCCTATATTGCTGTAACAGACTTGTTTAACACTGCCCTTACCGTCCAAGGGGAAAACTATATGCCATTTGAAACCTACTTTGTTGTCGGACTTTATTATTTGATCATCGTGTTAATTTTCACGTGGTTCACAAACCGATTGGAGAAAAGGTTGGATGTCAGCAGACCGAAGGAGGCAGCCGCCGCATGATTGAAATTAAAAATCTTTCAAAATCTTTCGGGGAACTTCAAGTTTTGAAAAATATTGATCTACACGTAAAAGAAAAAGAGGTTGTTGTCCTTATCGGTGCGAGTGGTTCAGGGAAAAGTACCCTTCTCCGCTGTTTGAACTTTTTAGAGACAGCCGAAGCTGGTGACATTATTATCGATACAGAAAAAATCAATCCCGCAAAAACGAATCTTAATAAAATAAGGGAAAAAGTAGGAATGGTATTTCAACATTTCAACCTATTCCCGCACATGACAGTGGTCGAAAATATTATTGAGGCTCCTGTTCATGTAAAGGGTGTATCTAAAGATCAGGCCCGTTCCAAAGCAATAGACCTTCTGAAAAAAGTTGGCCTGCAGGATAAAGCCAACTTTTACCCTGACCAATTATCTGGCGGGCAAAAGCAGCGCGTGGCCATTGCCAGAGCATTGGCAATGGAGCCCAAAGTGATGCTATTCGATGAACCAACGTCGGCATTGGACCCTGAGCTTGTGGGCGAGGTACTTCAAGTAATGAAGGATTTAGCCCGTGAAGGAATGACAATGGTCATCGTGACACACGAAATGGGTTTTGCAAAAGAAGTCGCAAGCCGGATCGTTATGCTGGCTGACGGCAATATAATAGAAGAAGGACATCCAAATGAAATCTTTTCCAATCCAAAGCATGAGCGGACGCAGAGGTTTTTAAATCAGATTCTATAAGAGTATCATGGCGAAATAATTCATCTGAATAAGAGAAAAAGGTACAGGCTCAAAAAAGCCCTGTACCTTTTTCTCATTGTGATGACACAGAATGTGTTCCCCCTAATTTACGCCATCATTAGCCGTGAAGGAACAACCTATGATTTCTTTTTAAATGAAACTCCTAAAGCAATTAGCCCTACAAGCAATGCTGCAATAGATAGGTAGAGCGGTACGTTCGATGAAGCTGCATCTTCTGTTTTTTGATCGTGATCAGCCGCAGTATCGGTCTTTTTATCTGTTTGGGCAGCACCATGACCATGCCCGTGTTCACCTGGTGCAGCTGGATGAACGACCGTCACTGAAGCGGGCTTGTCCGCATCCTCTGCTCCCACCCATTCTACGACACTGCCATCCTGGTACGTTTGGTAGGCTTTCCAGACAATTTTCTCGGCTTTGTCGCCAACTTTTCCGGACATGTTAAACATTGCAAATTCAGTTGGAGACAATCCTTCACCTTCTGCCGTCCAGGTAACACTTGTGATTTTCCCTGATGCATCCTTTTGAACGTCATATTTCCAGCCTGGTTTTGGCTCAAAACGGGTAACATCGACATCATCAGGAATTTTCACTTCAATCTTGGTGGTTGGTACTTGTTCATTTTCGGAGGGAACTTTGACCGTGAACACTTCATATTTTCCTTGCGATGTTTCGCTTGGCTGAACAGTGACATGGGCACTGGCAGCGCCGGCGAAAAGGGATATTGTCCCAATTATTGTTACCACAAATGTCAAAAGTTTTTTCATAATAACATCTCCTATCTATTTTTTTTAATAAACAACAAAATCATTATGGTATACCTTTTCATTATCCTCAGAATCCAGAATCCGGACTTCTGCAGTCCAGTTTCCTGAGAACGGCAGATAATTGCCGTCAGTCATAAAATGGGCATATTTCCCTTGATCGTAAACCTCCAGAGGGACATGAATTGGGGCGACATCAGGATTGTCATTATAAATCAGATTAAGGTCAATTCGTTTAATACCCAGTCCTTCCTCATGGGAATTCGCTTCTACCATAAATGAATTAGTGCCTGGCACCTTAGGTGAAATGGTAGTTTTAAAATCCATTCCAGCCGTTTTTTCTTGCCATTGTAATGGTTTATTTGCCGGAATAGGACTAAGGTAGGTGAATATGCCGACGATACCCACAATGCTTATCATCAGCATAAAATCCAGTTTTACAAGTTTACGAATGTTCCCTTCAGTCTGTTTTTTTAGATAAAATCGCAATGTCCCGGCAACAGCTATTACAACTAGGACGAGAACCGTTTTAACCAATAGCAGGGTTCCCCACCTGGTAGCCAAAAGGTACTGAATCTTTGGCAAATAAATATAGGTTGAAATCACCCCTGTCCCAATCAGCACCCCCATGCTGATTAGGGCTGCAGTAGAAAATATCCTCAAAAACCATTGGACATGTTTTTGAAACGTTTTAAAATAGAGCAAAATATAGAGCAATCCGCCTGCCCAAACGGAGGCTGCCAACAAATGAAGCAAGTCCAAGAAAACGGTCAGGATTCTCGGCTCAAAGGCAAATGCGTGTCCATTTACACTCTTAGCGGCAAGAATCAGCAATACCCAGACACAATCCACCCATGGGTGACGGAGTAAAACAGCAAATCCTAGCATCAATAAAATAGTCGTTATGCTCCATGATTGACCGGCTGTTGTGCCCGTCAACATGGTGATTACGTTACTTACGTTCCATTGGTCTAGGTACCCTCCTGCTAAGATGACACCAAAATCTATATGGGCAAGCAAAAAAATCAATAACAACAGGCGTGCCCAGCTTTCATAGCTTCGCTTTAATTCCTGCAATTGCTCGAATTGTTTTCTTGCCATTGCCCCCCACCAAATCCAGCCTGTGGCAAGAAGCAGCGATAGATAATAGACTATTCGTCCAACAGACATTAATGGGGAAAGTCCTTCCCCTTGTTGAATCGGGGCAATCTTACTTTTACCGGCAATGCCTTCTCCAATCGAAAATATGTAAGAACCCTTTACTGGATGCCCGTCCGCCGAAATCACCTGGTAGGATACGGTATAATGGCCGTCTGCTAGTTTAGGTACGTTCATGCTCAACTGCTTTTGATCAACACTAAGCTTAGGCCTAGCCCTGCCGAGTTCCTCTCCGTCTTCACCGAAAACCTTAAGGGAGAAAAATTCATTTTCCAGCCTTTCATTGAACGTTAGCGTAATTCCTTTTGGGGACGACTGTAAGTGACTGTCCTGAGCCGGGGCCGTCTTTTCCAAAACCGCATGAGCGAATGCTGCTTGTGGAAATGCTAGAGATAACAACAGGAAAAATAAAAGGATATATTTAAGCGGGTTTATAAAATTCACCTCTCTTTATCTACTATTAGCACTTAAAATAAAGTTATTATATTTCATTCCTTTTTTATATGACTCTTACGGGCTATTTTTCGACAGAATGGCCAAAAACTATTCATAAAACTGTCACAGTAATGTATCGTTAAGGTAAATGATGAAGTTTCTTGTTGTAAAAGGAGAATCGGTATTCGATGTCCAACCGCATACTTATGTTTTTTACAGCCTTAATTCCCACTATTTTGATTGGCGGGTTTGAATTTTTCCGTCACAGCACCCTCCTTCATGAAGTATCGATGGAAGAAGGAAACTATTTAATTACCATCTTGACCTTTCTCATTTCATATCCCTTTGCCATCTGGATGTTCCATATCATTGAGATGAAGAATCAACGAATTGCCGATGAGAGGGAGATGCGGGCAATCTATGAAGAAAGAGAAAGATTAGCAAAGGAATTACATGACAATATTGCACAAACTTTGTTTTTATTAAAAGTCCATCTAAAAAAAGGAAAGCTTGATGAAGCTGGCTCTCTTGTCAATTCCATTGACACCCAGCTGCGGCAGGCCATTTTTAACCTGCGGATGGACCCGGCTGAGGATGTTTCTTTTTCCAAAAGAATCGAAAATTGGCTGGAAGACTGGACAACTGTTTCGGGAATCGAGATTGATTCCCGCATCCATTTAAAGGATGCTTATTTCACACCGGCTGAAGAGGTACAGCTTTTTGGCATTATTCAGGAGGCTTTTACAAACATTCGAAAACATTCAGAAACTTCGAATGTGTCTTTAAAATTTCAGGCTTATGATAGCCAGTGGATATTGGAGATTATCGATAACGGAGTGGGATTTGAAGTGACTAGTATCGGTCGCAAACAGTACGGGATTTCGATATTAAAGAGCAGAGCAGAAAAGCTTGGGGCCTCATATGAAATTGATTCGAAAATCGGGCTCGGAACAAAAATTATGCTGCGGGGTAAGAAATAATGGACCATCCATATCGTGTGTTAATTGCCGACGATCATCCGCATGTGCGTGAAGCGATAGTCGCCATGCTTGAGGACGACCCTCTTTTTCAAATTGTTGGGGAGGCCAAAAACGGGGCGGAAGCACTTGAGCTTAGCCGGGACCTCATCCCGGACATCGTTTTGATGGATATTGAAATGCCTGTAATGAATGGGTTGGAAACAACAAAACTTATTAAAGAGAGTTTTCCTTATATAAAAGTCATCATTTTAAGTGTCTCAGATAATGTGGCGGATTTGTTTACGGCGATACAATATGGTGCCCAGGGATACCTCTTAAAAAATATGGACCCCGATGATTGGCTGCAGTATCTTTACTCCATCGTTGAAGGGTCGAGTGAAGCAACGCGCGGAATGGCTGGAAAGCTTCTTTATCAGTTCAGGGAGAAGGACCTGCAAGACTCCCCTATGGCTAAAGCACTTACTCCCCGTGAAAAAGAGATTCTGTTATTGCTTACAGAAGGGATTACCAATAAACAAATCGCTGAGCAACTATATATTGCCGAAAACACGGTGAAAAATCATATCAAAAACTTATTGGAAAAACTGGGACTGGAAAACCGTGTCCAGCTCGCTTCCTATGCCATTAAACATCTAAAAGTATAGAGGAACCTTTGGCATAAGCCTAAAGGTTCCTCTAAGGATACGATGTCTACCATCCTTACTTACCACCATCTACTCTTATTTACACGACCAGTTATTACTTTACAGAATTGGCCCCCACAAACACCCCTATTTTTCTCCAGAATATTTTTTCTAAAATTAGTGAACCCAATAAGTTCAAAATCTCGTCATAATAATAGGTGATTTTCCAATTATCTATTAAATTTCCCATATTTATATTAATATTGAAATATTTGTAAAATATTCTATAGTTAATATGAGAGAAAAATAAATTACTAGACGGGGGTTTATTGTGAAGAAAAAGGGATGGATTTGGATTGTATCGATTATTGTAGTATTAATCATCGGGGGAACGGCCGCTTATTTTTTTACTAAGCCACAGAGTCAAATGGCGGGAGCGGAACCAAAAACAACAATGGGAATAACCGTTCAAAAAGTGAGTCAGAAAGAACTGGCCCAATCGATTCTCGTAACCGGGAAAATTGTGCCGGAAAGTGAGCAAAAGGTCTTTATCGATCCCCAAAAGGGAGCAATCAAAGAAATTAAGGTGGCAGAAAACCAGGCTGTCAAAGCCGGTGATGCACTGGTGGTTTACGATTCTGCCAAAATAGAAAGCGAACTTACTAGGGCTATTCGTAGCAAGGATTTGCTTTCTAGCAGATCCAAAACAGAGCAAAATCAAATTGCTGATTTAACGAAGCGACTTAATGACGCGAAAAAGAAATTGCAGACACAGGCTTCCAATTCGGACAGTACAGAAGAGGCTCCTGTTACCCAAGAAAGTGTTAATCAGCTGTCAAATGAAAAAATCCAGCTTGAGATGCAATATGAAAACACAAAATCTGAAATTGCCACTGCCGAAGATCAGATTAAAGAGCTAACTGCTCAGAAAAATGATATGACGGTTGTAAGCAAAATGGATGGCATAATCGTAAAGGTTGACCCTAACGTTGCCAAAACCGAAACAGGGTCAGCAGAACCGATTATCCATATTATTTCCAGCCAGCCGTATAAAGTGATCGGGACCATGAGTGAATTTGACGCTGTTAAGATTCAGCACGGACAGCCAGTCATTATTCGTCCAAAGGTATTTAAAGACCGGGAATGGAAGGGAACGATTGAATCTGTTTCTCAATTCCCTACTGCAGACGGCGGTGGCGGTGGAGACTTCGGCGGGCCTCCAGGCGGAGGCAATGTAACGATGTATCCGTTTAAGGTCGCAATAACCGACGATACTTCAGAGCTGCGGCAAGGCTTCCATGTTTCTTTAGAAATAAAGGTTGGCGGGGCAGATAAACCACTTGCCGTTCCCCACCCAGCCCTTGTCGATGAAGGTGGCATTAAAGTTGTTTATATATTAGTAGATAAGAAGCTGGAAAGACGCGAAGTAAAAACCGGCGCCATGAACGATGAATTCATTGAAATTACGGATGGAATAAAGCCTGGTGAGCTTGTCGTCATTACGCCATCTGAACAAATCCATGACGGAATGGAAGTGACCTCTTTTGATGAAGTTGAATAACATCACGAAGGTTTATGGAAAGGGTTCACTTGAGGTTCCAGTCCTGCATGGAATTGATTTAGCCATTGAAGATGGAGAATTTATTGCGATTATGGGGCCATCAGGTTCAGGAAAATCCACGTTAATGAATATCATTGGGTTTTTGGATTACCCGACATCGGGAACCTATGAATTAAACGGCGAAATCATCAACTCCGCAAAAGAGAGCGCCTTGGCAAAATTAAGAAATGAGCATATCGGCTTTGTTTTCCAGCAGTTCTTTATGTTCCCGCGGGACAATGCTTTGAAAAATGTTGCCTCTCCGCTCATATATGCAGGGATATCAAAACGGGAACGAACCGAAAGGGCGAAACAAATGCTGACTAAGGTCGGCTTGGAAGACCGCATGAAGCATCTCCCCGGCGAATTATCCGGAGGTCAAAAACAGCGGGTCGCCATTGCCAGAGCACTTGTCAACAATCCTACAATTATTCTAGCAGATGAACCAACTGGGGCTCTTGATTCAAAAACAAGCGCCCAAATTATGAAGCTATTTACCCAGCTGAACGAAGAAGGAAAAACGGTGATTATCGTTACCCACGAAGAAGAAATCGCAGCCTACGCGAAGAGAATTATTACGATAAAAGATGGCATGATTACCGATGACCGGGGTGTGGTAGCCTCATGAATATTTTGGAAAGCTTTAAAATCGCCCTTTCTTCGATTTGGAATCATAAGGTTCGATCCATCTTAACGATGCTTGGGATTATTATCGGTGTTGCCGCTGTTATCATTATAGTAGCAATCGGACAAGGTACAAGAACCAAAATGACGAATGAATTTTTCGGAACCGATAAAAACGCGATTAATATTTTCTATGAATACGTGCCCCCCGAGGGTGAAGAGCCCACGTTTTGGATGGAACCTGAGCTGACCAATGATGATGTCCAGACACTTGCTGAGGTTCCCGGCGTGAAAGCGGTCATTGCGACTAATCAAGGCTATGGGATGATGGTACGCAATGATGTGCAGGGAGACATGCAAATCACCGGTGTCGGTGCTGAATACTTCTCTGCCAGAAAAATTAAGGTACTGGAAGGCCGGTCCTTCTATGCAGCAGATAATGATGGGCTGAATCGGGTGGTTATGATTGATACCATCGCACGGAAGAAATTCTTCAAGGAATCTGAAAATCCCATTGGTGAAATCATTGATTTAAATGGCAATCCTTATAAAGTCGTTGGTGTCTATGAATCACCTATTCCTGAGCAATTCCGAAACAAGGATAACGGTGAAATGATGATGCCGCGGGCAGTCATTTCGATGATGTTTGGAAACAGGGAAATTGAACAATTATCGGTGATTGCCAGTGATCCTGAGAAAGTTTCGGTGACTGGCAGGCTGGCCGCTGAAACCCTGACAGAAAAAAAAGGCCTGGAAGATGGAAAATATACAACAAATAGCTTCGAAGATTATGAAAAAGAATTAAACAAGATGATATCGTTGCTTACACTGCTGATTGGAAGTATCGCCGGGATTTCCTTGTTAGTCGGGGGGATTGGCGTCATGAATATTATGCTTGTTTCTGTCACGGAACGAACTAGAGAAATTGGCCTTCGAAAAGCAATCGGTGCAACACGAAGAAAAATACTCCTGCAATTTCTAATCGAAGCGATTACCCTTACCTCTTTAGGAGGGCTAATTGGCATGGGGTTAGCCGCAATTGGTACGATTATTGTTTCAAAAGTATCACCGATAACTGCCACGATGAGCCCATTAATTGTGCTCATTGGAATTAGTTTTTCTGCCTTTATCGGGATTATTTTCGGCATCCTCCCTGCTAATAAAGCATCAAAGCTTAGTCCAATTGATGCTTTACGTTATGAATAAATTACATTTGATGAATTAAGCCAACAAAGCATCAAACTAGTTAAATTTTATGTTTGATGCTTTGTTGGCTGTTAATAAAGATGTAATGCTGGTTTAATTTTTACTTCATTAAACCCTATGCATCATAGGTAATGAGAACAAATAAATATTCACAATTGCTAAGGCAAGCATCAGCACATAATATGGCAACACTGCTTTAAATCTTGATTTCTTAGCCATTCTGTATACAACATAAGTAGTGCCTATCCATCCGATAATAATAATCGCATACTGAATCATTTGAACCGTAGGTGTCGAAGCCAAGCTTAAGCTTGTTGGATTAGACTGTACTCCAAATAAACCAATTGAGTTATACCAGATTGCTTTTCCTTCGGTAAAAATGTGGAAAAGGTTATGACCTAAGTGGCCGGCAAGGTCCAATGGAATAATCGCATAACCAAAACGGGTAAAGTTCTTTTTCACAGTACCTTCCATGCCAAATAAAGACGCAATCTTTGCAGTTCCTAACAATAATAGAATTGGAATAGCCATCGCAATGATAAAGGCTACTGTAAAGTTAACCGTGTAATTGGCGGTACCTGTAACAGCTCCAATAGCACTTAGAATATTCTGCCATGGTTCAAGCATCGTAATATTTTGGACGAACACGATACCCATGATAACAGCAGCAAGAGATGCATGCTCAATCTTCGGATTTTTTAAGCCCCACAGTTCTTTTGTTGGAATTCTCGTCTCAATTTTAATAGAGTCGTTAGGACAGTTTTTCACACAGTTAGCACAAAGATTACATTCCGCACTGGATTCCATTGTTCTTGGAAATTGGAACATTGGACACCCTTCGACCTTCTCGGTTCCCCGATAGCAGGATTGCACTTTACACGTTTTGCAAATATCAGGTATAGAGGTTAACTTAACTGCCCCGGATCTAGAATAGTTTCCGGCCAATCCACCCAGGAAGCAAAGTGTTTTACAGAAAGTTCTTCTTTCATAAAAAACAGAGGTCGCTACCACCATTGTTACGAGCAGAAGCAATAAATATCCGGAACCCCTTGGGGATTCTACAATACCCCATACGTGGTCACTATACGTAATTGCAATAAAGAATAAATCTATCAACCATATTCCGTATTTTCTTAGAAACTTTGGCATTGGCCGGTTTGCACCGATTGTTTTTCGAACAATGTCACTCAATTTACCAAACGGACAGATTGCACACCAGAAGCGGCCGGCAACTAAGAAGATAATTGGAATGATCGGCCACCACAGTACCCAGGTCATCGTAGTTCCAAAGTTCTTACTTGGGTTGACCGTTCCCATAACTAATTCAAATACAATGATCGAAAACACGGTAATAACAATCCATTGAAAAATTCCAGGATACCATCTGCTCTTAACAAACTTTTTTACAATTGGAATGGACAGGAGGTTAAATGGTTTTTTTTTCAGTTTCAGTTTTTCCTCAGGCATTGCCATAGTTAAATCCCCTTCCTTCTAAACCATTTATTCCAAATGCCGATAAAGATAAAAGATAGATTGACTGCTCCGTAGGTTCCCAGCACTTTGTAGTTTGGCGGTATTTCTACTACCGGCCCGTGATGGTCTCCGCTTCCTTCCTCATGTCCGCTTTCTGTATGGCTCCCTTCCATATTCATATCACTCTGTATCCCTTCCATATCCATATCATCGTGCATGCCCGCTTCAGTGTGACTGTTTTCTTTGCCTTTGCTGGCGCCATCATCATGGTTTTCCATCTCAGAATGACCGGATGAACTATCGGCACTGCTTCCATTCTTAAATTTCTCGGCCGCTTGTTTAATGCTTTGATCATGGGAATGGCCTTCATTCGCCAATGCCCTAATATCAAAAGCGAAAATAAATGCCAAAGCAAAAATTGATAAAAATAACTTTTTCAAATTCTCCACCTCCAATAAGGTAAACATAGATAAAATATTTGTTTGCTTGGTTTATAGCTATAATTTAATGGGGAAATTTGCAGTTTCTATGCATTTTTAGTGGAGATAATATGGCATCATCTGAATCATTTGGAACTGTTCAATTTTTTGTAAAAACTTCACCAATAATCTTCATAACATCGACACGAGATATCCATTTTTTCTGCATACTTTTGCTATATGATGAAGGTGTAATAAAAGAAGGGAGATGCTGAAAGTGAAAAAGTTAGCGTTTGGATTGTTTTCTGCCGCATTAATATTAGGAGCAGGCACAGCGGTATTTGCTGCTGGAAATAATAACACTGGAGATGGCCTAAGCTTTGATAAGATGCTTCCTTTCATGCAAAAAATGCACCCGGATTCCTCTAAACAAGAGTTAGAGGATATGTACAAAGCCTGCCATGAAAACGGGGGAATGATGGGAGGAACATCGGAAACCAAAAGTGAAAATATGATGAACCAATTTTAACGATGAGGTGATTTGACATGATGGGCTCTTATGGAATGATGGGCGGGACCATGGGAGTGGTAATGTGTATCCTGATGTGGCTGATAGGTCTGGCTGTTATAGGCGGAGTCGTTTATTTTGCAGTTAAATTAGCATTACGAAATCAAAAAATGAACTAAATTGTTTGAAAGGCTTGGCATTACTGCCAAGCCTTTTATATCTTCAATAAGTGAACGGCTATTTAGATGAAAGTTCACTTTCTGTTACCCATTTATGGTTTGTCACTTTTTTTCCACCTGTAGTTGGTGTGTAATCAACCATGTATACGGTTGTTTGTTCTGCAGAATCGATTGTGCCTGTTGCCCCCTTCATCCCTTTCATGTGGTCTGCTTCGATGGTAACTTCCATTCCAGGTTTTAACGGTTCACTGCCGGCATTTTTAATTTCCTCTTGAACTACCCATTTATGGTTCTTTACTTTCTCTCCATCAGGAGTTGAGGTATAGGTAACAGCATATGCTATCGTATCATACGCACCTGCAATCGTTGCTTCAGCACCGTCCATACCCTCCATATGTTCAGTATGAATAATTGCCTTACTTCCTACCTTATAGGTTGGATTCTCTTTTACTTTTAACCCTTTAGGAACTTCTTCTGAACTAGAATGTTCCATATGATCCATATCCATACTTTTATGACCCGAATCTTTCGTCTCATCAGAACCCTTTTGATTACCATTGCTTGAACAAGCAGACAAAATCAACATTAATGCTAAAGCAATAAAAGGAATCAACAATTTTTTATTTTTCATGGCTTCCCCCTTTAAATTTAATTACAAACGCATACTACTATAAAATTGTGCAGAAAATATGGATTTTAATATATCCATAATAGTTAAATGGTAAAATAAATAAATTTACCCAATTTGGGCGTTAAATATTCGCAATTTTACTATTATTTAAGAGCTATTGAATAAAATAATATTTTAGTATTATAATATGGTAGTGTGATAAAGCATTAAAGTAATTAAAATTAAATATAAAGGTGGTTTATATAAAAATGAAACGTATAGCAACTATGATTCTAGCAATAGCCACAGTATTCGCCATCGTAACGGGATGCTCTTCCAATTCTGCTGAAAAGGCTGATAAGGGTGATGACACGTTAGTAATCGGTATTGATGATAAATTTGCTCCGATGGGATTCCGTGATGAAAAGAACGAAATCGTTGGTTTTGATATTGATTACGCAAAAGCTGCGGCGGAAAAAATGGGTCAAAAAGTTAAGTTCCAGCCTATCGATTGGAAAACAAAAGAATCCGAATTAAGTTCAGGACGAATCGACCTTATCTGGAACGGTTACACCATTACTGATGAACGTAAAAAGAAAGTTCTTTTTACAAAGCCATACTTAAAAAATGCTCAGGTCGTAGTTACCAAGGCAGATTCAAAAATTAGCAAACTTGCTGATTTAGAAGGCAAAGTGGTTGGCTTACAATCTCTTTCATCTGCATCAGATGCTCTAGATGCTAATCCAATTAAAGACAAAATCAAAACTGTAACTGAATTTAAAGACAACGTCCTTGCTTTAAATGACCTAAAGAGCGGCCGTTTGGATGCCGTTGTTATTGATGAGGTTGTTATTAAGTACTACATGTCTAAAGAAAAAGAATCCTTTAAGATTCTCGATGAATCCCTTGCTCCTGAGGAATATGGAGTAGGCGTGAAAAAAGGCAATGATAAGCTACTTGAAAAACTTCAAAAAGCGCTTGATGCTATGAATGAAGACGGCACTGCCGCTAAAATTTCAGAAAAGTGGTTTGGCGAAGATAAAGTTTTAAAATAATAATAATGAACAATATACGGAACAGGATTTCCATGGGAAACCCTGTTTTGTTTTTGGAGGAATCCTTCTATGTCTTTTGATTATATCGTCTCCATTCTTGGTCCGATGCTCGAAGGGGCCCAGATGACCATCCTGTTGTTTTTAATTGCCATTGTCGTATCTATTCCGCTTGGCTTTTTATTGACACTGGCTGTCAGAAGCCGCTTTAAGTCGCTATCCTGGCTTGCCCAAACCTATATTTATGTGATGCGCGGCACGCCGCTTTTGCTGCAGCTATTATTTATTTGTTTCGGTCTGCCGATGATTCCGGTTATCGGTGAATATTTGGTATTGGACCGCTTCGTTGCTGCTTGTTTAGGGTTTATCCTTAACTATGCCGCCTATTTTGCCGAGATCTTCCGCGGCGGGCTTCTGGCTATTGATAAAGGACAATATGAAGCGGCACAGGTGCTTGGCTTAAATAAGTTTCAAACGATGACACGTGTTATTTTACCGCAAATGTTCCGCATTGCTCTTCCGGCCGTAGCGAACGAATCAGTGACCTTGGTTAAAGATACCGCGCTGCTCTATGCCGTTGCTGTACCAGAATTGCTTCACTTTGCCGAAACTGCGGTAAACCGCGATTTTACTATTGTGCCTTTTCTTGTTGCCGGTATTATTTATTTAATCATGACGTTAATCTTAACCATGTTCTTTAAATGGATTGAAAAACGGTTCAATTTTGCATAGGAAAGGAGCGGTGAACTATGGCAATCATCGAAGTAAAGAATTTAAAAAAATCGTACGGCCATTTAGATGTTTTAAATCAAATTACCTTTGATGTGAATAAAAATGATGTGGTTGCAGTCATCGGCCCCTCTGGTTCTGGAAAAAGTACGATGCTTCGCAGCCTTGTATACCTCGAAACAATTGACGGCGGAGGCATCCGTGTTTCCGAAGATTATTTGGTGAAGGATGGCGTCTATTCTAGACCAGCCGAGATCAGGAATATTACCGCCAAGATGGGCATGGTCTTCCAGCACTTTAACCTTTTTCCACACTTAACGGTTAAGGAAAATCTGGAACTTGCGCCTAAATTGGTTAAAAAGCAACCATTAGCAGCCATTCAACGGCAAAGCAAAGAAATTCTTGAAAAAATTGGACTCTCTAGTCATGCCAATGCCTACCCATCCAACTTATCGGGGGGCCAAAAACAGCGGGTAGCCATCGCCCGGGCGCTGATGATGAATCCTGATATCTTGCTGTTTGATGAACCAACATCCGCCTTGGATCCAGAGTTAACAGGCGAGGTTCTACAAGTAATGAAAGATTTGGCTAAAGAACACATGACAATGATTGTCGTGACCCATGAAATGGGTTTTGCAAAAGAGGTAGCCAACCGTGTTATTTTTATGGATAACGGGGAGATTGTAGAATCCGGCCATCCAACTGAGCTCTTCGAAAACCCGCAGCATGAAAGGACGAAGGCTTTCTTGAACCGCAGTTTAAAATAATCAGGTATAGTTTCATGTAAAAGACAGGTGAACATTTTGTTAACCTGTCTTTTTATTTTTGAAAGCCAACCAATAACTTTAAAATCATTTATTTTAACGATAAATTTTGCAGAAATTATGGATTTTCACAAAAGTTTAAACAAAACTTGCAATGTTTTTCTGTTGTGATAAACATCACTACATTAAGCTATTTCAAAGAACTATCATGACAGTGAAAACGAAAGGAGAAATAGTAAATGAAGAGATTATTAGCTTTATTCTTTACTAGCATTTTAATGCTGTCTTTAGTTCTAACCGGCTGCGGGAAGGCTTCTGATAACGGAAACCAAAACACAAATAAGAAGACTGAAAATCCAGCTTCGACTCAAGTAAGTCAATTTTTATTTACCGCAAATGAGGGTGGAAGTATTTCAAAAATCAGTGTTAAAGACCAAAATGTCGTCTCGACTATTAAAGTTGAGGGAGCTGTTCACAACATCCAGGTTTCACCAGATGGCAAAGTAGTGGCAGCTACAGTTGTTCCAAAAATGGCACATGGACATAATGAATCCATGGATATGAAAGGAAAAGCAATATTCATTGATCCCAAAAATGACAAGATTATTAAGGAAGTGGCTGTGGGAAACCACCCTGCCCATATAGTTTTTACTGAAAACGGAAAGTACGCCTTAGTGACAAATAATGAAGATAACAATGTCTCGGTTATTGATGCGAAAAAATATGAAGTTGTTCAAACAATTCCGACCGGTAAAGGCCCACATGGATTTAGAATAGCTCAGGATAGCCAATATGCCTATGTGGCAAATATGGGAGAAAACTCAGTTAGCGTCTTAAATCTTGAAAGCATGAAAGAGGAGAAAAAAATAAAGGTTGGCACAACTCCGGTTACAACTGGAATAACAAGTGATAACAAAACATTAGTGGTTACGTTGAATAAAGAAAATGCCCTTGCAATTGTCGATTTAGCTTCAGGAAATGTAGATAAAGTCAACGTCGGCAATGGACCGGCACAGGTTTACATTCAACAAGACAATCAATTTGCTTATGTTGCCAACCAAGGAACAGAAGACACCCCTTCTCATACACTTACAAAGGTCGATTTACAAACAAAACAAGCGGTTGCAACTATTGAAACAGGAAAAGGTTCACATGGAGTCGTAACCAGTCCAGATAATAAATTTACGTATGTAACAAATATGTTCGAAGATACTGTAAGTATCATTGACAATGCCCAAAATAGATTGGTCAAAACAATACAAGTCGGCAAAACCCCAAATGGAATAAGTATTACTCCCTAAAACAGCGTTCAAGCAATATAAAAATGACGTGTGAATTTACCCACACGTCATTTTGCTGTTAAAACCAATTTTCGGACAATTGACCCCATTAATGATTCATTCGTCTCTATATTAAGACTTGCCAACTTAATATTTTTTATCGTCTCACGGTTAATATTTGCCCCCCAAAGCCTTACAGTTAAAGGATTTAATAAATCCATGACAAGTCCCGCCCATTTATTGTCGCTTTTCATATGTTCAATCATATAGATACGGCCATCTGGTTTGCAAACTCTTTTTAGTTCTTGCAAGCCTTTAACCGGATCCGGTACTGAACAAAAAACACATGTTGCAACGATTGCATCAAACGTGTTATCAGGAAAAGGGAGGTCCTGGATATCTCCTTCTACTAATTCTACTGGAAAATGAAACTTCATTTTTAATGATTTTTCTTTTGCAAACTTCAACATTCCTTGACTGAAATCTATACCAGTAAGAGAGTTGATAGAATTAGGATAATAAACCAGATTCCCTCCTGTCCCTACACCAACTTCAATAACATCCCCAGAGACGGCTGAAAGAAGGTCCTGTCTCCATTGCTCTTTAATCATTCGATCCATCATGTCATAAATTCGTGACACTCTGTTATACCGATTTTTTATTATTTCATTAACACTCTTCCGCAAGTAAATCACCCCAATTTGAAAAAACAAAGAAGGTATTCCTAGTTTTTCAACTTTTATAAGGACCAATAAGTTAATGTATCAAAAATTCCTAGCAGCAGCAAAATGATGCCAGCAGCCTTTTGAATGAATGCCCCGAACTTTCTCCCTTTTTTCATGATTACACCGCTTCCGCCAAGGTACCAAATGATTAAAATGATAATCCATAACGGAATGGCTGTCCCAAGGGCAAATACTGAAGGAAGAATAAATCCATATGGACTAGCCAACACGACAGGCATTAAAGTAACAAAAAACAGGATAAACATGGTCGGACAGAAGGCTAGAGAAAAACTAAACCCGAGCATAAAGGAACCGAAAGGATTTTCATATTTGTACTCATTTTTCACTTTAAAAAGATTGATTGTTCCTTTAAATTTTATGAACCCCACCATAAATAACCCTACAAAGATTAATAAAGGACCCATAAGCTTGCGCAGCCATGGAAAAACAAACGTCAGGTTTTGTTCAATTTCTTTTCCCAGCAGCCAGACCAATACACCTAATAGAGAAAAAGCGATTATTTTACCCAGAGTAAAAAAGAAAACATCCTTCCAGGCGATTTTCTGTTGAATCGAACGATTGCCGTAAAGGGTGATCGCACTAATATTCCCTGTCAGCTGGCAGGGGGCAAGAGCTCCTACTAATCCAAGAATTAAAGCAAAAATTATCGGCCATGATTCTAAACTATTGGCCATTTCAAAAAACGGCCGACTTAAAGTAGCACTTATTTGACTAAATAAATTGTACATGAAATCACCTTATAAACCATTTTTATAGAGACAGTCTAACATACAAAAGTGCATAATTTATGGAGATTAATTTAGAATTGCTATTTTTGTAAAAAACTTTATAATTTTCCTCTATTAATATGATATAAACTTTGTATACGAGGTGGTGGAAATATGAAAACAATTGTGCTTGTCGATGATGAAACACGAATGCTAGACCTTTTGGGCCTTTACCTGACACCGAACGGCTACCGTTGCATTAAAGTAGAGTCCGGTAAACAGGGGTTAATTTTTTTGCAAAAGGAAAAAATCGACCTTGTTATTCTAGATGTGATGATGCCAGAGATGGACGGCTGGATGACTTGCCAAAAAATCCGGGAGTTTTCAGATGTCCCCATTATCATGGTGACGGCCCGAAGTGAAACAGCAGACGTAGTGAAAGGGTTAAAAAAAGGTGCAGATGATTACATTACCAAGCCTTTTCACGAAGCAGAACTTTTAGCCAGAGTGGAAGCACTTTTAAGAAGAAGTGGCCAATCCAAAGATAATCATTTAGTGTTTAAAGGGTTGGAATGGAAGGAAGATTCCGTTGAATTAAAATATCGAAACCAGGTCATATCCACCACACCAAAAGAATTTGCTCTAATTGGGCTGTTTTTAAGAAATCCTCAGAAAGTATTCTCTCGTGAGCATTTATTATCTGCCATTTGGGGCCTTGAAGCCAATATCGATGACCGGACGATTGATTCACATATTCGAAACCTCAGGGATAAATTGCGAAATGCTGGATTTCCGATTAATCAGCATCTTTTCACTGTATGGGGAGTCGGCTATAAATGGGTTAATGAGGGATCGGAATCGCAATGGAGTAAATCATGAAAATTTCCGTTAAATTTGGTTTATGGTTCTTTTTCTGCATATTAGTTATCGAAGTTTTTTCAATGGGGTTTCTTCACAACAACTTAGTTCATTCTCAAGTGGACCGGGAAATACACGCACTGCAGGCTAGGGGAAACAGTCATCGTGCTGTCTTAGAAATTAGTGCAGACCCTTCCACTCTTCATCATATTGGGTTGATGGAATCCCACACGGATACGGAGGTCGTGATTACAGATACAAAGGGAAACGTTCTCGTTTCTTCTGGAAATATGAATAGCAATATTCAAGCAGTACTAAAAAAGTCAATCCCTAACCTTCCGAGAAATGGAAGTATCATAGAAGATGATTGGCAAAAGGAACCTTATATCGCAACCCTGACAGCTTATAATAGCCATGGAAAAAAAGCCGGATATGTTTATATGTTCAAGAACACGGTTGAGGTTCAAAAACTGATTACACAATTGAATAAGCATTTTCTTTTGGCGTCTTTATTGATTCTCTTCTTTATTCTGATTACGATTTTCTTTTTATCAAAGGTTTTAACGAAACCGCTAATATCAATGACGGATGCAACTAAAAAATTAAGTAAAGGGGATTTTTCCGTCACACTTCCTACGCCTTCCCGGGATGAATTAGGGGAACTGTCCCTATCCATTCAGACTTTAGCAACTGACCTAAATCACCTAAAAAAAGAACGAAATGAATTTTTAGCCAGTGTTTCACACGAACTGCGGACGCCGCTGACCTATATTAGCGGATACGCTGATATCGCTAGCAGACAGGGGCTGGACGTAAAGGACAGGGTCCAATACTTGAATATTATTCAGGAAGAATCCCAGCGTGTCAGCCAATTATTGAAGGAGTTATTTGACCTGGCGAAGTTAGACCAAAACGCATTTTCCATCATTAAGGAAAAAGTGGAATTATGCACATTTTTAAAATCTGTCCACGATAAAGTTCTGCCTGCCTTTAATAATAAGGGAAATCGATTATTCGTAGACTGTCCGAAAAGTTTGTCTGTAGAAATAGACCCAGTTCGGTTTGAACAAGTAATCTTAAACCTTCTCGATAACAGTCTTAAATACTCGAAAGAGGGAACGAAAACCTTTATCACAGTGCTGAAAGAAAACCAAACCATCCAGCTTAACATTCAGGATCAGGGAGTTGGCATACCGCAAGAAGACCTCCCTTATATTTTTGACCGCCTATATAGAGTCGAAAAATCCCGGTCGAGAACAACCGGTGGCTTTGGGCTGGGCCTTGCCATTGTAAAACAATTAGTGGAAGCACATGGCGGAGAAATTACGGTTGAAAGTAAAGTGGGGCTGGGTACTTGTTTTATCATAACATTAAGGAAATAAATAAAAGCAGCAGGAAATTGTTACTCACCCTGCTGCCTTGTCGTGCTTTATACATTTTTTTGCTTAATTTGCTACACGTTTCTTTTCATCTTTTTCAGACTTTTTATAACCATCAGCCCAGAAATCTGCATTCTTGATACCCAATTTAGTTGAATTGAACTCCGGATCCAGCCCTTGCTTCAGCTGTGCTTCATAATCCTTTAAAGCAATATGTGCTGGTTTGAATAATAAAAGAATTGCCAGCAAGTTCAACCATACCATGATTCCAAGTCCGATATCCCCCATGGCCCACGCTGTTGCTGCTGTTTTTACGGATCCATAGAAAGTGGCACCTAAGAGGACAATCTTTAAAACTGTCATAGATAATTTCCTATTTTTACCCTTTACTAAATATGCAAGATTTGTTTCTGCAATATAGTAGTAGGCAAAAATGGTTGTAAAAGCAAAGAAGAATAGAGCGATGGCAATAAATCCTGAACCTAATCCAGGCAGGATGGTGTCAACTGCCGCTTGTGTGTATGCAGGACCACTCTCCACTCCCTTGAGGTGCTCAACTAGGACTTTACCAGTCTTTTCATTAATGGTATTATACGAATTTGTAAATAGAATCATAAGTGCTGTCGATGTAACGACTAGGAATACATCAAGATAAATTGAAAATGCTTGTACAAGTCCTTGTTTTGCCGGGTGTGATACTTCTGCTGCCGCTGCAGGGTGGGCACCTGTACCTTGTCCTGCTTCATTCGCATATAGACCGCGTTTTACACCCCACATTATGGTCGAACCGAGAATTCCGCCAAACATTTCTTCTGCTCCGAAAGCACTCTTAAAAATAAGGGAAAATACTTCTGGAATTCTATCAAAATTAACCGCAATAATGGCAATAGCAAGCAATAAATATGCACCCGCCATAAACGGCACGACAAATTCTGCCACTCTAGCAATCCGCTTAACTCCGCCGAAAATAATAAGACCCATCAGGAACACAACTACTAAACCAGTGATCGTCCTGTCAATGCCAAATGCATTGCTGATGCCCTCTGCAATGGAGTTTGCCTGAATACCCGGCATCAATACAGCCATAGCAAGGAGTGTGGCAATCGCAAAAATAACCGCAAACCATTTCCATCCAAGGCCTTTTTCAATATAGAAGGCCGGACCGCCTCGATATTCTCCGTCTTGCTTTTCCTTATAGATTTGCGCAAGGGTGGACTCCACAAAAGCAGATGCTGCACCGATAAAGGTAATGACCCACATCCAAAATACGGAACCAGGTCCTCCGAATGCAATACCCGTTGCCGTTCCAGCAATGTTACCGACTCCTATACGGCCTGATAATGACATTGCCAATGCTTGAAAGGAAGATACCCCCTCATTGGAACTCTTACCAGAAGAGATTAAACGAATCATTTCTTTAAAATGACGAATTTGCAAAAATCCGGTGCGGACACTAAAGTAGACTCCTACGGCTACGATAAAGACGATAAGTGGCGGGCTCCATAAATAATCTGTAATGCTTGTGACCAGTTTCTCAAACATAAAATTCCCCCTTTGTTATGTACTACAAATTTTTTCCCCCAAAGATGTTATATAACAAGGTGATAAAAAAATTATAAATTAATTGATGATAATATTTCAATAGAATATTTTTTCTATTTAGATTTTACTGAAATATCTTTATATATTGACTTTTGGCCTATTTTGGTTTATTTGAACCTTGCAAAAACCTTTCAAGATTAATTTGGACTAATTAAAATTTAATTTAACAAGATTACCTTCTTTATCCTCATACTTTCTTCATCCTCGGGGAATTTTATTAAGGGTTTCTTTAAAAAATCAATTTGCTGCTTTCATACTCTGCAAAGGAGTGGTCATCATTCATAACAATCCAGGTAATCTCATGAACAGGGACTCATTGAAATGGTTGCTGGCATCAACTTTCAAAGGAATCTCCCAAGTGATTTTAATCGAAAATGCAATCTCCGGCTTTATCATTCTGGCTGCCATAACCATCGCCTCCGTTTCTCTAGGAGCAGTCACGCTTTTGTCCGCTGTGATTGGAACATTAATCGGGAAAATTGGCGGGGCTGATGGGGAAAGCGTCAATCATGGGTTATATGGGTATAACTCTGTACTGACAGGCATGGCTCTTTCCTTATTTCTAAGCGGTGATGACCGTTTTTTCATTGCTTTGGTTGGTGCTGCCATTGCATCCGTTTTTACAGCAACGATGATCCATTTCATGCGGCGAACGGGCATCCCCGTTCTCACCTTCCCGTTTATTGTCCTAACCTGGTTCTTGCTGCTCACTACTTACCGCCTGGTTTCATTTAAGATAAGCCCAAATCTCACCCCGCAATCTTTATCTAATTGGACGTTAAATATAAAAGGGGAGACAGATTGGCTTGATGGTGCAGTGAATGGAATTGGACAAATTTTTTTCCTTGATAACAATTTATCCGGGGTATTGCTTTTTATCGCAGTGTTTTGGGCAGGATGGAGATTGGGTGTTTACGCAATCATCGGGAATGCAGCGGCTTTGTTAACATCATACTGCCTTGGTGCAGAACATCATTTGATTTTTATGGGGCTTTACGGATACAATGCAATACTAACAATGATTGCTGTAGCCATTGTATTTAAAGAAAACGCCAAATATCCACTAATAACTGGTATTATCGCTGCTTGTTTAACCGTTCCCATTGCCGGCAGTGTTGTAACCTGGCTCTTACCATACGGACTTCCGGCATTGACCATGCCTTTCGTGTTATGCACATGGCTGTTTCTTGCTGCCAGAAAAGTCATGCCTAGATTTTAATAAAAGTTAAAAGGATGCCCTTTTTGGACATCCTTTTACCGTTACTCGAGATGCTCTTGCATCATATCATAGACCTGACTTTCAACAGCACTTAAATGCTCTTCCTCAATCTTTTGTTTAGGATGCGGCTGGTACCAATGGATTTTCTCATCTTTAACCATACCCTTATACTCATGACCATCAATACTTAGTGAGAAATGCGGGTGTTTCAGGACCGAATCCTCAAATAGATGATTGACCTCAAAATTTTCAAACATGCCCTTAACCTCCTTTTTTCAATTAGAGTTTTTCCATAAACTTAAAGACGTATGCGGAGGTTACATCCAAAGGTTAAATAAACCATCATTTACGCCTAGATTATACATATAGTAAAACCCAAACACAGTACTTACAACGCCTGTAGTTAAAATCAAGGCCTTACTTGTAACCATTTGTTTCATACTCATAATGAACGGAATGCCAATAATTGTTGTAAAAATTAACATGCCAATGACCGTACCTATGCCAAACACGATAATATATAATGCTCCCTGCCACACCGAATGAACCGTGCTCATCGTCAGCAGCACCATCGCCGCACTGCCGGCAAGCCCGTGAACAAACCCGATGAATAAGGATTTATAATATCTGCCCCGATTTACAATCGCGGGATTATGTACGTGGCCATGTTCGTGGTTAGTCGTACGTTTTTTTCGAATCGATAACATCGCCGCAATACCTAAGTATACAAGCATAATTCCTACCAAAAATTCCAACGTCATTGACCATTTTTCCGGAATATCATTTTTCATTAAAATTAAAAAAATCCCAATAATAAATAGTGTGGCTGTATGCCCAATTCCCCAAAAAACGCCGGCAAGCGATGCATGCCAAAGCTTTTTGCTCTGGCTTGCAATCGTCGAAACTGCAATCACATGATCCGGCTCAATCGCATGCCTGATGCCCAAAATAACCCCAAACGTCAATACCGAAAAAAAGGTAACATCCATTTTCTTTCCTCCCCAAATTTATTTTTATCTATCTATTAAAAACCCGGCAGCCATTTTGGTTTACCGGGTTAACTATCAATATTTTCTAAGAAAGCTTGGTTTCCTGCTAAACCATTCCTGGCTAATCATCCGATGAATGTCCGAAAAAATTTTTTCAATCACCTGAGTGGAATTCGCAAACACGCGTAACGTAAATCCTGGGACCGGCAGTGAGGACAGTCCAACTTTATAATCATTTGTATTCATTTCAATTGCCAAATATAACTGGTCAAGCAAGGAACTGCCGGACTGCGTCCCAACCACAAGCATCGAGCCCAAGTGGGAATACCCCTCCATAAAACCGAGACCACGTAAATTTTGCTGGGATGGTGTTAATTTTATATGGTCGTAAACTACTAGTTCATCATCAATGTAAATCTCATTCAACAATTGGATGGTTTCATAGCTGAAATGGTCTCCTTCCGGTGACCAGCCAGGGGTAATGATGTCCGAATAAAAAAAAGTGGCAGTTTTGTCCATCCGAATCACATTTTTTTGTTTATATTTCGCATTCTGGTAAGCAATTAACGGATCAGGAATAAACTCAAGGTAGCTGCCTGCCTGAAGAGTAATCTCTGATTCCTGGTAGGCATGCCTATTCGGTGTTTTATAAATCTTTGTGGCTCCTTGTGTGGTTAACGTCATCCTGGCATTCTCACCGAGGGAAACCTTCATTTGATAGCGGTCACCATCCAAATAGCCGCCGCCAGGATTTAATAAATAATAGCAGGCCTGACCGGAATTATCATGGTAAATAGGACGCATTACTTTAAATGCGCCCTGAAAATACACATTTTTCGCGACAGTCTTTCCTTTCCGTTCCTCTGCTTCAAGATGAAGAACACCTGTCCAGTCCTTCATGGTTAGGCCAATCCTTTTAATAATGCATTTTCCTTTAACCAATCAATCACATTATCCAGCCCTGAATCATCTTTTAGATTGGTAAAGACAAATGGTTTGTCACCTCGGAAAACCTTTGTATCTGACTCCATGACGTCAAGCCTGGCTCCGACATGCGGGGCTAAATCAGTTTTGTTAATAATAAATAAATCCGATTTAATCATTCCTTGCCCGCCCTTGCGCGGAATTTTTTCTCCTTGAGCCACATCAATGATATAGATTGAGAAATCAACCAATTCCGGGCTGAAGGTTGCTGCTAGGTTATCCCCGCCGCTTTCCACAAAAATCAGCTCGACATCAGGGTGTTTTTCTTTTAGTTCGTTGATTGCCGCAAAATTCATTGATGCATCTTCACGAATGGCCGTATGCGGGCAGCCGCCGGTCTCCACGCCAATAATCCGGTCGGAAGGAAGTACGCCGTTTTGCATTAAAAATTTAGCATCTTCCTTTGTATAGATATCGTTTGTCACAACTGCCATGCTAATTTCATTATTCAATTTACGTGTTAATTTTTCCACTAACATCGTTTTTCCTGCCCCAACAGGGCCGCCTACACCGATTTTAATTGGATCCATAATGAAAACATCCTTTCTTTTTTATGACATGAAAATTCGTATATTCACACGTTCATGCCTCATTTGAGATAATTCGATACCAGGTGAGACAATGCCAAAGTCCTCTTCATCCATCTGACCTATTTTTTCAACAGCTGCTATTAAAACTGGCTGAATATCATGAAGGATTTTCTGACCTGCCGTCTGCCCTAATGGAATCCCTCGTACGGCATTTTGAACAATGCTGGATACAACTGAATAGAGGTAAAATAAAACAGTTGTTGGTTTTGGTACACCAAGATTATGGGCTGCCATCGTAAAGACAATCGCAGGATGACCAAACGATTGCTTTGCACTAATCCTTTTTCTATAAATTGCTAGAACAGGTGCATCATATAAAGACTGAACAAGCTCTAACATCCGCTCACCCATTCTTTGGCTGCCCTCCCGCGTTTCCCGCGGCAAATTTTGGACAGTCAATAATCGATCCAGCTTCCAGACTTTAGCAAGATCATCCTCTTCCAATGCCTGATATACAAGGAGGCTTGCCAGCCCATCTGAATAGATGAGCTGCTCGTCAATATAAACCTGCAGCCATTGTGAAAAGGTTTCAGAATTATGAACCGTATTCTCTTGGATATAGCTTTCCAAACCGTAGGAATGACTAAAGGCTCCTGTTGGAAAATTGGAATCACAAAGCTGAAACAATGCTAATAATTTACTCTCCATGACTATGACCAATATGGCGAAACGCCTGCTTCACTTTTCGATTTTCCCGTTTATAGGGAATCTCCAACTCCTTTAGCAGGTCTTCTACAAGGTAATCGTATTGCACCATCATCTCATCACCCTCAAATTGGGCTGGAAGGTGCCTATTACCCAATTGATGCGCGATGGTCCCCATTTCTTTCAAATTACGGGGACTAATGACGATTAAATCATCAGCGATTACGTCAATGACAATCATATTTTTTTCATCCAAAAACAACACATCTCCGGCCACAAGGTCACGTGGATCCTTCAGACGAATGCCGATTTCCCGGCCGTGGTCAGTTTTAACTCGCTGAACACGTTTCACGAGATGATCACTTTCGAGGTATACTTTTTCAATATGGCGTCTGAATATTTCTTCCTTTTCCATATTTTCAATATTGGTTTCAATTCGTTCAATTAACATGCCTTTTCACCTCAAAATAGGAAATATCTTTGGGCCATCGGTAATTTTTCAGCTGGCTCACATGTGATATGCTCCCCGTTCACTCTTACCTCATATGTTTGCGGGTCTACGGAAAGCTCAGGTGTTTCCGAATTAAGCTTCATGTCTTTTTTGGTTAGCTTCCGGATTCCGTGGACAGGCAGAATGACTTTTTCCAAGCCAAGCTTTTCGTGAACTTTACCTTCATAAGCTGCCTGAGACACAAACGTAATCGAGCTCTTCGCCAAGGCTTTTCCAGTGGCTGCATACATCGGCCGGCAAACAATCGGCTGCGGGGTTGGGATGGAGGCGTTCGCATCCCCCATCATACCGTAGACAATAAAACCGCTTTTTAATACCAATTCCGGTTTAACCCC
>NZ_JAGYPE020000042.1 GCF_018343545.2 Neobacillus citreus | reverse complement strand
AAGTGTCCGAACCCGGGTAACCTTCGGACAAAATCGTTCCGGACTTACTCGAAAAAAGTATTTGAACTAACCCCAATTGCTTTAAAGTGCTTATTCAAAATCCTTCTGATTCTCTTTTTAGATTCAACAACCCCGCACCATTCATAAACAACATTAGTCGTTATTTTCATCCCAGGAAAAAGCAGCTTAATTTCCCTCACACATCGCAAAACAGCGTCTGTCACCAACTCTTCATGCCCGCAATCCAAGCAAATACAATTCTTTCCTTCAATAGAAATCGAAAACGAGTCGCAGATTTTACAGGTATGTCCTTTTCTCAGCTGGTCATATCGATATGAAGGCAATTGTGTATAAGGTGATTTTTTAATATGGAGAGAAACTAGTTTATCTGCAAGCCTCTTGTGATAGTCAGTTAGCTTCAATGGCGACTTGTCCAATTTTTCTAAATAACTGGATACCTGTGTTGGAAAAATAAAGGGCTTGGTGAGGGGAGCCTGGTATAGCGTGAACTTGGGATTGATGAAAATCACCTTGGCTTCAATCGGCAGATTAACTCCGAGGTTCTGGAGCAATTGGCGGAGCAAAGAATTACTTTTATTTAACTGGTAAAGTGGATTAGTATATTCAGTCTTTGGCAGCTTATATAATCTATCTGATTCTGGTTCGGATTCTGGTCCTAACTCGTAAAAATAATTACCTTCATAATTTTTTACTTCACACAAATAAATCTGTCCAGGCACAATAATCAATGAGTCAATTTGAAAAGTTTGATTGTTTACCGTAAACAGCAAATCGTTTAAAATAAAGCATTCGCATCTGAGCTGTTCCGTCAGCTCATCAAACATTATCACTCCTTCATATCCCTTTTTTAGTCGTAGATAATGCTTCTTGTCATCATCTGATAAAGTCATCCGGGCATTTAACACTCTTAAAATGAGTAATTCTTCAGACTCGGTTCGCGGTTTATATGCCATTTAGCCACATCCTTTCTCCAAATTTATTTTAATAAAGAATGATTCTCCTAGGAATGAATATTTTGTTAACTTTTACCTGTAATAAAAATATGTTGAATAATTTCCGCTTTCCTGGTAAAATAAATTTCGTTGTCACAAAAGGAGTTCATTTGACAAAAGTTCTTTGCTTGTGATATAGTATCTAAGGTATAAATTGAATACTTGTTTCTAGGAAAAGAAGAAGCACCCGCTTCTCACCTGATTGACGCAGTTTGGCAGTTGGCAGGTTTTACGAGGACTTTTAGTTATTTTAACTTTGTTCGTAAAGTGTGGGTGTGTACATCCACACTTTTTTATTTGTACTTCTCATGGACTGCCAAACATAAAAAAATCTTGGTGGGGAGTATGTTTTTCCAAACGTTGTATTCTTGATTAAACCTTGGAGGTGGCTAATTATTAGCAAAGACATGTTAGTAAATGATGGGATTCGCGCTCGTGAAGTTCGCTTGATTGATCAAAATGGCGAGCAGTTAGGAATTAAATCCAAAATCGAAGCGCTGGAGATTGCCGGACGAGTGAATTTAGATTTAGTGCTTGTAGCACCAAACGCTAAGCCTCCGGTAGCCCGGATTATGGACTACGGCAAATTTAAATTCGAGAATCAAAAGAAAGAAAAAGAAGCTCGAAAGAACCAAAAGATTATCACGACAAAAGAAGTTCGTTTAAGTCCAACAATTGATGAGCACGACTTTAATACAAAGCTTCGCAATGCTATTAAGTTCTTGGAAAAAGGCGACAAGGTAAAGGCCTCCATCCGTTTCAAGGGCCGGGCAATTACCCATAAAGAAATCGGTCAGAAAGTATTAGACCGTTTTGCAGTAGAGTGTAAGGAAGTTGCTACGATTGAGTCTCATCCAAAAATGGATGGCCGTAGCATGTTCTTGGTTTTAGCACCTAAAATCGAAAAGTAATAAGGAGGACATCCCAATGCCAAAAATGAAAACTCACCGCGGCGCTGCTAAGCGTTTCAAGAAAACTGGATCTGGTCAATTAAAGCGTGACCACGCTTATACAAGCCACTTATTCGCAAACAAATCTACAAAAGCTAAGCGTAAGCTTCGCAAGTCTTCACTTGTATCTAAAGGTGATTTCAAACGCATTCGTCAACTATTAACTAACGTGAAGTAATCGATATAAGCATTGATTTAAACTAGGAGGGAAATTACATGCCACGTGTAAAAGGCGGTACAGTTACTCGCAAACGTCGTAAAAAAGTTCTTAAATTAGCTAAAGGTTATTACGGTTCAAAACATACATTATACAAAGTTGCTAACCAACAGGTTATGAAATCTTTAATGTATGCATTCCGCGACCGTCGCCAAAAGAAGCGCGACTTCCGCAAACTTTGGATCACTCGTATCAACGCAGCAGCTCGCATCAACGGTCTTTCTTACAGCCGTTTAATGCATGGCTTAAAGCTTGCTGGTATCGAAGTAAACCGCAAAATGCTTGCTGAATTAGCAATCAGCGATGCTAACGCATTTGCTGAATTAGCAAACGCTGCTAAAGCTCAAATAAATAAGTAATTAAAGATATGGCCATTCTCTCTGATGAGGATGGCCTTTTCTGTAGAGGAGATTTTTTATGGCAGGATTATGGGCAGCTATTATGGCTATAAACATAATTGCGTTCAGCTTAATGGGCGTTGATAAAAACAGAGCGAAGAAACATCAATACCGGATTCGGGAAAGAACGTTATGGCTTGCAGCGTTATTTGGCGGTGCTGTTGGCGCTGCGGTTGGGATGTACTTTTTCCGGCATAAAACAAAGCATCTGCAGTTCAAGATTGGCTTTCCGATTCTGGCAATCATCGATGTGATACTTATTATAAAGGGAGTGTTTTAAAAATGAACCTTGTGAAGTTGTTTCAAATGCAAAAGGCATTAGATTCGCATATTGAAGAAAAACACCAGCTTCAGGACGAGGATTTATTCAGCCGAAAAATTCTCGCCTTATTAGTTGAGCTTGGTGAGCTCGCTAACGAAACCCGCTGCTTTAAATTTTGGAGCGTTAAGCCTTCATCACCAAAAGATGTGATTCTTGAGGAGTTCGTTGATGGGGTGCATTTTATTTTATCGTTGGGGATTGAGTGCGGATTTGATCAAAAGGGAATGGAATTAATGGCTGCACAGCCTGAGTGTAGCGTGACAGAACAGTTCTTAAGTGTTTATGAAGGGGTCACAATTTTTCAAAAATCAAAAGGTTTTGAGGATTACCTGCGATTATTCGTAGCATATTTGCAGCTGGCAGCCCTGCTTGGGATATCTTATGAAGAAATGGAACAGGCATATTTTTCAAAAAACGAAGTAAATTATCAAAGACAGCAAAACAACTATTAATTTGTTAATTGTCAAATAGTTTCGTTATAATGAAAATGATCGTACATATAAAAGGGGGCTAAATAATGGCAAAAATGGATGAAACATTGACCATGCTGAAGGATTTAACCGATGCCAATGGAATTCCAGGCAATGAGCGTGAAGTGCGCGAAGTCATGAAAAAATACATAGCACCATATGCAGATGAAATCACCACTGACGGATTAGGCAGTTTAATTGCCAAAAAGGTTGGAAAAGAGGGCGGCCCTAAAATCATGGTAGCCGGTCACTTGGACGAAGTTGGCTTTATGGTGACGGCGATTGATGACAAAGGCTTCCTGCGCTTTCAAACGGTCGGTGGCTGGTGGGGCCAGGTGATGCTTGCCCAGCGAGTGACCATTGTAACAAGAAAGGGCAATGTAACAGGGATTATCGGATCTAAGCCGCCGCATGTTTTATCAGCGGAAGCCCGCAAGAAGCCAATTGAAATCAAAGATATGTTTATTGATATCGGTGCATCAAGCCGGGAGGAAGCATCTGAGTGGGGCGTGCGTCCTGGAGACATGGTCGTGCCATATTTTGAATTCACCGTAATGAACAATGAAAAGATGCTTCTTGCGAAAGCTTGGGATAACCGCATCGGCTGTGCGATTGCGATTGATGTTTTAAAGCAATTGCAAGGTGTTGATCATCCGAATGTTGTTTACGGCGTCGGAAATGTTCAAGAAGAGGTTGGCTTACGCGGTGCCAAGACAGCTACTTATAAAATCCAGCCTGATATCGGCTTTGCTGTTGATGTAGGTATTGCCGGCGATACACCTGGAATTAGCGAAAAAGAAGCGATGAGCAAAATGGGCAAAGGGCCGCAAGTGGTTGTCTATGATGCTTCAATGGTAGCGCACAAGGGATTGCGTGATTTTGTAACGGATACTGCGGATGAACTCAACATCCCTTACCAGTTTGAATCCATCCCAGGCGGTGGAACAGATGCTGGCTCCATCCATTTAACGCATAATGGTGTACCTGCACTGGCGATTACGATTGCGACTCGCTATATTCATTCACATGCTGCAATGCTCCATCGTGATGACTATGAAAATGCTGTTAAGCTGATTGTAGAGGTCATAAAGCGTTTGGATCGCGAGGCTGTTGACAAGATTACGTTTGAATAGGTTATTGGGGTCCCCGGTTGCTGTGTTTGCGCCGGGGATTTTTTGTATTTTGACGATTCGCCGATAGAGTGCTCCGATTCGCTGATAGAACTCAATAATTCGCCGATAGCCCCTACCCTCCCCTCAAAAAAACAGCCGCCAACCCATCGGCCAGCGGCTTCCAAACCAATTTTTAATGCTTTAACCCGCTTTCAAGCGTGCTAAGCATCTCTTTTTTCTCTTGTTCAGATGAATTTTGCCAAATAACTTCAAATAACACGCCCAAACCTGGCAGCATTTTCTCTTCTCCGCTTTGAATCGCATCGACAATGGTATCCTCTAATTGGTCTTGCGAATTATTGGAAACATTGTGAATTACAGCATTTCGCAAATTGAAATTCATAATGGGCCACTCCTTCTTTAAGCTTAAATTCTTTAGCTAATAGGGAATTATAAAATTCCCCAAATATATAATTCCCTAACGCATAAATTCAACTACGCTTCTGTCTTCGTCCTATCGGACTCGCCAATCAGCGAGTTTTCATTTATTATCATTTCTAATTTTGGTTTTAATATGTATTTTAATTGGGCTATAATGTTAAAATCAGAGTAATTTTTTAAAGGGGAAACAAAATTGAAATATATACAATCGCAGCAAAATCCGCAGGTTAAGCAATGGAAAAAGCTTTTAACGAAAAAAGAGCGAGACCGCTCAGATACATTTTTAGTGGAAGGCTTTCATTTAGTGGAAGAAGCACTTAAACAGGATGAACAGGTTTTAGAAATCATTATTTCTGAAAAAATAGGTGTGCCGCCTCGCCTCGATGCTGGTCAGACACCCATTTACATGGTGACGGAGGAAATCGCCGATTCCTTATCGGAAACGGAAACGCCCCAGGGGATTTATGCTGTCTGCCGGCAAACCGATCAAAAAACAGACTTGAAAAATGCAAAAACGTACCTCCTAATCGATGCTGTTCAAGATCCGGGAAATCTCGGCACGATGATTCGGACAGCAGATGCGGCGGGAATCGATGCGGTAATTGTAGGCAAAGGCAGCGTCGATGTCTTTAACGGAAAGGTTCTGCGTTCCGCTCAAGGAAGTCACTTTCACCTTTCAATCATAAGAGGCGACCTTCAAGAATGGACGGCAAAACTGAAAGAAAAAAATATACCTGTGTATGGAACAGCACTTGAGGGAGCTTCTGCATATACTGATATTTCAACCGGTGAAGCTTTCGCCCTGATTGTCGGCAATGAAGGGAGCGGCATGGATAAAGAACTTCTGTCCCAAACAACCGCCAACCTTTATATTCCGATTTACGGCAAAAGCGAATCGCTGAATGTCGCGGTTGCGGCAGGAATTCTTTTATATTACTTGAAAAAATAAATTTGAAACACTCAAAAAATTAGTATATAATAATCAACAATGTTGATATTTAAAAGACAATGACGGAGAAGAGTATCTTGTCAAATGGCCATTTTTAGGGAGAAAGTGCCGCGACTGAAAGCACTTTTATGGACAGGGCAGGAGAAGTTCACCTCCCGAGTCGGCATCGGGACCATTTCCGTTGGAGATGTAAAGATGCGCCCGGCTACAGCCGTTATCTGAATGAAGCGAACACAATATGTGTATACATACGTGTTTACAAGGGTGGTACCGCGATCTAATACCTCGTCCCTTTTTTGGGGGCGGGGTTTTTTATTTTTTACATAAAAAATAAAGGAGGAAACAAAATGCAAGAGCGTTTAAAAGAATTGCAGGAAGAAGCAATTCAGAAAGTGGAACAGTCTTCAAGCTTAAAAGACTTGAATGACATCCGTGTTGCATATTTAGGGAAAAAAGGCCCGATTACCGAGGTATTGCGTGGCATGGGCAAATTATCGGCGGAAGAGCGTCCGGTGATTGGAGCTCTCGCTAATGAAGTACGTGAAGCCATCGCTGCTAAAATCGAAGCTAAGCAAAATCACCTGGAAGAAGCTGCTGTCTTAGAAAAATTGGCTTCTGAAAGCATTGACGTCACCCTTCCAGGGCGTCCTGTTAAGGTTGGGAACCATCATCCATTAACAAAAATCATCGAGGAAATCGAAGACTTGTTTATCGGAATGGGCTATGAAATAGCAGAAGGACCTGAGGTAGAGCAGGATTATTATAACTTCGAAGCGTTGAACCTGCCGAAAGGCCACCCAGCCCGCGACATGCAAGATTCCTTCTACATTACGGAAGAAATCTTGCTTCGCACCCATACATCGCCGGTTCAGGCCCGGACGATGGAAAAGAACAACGGCAAAGGTCCGATCAAAATCATCTGCCCTGGTAAAGTATACCGCCGCGACAATGATGATGCGACGCACTCACATCAGTTCATGCAAATTGAGGGCTTAGTGGTAGGCGAAAATATCCGCATGAGTGACCTTAAGGGAACATTGGATGTATTTGCTAAAAAGATGTTCGGCCAAGACCGTGAAATCCGTCTTCGCCCAAGCTTTTTCCCATTCACAGAACCTTCCGTTGAGATGGATATTTCCTGTAAAGTATGCGGCGGCCATGGCTGTAATGTTTGTAAGCAGACAGGCTGGATTGAAATCCTTGGCGCAGGAATGGTTCATCCAAACGTACTTGAGATGGCTGGCTATGATTCAAAGAAATACACTGGATTTGCTTTTGGAATGGGACCTGAGCGGATTGCGATGCTGAAATACGGTGTTGATGATATCCGTCATTTCTATACAAATGATGTTCGTTTCTTAAAGCAATTTTCGGTGGAAGAATAGGAGGTTGACGATATGTTCGTTTCATATAAATGGCTCCAGGATTACGTAGACTTAACTGGAGTTTCGGCAAATGAATTAGCTGGAAAAATTACCAAAAGCGGGATTGAAGTAGAAGGTGTAGAAATCCTGAATGAGGGCATTAAGGGTGTAGTTGTTGGTCACGTTGTAGAACGCGTGCAGCATCCAAATGCCGATAAATTAAGCAAGTGCCAGGTTGATATTGGCGAAGGTGAGCCGGTTCAAATTATTTGCGGTGCACCGAATGTCGCCCAAGGACAAAAGGTTGCCGTTGCGAAAGTAGGCGCCGTGCTTCCAGGCAATTTTAAAATCAAAAAAGCGAAGCTTCGCGGGGAAGAATCAAATGGTATGATTTGTTCTCTACAAGAGCTTGGCATGGAAGGAAAAATTGTTCCTAAAGAATACGCAGAAGGAATCTTTGTTTTTCCAGCAGATGCAGAGGTCGGGACAGATGCACTTGCCTTGTTGAATCGCGACGACGAAGTTCTTGAACTTGGGTTAACGCCAAACCGTGCTGATTGCTTAAGCATGTTAGGTGTTGCTTATGAAGTGGCAGCGATTCTTGGCAGAGAGGTTACGCTTCCGGAAACAAGCCTAGAGCCGCTTAGTGAAAAGGCAACGGATTATGTAAAGGTTGTTGTCGAGGCGACTGAGGATAATCCGCTATACGTTGCGAAAATGATTAAAAATGTGAAAATCGGGCCGTCACCACTTTGGATGCAAACCCGCTTAATGTCTGCGGGAATCCGTCCGCACAATAACGTGGTTGATATCACAAACTACATTCTTCTCGAATATGGCCAGCCGCTTCATGCGTTTGACTACGACCGTTTAGGTTCAAAAGAAATCCTTGTCCGTCGTGCGAATGATGGCGAGAAATTTGTGACGCTTGATGATGTAGAGCGCACATTAACGGCTGACCATTTAGTGATCACGAACGGAACAGAACCTGTTGCGCTTGCTGGTGTAATGGGCGGTGCCAATTCTGAGGTAACTTCTGATACGACTACTGTGTTATTGGAAGCAGCTTATTTTAACGGAGCAACAGTAAGAAAAGCGTCTAAAGATCACGGCCTGCGCAGTGAAGCTAGCGCCCGGTTTGAAAAAGGGGTAGACCCGAACCGTGTACGTGTTGCTGGTGAACGTGCAGCTTACTTAATGGCTAAGTACGCTGGCGGTGAAGTGTTAGAAGGTGCAGCAGAGGTTGATACATTAACTGTTGAGCCGGCAGTGGTTTCAGTTACTCTTGAAAAAATCAATCGCGTACTTGGAACCGGCCTTGAAATGAAGGATGTGGAAGCCATCTTCAACCGCCTTCAATTTGGGGTTTCTGTTGAAGGGGACACGGTTACTGTAACGGCACCAACACGCCGCGGCGATATCAAAATCGAAGAGGATTTACTCGAAGAGGTTGCCCGCCTATTCGGCTATGACAACATCCCGAAAACCTTGCCGATTGGTTCCACAACACCAGGAAAGCTATCTGAATACCAAAAGAAACGCCGTGTCGTCCGTGCTTATTTAGAAGGAGCCGGTCTGTACCAGGCCGTAACTTATTCTTTAACAAGTGAAGAAAAAGCATCTCAGTTTGCTATGGAAAAGCGGGATTTCATTCGCCTGGCGATGCCAATGAGCGAAGACCGCAGTATACTTCGCCTAAGCATCCTGCCACAGCTGCTGGAAGTATTGAAATACAACAGTGCTCGTCAAAATGACAGCCTAGCAGTATACGAAACCGGAAATGTCTTTTTATCCAACGGTGTGGAAGTTCTTCCTGAAGAAAAAGAGCATTTGGCTGGAGCGATTACCGGTCTTTGGAACAATCATTCTTGGCAGGGCGAAAAGAAACCTGTTGATTTCTTCGTTTTAAAAGGTATTTTGGAAGGATTATTCGCAAAGCTAGGTCTGACAGAACGTGTCTCATATGTTCAAGCACAAGTAGAAGGCATGCACCCAGGGCGCACCGCTGAAATCCGGTTGGATGGCTCGAAAATCGGGTTTGCCGGCCAGCTGCATCCAAGCGTCCAAAAAGACCTAGATTTAAAAGATACCTATGTATTTGAATTATCATTAAAAGCAGTTCTTGGTGTAGAAACGGAAGCACTGCAATATCAGTCTATTCCGCGCTACCCATCCATTACAAGAGACATTGCTCTTGTAGTAAACAGAGAAACGGTGTCAGGCACGTTGAAGGATATTATCGTTAAAGCTGGTTCACCTCTTTTGAAAGAAGCTTATGTCTTTGATTTATATGAGGGCGATAAGATGGAGGAAGGCAAGAAGTCGATTGCGTTCTCATTGAAATATGTGGATCCAGAACGTACTTTGACAGATGAAGAGGTAACAAAGGTTCACGCGCGCGTGCTTGAGGCATTAAAAGAGCAAGCAGGTGCGGTTTTAAGGGGATAAGTATTAAAAAAGAGTATCCATTGGCGTGGATACTCTTTTTGCGTTTAGTTGTATTTTTCGTAGAGGGTGTCATATTGTTTTGCAAGGGAGATATCTAGGTCAGTTAAACCTCCAGCATGCCAGGAGGTTATTTTTAAAGTGACCATTTTATAGTCAATCGATATGAATGGATGGTGATTTTTTTCTTCGGATAATTGGGCGATGTCATTAACGAATGCAATCCCTTTTAAAAATTCTTGAAAGCGGTACTTTTTTACGATGAACTTGCCGTCCAGTTTCCAGCCGGTTAGACTATTAAGCACTAAAGCAACTTCTTCATCACTTAATCTCAATTTGACCCCTCCCCAAAATCTTACTTCTTCTTTTTATTAACTAATGCCAGCGCCTTATCCGTATTTGCAAAATGAATCTTCACAAACCCCGGCAGCACTCTTTGCCCTTTTTTCAAAATAAGCTTGGCAGCAGCCTCATCCACCTGAGACCCGGCCCCTTTCGGCAGGCGAAAACCGGCCGCTTCGCTGAGTTTATCGATGTATTGGATAAAAGCATACCGGGCGAGAATACTTGCTGCGGCCACGGCTAAATGGATGCCCTCGGCCTTCGTGCTGAAATAAACATTCTCCCTAACAATGGATTTCTGCCCTTTAAGATGCTGATAATAGGTTCCCGACTGCACAAATTGGTCAATTAAAACAGCGTCAGGCTTCTCCGGTGAAATTTTTTCTAAAACCTTCAATATCGCCTGGTTATGAAGCAATGCCTTCATTTTTCCCTGTGACATTCCTGCCGCCTGAACCTGATTATACTTTTCATTTTTTAATGTCATGAGGCTAAAGGGAACAATATCCTTGATCACCTTTGCGATTTCAATTATTTTGTCATCGTTTAAATCCTTCGAATCTCTAACTCCCAATTCTTTTAATAAAGGAATATCCTTTTTCCGTACATAAGCAGCGACAACCGTAATCGGACCGAAGAAGTCCCCAGTTCCGACTTCATCCGAACCAATGACAGACCATTCACTAAAACCGGCCGGAAGCCCCGCCCCTGCCTTGGCAGAGGAAGACGTCATTTTTCCATTGCCGGCTGCCTTCGTGGCAGGCCCGGCTCCTGAAGCGGCCCCGCCCCATCTTCCCGCTTCCTTCTCACAATCATTCCCCTGAAACAAAACCTTTCCCGATTTATAAGCGGTAATGGCACAACCGGGAGTTTTCGCGGCAAACACGCTTCCGGGCGGAACCTTATCCGTTAAATGCTTGCTGTAAAAGTCTTTCATCTTTAAAATTGTATTCATATTACATACTAAAACAACATTTGCCATTAAAAGCACCACATTTCTATTAAATATATTCATTATTACAACTTTTCGACTTTAATCTTTTCATGTTATGATATACTGTAGGATTCCTGAAAGGGGCATTAACATTGTCGAATACTCAGAAAAATAGAATTACCGTAGAAATTTACGGGCAACAATACGTGATCTTAGGCACGGAAAGTCCGAGTCATATTCGCTATGTAGCATCGTTGGTCAACGCTAAAATGCGCGAAATTAGTTCTAAGAATCCAGGACTCGAGGTAAATAAACTTGCAGTTTTAACAGCAGTTAACGCAGTCAATGATTATATCAAAATAAAAGAAGAGATGGAACGACTGACGATAGAACTTCAAAAAGAAAAGGAATAAAAACAATGTTAGATTTAGTAATTATTTTATTTTTGATTATTGGTTTTTTTGTCGGCCTTAAAAGAGGCTTTATTCTGCAGCTTGTACATTTAACAGGGTTCATCATTGCCTACATCGCCGCCTATATTTACTACGACGAACTTGCGCCAAAACTGACCCTTTGGATTCCTTACCCAAACCTTGGTGAGGATACGGCATTAAAAATTATCACTGATGCCGCAAACATGGAGACCGCCTTTTATCGGGCGATTGCTTTTGTTATTATCTTTTTTGCTGTAAAGGTGATTATGCAGATTATCGGGTCCATGTTTGATTTTATCGCCCATTTACCGGTACTAAGGCTGTTGAACGTATGGGCTGGTGGAATTTTAGGATTTTTGGAAGTCTATTTAATTATCTTTATTGTATTATATATTGGCGCCTTATTACCAATTGAGATTTTCCAAAATATGCTAGACGGCTCCTTCATGGCAAAGGCGATTGTGAATTACACCCCGGTCCTCTCACAGCAGATCAAGGACTGGTGGATCGAATATAAAGCTGCGTGAACTTCTCTAATGCAGAGAAGTTTTTCTATTGTTGGAAAAAAGGTTAAAATGAAAATGTGTTAATTAAAGGCAGGTGGAGTTAATGGAAGTGAATAAAAAAGAAGTTATTCGCCTATTAGAGACAATAGCGATTTATATGGAATTAAAGGGCGAAAATCCTTTTAAAATTTCAGCTTTTCGGAAGGCAGCCACAGCGCTTGAGACCGACGACCGAAGTTTAACAGAAATAGACGACTTTACAGCACTATCCGGTATCGGCAAAGGGACGGCTGCTGTTATCGAAGAATACATAAAGGAAGGTTCTTCCACCGTTTTAAAGGAGCTAAAGGAAGAGGTTCCGCCAGGTTTGATTCCGCTTCTGCAAATCCCAGGTCTTGGTGGTAAAAAAATCTCCAAGCTTTATCAGGAATTAGAAATTACCGATGTATCAAGCTTAAAAGAAGCATGTGAAGCCGGCCGAGTACAGGGGCTGGCGGGTTTTGGAAAGAAGACGGAGGAAAAAATCTTAAGTGCAATCTCGAACGTGGGGACAAGACCAGAGCGGCTGCCCCTCGCTTACATGCTTCCGATTGCGGAGTGGATTGAAGTGAACCTGGGGAAATTCACCAATATTGACCGGTTCTCAAGGGCTGGAAGCCTGCGGAGGATGCGGGAAACTATTAAGGATCTGGATTTTATCATTGCTACTGATCAGCCAGAAACTGTCCGTGAACAGCTGTTAAAATTGCCGAATATTAAAGAAGTGATTGGCGCAGGGGATACAAAGGTATCAGTTACCTTGGAATTTGATTATGATATATCCGTTGATTTCCGCTTGGTGAAGCCGGGGGAATTTATTACAACGCTGCACCATTTTACCGGTTCAAAGGACCATAACGTGCGGATGAGACAATTAGCTAAGGAACGCGGCGAAAAAATAAGTGAATACGGCGTTGAAAACTTGGAAACAGGGGAAATCCTCACCTTCTCTTCCGAAGAGGAATTTTTCAAGCATTTCGACCTTCCATTTATCCCTCCTGAAGTGAGAGAGGATGGCCGAGAAGTAGATACATTCAAAGCCGATGAGGAATTAATCGAACTTGAAGACATCAAAGGCGACCTGCACATGCATTCGGCCTGGAGTGATGGGGCCCATACGGTTGAACAAATGGTGGAGGCCTGCCGGGCCAGGGGCTATCAATACATGGCTATTACCGACCATTCTCAGTATCTGAAGGTGGCGAACGGATTAACTCGCGAAAGACTGTTGCAGCAAAAAGAAGAAATTAAGAAGCTAAATGAAAAATATGATGACTTTTTGATTTTATCTGGTGTGGAAATGGACATTTTACCGGACGGAAGTCTGGATTACGATGATGAACTTCTAGCGGAAATGGATTTTGTGATCGCCTCCATCCATTCAGCTTTTTCACAGCCAAAGGAAAAAATCATGGAGCGCCTAAAGAACGCTCTGCAAAATGCCCATGTTGATTTAATCGCCCATCCGACCGGCCGGAAAATTGGCCGTCGCGAGGGCTATGAAGTGGATATGGACCTACTGATCCAATTGGCGAAAGAAACGAACACAGCATTAGAGTTGAACGCGAATCCAAACCGGCTTGACCTTGCCGCAGAGCATTTACGGAAAGCCCAGGAGGCTGGCGTAAAAATATTAATCAACACCGACGCCCATCAATTGGATACATTAAAGCATATGGAAATCGGTGTGTCCGCGGCTAAAAAAGGCTGGATTAAAAAATCAACTGTAATTAATGCCCTGGATAAAAAGGACTTGCTTAATTTTCTGCATAATCGATAAAAAAGGAGGCTCGCCCTCATGCAAGATAGAGTTTTAAAGGTTTTAGAGTTTACCAAGGTCAGGGAGCAGTTGTTAGAGCATTCTTCCTCCTCCCTTGGAAGAGAAAAAATAAAAAATTTGGTGCCCTCAACAGACTATGATGAGGTCGTTAAGCTGCAAGCCGAAACAGATGAGGCGGCAACTGTTTTACGTATAAAAGGCAATGTACCGCTCTCAGGCATTCACGATATTCGCCCGCATATAAAACGCTCTGTAATTGGTGGTGTTTTGAGCCCGCATGAGCTTGTTCAGATTGCCAGCACAATTCATACAAGCCGCCAAATGAAGCGTTTCTTGGAGGAAATTGCTGAGGAAAGGACGGAAATTCCAATATTACTTGATCAGGTGGATCAAATTATTCCACTAACGGATCTCGAGCAGGCCATCAAAATGGCCATTGACGAAAGCGGTGAAGTCCTTGACGGCGCAAGCGAACTGCTTCGTTCGTTAAGACATCAGCTTCGTACCAGCGAAGCGCGGGTACGTGAAAAGCTGGAAAGCATGATTCGCTCTTCTAGTGCTCAAAAGATGCTTTCCGATGCGATTATAACGATTCGTAATGACCGTTTTGTCATACCTGTAAAGCAGGAATACCGCGGGCATTATGGCGGGATTATTCATGATCAAAGTTCATCGGGGCAGACGCTATTTATCGAACCTCAAGTGATTGTGCAGCTGAATAACCAGCTCCAGGATATCCGAGTGAAAGAGCATCTGGAGATTGAGCGGATTTTAATAGAGCTTTCCGCCAAGGCAGCAGAATACGAGAGTGAACTTCAGGTCATTGTAAAGATTTTGGCCAATTTGGATTTTGTTTTTGCAAAAGTCCGCTATGGGCGAAAGATAAAAGCGTCTATGCCGGCGATGAACAATGAGGGCAGAATCTCCTTATATAAGGCAAGACACCCCTTAATTCCTTTCGAGGAAGTGGTCGCGAACGATATTATGCTCGGCAAAGACTATACGACCATTGTCATTACCGGTCCAAACACCGGGGGAAAAACGGTTACCTTAAAAACGCTCGGCCTATGCACCTTGATGGCACAGGCGGGCCTGCAAGTACCAGCCCTGGATGGTTCTGAACTGGCTGTGTTCGGGGCCGTCTACGCCGATATTGGTGATGAGCAATCGATTGAACAAAGCTTGAGTACATTTTCCTCTCATATGGTGAACATTGTTGACATTTTAGAAAGGGTTGATTTCAACAGCCTCGTCCTGTTTGATGAACTGGGGGCTGGTACGGACCCGCAGGAGGGGGCTGCATTGGCCATTTCCATTCTAGACGAAGTTCATAATCGAGGAGCAAGGGTGGTTGCTACAACCCACTACCCGGAATTAAAAGCATACGGCTATAACCGTGAAGGTGTGTTAAATGCAAGTGTTGAGTTTGATGTAGAAACATTAAGTCCAACCTATAAGCTGCTCTTAGGCGTCCCAGGCCGGAGCAATGCTTTTGAAATCTCGAAACGGCTGGGCCTGAATGAGCGGGTCATTGGGGCCGCACGATCGCATGTAAGCGAGGATACAAATCAAATTGACAAGATGATTGCCTCTCTTGAAGAAAGTAGACGTCAGGCTGAAAACGACCGTGATGAGGCTCTTGATTATTTAAAGCAGGCTGAAATGCTGCACAAAGACTTGCAACAGCAAATGATCGAGTTTTATGAGAAGAAGGACTCGATGCTTGAGAAAGCCGCAGAAAAGGCGGAGGTAATCGTCGAAGAGGCGAAAAGAGAAGCGGAACAAGTAATTCGCGACCTTCGCAAGATGCGGACCGAAAAGCATGCTGATATCAAAGAACACGAATTAATTGAAGCAAAAAGGCGCCTAGAAGGTGCGGCACCGGAAATCAAGAAATCGGATAAGCTCATCAATAAGAAAACGAAACAGTATACTTTCACACCAGGGGATGAGGTAAAGGTACTTACGTTTAACCAAAACGGAATTCTGGTGGATAAAGTCTCGGATAACGAATGGCAGGTGCAGATAGGCATCTTAAAAATGAAGGTTAGAGAAAAGGATTTAGAATATATCGGTGCTTCTCAAACAAAACAAACGGAAATGAAGCCGCTGGCGATTGTTAGGGGGCGGGATTCCAATGTGAAGCTTGAATTGGACCTGAGGGGAGAACGTTATGAGGATGCTCTCTTAAAAGTGGAAAAATATATTGATGATGCCCTGCTGGCCAATTATCCGCGTGTTTCCATTATCCATGGAAAAGGAACAGGTGCATTGAGACAAGGAGTTCAGGAGTATTTGCGGAACCATCGCTCCGTCAAGAAAATCCGCTTTGGAGAAGCCGGTGAAGGCGGTTCAGGTGTCACCGTCGTTGAATTTAAATGAAAACTCGCCGATTGACAAGTCCGTTAGGACGAAGGCAGAGGAGTAGTTGAATTTATGCGTTCGGAATTTGAAAAAATTCCGATTAGCAAATAGATTCAGGGGAGAGTAGGCAATGGACCAGTTCTGGGAAAACGAATATATTCAAATAGCGGCCTATTACAGTGTTGTCATTTTATGTATGATTGTATTTTTAGCCATTTTCGAAATGGTTACGAAATACAAAAATTGGGATGAAATAAAGAAGGGAAATTTGGCTGTGGCAATGGCAACCGGCGGAAAAATTTTTGGCGTTGCCAATATTTTTAGACATACCATTGAAGACCACAGTTCATTGCTTTCCATGATTGGCTGGGGCATATACGGCTTTGTACTGCTGCTGGCCGGTTACTTTATCTTTGAATTTTTAACTCCAAAGTTTAAAATTGATGAAGAAATTCAAAATGATAATCGGGCTGTAGGCTTGATTTCGATGATTATTTCCATTGGGCTATCCTATGTCATCGGGGCAGGAATATCATAAGGGGAGAGAGTTTGTGGAAACATTAGCAAAAGTACTAATAGGATTATGCGGACTATTCGTGGTGCTGGGCGTTATCTATCTCTTATTTTAAATATAAGGAAAATCACCGTGTGAAATTATTGCACGGTGATTTTTTATTTTATAAACATAATGATTACGAAAAAAATCATGAATTTGAAACGTGAATAGACTAGATAAACTATTGCTTATTTAGTTGATAGACAAAAGGTAGTAATTATTTCAAGATATGGAAATGGAAATTGTTTATTGTAAAAATTTGTTCTATAATAGGTTTAGATGTTAGAATTTTCACAATTTAATAAACGTAAGGGGGCATATTATGTCGGAGTTAAAACCGTGGTTGAAAAATTATCCTAAAGAAGTACCTGCCACACTGGAATACTCCACAGAACCAGTACACAAATACTTGGAAGTAACAGCCAAGAAGTTTCCGGATAAAGTGGCACTCCACTTTATGGGGAAGGAGCTTACCTTTAAACAGCTCTATGAAGATGCCCAAAGCTTTGCCGGCTATCTGCAGGCAAATCTTGGAGTTCAAAAGGGTGACCGTGTTGCAATTATGCTTCCGAATAGCCCGCAAAACGTTATCTGCTTCTTCGGAATTCTGATCGCCGGCGGGGTAGTCGTGGAAACCAATCCATTATACACAGAACGAGAGCTTGAACACCAAATGAATGATTCTGGCGCAAAGGTCATTGTCACAATGGATATCCTTTATCCGCGCGTCGCAAAAGTAATGCCGCACACTGCTTTAAAACATATCATTGTTACCGCTATCAAAGATTTCCTCCCATTTCCTAAAAACTTAGTTTACCCTTACATCCAGAAAAAACAATACGGAATTGTTGTAAATGTAAAACATGAGGGCAGCACCCATTTGCTGACAGAGGTTTTAAAACAAAAGAAGAAAAAATTAATGGAATATGACTTCGATATTGATGAGGATATTGCCTTGCTTCAATATACCGGTGGAACGACCGGCGTGGCCAAAGGGGTCATGCTAACCCATAAAAATGTTAATGCCAATACCACGATGAACCAGGCCTGGGTCTTTAAAGTCCAGCCAGCAAAAGAAGTCATCTTGGGAATATTGCCGTTCTTCCATGTCTTTGGCTTAACCACAGTTATGATTCTGTCCGTAAAGATGGCCGCTAAATTAATTTTAATGCCTAAATTTGATGCGCTTGAGACGTTGAAAGCAATACAAAAACACCGAGTAACGCTTTTTCCGGGAGCACCAACGATTTTTATCGGCCTGTTAAAACATCCAGATTTGAAAAAATATGATTTATCCTCAATTGAGGCATGTATCAGCGGCTCGGCTCCGCTTCCGCATGAAGTCCAGGAAAGATTTGAGGCTATTACAGGTGGTAAGCTTGTCGAGGGCTATGGTCTTTCAGAAGCATCACCAGTTACTCACTCCAACTTCTTATGGGGGGCAGTAAGAGTTAAGGGCAGCATCGGCGTTCCGTATCCTGATACGGATTCCAAAATTGTATCTTCTGAAACGGGAGAAGAGATGCCTGCTGGAGAAATTGGCGAACTGATCATTAAAGGTCCGCAGGTAATGAAGGGATACTGGAATCGTCCCGAGGAGACAGCGCAAACAATAAAAGACGGCTGGCTGTATACAGGTGATCTGGGATACATGGATGAAAACGGTTATTTTTATGTGGTTGACCGGAAGAAAGACATGATTATCGCCGGCGGATTTAATATTTATCCGCGCGAAATAGAAGAAGTTTTATATGAACATCCCGATGTCGTCGAAGCAGTCGTCGCGGGTGTGCCTGACCCTTATCGGGGTGAAACGGTTAAGGCGTACATTGTTTTAAAAGAGGGCGCAACGGTTACCGCAGAGGAAATGAACAAGTTTGCCAGAAAATTTCTTACTGCTTATAAAGTGCCAAGACTTTACGAATTCAGAAGAGAACTTCCGAAAACCGCTGTAGGAAAAATACTGCGAAGAATACTGGTCGATGAGGAAATTCAAAAACTGGAAGAAGAGGCTAAAAAGCACGCATAACTTGCCAAATATTAATTTTTAAAATATTATGAAGAAAGTAGCTTGTCTTTCTTGACAGAAAGATATATAAAATCTATTATAAAAATATGAATGATTATTCATTCATATTTTTCTTTTTAATTTTGATTGGTTTGTAAATTTTTCTTCAAAGGGGGGAACGTAAGTGAAAAAAATGAAACCAAAATACATGCAAATTATCGATGCTGCAGTGATTGTCATCGCTGAAAACGGCTACCACCAAGCCCAGGTTGCAAAGATTGCCAAGCAAGCAGGAGTGGCTGATGGCACGATTTATTTGTATTTTAAAAACAAAGAAGACATCCTTATCTCACTCTTTGAAGAAAAAATGGGTAGTTTTGTTGAAAAAATAGATGAAGAAATTGCAGGAAAAAAGACAGCGGCAGAGAAATTATTAGTGTTGGTTGAAACTCATTTTCAGCTTCTATCGGAAGACCATCATATGGCAATCGTCACACAGCTGGAATTACGCCAATCCAATAAGGAATTGCGGATGCGGATCAATAATGTTCTGAAAGGCTACTTGCAGGTGATCGACAAGATTATCATTGAAGGCATAGAAACTGGTGAGTTCTCAGAAACCCTGGATGTTCGACTGGTCCGGCAAATGGTCTTCGGCACCATTGATGAAATCGTTACTTCATGGGTGTTGAACGAGGAGAAGTTTAATTTAACAGCGCTTGCACCTAAAGTCCATCGTCTTTTAATCAACGGGTTTGCAGGCTGCTAGATCACAAATTAGAGGAGGGATACTATGGAATATTTAAAATGGTCAGTGGAGGACTCCATCGCAACCATTACGTTGCAGCGTCCTCCGGCAAATGCGCTTTCATCAGGCCTTTTACGGGAATTAACCGCAGCACTAGATGAAATTGAACCAAGCCGCGAGATTAGAGCAGTTGTCATCCATGGTGAAGGCCGCTTTTTCTCGGCAGGTGCCGATATTAAAGAATTTACAACAGTAAGTTCTTCAGAAGGTTTTTCAAATCTTGGCAAATTTGGACAAGATTTGTTTGACCGGATGGAGAAGTTTCCAAAACCTATTATTGCCGCAATCCATGGTGCAGCACTAGGCGGCGGGCTTGAACTGGCAATGTCATGCCATATCCGTCTTGTTAGTGAAACCGCGAAACTAGGTCTTCCTGAATTGCAGCTTGGGATCATTCCAGGCTTTGCTGGTACCCAGCGTCTGCCAAAATATGTTGGAACAGCAAGAGCGGCGGAGATGATGTTAACCTCCGAGCCAATCACTGGATTGGAAGCGGTTCAATATGGGCTTGCTAACCATGCTTATCCGGAAAATGAAGTCTTAGAACAAGCCTATAAACTTGCAGGAAAAATTGCCAAGAAGAGCCCTGGCTCTGTCAAAGCCGCTATTGAACTATTAAACTATTCAAAAACAAAAGAATTTTATGAAGGTGTAAAGCGGGAATCAGAACTTTTTGGTGAAGTATTTGTTTCAAAAGATGCCAAAGAAGGCATTCAAGCTTTTATTGAAAAAAGAGAACCTCATTTTAAAGGTGAATAAACTTTCCTAGTCCTCCGAGCGAGTGCTCGCTAGGAAGCTTATTATATTTTTTTACAAAAAATTTTTTCAATCTTTCAAACTAAACAAATGTTTGAATATTTAGGAGGGTAACCATGAACATTTTTGTATTAATGAAAAGAACCTTTGATACAGAGGAAAAGATTGCGATTTCCGGCGGCAAAATCAATGAAGATGGTGCTGAATTCATCATTAACCCTTATGATGAATACGCCATTGAAGAAGCGATTCAGGTCCGTGATGCAAACGGCGGCGAAGTAACCGTTATTTCTGTCGGCAACGAAGAAGCTGAAAAGCAATTGCGTACTGCGCTTGCCATGGGTGCAGATAAGGCTGTTCTCATCAATACTGAAGATGACGTTGAAAATGGCGACCAATTTACAACTGCCAAAATTCTTGCTGAATACTTAAAAGATAAAAATGCTGACTTAATCCTTGGCGGAAATGTTGCCATTGACGGCGGATCTGGCCAGGTTGGACCGCGTGTGGCTGAACTTCTAAACATTCCTTACGTAACCACGATTACAAAGCTTGAAATCGATGGAACAAAGGCAACTGTTACTCGTGACGTTGAAGGGGATTCTGAAGTAATTGAAACAAGCCTTCCGCTTTTAGTAACTGCTCAGCAAGGCTTGAACGAGCCGCGCTATCCATCATTGCCTGGGATCATGAAGGCAAAGAAAAAGCCTCTTGATGAGCTGGAATTAGATGATCTTGATCTTGAAGAAGATGATGTGGAAGCTAAAACAAAAACAATTGAAATTTACCTGCCGCCAAAGAAAGAAGCAGGCAAGGTTTTATCTGGCGATTTAGCCGACCAAGTAAAAGAACTTGTTCAACTGCTCCACACTGAAGCAAAAGTAGTCTAATCGGTTTATCATAAAAATTGATTTGCAGGAGGTAAACACTAATGTCTAAAAAAGTATTAGTTTTAGGAGAAGTTCGCGACGGATCCTTACGTAATGTATCTTTTGAAGCAGTTGCTGCAGCTAAAACTGTTGCTGAAGGCGGAGAAGTAGTAGGAGTATTGCTTGGAGAAGCAGTACAAAGCCTTGGTGCAGAATTAATTCAATCCGGTGCAGACCGCGTCGTTGTTGTTGAAAACGAAAAATTAAAGCAGTATACATCAGATGGCTATTCTCAAGCACTATTAGCTGTCATTGACCAAGAAAAGCCAGAAGGTCTTGTTTTCGGTCATACAGCACTTGGAAAAGACCTTTCTCCAAGAATTGCTGCTAAGCTTTCATCAGGTCTAATTTCTGATGCTACAGCTGTTGAAGTGGCTGGAGGAAACGTTGTCTTTACACGACCAATCTATTCCGGTAAAGCATTCGAAAAGAAAATTGTGACTGACGGTTTAATCTTTGCTACTGTTCGTCCAAATAACATTGCTCCACTACAAAAAGATGAGTCAAGAAGCGGTGAAGTTTCTTCCCTTTCTGTGGAAATCAAAGACCTTCGCGCCATCGTTAAAGAGGTAGTCAGAAAAGCTACTGAAGGTGTAGACCTGAGCGAAGCAAAAGTCGTTATTTCCGGCGGACGCGGCGTGAAGAGCGCGGAAGGCTTTGCACCTCTAAAAGAATTGGCTGCTGTATTAGGTGGAGCAATTGGAGCTTCCCGCGGTGCATGTGACGCTGAATACTGTGATTACTCCCTGCAAATTGGCCAAACTGGTAAGGTTGTAACTCCAGACCTATACATTGCCTGCGGTATTTCCGGCGCTATCCAGCATCTTGCAGGTATGTCCAACTCTAAAGTTATTGTAGCCATTAACAAAGATCCTGAAGCAAACATCTTCAAAGTGGCAGACTACGGTATCGTTGGTGACTTGTTCGAAGTTGTTCCACTTTTAACTGAAGAGTTTAAAAAGCTTAAAGTTCATTCATAATAATTTATGAGGGCGAGCGGGATGTTCCGCTCGCCTTTATCATGAGTTTGCATAGAATACTTACTAGGCAAAATGGGAAAATTACCTGCGAAACAGATTATTAGCGTGATTTTCCAAACGATGTTATACTTTCGTTAGATTTAAGTAATAATTAGGGAGGCAATGAAAAATGGCTATTGCACACGTAACAGATCAAAACTTTACGGCTGAAACAGGTTCAGGTCTTGTTCTTGTAGATTTCTGGGCACCATGGTGCGGACCTTGCAAAATGATTGCGCCAGTTTTAGAAGAGCTTGATGCTGAAATGGGAGATAAAGTAAAAATTACGAAACTTGATGTGGATGAAAATCCGCAGACAGCTTCTAATTTTGGAGTAATGAGCATTCCAACTTTACTAGTGTTGAAAAACGGTGAAGTTGTTGATAAAACTGTCGGCTTCCAACCAAAAGAAGCTTTAGCAGGGTTACTACAAAAACATCTATAATCTTCAAAACAAAGAAACCTTAACCGGAATATCGGTTAAGGTTTTTTTATTTCTAGAGACTCCCACTTTAATTTACCTGCAGATTGTTTTAAAATTTATAAGTATATGATTAAAACGGCAGAGAGGAGAGCGGCCGGAATGAATGAAACCATTAAACAAAAGTTAACGCTGCTGCCGGATCAACCCGGCTGCTACTTGATGAAGGATCGTCAAGGATCGATTATCTACGTTGGTAAGGCGAAAGTATTAAAGAACCGTGTCCGGTCTTATTTTACCGGTTCGCATGATGGGAAAACACTTCGCTTGGTAAATGAGATTGAAGACTTTGAGTATATCGTGACCTCATCCAATATCGAAGCACTTCTGCTTGAATTAAATTTAATAAAAAAATATGACCCAAAATATAATGTCATGCTTAGGGATGATAAGACTTATCCATTTATTAAGCTGACTGCAGAAAGACACCCAAAGCTAATTATTACAAGAAAAGTAAAAAAGGATAAAGGTAAGTATTTTGGTCCATATCCCAACGTAGGCGCGGCCAACGAAACAAAGAAACTGCTTGACCGGATTTACCCGCTCCGCAAATGTTCTACGCTTCCTGACCGAGTTTGCCTCTATTATCACTTGGGGCAGTGCCTGGCGCCTTGCGTAAATGAGGTTTCTGAAGAACAGTATAAACAAATGACCGATGAAATTACCCGCTTTTTAAATGGCGGTTATAATGAAATAAAAAAGGACCTAACTGAAAAAATGCAGGCTGCCGCGGAAGAGCTTGATTTTGAAAGAGCAAAGGAATTCCGTGACAAAATCATTCATATTGAAACAATCATGGAAAAACAAAAGATCACGATGACTGATTTTACTGACCGTGATGTATTCGGCTATGCCGTTGACAAAGGCTGGATGTGTGTTCAAGTATTTTTTGTGCGCCAAGGGAAGCTGATTGAACGAGACGTTTCGATGTTCCCTATCTATAATGAGCCGGAAGAAGAAATCCTTACCTTCCTCGGCCAATTTTATCAAAAGACGAACCATTTTAAACCGAAGGAAATTCTCATCCAGGACGATGTGGATTTGCAGATGGCAGAGCAGTTATTGGAAGTAAAAGTCATTAAGCCGCAGCGGGGCCAGAAAAAGGACCTTGTCAAAATGGCAATTAAAAATGCGAAAATCGCCTTGAATGAGAAGTTCTCTCTTATTGAAAAAGATGAGGAAAGAACGATCAAAGCCGTTGAAAACCTTGGAGAAATGCTTGGCATATATACGCCTCACCGGATCGAGGCATTTGATAACTCTAACATTCAAGGGACAGACCCGGTGTCAGCGATGATTGTTTTTACAGACGGGAAAGCAAACAAGCGGGAATATCGGAAATATAAAATTAAGTCTGTTGAAGGCCCGGATGATTATGAATCGATGAGAGAGGTAACGAGACGAAGATACTCGAGGGCTCTAAAGGAAGAGCTTCCGCTGCCTGATTTGATCATCATTGACGGTGGAAAGGGACATGTGGAAGCTGTCCGTGATGTACTAGAAAATGAATTGGGGCTGGACATTCCTCTTGCTGGACTGGTCAAGGATGAGAAGCACCGCACATCACAGCTTATGTATGGGAATCCATTGGAAATTGTAGCGCTTGCCCGCAATAGCCAGGAATTTTATTTACTCCAGCGAATCCAGGATGAAGTTCACCGCTTTGCGATTACCTTCCACCGGCAGACACGCGGTAAAACTGCATTCCAATCCTTACTTGACGACATTCCTGGGATTGGCGAAAAACGCAAGAAGCAGCTATTAAAGGAATTTGGCTCCGTTAAGAAAATGAGAGAGGCAACCCTTGAGGAATTTAGAGAGATTGGCATCCCCCAAAATGTGGCAGAAGAATTAATAAAAAAACTTCAGTCACAGTAATTGTCACTCTAGTATTACTATGCTATAATGAATAAAAATTTAATAGACTATCACTTTTATAAGTAAAGTGAAGGTAGAGGTGCGAGCTTCAAGAGTAAAGGCCCGGAGAAGGATGAGCTTCAACGATGGGCTTTGAAAGGGAATGTTCGCCGAAGTTGGGAAACACTCATTATTTTCCTTGCTGGTTCGTCATTGAAAAAATGCCGGATTGTCAAGACTGTTGTCTTGGAGCGCTATCTTTCATTGTCTACTAACGCGAAAATGTTAATTTTGTGTTTTCAAAGCAATGGGATATGCTCCCATTGCTTTTTATTTTTTTACAAGAATGACTGAGAGAAGGGGAAGACATGGGCTTAATAGTACAGAAATTTGGCGGAACCTCCGTTGGCAGCATTGAAAAAATTCTAAATGTCGCAGAATGTGTGCGGGGGGAAAAGGAACGTGGAAACCAAGTAGTGGTCGTTGTTTCGGCGATGGGAAAATCAACGGACCAGCTTGTTAATATGGCAAAGGAAATATCAGAGCAGCCGAATAAGCGGGAAATGGATATGCTGCTCTCAACAGGTGAGCAAGTAACGATCGCATTGCTTTCAATGGCCTTAAACCAAAAAGGACTGGAGGCTGTTTCCTTTACAGGCTGGCAGGCTGGAATTATGACAGAGCCTGTTCACGGCAATGCGAGGATTTCGAAAATAAACACTGATGCTGTTCAAAACCAGCTTGATGCTGGAAAAGTCGTCATTGTGGCCGGATTCCAAGGGGTTACTGAAGACGGGGAAATCACTACGCTCGGACGCGGGGGTTCTGATACAACTGCCGTTGCGTTGGCGGCTGCGCTAAATGCGGATAAATGTGATATTTATACCGATGTAACCGGGGTATTTACAACGGATCCCCGTTATGTCAAGAACGCTCGGAAATTATTATCAGTATCGTATGATGAAATGCTTGAACTGGCCAATCTGGGTGCGGGAGTTCTACATCCAAGAGCGGTCGAGTTTGCAAAAAATTATAATGTAAGGCTTGAGGTCCGCTCTAGCATGGAGAAGGTTGAAGGAACTGTAATTGAGGGGGAAGCAACGATGGAACAAAATTTAGTCGTACGCGGAGTCGCGTTTGAAGATGGAATTACACGGGTTACTGTTTTAGGGCTTAGAAATTCATTAACAAGCTTATCAACTATTTTTACGACATTGGCCAAAAATCACATTAACGTGGATATTATTATTCAAAGCACAACAGATGAGGGCGCAGCCAATCTCTCCTTTTCCATCCATACCGATGATTGGATCCCAACCTTAAATGTGCTGGAAAACAATAAAGAAATACTTGCCTATGACCAGCTTGATGCAGAGAATAAACTGGCAAAGGTATCAATTGTTGGTTCCGGAATGATTTCTAATCCTGGTGTGGCTGCGAAAATGTTTGAGGTTCTTGCGAACAGCAATATTCCTGTAAAGATGGTCAGCACCTCAGAAATCAAAGTATCAGCTGTAGTAGAAGAAAAAAATATGCTCAAAGCAGTAGAAGCCCTGCACGAAGCATTTGAACTTGGGCAAAATTAAATGAAAATTCGCCGATTGGCGAGTCCGGCTGGACGGTTCATGAGGCGTAGTTGAATTTATGCCTTAAGAAAAGGGGGGCTTTTCCCCCCCTTTCTTTTAGTCTTTATCCCATTTGACGGTGAAGCAAACTTTGTTCGATTTTTTGACCGGGTGTTCGAAGGTTTCCACAATAGCCCCTTTTTGGACTTCGATTTGCTGAGCTAGAAAGCCGGCTTCAAGTTGAAAGAAGTTTTCCGCTTTTGATTTAACACGCGATACAATCATTGGACTTGCCAACTCGAATTCCAGCTCATTTTTTGTTTCCTTCTTAATTTCTAACTCACCCCATGAAGCTTTTGCAAAAAAATCTATCAGGCTTTCGTAGCTTTCCAAAGGATATTTTCGAGCGAGACGTTTCCCTGCCCAGTAAAGAATTTCAGGAGTGTCCTTGCCGAAAATCTCAGGGAGAAGAACTTCTCTAATTAATTCATAGCCAAATATAGAGACTGTCCTTGGTTCAGGCGTTTGTAGATCTTGGTCCATTACTGCACTATCTTTCATTTACTTCCCCTCTTTCTATCATTCTATTATATACAAATCGAGTTCTGTTTCAGTACAGTTTTCTAATAATGTAAAGAAGTCGCAAAGAAATTTATTATTTTACAATATATGTTCTTATTTCTTATCATAATTATCGTTTCCGATATAGGAAAAAAATTCTCCCGTAAGATGTTGGTAATTACAAGTAAAAATAAAGCGCTTACAAAACGATGACATGCTGAAATTCATATCTATCATAATATCAATATATTATAAAAATTTTAGTTTTCAACGCTTTTTTATGTATCCGTTTCCTTGACGCTCTATGATGTTGGGAGTAAAATGGACATGTCACATAATTGTCACAGTGATGCTAGGTTATATTAATGAAGGAAGTTAAAACTTAACATCATTTTTTAAAATTTAAAAGGGGGTAAATCAATGGCGGGGAATCGCGAATTTTTCAATCGGAGACTGCACTCGTTGCTTGGGGTTATCCCAATCGGGGTATTCATTGTTCAGCACCTGATTGTCAACCACTTTGCAACAGAAGGAGTGGAATCCTTCAACAAGGCAGCAAATTTCATGGGGACACTTCCGTTCCGTATTGTCCTTGAAACAGTAGTAATTTATTTACCTTTGCTGTTCCATGCAATCTATGGTCTGTACATTGCATTTACAGCAAAAAACAATGTTTCAAGATTTGGTTTCTTTAGAAACTGGATGTTCCTGCTTCAGCGTGTATCAGGGGTAATCACTCTTATTTTTATCGCATGGCATGTGTGGGAAACACGTATTGCCGCTGCATTTGGTGCTGAGGTTAACTTCCAAATGATGCATGATATTCTTTCTTCACCAGTCATGTTTGCATTTTATGTAATTGGTATTATTTCAGCTATTTTCCACTTTGCGAACGGATTATGGTCTTTCATGGTAAGCTGGGGTATTACGCAATCCCCACGGTCACAAACTATTGCTACATATTTTACGATGGTAGTTTTCGTACTTCTATCTATCGTAGCCGTTCAAACTCTATTAGCTTTTGTTTGATAAATTAATGATTTCTTGATTGGAAAAATATTGGATTTGGATTAAGGGAGTGAGTCACGATGAGTAAAGGTAAGGTGATCATTGTCGGTGGCGGATTGGCCGGCTTGATGGCAACTATTAAAGTTGCAGAACACGGAACTCCTGTAGAATTATTTTCTCTTGTTCCTGTTAAACGCTCTCACTCTGTTTGTGCCCAAGGCGGTATTAATGGAGCAGTAAATACTAAAGGTGAAGGGGATTCCCCATGGATTCACTTTGATGATACGGTTTACGGCGGAGATTTCTTGGCTAACCAGCCTCCGGTTAAGGCTATGTGTGATGCCGCGCCTGGTATTATCAATTTATTTGACCGGATGGGTGTTATGTTTAACCGTACTCCAGAAGGCTTATTAGACTTCCGCCGTTTCGGGGGAACTCAACACCACAGAACTGCATTTGCAGGTGCAACAACTGGTCAGCAGCTTTTATATGCATTAGATGAGCAGGTTCGCCGCCACGAGGTAGCAGGGCTTGTTACTAAATATGAAGGTTGGGAGTTTTTAGGTGCAGTCGTTGACGAGGAGGGCGTATGCCGTGGAATCGTTGCCCAAGACTTAAAAACAATGGAAATCAAATCATTCGTTGCGGATGCCGTAATTATGGCAACTGGCGGACCTGGTATTATCTTTGGTAAATCTACAAACTCAGTAATTAACACTGGTTCTGCAGCATCGATTGTTTATCAGCAGGGTGCATATTATGCGAACGGTGAAATGATTCAGATTCACCCAACTGCCATCCCTGGTGACGATAAACTTCGCTTAATGAGTGAATCTGCACGTGGTGAAGGCGGCCGTGTTTGGACATACAAAGACGGAAAGCCTTGGTACTTCCTAGAGGAAAAATATCCTGCATACGGAAACCTGGTACCACGTGATATCGCAACACGTGAAATTTTTGATGTCTGCGTTAATCAAAAATTGGGTGTTAACGGTGAAAACATGGTATTCCTTGACCTATCTCATAAGGATCCTCATGAATTGGATGTTAAACTTGGCGGTATCATTGAAATTTATGAAAAATTCGTTGGTGATGACCCGCGTAAAGTTCCAATGAAAATTTTCCCTGCCGTTCACTATTCAATGGGCGGACTTTGGGTTAATTATGACCAAATGACTAGCATTCCAGGCCTATTTGCTGCTGGAGAATGTGATTATTCTCAGCATGGTGCGAACCGTCTTGGCGCAAACTCACTGCTTTCTGCCGTTTTTGGCGGTATGGTTGCAGGACCAAATGCGGTTAGCTATATTGAAGGACTTGAGAAAAGCTCGGATGCTGTTTCTTCTACTGTCTTTGACCGTCATGTTAAAGAGCAGGAAGAAAAGTGGAACAATATTATGTCATTGGATGGCAATGAAAATGCCTACATTCTTCATAAAGAGCTTGGCGAGTGGATGACTGATAATGTAACAGTTGTTCGTTACAATGACAAACTGTTGAAAACAGACGAAAAGATCCAAGAACTGTTAGAGCGTTACCAAAAAATCAATATTAATGATACATCTAAATGGAGCAACCAAGGAGCAGCCTTTACAAGACAACTGCAAAACATGCTGCAATTGGCTCGCGTAATTACGCTTGGTGCATACAACCGTAATGAAAGCCGCGGCGCCCATTATAAACCTGAATTCCCTGAACGGAATGATGAGGAATTCATGAAGACAACAATGGCTAAGTTTACAGATGCGAAAACTGCCCCAGCTTTCCATTATGAAGATATTGATGTGTCTTTAATTCAACCACGGAAACGCGACTATACTACAAAACACTAAAAGGAAAGGGGAGAAGATAAAATGGCTGAAACTAAGACTGTAAAATTTATTATTCAACGTCAGGATAATGAAAATTCTGCCCCTTATGAGGAAGAATTTGAAGTTCCGTACCGCCCGGGGATGAATGTTATCTCGGCGTTAATGGAAGTTCGGAGAAACCCTGTTAATGCAAAAGGACAAGCTACCAGCCCAATTACTTGGGATATGAACTGTCTTGAAGAGGTTTGTGGTGCATGTTCAATGATTATCAACGGAAAGCCGCGCCAATCCTGTTCGGCGTTAGTCGATCAATTGGAGCAGCCGATCCGCTTAGCTCCAATGCGGACATTCCCTGTTGTGCGCGACCTTCAGGTTGATCGCAGCAGAATGTTTGATGCATTAAAGAGAGTGAAAGCGTGGATTCCAATTGACGGAACCTATGACCTAGGACCAGGACCTCGTATGCCTGAGAATAAACGCCAATGGGCTTACGAGCTTTCCAAGTGTATGACATGTGGTGTCTGCCTAGAGGCATGTCCGAATGTTAACAGTAAATCAAAATTTTTCGGACCGCAGCCATTATCACAGGTTCGTCTTTTTAATGCTCATCCAACAGGTGCGATGAATAAGGCTGAGCGGCTTGAAACCATCATGGGTGAAGGCGGTCTTGAAGGCTGCGGTAACTCACAAAACTGTGTTCAATCCTGTCCAAAAGGTATTCCATTGACTACCTCAATCGCAGCATTGAACCGTGAAACAACATTCCAAGCATTTAGAAACTTCTTCGGCTCCGACCGCGACTAATAATGTTAAAAACCTCCTTTTTACAATGAAAGGGAGGTTTTTTCTTGTCTGGAAATTATAGTCGTTTCTCTGCCCATTTGTTATACTTGAACTAATAGTATGAGCTTTTTGAAAAGGCAGGTATTTATGGTGAAAGCTAAGATTCCAATTCTTATTATATTGGCCGGGCTCATAGTTTTAGGTATCGGATTATGGCAGATTGCAGACACAAAAATGCAAACAAAAGCCTCCCTTCAAGAAGCAAAAAACTTAGTGCGTGAGCAGGCCAAAAAGGTTTCAAGCAATAATCAACCAGGACAGAAACAGGGTGAAAGCAAACCGCCGAATATGGGGGATACAGTCGGTCTATTGGCCATACCGAAGATAAAAGCGGAACTGGCGATCGTGGAAGGGACAAATCCCGATGATTTAGAAAGAGGAATAGGCCACTATAAAGGATCGTATTTTCCCGGCGATAAAGGGCAAATTGTTTTATCGGGACATCGCGATACCGTTTTTCGCCACTTAGGTGAACTGAAAGTAGGCGACTCCTTAAATATGCAAATGCCCTATGGTAACTTCAATTACGAAATAACCCATACGAAAATCGTGAAGTCAGACGATACCAGTATTATCACCTTGCAAAACAAAGAAGAAGAATTAATTCTAACAACATGCTACCCCTTCCGTTACGTCGGAAACGCCCCAAAACGATATATTATATATGCAATGCTAAAGAGCTCATAAAAGAAGGGCTCTTGTCTTTTTTTTAGAAAGTTTTTTTTTGGGAAGTTTTTTCATAAAATTCATATCTAACGAGTAAATATAGTCACTCCCCCTGACCAGTTCACATAAGATATGGTGACTAAATATATACCCACCCCCGGTGCATAACTGGCGAAGGCAAGGAGGGTTACAATACTTGAAGGAGAATGAATATACTCACAAGCCATTACTCACCAAACGAGAAAGAGAAGTATTCGAACTGTTAGTACAGGACAAAACAACAAAAGAAATCGCTAGTGAATTATTTATCAGCGAAAAAACAGTTCGGAATCATATTTCGAATGCCATGCAAAAGCTTGGTGTGAAGGGGCGATCACAGGCAGTTGTAGAACTCCTTCGTATGGGAGAGCTAGAACTTTAAACATGACCGGCATCCTTATGGGACGCCGGTTCATACATTTATATGGACAATTTTTTGTAATAACATAACAATACTTACCTCCTTTATCATCTTCAAGTCAGGAGATACTTTAGTAGTAAGGCTAAAGGAGGTAAGAAATACATTATGTCTAATACGCAAATTAAAGAGAAAAATTCTTGGCAAGAGGTCGTAAAGACGGTAAAAACTCTTGATCCGAATAAGCTTGAAATCATAAAAGCCACACTTCCGATTGTGAAGGATCATGGTGAACAAATAACCAAGCATTTTTATAAGCGTATGTTTAAGCAGCACCCGGAGCTTCTCAATATTTTCAATCAAACGCATCAAATAACAGGTCACCAGCCTAAAGCACTCGCAGATGCTGTTTACGGGGCAGCGGCAAATATTGAAGATTTCAGCCAAATTATGCCCGTTCTCGAGCGAATTGGTGAAAAACATCGAAGCCTGCAAATTAAGCCGGAGCACTATCCGATAGTTGGTGAAAATTTGCTGGGAGCCATCAAAGAAGTATTAGGCGATGCGGCAACACCAGAAATTATTGATGCATGGGCGGATGCATATGGGGTCATCGCAGATGTGTTTATTAGAATGGAAAATAAAATGTATAAAACGGCGGAGACAATGCCTGGCGGCTGGGCCGGCTACCGGAATTTTGTTGTGGAAAAAAAGGTGAAAGAAAGCGACGTCATCACGTCGTTTTACTTAAAGCCGCAAGACGGTAAGGAAATTGCCAGCTATATTCCCGGTCAATACATTACCGTAAAACTGGAGATTCCCGGTGAACAATACACCCATTTACGCCAGTATAGTTTATCAGATCGTCCCGGTCAGAATTATTACCGAATCAGTGTAAAACGGGAAGACCCAAAAGGGGATAACATTCCTGCTGGGATTGTTTCCACCTATTTGCACACTCATGTAAAAGAGGGAGATACGATTCCGATTACCGCACCTGCCGGTGATTTTTATTTAGATTTGGATACGAATCTTCCGCTAGTATTAATTAGCGGTGGGGTTGGTCTTACTCCGATGATGGCCATGTTAAACACAACCGTAAACGAAAGCTCAAATCGGGAAATTTATTATATCCATGCAGCCATAAACAGCCAACTGCATGCCTTCAGAGCCCATGTAAATGACCTGGCAGCTGGACATAAGAATGTCCACTCCTTCGTTATTTATGAAAAACCATCAGAAGATGATAAAGAAATGAAAAATTACGATAAAGAAGGATTTTTTAGCCTGGAGTGGCTGCAGCAAAGTTTACCAACCAAGGATGCCGATTTTTATTTCTGCGGACCGGAGCCTTTCATGAAAGTGGTTAATAAAGCTTTAAAACAATGGGGAGTTCCAGAAGAACGGATCCATTACGAATTTTTTGGCTCCTTTGGAAAGCTGGAAGAGATCGAATAATCCAACTGGCAGGATGAAGCACCTTCATCTTGCCAGTTTTTTTGAAAAGCTGACAAGACAGTTCCGGCTTGAAATTTTCCTGAAAAAAGTAGACAATAAGTACAAGCTTGAAAAGTATTTTTTATTTGGTCATGTCATGAGGAGAAGCCTATTTTAGGAGTGTAGAACAAATGAAACTCGAAAATTCCCAAAAAGTGACTGGGGACGTTGTCGCAAATATCGAAAAAGAACTGCGGTATATATCAGGCATAATTAAGCAAAAGGGAAGAGAGATGTTGAGTAATTATAAAATTACTCCTCCTCAATTCGTTGCCCTGCAATGGCTCTTTGAAGACGGAGATATGACAATTGGCGAGCTCTCTACTAAAATGTATTTAGCCTGCAGTACTACCACTGATCTGGTCGACCGTATGGAGAAAAATCTTTTGGTAGAGCGGGTGAAAGATACAAACGATCGCCGTGTTGTGAGAATCCATCTTCTCGAAGAAGGCAAGAGAATCATTGATGAAGTGATTAAAAAGCGTCAAGTCTATCTTGAAGAAGTCTTAAAAAACTTCAATAAGGAAGAAATTCAACTCTTGCAAAACAACTTAATAAAACTGCATCAGGAAATGAAGTAAGTCCAGTAGACGGATTGGCGAGCCAGAGGTTCGTTTATGAACGCAGTTGATATGATGCGTTCGAATATAAAGAAGTTGCTAACAGCAAAATGAGGCGAAAAGTTTGAAGCAAGCAATTGGTGTTATAGATTCTGGTGTCGGCGGCCTGACCGTTGCTAAAGAGGTCATGAGGCAGCTGCCAAACGAGAAAATCATCTATTTGGGTGATACCGCGCGCTGTCCCTACGGCCCAAGATCGACGAAAGAAGTAAAAAGATTTACATGGGAATTGACCCACTTTTTATTAGAAAAAAATATAAAAATGCTGGTAATTGCCTGCAATACGGCAACAGCAGCTGCGCTCGACGATATCCGCAGGGAATTATCGATTCCTGTGCTAGGGGTCATTAACCCAGGAGCAAGAGCGGCAATAAAACGGACAAAAAACTATCGTGTCGGAATTATTGGGACAGATGGAACTGTCAAAAGCGGTGCCTACGAAAAGGCATTAAAATCACTTAACAGCCGTCTTTTTGTCAAAAGTCAATCCTGCCCCAAGTTTGTGCCGCTGGTGGAAAGCGGTGAATACGATGGGCCGATTGCTGCGAAAATTGTGGATGAAGCGCTGCAGCCTTTATTGAATCAAAACCTGGATACGCTTATTTTGGGGTGCACCCATTATCCACTGCTCGAACCGTTGATCAAAAAAATCATGGGTGAAAAGGTTAGTGTCATTAGCTCAGGTGATGAAACGGCCAGGGAGATTAGTGCCATTCTCCAATATAAAGGACTCCTTGAATCAGACGAGCAGGAACCAGAGCATGAATTCTATACGACCGGCTCCACTAGGATTTTTTCAAAAATAGCGTCGCAATGGCTCGGCACCCCTATTGAAAACGTGAAAAAAATAAAATTGTAAAATAGAGTCCTTTGGTGGGCTCTATTTTTTTTGAAAAAAATTTAATAAATTTGTCCTATTTTTCTTTTCGAGGCGGTCTAATTTTTTCATAGGCTCGTATACATGATAGTACAAACAGTCTTAGGGGGGAAAAATATGTTCAAAAATAAAGCAAAAATTCTTGGCCTGGCTGTGCTCACTTCCACGGTTGTGCTATCCGGCTGCGGCCTATTTGGCAGTGAAACACAAAAGAAAATTGATCCGCCAAAAACGGTGACGACAACGAGTGAGAAGAACATCAATAAGGAAACAGCGGCCGAAAAGAAGGAAAATGCAGAGAATGTGTTGAAGACGGAGCTATATCTCATTGACAAGAATGGTTATGTTGTCCCACAAACATTAAATCTTCCAAAAACAAAATCAGTCGCTAAACAGGCGCTGGATTACTTAGTGGTGAACGGACCTGTAACGGATATGCTGCCGAATGATTTTAGAGCCGTTCTGCCTGAGGATACAAAACCATCGGTTAATATTAAAGATGGGGTTGCAGTCGTTGATTTTTCAAAGGAATTCAAAAACTATCAGCCTGAGGATGAATTGAAAATTCTTCAGTCAGTCACCTGGACCCTGACGCAGTTTGCTGGTGTCAATTCTGTTAAGCTGAAAATGAACGGCCATGAATTAACGGAAATGCCTGTAAAAGGAACGCCAATCAGCGAAAAGCTTTCCAGGGCAACAGGCATCAACTTAGATACAAAGGATGTAGTGGATATCACGAATACGAAGCCAATTACTGTATACTTTATTGGCGGTGAAGAAGGCTCCTACTATTATGTGCCAGTTACCCGCAGGGTGAAAGCAAGTGAGAAGGATCCAATCACAGCGGCAGTCAATGAATTAATCAAGGGCCCAAGTGAAAAATCGAACCTTGTTTCCGAATTTATGACTGACGTTAAACTAAATGAAACACCGAAATATCAGGACGGAACTGTCACCTTAAACTTTAACAAAAATATTTACGGCAGCTTTGAAGAGAAGGTGATTTCGCAAAACCTGCTGGATACTCTTGTGCTTTCCTTGACTGAACAGAAGGGCGTGCAAAAGGTAGCTGTTTTAGTTGACGGTAAAGCGGAATTGAAGAATGACAAGGGTAAGAAGCTTTCTGCACCGGTTACCCGCCCAGAAAAAGTCAATACAGGTAGTTTTTAAAAAATAATTTTTGTTATACTATATAATGACAATCAAAGAGGTTGGCTGACTGCCGCCTCTTTCTATTTTGTATTTAGTGTTTTTGTAAGGGGGGAGAGTCCCTTACAGTGACCACGGAGGAGGAGTTTGGGATATGGCGCGTGCAGACGGAAGAGAGCCATTGCAATTAAGACCCGTACATATTGAAACCAATTATTTAATGCATCCGGAAGGCTCGGTCCTTATTTCAGTCGGCAATACAAAGGTGATTTGTACCGCTAGCATTGAGGATAAAGTCCCGCCTTTTATGAGAGGGCAAGGCAAGGGCTGGATCACCGCGGAATATGCGATGCTTCCCCGGGCAACGGAAACAAGGAATATCCGAGAGTCCTCAAAAGGGAAGGTTACCGGCCGGACGATGGAAATCCAGCGATTAATCGGCCGTGCCTTAAGAGCGGTAGTGGATCTTGAAGCGCTGGGCGAGCGAACTGTTTGGATTGACTGTGATGTCATTCAGGCGGACGGCGGTACAAGAACAGCTTCGATAACGGGGGCTTTTGTGGCTTTGTCTCTTGCCTTACAGTCGTTTTCTGGGAAAAAATCATTATCGAAGTTTCCGATTACTGATTATTTAGCTGCAACGAGTGTCGGAATTTTAGAGGGCGGCCAAGTAGTGTTAGATTTAAATTACATAGAGGATTCCAAGGCACAGGTCGATATGAATGTTGTCATGACAGGAAGCGGCGAATTTGTTGAGCTGCAGGGAACGGGTGAGGAAGCGACATTTTCCTACAATGATCTCCAAGGGTTGCTTGGTGCTGCTCAAGAGGGGCTCATGGAGTTGTTTGAACAGCAAAAGGCGGCCCTTGGCGAGGAAATCATGCAAAAAATTGAAAATCGCAGAAAGAAATAGAGGAGATTCATATGAATGAAGTTATCATTGCCACGAAAAATCCCGGAAAGGCCAGGGAGTTTGAGCATATTTTTGCAAGCAGAGGAATTACAGTGCGGACGTTGTTGGACTTTCCGGAGCTTCCGGAGGTAGAAGAAACCGGGACAACCTTTGAGGAAAATGCCACATTAAAGGCGGAAACCATTTCGAAGGCACTTGGGAAAATGGTAATTGGCGATGATTCCGGACTAATCGTTGACGCGCTTGAAGGCCGTCCGGGCATCTATTCGGCCCGCTATGCTGGGGAACCGAAAAATGACTTGAATAACACGAATAAGGTACTTGCGGAGCTAGAGGGTGTTCCTGAGGAGCAGAGAACAGCACGCTTCTATTGTGCTTTAGCAGTTGCCATCCCTGGTCAGGAGACGTTTACGGTGTCAGGTACCTGTGAAGGCCGGATATTGGAAGAGCCAAGGGGTACCAACGGCTTCGGCTATGACCCGGTTTTCTTTGCTCCGGAAAAGGGAGTGGCAATGGCAGAGCTATCTGCTGATGAAAAAAATAAAATCAGCCATCGGGCGAATGCGTTAAGGAAATTGGATTCGGTGCTAGATTCGAAGCTGGAAAGCGCTGAAGGCAAATGAGCAAGGTATTGGTCGTAAGCGACAGCCATGGTATGACGAAAGAGCTTGAGGTAATCAGGGAAAGGCACTTGGCCGATGTCGATTTAATGATTCATTGCGGTGATTCCCAGTTGGACCCGGACCACAAGTCCTTAATGGGTTATTTTACGGTTGGCGGAAATTGTGATTTTGGCGGATTCCCGCTGGAGCTGGTAACGGACCTCTCTGGAAAAAAGATTTTCATTACCCATGGCCATCGATATTCGGTCAAAACTTCGTTGATGAAATTAACCTACAAAGCTCAAGAATCTGGTGCTGATATTGTCTGTTTTGGGCATTCGCATATCCTGGGGGCAGAGGTGATCGACGGTACCCTGTACCTGAACCCAGGCAGCATCCGCCTCCCACGCCAGCGTGTTGAAAAAACATACGTGATTCTTGACTTGCAGGAGAAAGTCATTAGGATGACTGTTTATGAATTAAACGGCAAGGAAATACCGGGATTGGCTCGTGATTTCAAGGTTAATTAATAATGGGGGGAGCGCCCCCCCAATTATTTCTCAGAAAAAATTTATAATCTGTTGACAATAAAATACTAAGGTAATATAATAAATCTTGTCTTTGATTACTGATTATGTCCCAGTAGCTCAGCTGGATAGAGCACACGCCTTCTAAGCGTGCGGTCGGGAGTTCGAATCTCTCCTGGGACGCCACTACTACATACCAAAATATATACTCACCTCATCAGGTGAGTTTTTTTTATGCTTTAAATATGTTACACTATTTTCCAATGATAACCTACAAGGACGGATTCTTATGAAAAAGCGGGAAAAAGTGAAAAAAATAGATAACGTGATTTTTTTCCCCGGAATGGAAAAAAGATTAACGGACAAAGGCTTAGAAAGCCTGCACAATAAAAAATATGCTGAAGCCATCAGGCTTCTCGAAGAGGCGAAAGAACTGGATCAGGATAACGATGATGTTTTAATCGGCCTGGTCCTTGCCTATTTTGAGGCTGGGAATTTTCAAAAGGCAAAGGTCCTTGCAAAGGAATTGCTTCATAAGGGAATCGGTGACTATTTTCAATTAGTGGATTTATACGTAACAGTGCTTATTCAGCTTCATGAATATCAGGAAATCGTCTCAACTATTGAGGTGCTCTTGGAGGAAAAAGAGATTCCGCCCGAAAGAATGGAGCATTTCTTAACCCTTCTCCAATTCAGCCGAAAAATGGCAGAGAACAAAAGCCTTGATCTGAGTAGTGAAGAGCCTAATGAGGATACCAATCCGGATTCATTAAATCTATTATCCTTAACCAGCCTGAACGAGCAAATGCTGGCCATTTCAAGACTTTCAGATAAAAACATCAGGCCTTATGTCCCCGAAATAGAAGACTACTTAAAAGCGGAAATAGGCCATCCCTTTTTAAAAACAATCCTATTAACTCTTTTAAAAGAGCAGGAAGTCGACAAAGACTTAAAAATGGTTAAATTTTCGGAAGAAATAACCATAAATCCGACAGGAATACCAGATGTAAGACATCAGCCGAAAATGACCTCTATTAAAGAACTGCTTGAGAATCGGCTTGAAAGCAGCAATCCTGTCCTCTTTGCCAGCATCAGTGAAATGGTAGAGCGCATTTTCTTTATCAGCTACCCATTCGAACTGGAGCCAGAGAATCCGGCTGCTTGGGCTGCTGGCTTTCAATATTTGGCGCAGGAATATATGGGGATAAACTCGGAAATAAATGAATTATCTAAAGACTATGACGTATCACCGGTTGAAATCACCCTTGCTATACAGGAAATAGAAGAAATTGAGAAAATTTCTTACCCTAATCTATAGCCTTCGCTGTTGAAAGAAACAAATCCTGTGTTATAATGTAAGGGTTGCATTGTGTAAAAAACTATTTTACAGCAAAAAAAAGTGGAAAATGGCTTCGTGGACAAGACATATTCCGAATTTAAATTCGTTACGAATGAAATGAGTAATAGATGTTGGAGGGAAAAGAATGACTGCAAAATGGGAAAAGTTAGAAGGAAACCGCGGTGTCCTTACAATTGAAGTAAGTGCAGATAAAGTAAACGAAGGTTTAGACGCGGCTTTCAAAAAAGTAGTAAAACAAATTAATGTTCCAGGCTTCCGTAAAGGTAAAATGCCTCGTGGAATGTTTGAAAAGCGCTTTGGTGTAGAAGCTCTATACCAAGATGCATTAGATTTTATTTTTCCAGATGCATACATGACTGCTATCGATGAAACTGGAATCGAGCCAATTGCTCAGCCTGAAAATGTTGATTTTGACCTTGAGCAAATGGGCAAAGACAAAGACTTTACTTTCAAGGCAACTGTTCAAGTAAAACCTGAAGTAACTTTAGGCGAATACAAAGGCCTTGAAGTAGAAGAGCTTGACGCTACTGTTTCAGAAGAAGATGTTCAAAAAGAATTAGAAGCTCTTCAAAATCGTCATGCTGAGCTTGTTGTGAAAGAAGAAGGAACTGCTGTACTTGGCGACACAGTTGTAATCGACTTTGAAGGCTTTGTTGATGGCGAAGCATTCGAAGGCGGCAAAGGTGAAAACTACTCTCTTGAACTAGGTTCAGGCTCTTTCATTCCTGGCTTTGAAGAACAACTTGTGGGCGTTGCTGCCGGCGAATCTAAAGATGTAGAAGTAACTTTCCCTGAAGAATACCATGCAGCAGAGCTTGCAGGTAAACCAGCTGTGTTCAAAACAACTGTTCACGAAATTAAAGGTAAAGAACTTCCTGCATTAGATGACGAGTTTGCTAAAGACGTAGACGATGAAGTTGAAACTTTAGATGCATTAAAAGAGAAAATCAAAACTCGTTTAGAAGACAGTAAAAAGCATGAAGCAGAACACAACCTACAAGATACACTAGTGGAAAAAGCTGCTGAAAATGCTCAAGTTGAACTTCCAGAAGTGATGATTGACAACGAAGTAAATCGTCTTCTTCAAGATTTTGAACAACGTCTGCAAATGCAAGGCATGAACCTTCAGCTTTACTATCAATTCTCTGGCCAAGACGAAGAAGCTCTTCGCCAACAAATGAAGGCTGATGCTGAGAAAAATGTTCGTGTAAGATTAACTTTAGAAGCTATTGCTAAGGCTGAAAACTTAGAAGTATCTGAAGAAGATGTAAATGCTGAGCTTGAAAAAATGGCAGGAATGTACAACATGCCTGTTGATAACATCAAAAAAGCTCTTGGCGGAACAGAAGGCATCAAAGAAGAACTTAAATACAAAAAAGCAATCGACTTTCTTGTTGAAAACAAGAAGTAATACGTAAATAGTTTCAAGGCACGATTTTTATCGTGCCTTGTTTTATACATTTTTTCAATTACATATTATAATAAGGACAGGGTAACCTTTTTTATAAACGGGTGGCAGGAATAAAATTTTTGCCGGCGAATTAATTAAATCCAAGATTGATTTTTAAAAATTATGGTTAAGCTGTTTGAGGTACATATTTCATTTTTTAAGCGAAGTCCAGACAAATAAAAAACATATTTTGAGAAAAGCTTTTTAGTTCCAGTCCGCCCGCTAAATGTGTTACAATGCAAAATACATACCTAATGAATTGTAGAAAAAATCGGATTTGTTTGGAATTTTCGCGAGCTTTAAATAAAGAAATAAGTCGTCTTAAGGGGTGAAAGGGTTGTTTAAATTTAATGATGAAAAAGGACAACTGAAGTGTTCATTCTGTGGAAAAACACAGGATCAAGTCCGCAAGCTTGTTGCCGGACCTGGAGTCTATATATGTGACGAATGTATTGAACTCTGCACAGAGATTGTGGAGGAAGAGCTTGGAACAGAGGAAGAAGTAGAATTTAAAGATGTTCCGAAGCCAAAGGAAATTTGCGAAATCCTTGATGAATATGTAATCGGACAGGATAAAGCAAAGAAAGCATTATCGGTGGCAGTTTATAACCATTACAAGCGGATCAATTCCAACAGCAAAATCGATGATGTCGAGCTTTCAAAAAGTAATATTTGTATGATTGGACCGACTGGTAGCGGTAAAACATTGCTCGCGCAGACATTGGCGCGCATCTTAAATGTGCCGTTTGCGATTGCAGATGCTACATCGCTTACAGAGGCCGGCTACGTTGGTGAAGACGTTGAAAACATCTTATTAAAATTAATCCAAGCTGCTGATTACGATGTAGAGAAGGCAGAAAAAGGGATTATTTATATTGATGAAATTGATAAAATTGCCCGTAAATCTGAAAATCCTTCGATTACCCGTGACGTTTCCGGTGAAGGCGTTCAGCAGGCATTATTGAAAATTCTTGAAGGAACGGTTGCGAGCGTTCCCCCACAAGGCGGAAGAAAGCATCCGCATCAGGAATTTATTCAAATTGATACAACAAACATCTTATTTATCTGCGGTGGAGCCTTTGATGGCATTGAGCCAATCATCAAGCGCCGTTTAGGACAAAAGGTTATCGGCTTTGGCGCTGATCCGAAACAACAACAGGAAATCAGTTCAAAAGAATTGCTTTCCAAGGTTCTTCCTGAAGACCTTTTACGCTTCGGCTTGATTCCTGAATTCATCGGCCGTCTGCCCGTTATTGCTAGCCTAGAGCAGCTTGACGAAGGAGCGTTAATTGAAATTTTAACGAAACCAAAGAATGCTCTTGTAAAGCAATATCAAAAAATGCTTGAAATCGATGATGTCGAGCTTGAGTTTGAAGAAGGAGCACTGCAGGAAATCGCGAAAAAGGCGATTGAGCGTAAAACCGGTGCCCGCGGCTTACGTTCCATCATTGAAGGCATCATGCTTGATGTTATGTTCGACCTTCCATCCCGCGATGATATTACCAAATGTATCATCACGAAGGATACAGTCGCGGACAACAGCGTTCCAAAGCTGATCCTTGAAGACGGTACGGTTGTTAAAGAAGAGAAATCTGCATAAATGGTGAGGACCCGGACCTATTGGTTCGGGTTCTTTTTATTGGGGTTAAGTGTTACTGTCGTATAAGTGCGCGTTACTGTCGGATAAACTGTTCCAACTGTCGTATAGGTGCTCGTAACTGTCGGATAACTGGCTCCAACTGTCGCTATGTGCGAAATACTCTCGGATATAAGCCGAATACTCTCGGATAATCGCGGATTACTCTCGCTTCTTAAATTTACTCTCGGATAAGAACAGAATACTCTCGCATAGCCCCGATTTACTCGCGCGTAACTGAATTTTACTCAAATCTTCATTTTTTCCACCCCCTTCAGTTTTTTCAATTCATGGTTTATTCCGCCAGCCTGCAGGAAATACTTATTAATATCTACAGGAGTTAATTAGATACTGGAGGGAAACGAAATGAGTTGGACGGGGATCGCCTTATTTATACAATTGTTTTTTGGAATCATCATTGGTCTTTATTTTTGGAATTTGCTTAAGAATCAGCGCACGCAGAAGGTGTCAATTGACCGGGAATCCCGGAAGGAAATGGAGCAGCTTCGCAAAATGAGATCTATTTCATTAACCGAACCGCTTTCAGAAAAAGTGCGTCCGACAAGCTTTCAGGATATTGTTGGCCAAGAGGATGGTATTAAATCTTTAAAAGCGGCTCTTTGTGGACCGAATCCGCAGCATGTGATCATCTACGGACCGCCCGGTGTCGGTAAAACGGCGGCAGCAAGGCTCGTTCTCGAAGAAGCCAAAAAGAATGCAAAGTCACCATTTAAAAAAGATTCCGTTTTTATAGAATTAGATGCCACAACGGCCAGATTTGACGAAAGAGGAATTGCTGACCCGCTAATCGGATCAGTTCATGACCCAATCTATCAGGGAGCTGGAGCAATGGGGCAAGCGGGGATTCCGCAGCCAAAACAAGGGGCAGTCACAAATGCTCATGGCGGTGTCCTCTTTATTGATGAAATTGGCGAACTGCACCCGATTCAGATGAATAAGCTGCTCAAGGTCCTCGAGGATCGCAAGGTATATTTGGAAAGTGCTTATTATCACGAGGAAAATACACAAATACCTACCCATATTCATGATATTTTTAAAAATGGACTTCCCGCCGATTTCCGCTTAATCGGGGCGACAACGCGGACACCAAGTGAAATTCCGCCCGCCATCCGGTCGCGCTGCATGGAAGTGTTCTTTCGCGATTTAAACCAAGAGGAAATTGTGAAAGTAGCACGAAAGGCGGCGGAAAAAGTCAATATGGAAATTAATGATTCCGGTGTCCATACTCTTTCTACATATGCCAGAAATGGCCGGGAAACCGTCAACATGATTCAGATTGCGGCGGGCCTTGCCATAACCGAAGATCGGCAATATATTAAGGACGAAGATATTGAATGGGTAATTCATTCCAGTCAAATGACACCGCGCATGGAACGGATGATTAATGATGCTGCGCAAGTCGGGCTTGTTAACGGCTTGGCAGTTTATGGACCAAATTCAGGAGCACTTCTCGAAATTGAAGTGACCGTTATTCCGGCAAAGGAGAAAGGATCCATTAACATTACCGGAATTGTCGAGGAAGAAAGCATTGGCGGACAAGGGAAATCAATCCGCCGTAAAAGTATGGCGCGCGGTTCAATTGAAAATGTCATCACCGTTCTCCGGTCGATGGGTGTTCCGGCGAATGATTATGATATTCATGTCAATTTCCCTGGGGGTGTGCCGATTGATGGTCCGTCCGCAGGTATCGCAATGGCGACAGGGATTTACTCCGCTATTTATAATATTCCAATTGATAACACGGTTGCGATGACAGGTGAAATCAGCATCCATGGAAACGTTAAGCCAATCGGAGGAGTCTATCCAAAGATAAAAGCGGCGAAAAAAGCAGGGGCGAAAACGGTCATTATTCCACAGGAAAATATTCAAACGATATTAAACGAAATAGACGGAATCCGAATTGTGCCTGTTACCCATCTGCACGAAGTTTTTGAGATTGCGTTTGTGAACGAATTTAAGAAGAATCATGCCGTGCCGGCTTCCGTTGAGTTAACAAAAAAAGAATCGATCTAAATTTCCCACTTCGGTTTGTCCTTAAAAGCAAACCGAAGTTTTTATTTGCGAATGCTGTAAATTACTTTTTCATAGCTTATTTTGAAGTAATTTTTTTGGTTAGGGAGAAACTAACGTATATTGAAAAAAGCGCTGTCTATAAAAATAGACACGTTAATTCAAATAAGATAGAATTGTACAAAGACTTATTCTGCATTAGCAGTATAAATTCATGTTTTTTGCATGTGGAGGTGCTGTATTTTGGCGAAAAAGAAAGAATTGATCGTCCCCCTCCTGCCGCTTCGGGGATTGCTCGTATATCCGACCATGGTTCTTCATTTAGATGTGGGCCGTGATAAATCGGTTCAGGCACTCGAAAAAGCGATGGTTGATGACCATATCATTTTTTTAACAACCCAAAAGGATGTTTCCATTGATGAGCCTGCCGAGGAGGATCTTTACCGATTTGGAACGTTAACAAAAGTGAAGCAAATGTTGAAGCTTCCAAACGGTACGATTCGGGTTTTGGTGGAAGGGTTAAGCAGAGCAGAAATCGTAACATTTCACGATGAGGACGATCATTATGCTGTCAGCGTTGTCACCTATGAAGATTCTGACACTAAAGATGTTGAAGACCAGGCTCTAATGAGAACCATGTTGGAATATTTTGAACAATACATAAAATTATCGAAAAAAATCTCGGCGGAGACATTTGCTACTGTTGCCGATATTGAAGAACCTGGAAGAATGGCGGACATTATCGCTTCCCATTTGCCGATCAAGCTGAAGGAGAAACAAGAAATCCTTGAGACAATCGAGATAAAGCAAAGAATGAACCGGGTGATTGACCGAATTTTTAACGAAAAAGAAGTCCTCAATCTTGAAAAGAAAATCGGTCAGCGGGTTAAGCGCTCGATGGAAAGAACGCAAAAGGAATACTATTTGCGCGAACAGATGAAGGCGATCCAGAAGGAATTAGGGGATAAAGAAGGCAAGACTGGCGAAATCGCCGACCTCACCAAGAAAATCGAAGAAGCGGGAATGCCGGAGCACGTTTATAATGCGGCCATGAAGGAACTGGATCGTTATGAAAAAGTGCCGACAAGCTCCGCTGAAAGTGCGGTCATCCGCAATTATATTGAGTGGCTGATTTCCCTGCCATGGTCGAAAAAGACAGAAGACGATATTGACATTCGTCGAGCAGAAAAGATTCTCAATGAAGAACATTACGGGCTTGAAAAGGTAAAGGAACGAGTACTCGAATATTTGGCTGTTCAGAAATTGACCAATTCCTTGAAAGGGCCGATTCTTTGTCTAGCTGGACCTCCGGGAGTAGGGAAAACAAGCCTTGCCAAATCGATTGCGACCTCACTTAACCGGAATTTTGTCCGTGTTTCGCTCGGGGGCGTCCGTGATGAATCCGAGATTCGTGGCCATCGCAGAACGTACGTCGGCGCGATGCCAGGCCGGATTATTCAGGGAATGAAAAAAGCAGGAACTATTAACCCGGTTTTCTTGCTCGATGAAATTGATAAAATGTCGAGTGATTTCCGCGGCGATCCATCTGCGGCACTTTTAGAGGTATTGGATCCGGAACAAAACCATAATTTCAGCGATCATTATATAGAAGAAACCTACGATTTATCGAAGGTCATGTTTATTGCTACCGCCAATAACCTTAGCACCATCCCAGGACCGCTGTTAGACCGGATGGAGATCATTACAATTGCGGGCTATACGGAATTGGAAAAGGTTCATATTACAAGGGACCATTTGCTGCCAAAGCAAATTAAGGAAAATGGACTTTCCAAGAGTACCCTGCAGGTTCGTGACGATGCGATTTTAAAGGTCGTCCGTTACTACACTCGCGAAGCAGGAGTTAGAAGCCTGGAACGCCAGATGGCCACCATCTGCCGGAAAACGGCGAAAATTATTGTTTCTGGAGATAAGAAGCGAGTTGTCATTACGGATAAAAATGTGGAAGAATTTTTAGGAAAACCAAGGTTCCGTTACGGCCAGGCTGAAGCAGAAGACCAGGTAGGAGTAGCGACCGGACTCGCTTACACAACTGTTGGCGGGGACACCCTGCAAATCGAAGTTTCGCTTGCACCTGGTAAAGGCAAGCTTGTTCTGACTGGTAAGCTTGGAGATGTCATGAAGGAATCTGCACAGGCTGCATTCAGTTATGTACGCTCTAAAGCAAAGGAACTTGGCATCGAAGAAGACTTTCACGAGAAACACGATATTCATATTCACGTACCGGAAGGAGCTGTTCCAAAAGACGGTCCATCTGCGGGAATCACCATCGCTACGGCATTGGTATCGGCGCTGACCGGCAGACCAATCCGACGTGAAGTGGGGATGACAGGTGAAATCACCCTCCGCGGCAGAGTCCTCCCGATTGGCGGACTCAAAGAGAAAACGTTAAGTGCTCACCGCGCTGGGCTGACAAAAGTTATTTTACCGAAGGATAATGAAAAGGATATTGATGACATTCCGGAAAGCGTCCGCGGTGAATTGGAATTTGTCCCGGTTTCCCATGTGGATGAAGTATTGAAGCATGCCCTTCGTGAAGGAGAAGCAAGATGAAAGTAACAAGTTCAGATATCGTCATTAGTGCGGTAAAGCCAGAGCAGTACCCTGACACGGATTTGCCAGAGTTTGCTCTGGCCGGCCGCTCGAATGTTGGAAAATCTTCATTTATTAATAAAATGCTAAATCGTAAGGGACTGGCGAGAATTTCCTCCAAGCCCGGGAAAACACAGACACTTAACTTTTATCTGATAAATGAAATCCTGCATTTTGTGGATGTTCCCGGCTATGGCTACGCAAAGGTTTCAAAAACAGAGCGGGCCGCATGGGGAAGAATGATTGAAACCTATTTTACAACGCGTGAGCAATTAAGGGCCGGTGTCCTGATTGTCGACCTAAGACATCCACCGACCGAAGATGATGTGATGATGTACGATTTTTTAAAGCATTATGAAATCCCATGCATAGTCATTGCCACGAAAGCGGATAAAATTCCAAAGGGGAAATGGCAGAAGCATGCCAAGGTTACCCGCGAAACATTAGATCTTGACGAAAACGACCAGATTGTCATTTTCTCTTCTGAAACAGGTGAGGGGAAAGATAAAGCTTGGTCCATACTTGAGAGTTATATGTAGAAACATAAAACGCCCGGCGGGTTTATCACCGCAGGGCGTTATTTTTTCTTTTTAAAAAGGAAGTATATACCAATGAGGATAAGAAGGACAGGCCAAAATTTCCAAACTAGACTCATCCCGTTCTGCAATAATCCGAAATACCCGGCAATCTTATCATAAAAAAGCAGCAATACAGCAACAATAAGAAAAAGGAAGGCTTGAAATAACCCTGATCCTGTTTTTTGAAAACGCAAGAAAAAGCCAATTGAAATGATCAGGATTAACATGCCAATCGTATTTTGCGGCCAGAAGGAAACGTGGCCAACCAGATGAAAGTGAAGTCCGAACCCGGTCATAATGACTCCCGGAAGAACTGCTTCGGACTCATTGCCAGAATAGCCTTGGCCTAAAAAGGCAATCCCGACAATGAACATAAGCGTAGGCCAGGTAAAAAATGCAGGGAACAAAGTCATTCCTATTTGCTGTAATAAAAAGTAAGCACCAAAACCGATTAAAATGATTCCAGGAAAAATTCTTTGACTTTTCATTAAAAAACACCACTTCCAGTAAGGTTCACTTGAAACTAGTCTGTTTTTTTGATACTGTACATAAGGAAGTATTCCTATTTAACCAACATATTCATTTTTCTATATTAACATATAGTGTCGTTTTATGTTCACATTTTTCGTGTTCTGACGGAAAATGTTCATGATATAATCAGTCTAGTTATTACTGTAAACATATTGGGGGTGTCCAAAACAAATGCATATTCTAGCGATCGGTCTAAATTATAAAACTGCCCCTGTTGAAATCCGCGAGCGGTTAACTTTTAATGAAACTGATGTTATGGATGCCGTCAAAAAATTAAGCACAAAGAAAAGCATCCTGGAAAATGTTATTTTATCAACATGTAATCGGACGGAAATCTACGCGGTCGTTGATCAATTGCATACAGGTCGTTACTATATTAAGGAGTTTCTCGCTGATTGGTTCGGAATGGAACAGGCGGAGTTCTCTTCGTTTCTTTTTGTTTATGAAGATGATGGTGCGGTCGAGCATCTATTTAATGTAACCTGTGGATTGAATTCCATGGTTTTAGGAGAAACACAAATCCTTGGACAGGTTCGAACAAGCTTTATGAATGCCCAAGAGCATGGGGCAACAGGTTCGGTCTTTAACCATTTGTTTAAGCAAGCCATTACTTTGGCAAAGCGTGCGCATTCTGAGACAGAAATCGGTGCTAACGCTGTATCTGTCAGCTATGCGGCGGTTGAACTGGCTAAGAAAATTTTTGGTTCTCTTGCCAATAAGCATGTGTTGATATTTGGTGCTGGAAAAATGGGCGAATTAGCTGTTCAAAACCTGCACGGCAATGGTGTAAGAAAGGTTACGGTTATTAACCGGACTTATGAAAAAGCGAAGGATCTTGCCGGACGTTTCGACGGTGAAGCAAGAACCATCGATGAATTGCAGAAATTGCTTGTCGAGGCCGATATTCTAATCAGCTCAACAGGTGCGAAGGATTTTGTCATTACAAAAGAGATGATGGCGGCGGTTGAGAAAAAGCGGAAAGGCAAGCCACTGTTTATGGTCGATATTGCCGTGCCGCGTGACTTGGATCCGCAAATAGCAGAACTTGAAAACGTCTTTTTATATGATATTGACGATCTAGAGGGAATTGTTGAGGCCAATCTTCAAGAGCGGAAGAAAGCAGCTGAAAAAATCATGCTGATGATTGAAAAGGAAGCGGTCGATTTCAAACAATGGCTTGGCATGCTTGGTGTCATTCCGGTTATTTCAGCACTCCGGGAAAAAGCACTCGCTATTCAAGCTGAAACAATGGAAAGTATTGAACGGAAGCTTCCAAATTTATCTGACCGCGATAAAAAGGTCTTAAACAAGCATACAAAGAGCATTATTAACCAGCTTTTAAAAGACCCAATTTTACAGGCGAAGGAATTGGCGGCAAGACCGGATGCCGAACAGGCAATGGACTTATTCATGAAAATCTTTAATATCGAAGAGCTGGCAAAGGAACACCATTCAAAAACAGCCGAAACGAATAAATTAACGGTTGTAGAAGCACAGGCTTCTTTTTAAATGGGGGCCTCGGCTATGTATGATGTCTTGATGACGAGGCTGCACGAATTTACGGTTGTTCTTTATGCCTTCAGTGTTCTTTTATATTTTTTCGACTTTATTCATCATAACCGGAAGGCAAATCGGATTGCCTTCTGGTTACTTGCATTTGTATGGGTTTCGCAAACTTTATTTCTTTTTTTCTATATGATGAAAACAGGAAGGTTCCCTGTCTTAACCATCTTTGAGGGGCTCTATTTTTATGCCTGGGTATTAATAACATTGTCAATTGTTATAAATCATTTATTACGAGTTGACTTTATTGTGTTTTTCACTAATATCCTTGGCTTTACGGTCATGACGATTCATACGTTTGCACCTATGCAATACCATTCCCATGTCATGGCTAAACAGCTGATATCTGAGCTGCTATTAATTCATATTACAATGGCAATACTGTCATATGGGGCCTTTTCATTATCATTTGTTTTTTCAGTGTTGTACCTACTTCAATATGATTTATTAAAAAGGAAGAAATGGGGTACAAGACTAATCCGTCTTGCCGATTTAGACAAACTTGAAAAATCATCTTACATATTAGCAATAATCGGCGTTCCAATGCTTCTGTTAAGCTTAATCTTGGGCTTGCAATGGGCGTTTCTGAAGCTTCCGGGAATGCCTTGGTATGACATTAAAATTGTCGGTTCCTTTATTTTACTCACAGCGTATAGCATTTATTTATATTTGCGGACAGTGAAAAATCTTTCAGGAAAGAAATTGGCGATTTGGAATGCCGGTTCTTTTCTAATTGTATTAATTAACTTTTTCTTATTTGGGCAACTATCATCATTCCATCTATGGTACTCGTAAATTAGGAGGCAGTCATGAGAAAAATTATCGTAGGATCCAGACGCAGCAAGTTAGCTTTAACGCAAACCAACTGGGTAATCGACCAGTTAAAAAAGATTGACCCCCGCTTTGAATTTGAAGTGAAGGAAATCGTCACCAAAGGTGATAAAATTCTAGACGTTACCCTTTCCAAGGTCGGCGGTAAAGGTCTTTTTGTAAAAGAAATTGAGCAGGCGATGCTTGATAAAGAGATTGATATGGCCGTCCATAGCATGAAGGATATGCCGGCTGTATTGCCTGAAGGGCTAACTATCGGCTGTATTCCGTTCCGTGAAGACCATCGCGATGCGCTGATTTCCAGGGACCATGTGAAATTAGCTGATTTAAAACCAGGTGCGATTATCGGAACAAGCAGTCTGCGCCGCAGTGCCCAGCTTTTGGCGAAACGCCCTGATTTAGAGATTAAATGGATCCGCGGCAATGTTGATACTAGATTGGCAAAATTGAAGGAAGAAGAGTACGACGCCATCATTTTGGCGGCAGCAGGCCTATCCCGCCTTGGCTGGGCGTCTGATGTCGTCACTGAGTTCTTGGATGCTGATATCTGCATTCCTGCGGTTGGTCAGGGAGCTCTATCTATCGAGTGCCGTGAAGATGACCGTGAACTTCATGAACTGTTTGAAAAATTCACTTGTAAGAAAACTGAAAGAGCAGTTCGGGCAGAGCGTGCCTTCCTGCAAAAAATGGAGGGCGGCTGTCAGGTGCCGATTGCCGGCTTTGCGCGTGTCGAGGATAACGATGAAATTGTCCTAAATGTGCTTGTAGGTTCTCCAGAAGGCCAGGAAATTTTTAAAGAAGAAGTACGCGGGCAAAATCCGGAAGAACTTGGGATTAAGGCGGCAGACCTTTTGATTGAAAAAGGAGCGAAGGATCTGATTGACAGGGTAAAGCGGGAGCTGGAGGGTCAATGAGTCCCTCCCTGCCTTTATTGAATAAAAGGGTACTTGTTCCGCGCGGGGAAGGCCAGGCGAAGTCATTTTCTGAGCTTGTTGAGAGATACGGCGGGATTCCGATTGAAATTCCGCTGATTGCCTTCCGCCCGATTGAAAAAAACCAGCGCCTTCAGGAAAGCCTAAAGGTGCTAGATACATATGACTGGATTATATTTACGAGCAGTGTCACGGTGGAGACGTTTTTTTCGTTTGTTGATCGTGTTGGGGCGGAATTCCCAAGGGTTGCGGTTATCGGCAAAAAAACTGAAAAAGTACTTAAGGAAAGAGGCATCCGGGTAGATTTTGTTCCCTCTGTCTACGTGGCTGAAGAGTTTGTTGAGGAATTTTTGCCTCATGTTGAGCGTGGCTGCCGGGTTTTGCTGCCAAAGGGAAACCTTGCCCGTGAATACATCGCAACTGGTTTACGAAAGGCCGGAGCTGTGGTGGACGAGCTGATTATTTACGAAAACTACATGCCTGAGGAAAGCCGAGAGAAACTTGCGAAGATGCTTTCCGAGCGGGAGTTGGACATCTTAACCTTTACGAGCCCATCGACGGTGGACCACCTGATGGACGTGGTTGGGGAGTATGGGCTGGCCGACCATCTGAATGGGTGTATCATCGCCTGCATCGGTCCAGTTACCGAGAAAAGGCTGCTTGAATACGGGCTGCCGATTCATGCCGCTCCGGAGGAATATACGGTTGATGAGATGGTTAAGAGTGTGATTGATTTTTTTGAAAAGATTGATGGGTGAACCGCAAGTTGGGAAGGGCTATCCGCAAGTTGAAAAGGGTAATCCGCAAGTGGGAGCAAGCCATCCGCAAGTTACATATTAAAATAGCTAAATTTAATGGAGGTATACACAATGGAACTTCAATTTTCACGTCATCGCCGTTTACGTTCAAGCGCCAGCATGCGTGCGC
>NZ_JAGYPE020000041.1 GCF_018343545.2 Neobacillus citreus | reverse complement strand
CTAAATCTCATTTTTACGTGTCCACTTTTTAGACTAACCTCAATAGAAACCGTCTAAGGGACATTTTGCCATGGGCTGCTGTTCGAAATGTCCAATAAAATCCATTTAAAAGACATTTTGCCATCGAATGGTGCCAGAAATGTCTAATAAAAGCTATTTAAAATACACTTAGACATCCACAGTGCGAAATGTCTAAAAAGTCGTTTTAAAGACAGGACTGTCTGACCAGAAGGGGAAAAAAGTCTTTAATCCTCGTTCTTAGGAATTGTTTTTCAGTAGTCTCGAACCGTCCCCATGAACCATGTTACCCTCTTTTCTTTAAGCGTCCTACAAGAGGGACTACAATGATGCCTGCTATTACGACCTGCATGATGTTTCCAGGGATGGAGCCGAATGGCTGGATCCAGTTCCCGTAGAGGATGACTTCGGTGAAATAGTAGCCTACAACTTTTATGACTAGTGCAGCTACAACGGCCAGAGAATATACAAGTACTCTTTTTCCGGGTACCTTTTCGGCAATGAGACCGACTACAAAGCCCATTGTACCTACGATGACAAAGGTAAATGGTGACCATAATGCCCATCCTGAGACAATATCAAACAAACCCATACCAAACGCCCCAGCAATGGCTCCGGTTCTTTTACCGTAAACCAAGGCTGCGATAAAAAGAGGAACGTTACCCAAATGGATTAAACCACCGTTCCCCATGATTGGGAGCCTTAAGTTGATGAACATCGTGGCTACGAAGGTTAAGGCAATGAAAAGTGCACTGATGACAATGGCTTTTGTTTTTGTTGATTCTGTTGTTGAAAATGTCGTATTCATATTTAACCTCTTCTTTTCTAAAAAAGTATTAGATTTAAATATATACGTAAATCTATTTGAAGAAAAGATAATTTTTGTACATTTATAAACTTGGGTTGAAGAAAGGGGTTGCGGCTATTCCCATTTTTCTTGCACTTCCGTTTTTTTGATTTTTAATTACCTTAGTAAAAACCAAAATATGAGTAAAGTGTTCCTCCAACTCATTCAAAAATAAAAAAATGGGTTACCCATTTTTGGCACAAACGATGCCTGTCCATACAAAGGCAATTACTATTGCATATGATGAGATAGAAAGGTGGTGGAAAACTTATGAGTTATTCTAATGGTAATGGGTATGATTACTGCAATGGGTGTTATAAACAAAAACAGTTTTGCACATGCCCAACTTCCTATTCTTCAGACCTGGTTATTCCGGAAGAACCTTGTAACCAAACGTTTACTGAACATAATCCATCATGTCAATCGATTGGGGAACAGGAGCAACAGCAGAAACAAGAACAAGGTGGACTTGAACAAACGCAAGGTCCACAAACGCAAGGTCCTCAACTGCAAGATCAAATTCAAGAAGGTCAGAGGCAAGGACCTCAATCTCAAGAACAAACACAGGGTCCTCAAACGCAAGGTAACCAAACGGAAGATCAACACCAAACCCAAGGTTCACAGGTACAAGCCCAAACAGAAGATCAAGACCAGACCCAAGGTCCACAGCTCCAACTCCAAAGACATGGGGATCAAACGATGACCAACAACCAAACCATTTCCACTCCGATAGATGTGGATGGGGTCACCTTGAATGTAAAGTGTGGAGATTGCCAGCCTATTATTTTCCCGGATTTTGAATTCTTTAAGAAGCGTAAGAATAGAAAACGTTGCGAGAGGGGGTGTCATGTTATGGAAAATTGCGATTGCGGGCAGTGTAATGAAGATTCATGTTGCAATTGTTGCGTCCGAAATCTTGCTAATTTGTTAAATAGCGTTCGACAGCTACAAGCGACAGCTACAGTTTCCAATCCAATCGATATCTTTTTTAGCGTCAGCAGCACATTGTCCAATCCTGCCACAGGTCAAATTATCACGAACGTAGTGGATTGTTCTACTGTCAGCTTTAGAAGTCCTGCCACAGCAGTACCAAATACAAGAGTGCAATTATGTGATGTCGCAGGGTTTTGCGTTGCCAATACCTCCCCTGATGTCTTTCAATTTCTGCTGGATCAAATCAATGCTACGGCACCGGTCACTGAAGACGACGATTGCAGTAAGAATCAGCCGTGCATTTGTCCAAGCTGTGCCGAGGGAATTGGACAAGAGTTGATGTGTGCTGCCAGCTTCGGACTACAAGTCAATATATTTATCAGAGGGTTAGTAACCAATCCCACAACGCCACTCCCTAATTATGTATTAGCAGTAAGAGACTGCTTGGTATTCTTGGGTAATGCCCCGATCAATCCGACCGAGATTTGCGTCTTCTCTTTATGTGCCATCACTGGATTCACTGTTCCTCCGCAAACGATTCCTGCGCCAACGATCTAGTTTACAGTACAAACTGTTCCAAGGTTCTATTCATTCAATAGGTTGTTTTAAAAATGGATGTATATACTGATTGATTAGCCTGTACCAAGAGTTCAATAGGACATACATTGATAGTGTGAAAAGTTGAAAAATCAAGGAGGAAATTTTAAATGAATTTCATGTCGGAGGTAAAAAAGTGTAACTGCGGACAACAGGAACAATGCACATGCAAAAAGAGGCATATGGTCCATTCCGGAGAATGTGAACAGAAACACCATCATTATGCAATGGGGGAAATGCGGAACCACTGTAATCATCAACACGAAGTATGTCCGGAGAAGGTGAAAGGGTTTAATTTATGTCGTCGGAGAAATGAGCTACGATGCTTTAAACAATGTGAACCTATTTCTCAACCATGCGATGGTTTATTTTATAACTACTTTACCAGCAGAACTAATTTTGAATTTAGCGGATTAGTTGTTGTTACCAATACAGGGAATCCAACTAGCGGCTGTTCTATGCAAGTTCGTGTGACAGATCGAGCAGGGACAGCGGCAGTAGTCGCAACCGTCAGTCCAGGTGCATCCGTACCAATTTTTGTGGAAGGTTTAACCTCACTGGATATTGCATGTGTTCCAAATCCAATAGAACTACCAGTTCCATCCATTTGTAGTGGTGAAATCCGCTTCGATTTGGAATATTGTGCTGCAACAGTATGTTTTTAAAAGAGTAAGAGATTATCATTCTTTCTAACACGTATGTATTCATTATCCCCCTCTCCACCGAAAATGGATGTTTGTACTGATTAAATAGCCTGTACGATAATTGCCTATTAGACATATATAGAAAGTATGGGAATATCTAAGGAAAACTTAGAGGGGGAAAAATAATTGAATTCTATGTCGGAAGAAAAAAACTGTGACTGTAAGGAAAAAGAATGTTGCACTTGTAAAAAAAGTTATAGGGGCTATTCTAGAGAACCTATAAAGAAACACCATCATTATGAAGCTTGTGAAATACAAAAAAACTGTGAACGTGAAAAAGAAAAGTGTCATCATGAAAAAGAACATTGTGATCACAAAAAAGAAAAGTGCCATCATAAAAAAGAACATTGTGATCACGAAAAAGAAAAGTGTCCAGATACTGTAAAAGGGTTTAATTTGTGCAGGAGAAGAAATGAATTAAGATGCTTTAAACAATGTGAACCTGTTTCGCAACCATGTGATAATAAATATTATAACTATTTTACCAGTAGAACTAATTTTGAATTTAACGGATTAGTTGTCGTTACCAATACAGGGAACCCGACCAGCGGTTGTTCTATGAAGGTTAGTGTGTCAGACCGGGTTGGTTCTGATGTAGTCGCAACCGTCAGTCCAGGGGCATCCGTTCCCATTTTTGTGGAAGGTTTAACCATGCTGGATATTAAATGTGTTCCGAATGAATTAGAACTTCCGGTACCACCCATATGCAGTGGCGAAATCATTTTCGATTTAGAGTACTGTGCTTCAAGAGCATGTTTCTAAAGATTTGAACAGCCTAGATATAATGAAAAAGGAATGTATTATTTTTTTAAAAATGACAATTAAAAAAACTAGCCTTTTCACTTTTACCGGGTAGGTCAATCCTGGGTGTGGGTGGAAATAGAAATTCTATATTATAAAAGAAATGACCCAGTAAAGTGGACTGGGCCATTTCTTTTTGCTGAAATCTTTTTTCTCATGTAATCATGCAGCCAGTTTCTTTTCCATACGATCATTTGGTAAAAAGACCGCGATCAACGAGCCTGCAAGCGGGAGCAGCGAGAGAATGGTGAAAACGGTCGCGATCCCAAAGATGTCTGAGATGCCGCCCATAAACACTGATCCAATTCCACCAGCCCCTACACCGAAACCAATCGAAAGACCGGAGGCCAGACCAATGTTCTTCGGAAGCATGCGCTGCATGTAAACCACACTGACCGAGAAAGATGAAAGAACACTGAAACCAAACAAGAGCAATACGAGAACCGACAACACCCCATGTACATGTGGAAAAATAAGAGCAAACGGTGTTGCAAGCAGCATGGAACTGACCAGTAAACGTTTCATGCCAAGTTTGTCTGCCAGAACCCCGCCGACAAAAGTACCAAGTGCTCCTGCCCCGACAAAGACAAAGCTAAGAATCTCTGACTGTTGGATGGTGAGGTTGTGCAGGTAAAAAGGCAAAAAGACGACAACGCCAATTTGGCACCAGGAACGCAGGATGATAACACAAGAGAGCAGGGTAGCTCCCAGTAAATTGTTGTCTCCAGTTATTTGTTTCTTAGATTGAAGTTTAGTAGTCTCTAATTTTTCACGCAGCCAAGGCAGAATTTGGCCAGTTAATAGAAGCGATAGGAACGCTACTGGAATGAGCCATAGGAGTCCCTGAATCCCTGAGTGACTTACGTAGAGGGATACTAATAATGGCCCAAAGGCTTGCCCGGCATTTCCACCGACTTGGAAAATAGCTTGGGCGAGTGCTTTTTTAGATCCAGAAGCAAGGTGGGTTGCTCGGGAGGCTTCTGGATGGAACGCGCCCGATCCGAGACCGGAAATCGAAATAAACAAAAGCAGCCAAGGCAGAGATGGTGCGAGTCCTGTTAAAGCCAGCCCCATAATCGAACAGAACACTCCTGCCGGATACAGCCAGACACGAGGCTTACGGTCCGCGAACATGCCGAACAGAGGCTGGGAGATAGAGGATGTTAGGTATGACATTAAAACTACTAAAGTAGACTGGGTATAGTTTAGGTCAAATGCTTGTTTATAAAGCACAACCATTGCCGGAACCATACCTGTGGTCACTAAATCATTTAAAAAATGTGATCCGCTGAAGGTAAAAACACCCCGGCGAAAGATGGGTTCTTTTTCTTTCATTATGGGTTGTGATGCTGTTTCCAATGGTGTGCTCCTCCAATCGATTGCAAAGCGATATTTTGTGGTACAAATTTTTTCCTTTTTTAATAATATCTCAGCTTCATATAATTGTCACTTTTTCAAACCTTAATTTGTAAAAGCACTTTTTGGAAGGACAATTGGTGATTAATGAAAAAAAGATGGGTGTTCCCCGTAAAAAATAGGGGAACACCCATCAATTTTTTAGATTGGCAGATGATTCACTTCATGGGCAACGCGAATGCCTGATTCAATGGCACCCTGCATCCAACCGTGGGTAAGTGTCGTATGTTCTCCTGCAAAGTGAACTCTGCCTTCTGGAATTGTAATATAAGGAAACAATTCATTTTCCTGACCAGGCTCAAATGCTACAACCGCTCCGGTGGCATGGGGATTATCCACCCAGCTATAAGAAATACCAGAAACAAATTCGGAATAGACCTGGCTGCCGAAAATTTGAGCTAGGTTGTTTAAGGCATATTGAATACGCTCTGCGTCGGAAAGACCATTCCATGTCATCGCTTCATCCGCCCATGTATAGCTTGCGACCACAACAGCAGGTTCAGATGTGCCGATCCCGCGACTCGGGTAATAGGTGAACCGAATGGGCAGGTCCGTGATAGATTTACCGCCGTATTGGCCGTACCTCTCCCAAAAATGGCTCTTAAACTGAATTCCGATTTTTGTCGCGGCCATATAGTTGATTTCACGAATGGCTCTGTGCTTGTAATAAGAAAAAGAATGGTAGGGTTCAATGGTTACAAATCGCATAACAGAAAAGGGGATGGTAATGATGGCAAGGTCACTAGTGGTAGTCGAATTTTTAAATGTACGAGGATCAGTCGAATGGATAGTGACACCTTGGTTATGTTGGGCAATTTTAGTGATTCTTTGGTTGAACCTAATCTCCTCTTTTAATTGAGGCAAAAATGCCTTCGGAAGCAGATCCATTCCACCAGTGATTTCATAGAAACGATTAGTTGAAAGGCCCGACGTTTCGCGCAAAACTTCAAGAAACGACATCCCCATAAAAGCTTCGTAGTCGAGAAGGACATCAATCATATCAATGGCACCATCTGAAAAAGTCGTTCCGTATTGATCATGAAACGAATTCAAGAACGTACCCAGTGACTGGTTTTTAAATTCTTTTTCGATAAGCGGCCAATGTCTCTCCGGGTCCTTATTAATAAATTGCACAACCGGATCTGTAGCTAATTTCCATAGTTCTTCTGCGCTCTTGCCTCTTTCATTCGGCCGGACAGGAAAGTTTAGAATTTCAGGATTTTTTTCAAATATGCTGAGACGGGTCATTACCCCATTTACATAAAGAATGTCTGCGGGAGTCCGGTTGATAAAAGGATTTACGGGCAACCCAAATTTTTTAATATACTCTAGAGTCAATAAATGGGTATCAGGAATACGCATAGGGCCGGCGTTTAAATAAAGTCCATTGCTGAATGGGCTGCGAATCGTATAAATACGGCCGCCCACCATGCTGTTGGCTTCTAAAATAGTAACTTTGTGCCCCGCCTCTTTCAAAAGGGAGGCTGCCACAAGCCCTGCAATGCCCGCACCGACCACGGTAATCTGCTTAGGAGTTTGTGTTTTATCAAGCCCATTCCTAATCATGTGAATCATTTGTTGGGGTGATATTGTCATTGGTCCATTCATATTTATTGGCATCTCACTACCTCGTTTAAATAAGGATTAATACATTTTATTCACTGGTTGAGATGTCTATGTGTGATGCATGGGGCCGGTTCTGATGCATCAATTATTTATGTATTTAAACTAAAAGAGAGGGTGCCTCTTCTTGTATTGATCCGCAAATATAACAGGAAGATTCGCAAATAAAAGGAGGAGATTCGCAAATATATAGCTGATTTGCGCAAATAACTTGAAGAGGCAGCCGCAACTTGTTTAGATCCGCAAATATAACAGGGGGATTCGCAAATAAAAAGGGGAATTTCGCAATTATTCTGCTCGGATTCGCAAATATTTTGTTTGAAATCGAAAATTAGGTTCAAAAAAAATGAGGAACATCACTCAGATGTTTCTCATTTTTTAAAGTTTTTTGGCGCGGTGCAAACAAGATCACGGTAGCTCCAAATAAGCAGATACCAGCACCGATCCAGTCATATAAGTCAGGTGTTTTTCGATCAATTCCCCATCCCCATAAGATAGACAGAACGATAAATACTCCTCCATAGGCAGCATATACTCTGCCGAAGGATGGGAAGGATTGAAATGTTGCTATGACACCATACAATGCCAGGATAAGCCCTCCGAAGATCCCCCAATACAATGGTTTCCCTTCTCTTAACCATAGCCAAACCAGATAACCGCCGCCAATTTCGGCAAGCCCTGCAAGTATAAATATTACGATTGATTTAATCAAATGACATACACCTTTCAAAAGCCTATCTAATTGGAATTATATTTTTCAAATAAGTTTGGGTCAAATCACAAACTGGTGTACTTCGGCAAAAGCAGCTTGGAAATCAGTCTGGTGAGTTGCTTTTATCTTCATTTTGATTATCACTGGTCCCGTCCAAAAAACGTTCAAGAGCTTCTTTATTTTTCACGAAATCTACTTCCAATACATCACCGAGCTCATCATCCCGTTTATTTTGAAAACTGCCATCCTCAGGAATGCGTAAAGTTTCAATCTCGCTGTTCTTTCTCGTAAGTATGTCTTTTCCAATTTCAATAAGGGTTGAACTGTTCATATTTGTCTCTAAATATTTATTCAAAAGACCGATTAGCTCTGGGAGTTTTAACACACTTTTAGGACCTAACGCTTCTTCCTTTAATTTTGAAATCACTTCCTGCTGCCTTTGAATCCGTCCGAAATCACTTAAACGATCATGTCGAAACCTAACATAGCCTAACAGCTCTTTACCATGGAGCCGCTGCTTGCCTTCTTCTAACGTCATGCCAATTCCATAAGACATCTCATACGGTATGTCCACTTCGATTCCCTTTGGAACAAGCAGGTCGACCGCTTTTTCGAAACCTTTAAAATCGATGATCGCATAATAGTGAATATCGAGTCCGAAATTTTCTTTGATCGTTTTACTTAGCAAATCAGTACCGCCAAAAGCGTAGGCGGCATTTAGTTTTTGCTGTCCATGATTGGGTACGGAAACAAGCATATCGCGCATTAAGGAAATCAGTTTAAATTGATGTGTTTTTGAATCGTAATGGGCGATCATAATGGTATCTGTTCGGGATTGTTTTTCTCCCCGTGAGTCACTTCCTAATAAAAGCACATTGACCTCATCGAGGTTACTCTTTGCATCTTGAATTGTATGTTTTCCCTCCACTTTTTTAAGCGGTGGGTTAATCGTTTTAATTTTTCCTTCTATGTATTGAAAAATGGTAAAGAGACCAACTGTGACAATACCAATTACAAGTAGGGCGGCAAAAACTCTGCCCCATCTTATTTTAATTCTTTTCTTTTTCTTTCGTGTCAAAACTTGCACCACCTAGGCTGAAATAATACTATCATCAATGGTTTATTTTATACTATTAAGCTCCCATATAGGAATAATTTAGAAAGCTCTGAAGTAATGATTATCCCATAAATAATTTTCAACTATTTAACTATCAGGTTACATTTATTTTTCATTTCTAATTAATATAGTACAAAAACAGGTATGACTAATTAGTAGTCATACCTTCCAAACTGTCCCTGTGTATCGTTAAAAGATTTCTTTAATGAAAATAAAATTCTTAAGAAGTTCTCTTTCATTGATGGATATCCGATTCGCCAAATCTTTCGTTCTCAAGACAAATTCTTTAACTCCGATAAATTCTGATTCACTAATCAAGTAAAAGTGAGTTCCTTTTTTATATCCATTAAACTGTCTTTTTAATCTATATACCTTCATTCAATAACCTCTAGTTTATTTTTTAACTATTCCTGAATTTACGCTAATTATAGTTCCTTAGATGTCAGCGGCAAGAACAGTTTAATCCCTCGCTTGTTAAATGGCAAGATTTTTAAATCAGCGATCAGGTGACTGATGTAACCAGCTAAACAGGTATAGAAAACACCGAGAATTCCAAGTGAAGATTCTAAATGGAAAGCAATGATCCCGAAGAAAACAACGCCTAAGATGGAATGAGTATAACTCCGATGAGAAGTCAAGGAAGCAACGATAAAGTAAATTCCTAATAGGATGATCCAAAGCTCCCCTAAAGATAACCCTCCAAGCAGAACAGCAATTCCCGAAATGGTTAACATATGTTTTTGCTTAATGAGGGAAGCAACCAAAACAATCAAAAGCCCGATTCCGACCCCCATCCATCGTTCTGCCGCCAGTTTCTCCAAGACACTATAGAAAATCATCAGCAATCCAATGATCATCGCAGCTAGCCGAACCATCTTATGCGATAGTGTAATTTTTCCACGAAGCTTCCCGTCAATATCCAAATCAGGCATCAATCCTGACACGGCTCCTAATCCGACAAACAAGAGTGTCGCAGAAGGAGACGTCTGATAGGTATTAGCCACAATATATCCTGTTGCTGATCCAATTACTGCATGTGCTGTACCATTCAATTTCATTCCACCTCAAAAATTATTAATCTAGTCAAACAGAAACAGATATTCCTATTCTACACCAAAACATCTGTTCTGTTTACAGATAAATAATTTATGAATAAATACGTTAGGCGGCGTAGTATTAGCTAGCGACGATTTTTTAAAAATTTGATTCAAAAATTTGGACAAATTAACGTGTCCCTCTGCTGTTTATATGAATAAGCTATTATAGTTTGATAGGAAAGGAGTGATATTGATATCTATGAGCAACAACACTAAAAAGTTTACTGCCGTATTAAGGCAGGAATTTTCTTTTTATGCGAACGAGGAAGTCCTTGACTCGGTTTTAGATGATATTGCGGATCAAGGAGTAACGATAGTTGCATTTACCATTACAAAGTTGGACATGGGCAGGGTGAACTTTGTCCGAATGGTTGTCGGTCCTGATAATTCAAATAGTTCCCGTGCTAACCAGATCGCGCGGGACGCTCTTCGCCGAGCAGGTGTACGGTTCCGTCAAGAAGAAGTTATCCAGATCATTGTTTCACCTGCTCCGGGAATCTTAAGAAACGTGTTACGAGCTTTGTCCCCTCGGGTAGTAGTGTTCGCTGCGTACAGTGGAATAAATTCCATCATCCTGAACGTCTCCGATATCCCAACTGCTCTACAATTGTTAAGGCAAAATAACATTATAGCTTAAGAGTTTTACCTTTTAATGTCTAATTGTGAAAGCAATTAGGCATTTTAATGTCAGGTTCAATATAAACTGATGAAGACCAAACGATTCGAAGTGCCCTTCATGAAGTACATTGGTTATATAAATCTGGTACAATTCAGTTAGATTCGATTGATTATATACGAGGAGATATTACAATGCAAACCATACATAAAATAGGCAATTCATTTTGGTATATGACAGCTGTTTCGGATACAGATCGACCGATTTTAGGGATGGTCGTGGGAAAAGAAAAAAGATTAATGATTGATGCTGGGAATTCGGAAGCACATGCTCAATTATTTTTAAAAATGCTGGAGGAACAAAATATCGGCCGTCCTGATATGGTTGTGTTAACCCATTGGCATTGGGACCATATTTTTGGACTTTCGGCATTAAAGGATAGTGTATCGATTTCTTCTAAAGCAACAAAATTAGAAATAGAAAAACTAATGCCTTTAGCATGGTCGGATGAGGCTTTAGATGAGCGGGTGAAGGAAGGCACAGAAATTCAATTTTGTGCCAGCTGCATTAAAAACGAGTTTGCAGATCATAGGAATATAGATATCACATTGCCACAAGTCGTTTTTGACAACGAGCTCGAAATCGATCTTGGCGGGGTAACTTGTGTATTGAAGCATGTCGGAGGGGACCATGCTTCTGATTCTGTTGTCATCTATATGAAAGAAGAGAAGATATTGTTTTTAGGTGATAGCATTTATCCTGATATATTTTCTCCCAAACGGAACTATACAACCAAACGAACAAAGGAACTAGCGGCAATCCTGGAACAGTTTGATGCAGAGACCTATATCCTTTCCCACTGGAAACCAATATCGCGGACTGAGTTTAACAACGAAATGCAACTGTTAAAGACAGTGGCCGATTACACAGAAAAATATAATGGTGATGCAGAACAAATTAAATCGGAATATGTACGAGAGTTCAATCGAGATTTAAACGAAGACGAATCTGAAACGATCGATTATTTTGTGAACGGATATGAACTAAAACGATAAATTTTCACTCAATCTCGTGAACTCAAATGCTTAAGATTCTCGTAATGTTCATTAAACACTTTAAAAAGTCTTTCATCCCCGCCGCGGTCGGGATGGAGGGCTTTTAGCAGTTTCTTAAATTCTTTTTTCATTTGATGGCTGCTAGAGTCTTGATTTAATCCCAATAACTCACCGTAGTGAAAAGTACTGGGTTCGGTGACTTCAATCTGTGTGTTTAGCATTTTTTTTAAGGTGCGTACCTTTGATTGTTCAATATGTATTCGGGTATTTAATATCTCTATTTGTTCCGTAAGACCACGTTTTTCTTGAAGTGACTCTTCTAATTGTGCAGTAAGTTGAGAGGCATGCGTTTGGATGATAAATTCAATTAGATCCTTAACATTGATTTTGTAGGTAGTTGTTCTTCTTTTGTTTATCTCGGCCTTCATTTTGCCTTTCTTAATCCACGCCATTACGTCATCGTCACTGGCTGCTATGCCAGCCGAGGTTAATTGCTCAACCGCTTCTTTTATATTCAGCATCATTTTTCACTCGCTTTTTTTAAAATCTAGCATTCTGTATTACAGATAGAACCATCATATCACTGAATTTTTTCAGAAAAAGAACAGGAGTGTGACATTAAATTAAAGTCTCTTTACATTGAGACATTTTTAATAAAAAGGATGCTCAAAAGGTACGAACATCCTAAATTTTATGAACAGCTGCGTTATTTATGAATAAAAACCTGCGTGCCAATTGGGACTAAAGATGACAATTCTAGAACATCGTGATTAAACATTCTAATACAACCATGGGAGACGTTCTTACCGATAGAAGATGGATTATTTGTTCCATGTATACCGTAATGAGGTCTTGACAATCCCATCCAAAGGACCCCGAATGGTCCGCCGGGATGAGGATCTTTGTTAGTAATCGAGTATGTTCCGGTAGGAGTTGGTGTCAATATTTTTCCAACTGCAATGGGGTAAGTTTTTAAAAGCTTATGACGATCAAAGAGTTTTAATTGGTGTTTTGATGTTGATACATCAATCCATTTCGCCATCTGAATCAACTCCATTTTTTGAATAGTGTATTAAATAAAACATGCAAATGTTCATTAACAAGAATTAGTGGACAGTTATTTTTACTTGCGAAACCAATTAATCTATTAATTTTAAACGTGTTTTGGAAACATTCTTTAAACCATCACCGTAAAATAGGCTCTTGATTTAGTGACAGCGACCTATTAGTAATCATAATTTGTTGAAGAGAGTACACTTTGAATCTAATGTTTGATTTACACAAAAATAATCATACAACTCTCGATATTTGATTAAATACAAAGGGGAGGACAAAATGCAGAATTTTCAAAATGAATTACAAGGGTTGGGAATCGATCCTTATCAAACTAGTCAGCTAGTTACAATGGATCCACAGAGCCAGGATCCGCGCCTGTTTGGTATGCGCTGTGGCGGCTTTCGTTGCGGCGGCTTTGGTCGTTGCGGAGGCTTTGGTCGTTGCGGCGGCTTTGGATTTCGTTGTGGAGGCTTTGGTTTCGGTTGCGGTGGCTGTTTCGGTTGCGGCGGCTGCGGCGGCTGCGGCGGCTGTTTCGGCTTCGGGTTTGGTTGTTTTGGCTGTGTTGGCATTGGTTTCGGTTTTATTTAATTGGTTTGGCTTTTGGCGATCACCGAAAAAAATATTTTCTTATGAAAAAAGGTGCCCCTGCACGGACTTGTGCCGTCAGGGCACTTCTTTACTATGTTTATCATATTGGACAAAAAATGATACATAAACTGATAGTGCGGAAGTTGTAACGATTAGAAATAAGGAGGAGCGCCAGTGACAGAACTTACCTCGTCCTCACGACTGAAGGTCAAAAGGGATACGTTTTTTCTCCCAGATAAAAAGGGGGGTGTCTATTTTAGAAATAACCAAAGTTCATTCCGAATGGAAGGCAATACCATCTATCAGTGGATTGAAAAATTGCTGCCGATGTTCAATGGGGAGCAAACAATGGGAGCTTTGACTCAAGGGTTAACGGGACCGTATCGTGACAGGGTATACGAAATCGGCGAAACGTTGTACAAGAATGGGTTTGTTCGCGATGTCAGCAAAGATACTCCCCATCAATTAAATCGTCAAGTTCTTGAACAATATGCTTCACAAATTGAATTCATCGAGAATTTTGTCGAATCAGGTCCATACCATTTTCAAGAATACCGCCAGGCTAAGGTTCTCACTGTCGGCTCTGGCCCCTTCATGGTATCACTGGCTGCTGCATTACTTGAATCGGGAATGCCCAAATTAAATGTCATGATAACAGATGCGGTTCTAACCAATCGGCAGCGGCTCCATGAACTGGTGCAGAATGCGAGAAAAATAGATTCCGATGTGGAAATGGTAGAAGTACCTTACCATCATGGTACAGGGATCAATTTTTGGAAAGAAGCTGTTCAGGATTATGATTGGATTCTTTACGTCTCTCAGGATGGAAATGTCAATGAATTGAGAGCTCTAAATCAGGTTTGTATAGAAGAAAAGAAGTCGTTCCTCCCGGCCATCTGTTTAGAAAAAGTGGGGCTATCCGGTCCGTTAACACATCCAGAATCAGATGATTGTTTCGAGTCTGCATGGCGAAGAATTCATCAATCTTTCGTGCAAGCCGATGGGAAGCCTCGAGGTTACTCTTCCACATCAGGAGCGCTTTTGGCAAATGTCTCTGTATTCGAATTTTTCAAGAAGGCTACAGGAGTTGCAGGTTCAAATCAAAGTAATCAAATTTATCTGCTTAACCTTGAAACGATGGAAGGAGACTGGCTTTCTTTCATCACACATCCTTCATTAGCAGCTAAACGTAATACACCTGAACTGATTGAAAATCTTGATGAAAGACTAAAACAAGAAACGGACAGGGAAGAGGAACCGGGTTTGATTTTGGACTATTTCAGTCGATTAACTTCAAAGGAAATAGGAATTTTCCATACCTGGGAGGAACGGGATTTGCTGCAGCTTCCTCTTTCCCAGTGCTTTGTTCAGGCCGTTGACCCTATGTCAGAGGGACCGGCAGAACTGCAGCCGGAAGTTGTTTGTTCGGGGATGACACATGAAGAAGCAAGAAGAAATGCTGGTTTGAAGGGTATTGAAATGTATGTGTCAAAACTGATAGATTCCCATATTTTTAGAGGCAAGAGTCATCCAGAGGGGTTTATTGGCATCGGTTCAGGAGAAACAATCGCAGAGGCTGTTTGTCGAGGTCTGCAAGCCTATCTGGATGAAGAATTGAAAAAAAGAAAGTCTAGTCAGCCAAATACGGTTTATCGTGTACCGATGGGAGCCATAGAGGATAAAACATGCAGATTTTATTTAAATGCCCTGACTACCTTGCAGGGTCCACCGGCGATTGGTGTAAAAGAGGAGGTAGCAGGCTTCCCGGTTGTTTGGGTAAGGTCAAACGGCCATTGGTACACAGCGGCCGGTTTAAATATAACATTGGCATTGCAAAACACACTCCAGCAAGCCCTTTTCGATGCTCAAAACGGGATCAGTTCCGTGGAGAGGAAAGCGACGGAATCGATGATTTATTTGGAAAAAAAGGATAGCAAATTTGATATCCGCTCTTGTGAAGACATGACACAATTGGAACTATTACAATCTGCCATTCAGGTCCTACACAGAAACAACATACAGTTAGTGGTCTATGATTTGTCGATGGAGCCTTTTGTAAAACAAGGGCTGGCAGGGGTGTATGGTGTGCAGGTTCGAGAGGGGGATTCCAAATGACTCCACAGATCCTCATTGACGGAGAAGGTTTATTAGCTGAATTTGTTTGTAATCAATTGTCCTCCAGCTATCTAGTAAATCGTCAAAGCATTTTTGAAGAGATTCCCGAAGAAATAGAATTGGTCTTGGTGCTAGACGATGCTTGGAATCCAGCCGTTCATCAAAAAGCGGAACAGAGATTAAAGACAGCCGGTATTCCTTGGCTTCGAGGTTTCGTTTCATTCGGAGAGGGGATCATTGGTCCATTGATACGCCACGACAAACCGGGATGCTCTCTCTGTGCTGACAAACGGCGTTTGATAGCCGGACCTGACCGCCTTGAAATGTGGGATATTCAGATGAAATTCGCATCAGGAGCAAATGTACTGCGTGATGCATGGGTTTCCCGGACGGGGTTATCGCAAATGGCTATCTTGATCAGTAACGAAGTGCAAAAAATTCTTAAAGGAGAACCCTCCTCCTTGGAAGAAAGAATGTTCATGACCAATCTGAGAACTTTAACGACCTCCAGCCACTTTTTCCTGCCTGATCCATTGTGCCCGATTTGCAGTCCAATCCCTGAAGACACACCGGAATTAGCACAAATTAGCTTGACATCCAGTCCCAAAATCAATGGGGAAGGGTATCGCTGCCGTTCAATAGATGAATTGAAAACAGTGCTAACCGCAGATTATCTGGATGAGCGGACTGGAATCATGAATGGGAAAATGGCGGATTTCAGGCTCCCATTTGCCGATGTATTGGTGAACATGCCGTTGTTTGGAGCGGACGAGGGGGTAGCGGGCCGTACTAATTCCTATGAATTGAGTGAACTGACGGCCATTTTGGAGGGGTTGGAGCGATATTGCGGAATCGAGCCTCAAGGCAAAAGGAAGAAAGTTCGAGAAAGTTATAACAATGTTAAACATATCGCATTAGATCCTGCATCAGTTGGTCTGCATGACCAGGAACAATATGCAAAGCCCCATTTTCCGTTTAAACCGTTTCATCCTGATGCCCCAATGAATTGGGTTTGGGGTTATTCGTTTTTACAAGAACGTCCGTTACTGGTTCCAGAGTTACTCGCGTATTATAGTTTGGGCCAAGGGGAGGGCTATGTTTACGAAACCTCCAATGGGTGTGCATTGGGAGGAAGCTTGGAGGAAGCCATTTTCCATGGGATTATGGAGGTTGTCGAGCGGGATTCCTTCTTGTTAACCTGGTATGCCAAACTGCCCCTTCCGCGTCTAGACCCTTTTTCTGCTAACGATAAAGAAGTAGAGCTGATGGTCGACCGGTTACGTGAGGTGGCGGGATATGATGTTTATTTATACAATTCGACGATGGAACAGGAGATTTCCAGCGTCTTTGCAATAGCAAAAAACAGGCAAGATAAGGGGGTAAACCTCATTTGTGCAGCAGGAGCGAATCCTGATCCCGTAAGAGCTGTTAAAAGTTCGCTTTACGAGCTTGCTGGAATGATGGTTCGGCATGACAAAATACTGGAGGAAAACCGGCACAAATATGAACAAATGCTGAAGGATCCATATGCAGTCCGTTTGATGCCGGACCATGGCCTGCTCTACGGTCTGAAGGAAGCGGAGAACCGGCTGGACTTTTTATTGGATGACAATCGTCCATTACGAACGTTTGCTGAGGAATTTAAACAGCCTCCCACGAATACAGATTTGAAGGATGACCTGCAGGATATTCTTCAGCGGTTCCGAGAGTTGGACCTCGAGGTTATTGTGGTGGACCAAACAACACCAATCACCAAACGGAATGGATTATACTGTGTAAAGATATTGATTCCTGGCATGCTCCCGATGACATTCGGACATCACCTGACCCGTGTCAAAGGGCTGGAAAGGGTTCTCCAAGTGCCCGTGAAACTTGGATACGCCAAACAGCCGTTGACGTATGAACAACTAAATCCAGATCCGCATCCATTCCCATAATGGAAAGGAAGGAGGTTTACTCTTGAAACTGGAGACATTTTTGCACCACCTTCACTTTGATCCGGAAAAAATCACTCCGCCAGAATGGCAAGTCGATTGGGACGATGCACCGCTTCCCTATAAACTATACCGCGGCCTACCCGAGATTCCATTAACCGGTGATGTACCGTTAACGCTTGAGAAGCGAGAAGCCCATGCAGAGAACGGACTAGAGGAGCTCGGGGCTTTCTTATGGTATGTGTACGGTCTAACGCGTTACGCACAATATGGTTTCCTTGAAGATCCCGAGGATAAAACTACTGTAAGCTATCTTCAGTTATTGCGAAGATTTGTTCCTTCTGGCGGGGCATTGTATCCCAATGAATTATATGTGTATGCAAAGATTAAGGACGTCCCAACGGGAATTTACCATTACGATGTAGCCCATCACAGCCTTCGCTTGCTCCGGGAAGGAAATTACGATTCCTACTTGTCCAGGAGCCTTGGGGATTGTGATGTTTCTGAGTGCTTCTGCACGGTTTTTGTCTCGACGGTTTTTTGGAAAAATTTTTATAAATATAATAATTTTTCCTACCGTCTACAAGGTCTTGATGCCGGTGTGGTCATTGGGCAAACATTAGAAGTAGCAGATCGGATGGGATTCTCGTCACGGGTATGCTACCAATTTCTTGATCGTTCGATTAATCATTTACTTGGGCTAACCGAACAGGACGAAAGTGTATATGCGGTGATCCCGTTATCTATTGATCCCTCTATCCAATGGGGTGACGACTTTAATAAAGAAGAATATGTGTCTACCGCTGAATTGTCCCAGGAAGTGCCGTTGCTGAAAACGGAAACCTATAACCGTTCAAAGAGAGTCCTTGATTACCCACTGCTCAGAGAGATGAATGAAGCATCGATATTTGAAACAACCCAGTCATTTGTGAAGATAAAAAAGGATGGTCGTGTTCAAAAGTCCTATGGTACGGAATTGATCATGCTCCCATTTACGGAGTCCTTTTCGTACGACCTTGCTTCTGTTTGTAGAGAGAGGCATTCTCCTGATATTGATTTTATTTTAGAAAAGGTCAGTCAAACTCAACTAGCAACTTTGTTTAAAGAGGTTTTTTCCAGACCTTATCAGAATGATCTTGACGGCACAGATGGAAAAACGGGGACTCGTGTTTCGTTGTACGGCTTTTTTTATAACGTGGAGGGTGTTTCAAATGGCGCTTACGCCTATGACAAAGGCTCTCATGCACTGAGTAGAATAACAGACGGGGATTTCCGTGAGATATTGCAAAATGCTTTAACCATGCCCACTGTCAATCTGTTTCAAGTACCGCTCTGCCTGCATTTGGTTGCAGACAAGGATCATCTTAAAGAAGAACTGGGCTATAGAGGATACAGAATTCAACAGATGGAAGCGGGAATACTCTTGCAACGGCTGCTATTGATCTCATGTGCCTTGGGTATGGGGGGACACCCTTTATTAGGGTTTGATGCGAAACTATGTGATGAACTTTATCAAGCTGAAGCGAAACAAATAACAAGCCTTATCCAAATCCCTGTGGGACCGTACCGTTCGCGTGCCTGGTTAAAAGGAAGTTTAAATAGTTAGACCAGTTTACCTTGTATATCCGATATCAGGTGCCCTAGTCCAAGGTTAATTTAAAGGACTAGGGTCATTTGTTATGATCCTAACCCTAAGTAACCTATCGATAAAAAATCCAGGCGAGTACACAATTGGGTATGTAACCCTCCAGGACATTTCTAGGGGGTTTTTATAGTGGTTAGCCCATACAAATTTTCTCCATTTACATAGTCTGTATTGACAGTTCGAAAGGAAGTATCAAATACGTGGTAGGTAACAGCAGTGGATTTGCATTAATCGTTGTTTTGTTTATCCTGCTAATTATTATTTGTGCTTCTTTTTGTGGTGTCTGGTAAAAAAATTTGAATGCTTTAAAGAAAGGATGATTATTGATGGATGGATTCGGTGCTTATGGCTACGGAGGTTGCGGATGCGTCGGTTATGGTTACGGAGGTTTCGGTTGCGGAAACCCGTTTGTTTTAATCGTTGTATTATTTATCCTGTTAATTATTGTTGGATGTGCCTGTTACTATTAAGCTTTTTTTAAGGTCCTTTAAAGGGCCTTTTTTCATGCAGAATCATTTAAGATATAATAAAGAAACGTTTGCGATAAACGCAAACGTTCCTTAAGAGAGGTGTATATGTTATGGTGCTTTTGGCGGCGGTCTAGTAATATTATATGCAACTAGAATAAAAGAGAGTGGACAAGCGTTGAATTTACAAAAGATTATTTTTTACAAGAAGAATCCGCCTCTTCTTCTTCTTCTTTCGATTTCAATTGCGATTCGTCTTCTTCTCTCTATTTCGATTTCAATTTCAATTACTCTTCTTCTTCTTTCAATTTCAATTTCAATTTCAATGGGAACGAATCGTCTTCTTCTAAAGCCGTCTGGAAAGGGAAACATGCATAAAACCTCCTTTCCTAAATATTAATATCGGGTAAAAGGACAGATTAATCTTACCCAACCTGTCCTTCACCAATTGGCAGTGCCATTAAATTAATAGCCGCCCATAAAGGAAGATCCTACGATGATTAGGAGAATGAACAAAACTACAATTAATGCTGCAACATTGTTTCTGCGTTCTCTGCGTTCTTCCATGTATACCACCTCCAGTCTAAATGGTTTTTATTCATTTGATTCTCTCATTTGGAATTAATAAGCAAAGCTAGTTAGTACAATGATTAACAGAATAAACAATACTACGATTAAGACAAAGCTGCTGCCACCGTAATACATAATCCTCACCACCCTTTGTTGGCTTCCATACGATTATCACCGATTAATAAGCAAAGCTTGTTAGAACGATAATTAAGAGAATAAACAATACTACGATTAACACAAAGCTGCTGCCGCCGTAATACATAATCCTCACCACCCTTTGATTATTAGGAGGAAAGAAACTTTCCTCTATGTATATATATTTATTTGGACAAGGATTGCGTGGACAAGCATCATGGTATTCTGAAATAATTATTATTTTTTAAATTTTTCCTTAAAAATATAAAAAAGAGGCGTCTGCAATTCGTGCAAACGCCTTAAAGGAGGTTTTGATATATGGTTGACGGAGGTAATAATAACATATTCATTCATTGTTAAAGTGTGTGGACAAGCGTATAAAAAAAGAAAAAACTTTTTTAGAATAATTTACAGTATATGCTTGAAATCAAAATGTAAATATTCTGTCACTATAATATCGTTGAGGTTATGAAATGATAAGTTTACACTTTAATTACTATTTGAGGAGTGATTAAAGTGAAAACAGTTTCAGTAAATGAGTTAAAGTTTAAGAAAAATTTAACGATGATTGAGCAATTTTCAATCCAAGATTTCCTATTTAAATATATTAGACAAACCACAGAAGAAATTGCTGATATTCTAAAACTTGAGTATTCAGAGAATGTCTTTGCCAAGATGGAGGCAAAGCTGGAACCAGCAATAATTATTAATGGGGTTGAACAATTCAGATATGTGACAATAACTGAAGATAATCAAATTGTAATTGGTGTTTTAGATTCCAATAAAGAGTTAAAGCATAGAATCATTTTTCTAGATGAAGTTTAATCGCTAGCATATATGGGGAAGGTTAAATAATTGTTCTACCTACATAACAAATCTTTTAATATAGTAATCTATTTTTGGACTTTTTTGAGAACATCTCATAAAACTTCAACGAAAAATAGGCTCTTTATTTAGTGACAGCGACCTATAAGAAATCATAAATTGTTGAAGAGAGTGCAAGGCGTGTTGAATGTTGTATCTTACACATTTATCTCTCTATTCAGGTTTAACCTGATGAAATACAAAGGGGAGGAAAAAATGCATAATTTTCAATTTGAATTGCAAGGGTTGGGAATCGATCCTTATCAAGCTGGTGAGTTAGTTGTGATGGATCCACAGGGCCTGGATCCGCGCCTGCATGGCGGCGGTATGCGTTGTGGCGGCGGCATGCGTTGTGGTGGCGGCATGCGTTGTGGTGGCGGCATGCGTTGTGGTGGTGGAATGCGTTGTGGTGGCGGCATGCGTTGCGGTGGCTTTCGATGTGGAGGATTTCGATGTGGAGGTTTCCGCTGTGGTGGATTTGGCTGTGTAGGTGTTAGCTGTTTCGGCATTGGTTTAGCGGTAGGCGGATGTGGCAGCTGCTATGGCGGCTATTATGATGAATACTACTATAATGGCTACTATTAACTGCTATAACTGTGTCAGCGTTGTTGTTATATAAACTATTCAAGGAACCAGCAGGATAGTTAAATAAGCATATAAATAATAAAGGGACAGTACTGTTTTTCGTAAGCTAATAAGAAAGTATAAACTTTCTGTCGAAAGCTTTATACTTACTTAACGCATAAATTCAACTACGCCTCTGTCTTCGTCCTCGCGGACTCGCCAATCGGCGAGTTTCCATTTTTGTCCCTTTCCGTTGAATTTGTATAAATTTTAATGTGCGAAGCTTAATTGCTTCGCTTTTTTGTTTTCCCAGTGAGACGTAGCTATTAGAATTTCATTCTTTATTTTTTAGACTCCCGTTGATTTATTGAAAAAAGGGTACAAGTCTAAAGCCTGTCTTATTCGTTTTTCATAGGATAAAGTACAACAACACAAGAGGGATAGATGGTAGGGGGGGACATCAGCGGAACAATTGAAGAGGAAGGTATGTGGTCTCAGGGATACGTCCTGAGAAATCACAAAATGAAGGGAGAAAAAATATGGTCCATTTAACCGTTTGGATCACCATCGTGACTTTTTTGGTTACCCTCGGACTTATTCTTTGGCGGCCAAAAGGCATCAATGAAGCGATACCTGCAGCAATCGGAGCGGTTATTGTCGTCCTTAGTGGAAGTGTTTCATTATCAGACCTGGGGATCATTTCAGAAACCATAAGTGGTGCCGCGATTACGATCATGGCAACGATTGTCATGGCGATTGTATTAGAAAGTTTTGGGTTCTTTAGCTGGATGGCTGAGAAACTCGCGGAAAGAGCAAAGGGGTCAGGGGTAAGATTATTCTGGTATGTCAACCTTTTATGCTTCCTCATGACTCTTTTTTTCAATAACGATGGAAGTATTTTAATCACAACCCCAATCTTAGTCATGCTGTTAAACAATATGGGCTTAAAAAACAAGCAAAAAATTCCATACTTGCTATCTGGTGCTTTAATTGCGACTGCTTCGAGTGCCCCAATTGGAGTAAGTAACATTGTAAATTTAATTGCGCTTAAAATCGTTCATATGGATTTGTGGCTGCATACAGCCATGATGTTTGTACCTGCAACACTTGGGTTGCTGCTGCTGACTTGGTTCTTGTTCCTTCGCTTTAAGAAAATCTTACCGAAAACCGTTCCTACGAATGTTTCGGGGCTGACAAGTTCCTCTTATCATCCCCTCAAACCAGTGAAAGGCATTGAACATCCTTCAGAAAAAGCACGTTCAAGATTTATGCGAAATGTTCTTCTGTTCGTGTTTGCTGTCCGTTGCAGCCTGTTTGTTGCTTCGTTTTTGGGTATTCCCGTTTCCCTCATGGCTGTAATCGGCTCGCTTATTCTTTTAGCATGGAGATGGGCATACTTAAAAATCTCCCCAGCCGATATGCTGAAGAAAACACCATGGTACATTATCGTTTTCGCCTTTTGTATGTATACCATCATATACGGTCTCAATAACATCGGATTGACAGACTGGTTGATTGGTTTCATGGAACCGATGGTTTCTGGAAGCCTTCTCCACGCGAGTGTCATGATGGGCGTGCTTCTATCCGTTCTATCCAATATATTTAATAATCACCCAGCCCTCATGGTTGGAACACTCACATTAACCCATATGGATCTTAGTTTGCTCGAATTGAAAATTGCCTACTTGGCGAACGTGATTGGCAGTGATATGGGCTCGTTACTGCTTCCGATGGGAACCCTTGCTACATTGATGTGGATGCATATCGTAAGGAAAGGAAAAGTAATGATCAGTTGGTGGGAGTATATCAAAATCACGCTCGTCGTCATACCGCCCGCAACTCTGTTTACCCTAGTCGTTTTATATTATTGGGTTTCTTGGCTATTTGGCGGTGCTCTTTCGCATTAAGATATTTTAGTAAAAAAGGAGAATGAAGATGCCGATCGATTTTGTTGATTTAATAGGAAAGAAAATTGAAGTTGAACTTTCGGGAGGAAATTTTCACAAAGGAATCCTGTTAGATAGCGGATTAGACATTATCGTCTTATACGATAGCAAAAACCATCGTTTCATTTATATTCCATTCATTCATGTACAAAGATTAAAAGAAACTGAATTAGAAGAAGAAGATCTTACTAATACTCCACCGGCGGAAAAACCAATTGAAACGGATGCCATATCTTTTCGAAAGGCATTAACTGTTGCTAAAGGATTGTTCTTGAAAGTTTATGTCACAGGGAATAAATCCATCCATGGCTACCTAACCAGCATTATGAACGACTATTTCGTATTTCACTCACCTGTATATAAAACAATGTGTATCTCAATGAATCATGTGAAATGGCTCATTCCCTACCCACCAAATACAACGCCATATTCCTTAAACAGTGAAAACTTGCCTCTTATGCCAAAGTCCACTCCTTTAGCAAGGTCGTTTGATGAGCAGTTGAAAAAATTTGAAAATCAACTTGTGATTATTGATGGAGGAGACCATCCTGAAAAAATCGGCGTACTCCAAAAGATTCAAAATAACAAAATTGCTTTAATCACAGCAGAAGGGGAACGGATCTATCGGAATGTGGAGCATATTAAAACAGTACAATTACCTTAACAACGATGTGAAAACTCGAGAGATTGATATAACAACATTAAAGAAAGTGAAGAGTGATGTCATGTTGGGTCAATATTTACAAAATGAATAATCCATCCTGTTGGCAGACGAGGATGGATTATTGAATCACCGTTAACACTGTATTTGGCCGTGTCGCTTTTGTCACGGTCTTTTTTTCTGGTGTCCTACCTATGGTTATGATATGTTATTGACTTTAATTTTGTTCAGGCTAAAAAGATTTTGTCCGTTCATCTTTCTTAAAATAAGTAAAATAAAGCAGCAAGTATTGGGACAGCACTGCTTGGGTTGGGGATTGTGTTGTTACTTATAATCTATTTAATAGCCCATCGGATAAGTAAGGCTAAATCATTTGAGCCTTTATAATAAATAGGGTCCGTCCCTTCTTTAAAATCTAAATTCTATCCCATTTTCTAGATAGATTGTGTTTTGAAATCCAGTTTGGTTTACCAGATATTCAAATACATTTTTTGCGGTCCTTCTGGTTATCACGACCAGACCTAAGTTGTCAAACACGCGCGCATAGCAACGGATAATCAACGTATCATTTTCTGAAAACAGATGATAATAGACGGTTTCTTTTTGTTTTTTCGAAAAACAGTGGATAAATAAATATTCATCTGTTGGTTCTATTCCTTTTATCAAAAGTTCTTTTTGAACGATTTGTTTTATTTCCGCTATTTGATTTTCTGATAAATTTATTCTCATTCGAAGTTCACCATCTTATTTTTTATCGATAATTTTAGCATGAAATAGGGCTTCCGGCAGGGGCCTTTTTTGTGTAAACAGAAAATAGAAAATTGTAATCAAAAAAGACATAAAACATTTTTCATTCGAATATTTAACATTGAATAGAACAAATGAACTATCAAAAGGGGGGAACACGATTGAAAAATTTTTTAAGTGCAATACCCTTGTCATTACAACATTTGTTTGCGATGTTTGGTGCAACTGTTTTGGTCCCAGCACTCACCGGTCTTGATCCGGGAAGTGCCCTAATTGCCAGTGGTTTGGGAACCTTGATTTTCCATCTTATTACGCGTGGAAAGGTTCCTACTTATCTAGGTTCATCGTTTGCCTTTATTGCTCCGCTTGCGTTGTATGTGGGGAAGCTGCACTCTCCGGGTCAAGCGGTCGCAGGACTTATTAGCGTTTCCATTGTTTATGCCATTGTATCATTGATTATTTCTTTTTTCGGCTTTGAAAAAGTCCGCAAGGTTATTCCTCCAGTTGTTGTCGGACCGGTTGTAAGTATTATCGGCCTTTCACTGGCAACCACAGCGGTGACCAGTATGGCGTCAACTCAATGGGATGTCGCGATCGTCAGCCTTCTTGCAGCGGTTATCGCAACGCTAGCAGGCACAAAGGTAATCCGCCTTTTGCCGATCATCATCGGTCTTGTTGTCGGGTATGTTTATGCCGCGATACGTGGATTTGTTGATTTTGAGACAATAGCTACTGCACCGGCTTTTGCACTTCCACATTTTGTTATGCCGGAATTCACCTGGGTCGTGATTTTCGGAATGGCACCGATTGCCCTGGTTACCATCATTGAAGACCTTGGTCATATGTTTGTATTAAATGAAATTACAGGAAAAGAAGTTACAAAGGAACCTGGATTTTCGAGCATCCTTTGGGGGAATGGCATTGCAACATTAGTCTCCGGCTTCCTGGGCGGACCAGCGCAAACTACTTACGCTGAAAATCTCGGGGTACTAGCCATCACACGCCAGTTTTCCAGCAGGATCATTCAAGGCGCTGCCGTTATTGCAATTCTCCTTGGATTGTTCGGTAAAGTTGGTGCGGCAATTCAATCCATTCCAGTTGCAGTGATGGGCGGCATATGTATCCTGTTGTTTGGGATGATCGCCGCAATGGGGATCCGTCACCTTTTAGAAGAAAAAGTGAGTCTAGCTAATATGAAAAATTTAGTAATAGTTGCAATCATCTTTATCATCGGTGTTGGATATGCCCACAATGGTATCGCCTACGCTACTATTGCTGGATTGCTTATCCATTGGCTCGTACCCGATTTTACGACAAAAAACGAGAGTTAAAATGACACATGGGGACGGTTCTTGTGCATCAATTTTTAGTTCGCACTTCAGTGAACCAAAATGACACAAGAGAACCGTCCCCATGAACCATTCTTTAATCGCGCATTGCTCCTGCCTCTCGGGAAGTCATCGCACCTTGTCCTGCACTTACATCTTTTTGAATTTCTTGTTTTACTTTTTGTGCATCAGTTCCAGCAAATTCCGGTTTCATCATGGAACCCGCATTCCCTTTAGCTTGTTGGTTCTGCTGCATATAAATCCTCCTTAATTTGTGGTTAAACGCTCTTATTATGGCTTAATTAAGGAAAACCATCCAATCTTCGAAAATCGACTTAAAAATTCATCCTTGATTGTCCGCCATCAACATTGATGCTGGCCCCGACAATCCAGGATGCTTTTTCAGAAGCAAGGAATACCGCAACATTAGCGATTTCTTCTGGGGTACCGAAGCGGCCAGCGGGAATTTCCTTATTCACAAACTCTTTGATGCCCTCCGGGTCTTCGTTCATGCGTCTTATCCAATTGCCAGTCTCGTGCAAAATACTTCCGGGAGCAATACTGTTCACTCGTATACCATAAGGAATCACTTCGTCAGCCAAAGACTTCGTAAAACTGATGAGTGCAGCTTTTGCATTATTGTAGGTAACTTTTCCGCCGCTTTCCCTACCATAAACAGAGGTAATATTAATGATTGATCCCGACCTCTGATTTTTCATGTGAATTGCAGCCAGTTTACTCAAATGTACTGCGGAAAAATAGTTCAGTTCCATTGCCTGATAAAAAAGCTCCATATCGGTTTCAATTGTTTTACCACCGTTGCTGCCACCGGCATTGTTAATCAGGATATCAATCGTTCCATTTTCCTCGATAAACGTGTGAATCAATTTGTCCCGTTCCACTTGATTAGTAAGGTCAGCCTGATAAATTGATACGTTGCCGCCAAGTACCGCTTTTGCCTCTTCTAAATAACCTAAACCTCTGGCGGTAATCGTAACATTTGCGCCTTCCGCAATAAATGCCTCGGCAATCGCTTTTCCGATTCCTTTTGAACCGCCAGTAATAAGTACGTTTTTGCCTTGTAATTGCAAGTCCATTGTTTAAAGCTCCTTTATTCAGATCATTTTTGTGTTATGTATGGGGGCGGATCAGCGGCTTGAGGGTTACCATCAATAACCGTCCCGGTGGTTTCCCGATTCCTGTTCATGAGCGATTTAAGTTGTGTGAGACTTTTTCTTTTTATTTAAAATAAAAATTTCTCTTATAAATGCACCCACTATCGAGGAAAGTATGATGACAACGATAAGATTCAACACTTTGATAAATACATAGGGTGAGCCAATCACTAATACACTATCAAAAATCACAATGATTCCAAAAAGAATGCAAAAAATAATGAGTTTGGCCGGCGTATTTACTTTCTCATTACCTATCTCTTTCCCCTCCTGGTCTGCTCCTTTATATACAACTTTCTTCTATTTTAGCACAAAATGGAAATGGGGTTTTTTGCTTTCTTAAAACAACTATAAAAATAATGAAAACAAATCCGTGATTAATCCGTTGAAACCTTCTCGAGTTATTAACGTATATGAGTACAAATATAGCGGTTTGTAGGAGAGGGGAACAAGTATATCTGAGAAGTGCTCTATAAAATGTGGAAGCAAAAATGCAGGAACAAAAGGGTCCCCGTGGCTTAGATTAAATAGAAGTAGAGGTTGTTAACAATGATTGGAAAAAGAACAATACATATTCTAAATGGACTAGCTATGTATAATTTTTACAAAAAGACAAATTTTCTTGAACAAGAATTAATGGTTCCCTTTAACGAGGCGATGTGCTATGGAAATACGAGTCCCAATCTATTTTCCAAAGAATTCATCCAAATACGTGCGAAGGTCCATCATGTAACGCCTAAACAATACACTGAACACACACTAACACCATTGCAGCCGCTCTTCTGCGGAAAATTTACTCATATTTCCTTATGGTTTGATGCCGATATGTTTTGTCAAATCAATATTCTGACCATCCTAGCTTGGTTAGACAAAGCAGAGCATATAGATGCTATCGATCTTTATATAGTCGATGATCAGTTTGAGCCTGTGAGCCAGTATACCTTAAAGGCGAAAGGATATTATGACATTTACAAACAAGTGTTGATTGATAAAACTATGTCTCAAAATATCAATCCCGAACCATTAAAGAAGGGGATAGGGCTATATTTGAATTACCTAAGAAAAGACAGTGATCTTATGCAGTATATTCGCAAACACCGTGATATTCCAGAAGAAGAACTTATGCTAACTTTACTGGAAAAATTTAAAGATTATGGTCTGGGCGATACACAATATTTTGAGATTATAAAATCTCAACGGCAAAATCATCTTTAAGAATCTATTTCCTATATTCCAGGAGTTGCGGATAGGAATGAATAGGGATGAACAGATTAAATCGTTTATTTTTCAGAAAATATAGAATACAATAACTATATTCACATTATTTACATACAACCCTAATTGGAAGGAGGACTAAGAAAATAGCAAATAGGGATCGTAAGTGGACGTTGTTACCAGACGCATCGAGCGAATTAGAGAAACTGAAAGAGATTTATGAAACGTATCAGCAAATGTTTCAGCATTCCGTAACAGGAGTGGTCATCACTGATAAGGACGGCAGGATTACCGAAGTAAATCCGGCATTTAAGGAACAAACAGGATTATCTGCAAGTGATGTGGTTGGCCGGAGGCATCGGGATTTAATAATCGAGGAAATTATCGACCAAACCGCTGAACTGCAGGTTTTTAAAGAAGGAAATCCTATTACCCAACTGACAAAACTCTATAATGGCAAGGAAGTTTTAGTAACCGCCATCCCTATTAAAAATAAACAAGGACAAATCATTAAAGTTGTCAGTCAGATGTTAGACGTAACGGTATTAAACCAGCTCAAGCATGAAATTTTTCAATTAGAGCAGGAGCATGAGGAAATTACTCAGCAGCTTGAGGAACTAAAATCTAATAAAAACGCCATTCATTCCATTGTTGCCTACGATATGAAAATGAAAAAAGTCATTGACCGCGCCTTACGAGTCGCTCAGCATGATTCGACCGTCATTTTATATGGGGAATCAGGAGTAGGTAAAGAGGTTGTTGTAAAATTAATTCATGAAAACAGCAATCGAAGCAGCCAGCCGCTTATCAAAGTGAATTGCGGGGCCATTCCCAATGATCTATTAGAATCTGAATTGTTCGGCTATGAACCTGGAGCGTTTACTGGAGCCAGTCCTAAGGGTAAGGTTGGTTTATTTGAACAGGCTGCTAAGGGGACTATTCTTTTAGATGAAATTGGCGAAATTCCCTTACACCTACAGGTCAAATTACTAAGGGTGCTGCAGGAATTTGAAATTACCAGGGTCGGCGGGACAAAGCCGATAAAAATCGATACCAGGGTGATCGCAGCAACTAATCAAAATCTGGAAGATTTAATCAAAAAAGGAGGGTTTCGGAAGGACCTCTATTATCGATTAAACATCATTCCCATTCATATTCCTCCGCTAAGGGAAAGACCAAATGATATCGTTCCGTTAACCTATCACTTTATCCATAATATAAGACAAAAATATGGCGTGAATAAGATTTTTTCAAAAGAAGTTTTGGATAGCTTTCAACGTTATCATTGGCCGGGAAACGTGCGAGAACTTCAAAACATAGTTGAGCGGCTGTGCATTATGATTGAAAAACCGATCATTACTGCTGAGGACATCAGAAATGAATTGTTTATACAGCAGCATAACGAAAAAACGCAGACTGAACCACAAAGGGAAAGTGACAACATCATCACTGAGCCGAACAATTTAAAGTCCCTAAAAGAGCAAATGGAACATTATGAAAAACAGCTCATCGATCGTGCCTTGAAAAATTACCCCAGCATTCGCGCGGCAGCAAAAGCACTAGACGTCGATGCATCCACGTTATCAAGGAAAGTACAAAAATATTCTAATTTCTAAAAACAGTGCGGAAATGCAACGTGTTGCAATTTTGCACTGTTTTTTTTGTTGTGTTTTTGCATTACCAAAGGAATGGAGCCTAAATAACCTGTCAATTTAGTTTGGCACAGAAATTGCATTATAAAAGAATAATGACCATGGGAGGGGCAATGGAATTGATTCAGGAAGAGATTCAAATGGTTCGTCATTTTATCCGGTCTATTGCTGAAGATTGCTTTCTTCCTGCAGCAAAAGATGTGGACCAACTTCAAAGAATACCGGACACCCACGTCAGGAAGTTAGCAGAAAATAGATTATTCGGAACAAGTGTACCTACTAGTTTTGGAGGTGGCGGCTTATCGCACTTGAATCAGTTGATCATGATTGAAGAGATTGCTCGCTGCTGCGGTTCGACATCCATGCTGTTGACGAATCAGGAAATGGTGATGAACCCCATTCTTCTAGGTGGTACGGAGGAGCAAAAAAAGAAGTATTTACCCCCTCTCACATCAGGTGAGTTAATAGGGGCGATTGGGATTACGGAAGAGGGAATCACCAGCGATCTCGAAACGGTTTATACAACTGCTGAGAAAATGGGCGATTATTATGTTTTAAATGGTAAAAAGTTATTTGTGTTTAACGCTGGGGTAGCTGATATTTACATGATTGTGGCAACCATGGACCCCAGAATAAAAAATGCAGGAATCACCTATTTTATTGTCGAGCAAGGTACACCTGGACTAATAGTAGGAAGAGAAACAGGGAAAATGGGTGTAAAAGGGATTCCCGCAAGAGAGGTTATTTTAGAAAATGTAAAAATTAACCAATCACAACTAATTGGAGGGGAGGGCAAAGGATTTAAAATTTTAAAAGAAACGCTTAATCGAACGAGATTAAATGTTGCGGCTCTAGCTTTGGGGATTGCACAAGGCGCATATGAAGAGGCAATAAAGTATGCCCATAAATTTATGCGCTCTTCGAGGGAGAGTTTGAGATTTCATAATACCCAGCTAATGCTGGCTGATATGGCAACAGAGATTGAGGCGGCAAGAAGATTGCTTTACTACGGTGGAGAATTGCTGGACAGCGGATCAGCTGAAGTGGCAGGTTCAGCCTCTATGGCAAAGCTATTCTGTTCGAATACCGCGGTGAAGGTGACCACGGATGCGGTTCAAATGCTAGAAGGCAGCGGCTACACCGATGACTACCCTGTGGAAAGAATGCTGCGGGATGCGAAAATTACCCAGTTTTATGAAGGTTCAAATTTGATACAAAAGCTTGTCATTGCACGACAGGTTTTACTATAAACATAGTTAATAGATGAATAGGGAGGAAAAAAGAATGTCAAAGAGAGATGCAGTGATCGTATCAGCCGTAAGGACTCCAATAGGAAGGCAGGGTGGGGCATTAGCCAGCCTGAATGCCCATGAATTTGGTGCAGTCGTGATTAAGGAAGCGCTAAATCGAGCAGGTGTTAACGCGAATCAGATTGATGATGTTATTTTTGGAAACGTTTTAAGCGGCGGCGGGAACATTGCCAGGTTAACAGCTCTGCAAACGGGGCTTTCCCTTGAAATTCCTGGTTTAACCATTGACCGTCAGTGCGGATCCGGTATCAATGCCGTCGTTTTAGCTGCCCAGGCGATTAATGCCGGAGCAGGTGATATTTATGTGGCAGGTGGGACCGAAAGCATGAGCCGTGCTCCTTATTTAATGGATCGCGCAACAAAAGCGTACAGTGCAGCGCCCCCAAGTTTTCGCAAATCGCAGCTTTCACCAAAGGAAATCGGTGATCCTCCAATGGGAATCACGGCTGAAAATCTAGTGAAAAAATATAATATTTCTAGAGAAGAACAAGATGCCTATTCATTAAGGAGTCAGCAAAGAATGGCAGCCGCTATGGAACAAGAATTTTTCAAACAACAAATTGTGCCTATTGAAATTCCTGTTAGAAAAGGGCAGCCTATCACATTTGCAGTGGATGAACATCCGAGATCATCAACGACGCTTGAAGGATTAGCTAAATTACCGCCAGCCTTCCTTGAAGGAGGAACTGTTACAGCCGGAAGCAGCTCAGGACTCAATGATGCAGCCAGTGCATTAGTGATCATGTCCCGTGAAAAGGCTGAAGAATTAGGCTTAAAGCCGCTGGCAGTTGTACGTGACTCAGCCGTAAGCGGTGTTGATCCTAATATTATGGGAATTGGTCCAGTACCGGCAACTAGAAAGCTATTACAGCGGACAGGTTTAAAAATCGATGATTTTGATTTGGTAGAATTGAACGAAGCGTTTGCTGCTCAAGTTCTTGCCTGTAACCGCGAGCTGGAAATTGACGAAGCAAAGCTCAATGTAAACGGAGGAGCAATTGCACACGGCCATCCACTTGGAGCAACAGGAGCCATTTTGATGACGAAAGCCGTTTACGAATTACAAAGATCAAATAAACAGCGAGCTTTGATTACGGCCTGTATCGGCGGTGGCCAAGGTATTGCAGCGTTGATTGAGCGAGAAGGATAAGTTTTGAATATTGCTAAAGTACTAACCGGTTAGTACCGGAAGGAGTGAAATCATTGAATATACAGGATGTAAAACATATTTCGGTGTTAGGTGCAGGGTCTATGGGACACCAAATTGCCATGTTATGCACGTTAGGCGGGTTTTCAACAACCATCTACGATATCCAGGAGAAGGCGTTGGAACAGGCAAAGGAAGCCCTTGATTTTCAAATGGGAAAATGGGTTCAAAAAGGGAAAATCAGTCAGGAAGGCTTGGATCAGGCCTTCGCCCGGTTGTCTTATACTACTAATTTAGAAGTGGCGGTAGGGAATACAGACTTTGTCATTGAGGCTGTAGTTGAAAAGCTAGATGTTAAACGAGAGCTTTTCGCTGTTGTTGATCGTTTGGCACCACCTCATGCCATTTTAGCATCCAATAGCTCCACGATTGCTAGTTCAAAAATTGCCGATGTAACTAGGAGGCCGGAGAAAGTCTGCAATATGCACTTCTTCTTTCCAGCTTTAGTGATGGATTGCGTCGAGGTCGTCATGAGTGAGACTACGTCTGAAGAAACGGCTGCTGTCACAATGGCTGTTTGTGAAAAAATCAATCGTACCGGCGTGTTGCTGCGCAAGGAAACATGGGGCTTTATAGCCAACCGTCTGTTGTTTGCCCTAAATAACGAGGCGCTCAAGCTGTATGAAGAAGGCATCTGCGATTATAAAGACATTGATACGATTGTCAAAAAAGCATTAAACCACCCGATGGGCCCTTTTGAACTGATGGATTTATCCGGCATTGATGTCGGCTACTATGCACTGGCGGAAAAATATAAAGAAACAGGAAATGAAGAGGATAAGCCTTCTGCAAGCCTAGAAGAAAAAGTGAAGGCCGGGACTCTTGGCCGTAAAACCGGCAAAGGCTGGTATGAATACGAAAAAACAGGGGTGAAGGCAAAGTGAATACGCAATTGGTAAAATTGGAAAAAAGTGATCATATTGCGATAGTGACGATTGATAATCCGCCGCTAAATGTTTTAAGCGGGCAGGTAACCAGTGAGTTAAAGACTGTCTTTGATGATATTGCCAGCGATCACGACATTGTGGTGGTCATCTTGACGGGGGCAGGAAGCCGGGCGTTTATGGCGGGAGCAGATATTAAAGAGTTTCCACAATCCATTGGCAAAGCAGGCATGAAGGACCGAGTATTGGAGCAGCATGCTGTCTTTAACCAAATCGATTTCCTGCCGAAGCCGACGATTGCCGTCTTAAATGGCCTGACCTTCGGCGGCGGCTGTGAGCTTGCCATCACTTGTGACATCCGGATTGCCGAAGAACATGCGCAGCTTGGCCTGCCGGAAATCAAATTGGGAATCTTCCCAGGCGGAGGGGGAACCCAACGTCTTCCGAGAATAGTTGGAGAGGCAAAAGCGAAAGAGCTCATGTTTGTCGGCGACCCTATTTCGGCACATGAAGCGGTGAAGCTTGGACTCGTGAACAAAGTTGTCGCAACAGGACAAGGAATGAACGCGGCGCTGGCGATGGCCAAGAAAATCAGCGGGTATTCTCTGCAGGCCCTATCTCGGATTAAAAAGGCGGTAGATGAAGGAACAAATATGGAATTCCATGCCGGAATCGAGAGAGAAGCTGAACTGTTTGGAGAGGTCTTTTTAACAGAAGATGTAAAAGAGGGAGTTTCAGCATTTATCGAAAAAAGAAAGCCCGTTTTTGCCCATAAATAAAATGGGTAACAGTGAACATGCCAACACTCGATTCAGGTCTATTGTACAATCTTAAATTTATCTAAAAACATGAAAAGGGGATGGATAGGATGAATTTTTCATATTCTGAAAAGGTTGTTAACTTGCAAAAGAGAGTTATTAAGTTTATGGAGGAGTATGTTTACCCAAATGAAAAGTTGTATAAGGAGCAGCTGAATCAACAGGAAACACGCTGGTCTGATATTCCTCCGATTATGCAAGAACTGAAACAAAAGGCAAAAGCGGAAGGGCTATGGAATTTGTTCTTGCCGGAAAGTGAGTATGGGGCTGGATTAACCAATCTGGAATATGCACCGCTTTGTGAGATTATGGGGAGATCCATGATTGGTCCGGAAGTATTTAATTGCAGCGCACCAGATACAGGAAACATGGAAGTTCTTGTTCGGTATGGTACGGAAGCCCAAAAGAAACAATGGCTTGAACCGCTTTTGGCCGGCGAAATTCGTTCCTGTTTTTCGATGACAGAGCCAGATGTGGCTTCCAGTGACGCAACCAATATTGAAACAAGTATAGTCAGAGATGGCGATGAATATGTCATCAATGGCAGAAAATGGTGGTCCTCAGGAGCAGGGGATCCGCGCTGCAAGATTGCGATTGTAATGGGTAAAAATGATCCAACCGCAAAGTTGCATGAACAGCAGTCTATGATTCTCGTACCATTAAACACACCAGGTGTGAAGATTGAACGAACCCTTTCAGTGTTTGGGTATGATGATGCCCCGCATGGTCACGCGGAAATTGTTTATGATAATGTCCGGGTGCCTGCCGAGAATATGCTATGGGAAGAAGGAAAAGGATTCGCGATTGCCCAAGGGCGGCTTGGACCGGGCCGGATTCATCACTGCATGAGATTAATCGGCCTTGCAGAACGTGCACTCGAAGACCTCACTAAGCGCGTGCTTAACCGGACTGCCTTTGGTAAAAAAATTGCCGAGCAAGGTGTTGTTCAAGAGTGGATTGCAGAATCAAGAATTGAAATCGAGCAAGCCCGTTTGTTGACATTGAAAGCTGCCTATATGATGGACACAGTTGGAAATAAAGAGGCGAAAGCCGAAATCGCAATGATTAAAGTGGTTGCACCAAATATGGCACTTAAAGTGCTTGATCGTGCGATACAAGCATTTGGTGCTGCCGGCGTAAGTGATGATTTCACTCTTGCCAATCATTGGGCGCAGGCACGTACATTAAGACTCGCCGATGGTCCTGATGAAGTTCACCGCCGTCAGATTGCTAGATTGGAACTTAAAAAATATCAAACTCCAGAATTATCAGCCGTCCGGAGTTAAAAATAATATTCGAGTTCAGGTAATGGGAGGTCAGACCTCCATTGCCTGAACTTTTTTTAAAAAGGGAGTGAAAAAAGAAATGAAGGAAACCTTTCGTGACACGATTGATGTGAGAAAAGGGGAGGAGCTCGATAAAGAGAAGCTTCAAAAGTTTATTCATGAACATATCGAGGAAGCCCCTGCGGGTAAATTGGAGATTGAACAATTTGGTGCAGGTCAATCCAATCTGACCTATTTAATACGTGTTGGTGAATGGGAGGCAGTGCTGCGCCGGCCGCCGCACGGACCTGTTGCCCCAAAAGCCCATGATATGGAGCGGGAATATACGATTTTATCGAATGTGAACCCGATCTTTCCGACCGCGCCCAAGCCGTATATTTTTTCCAATGATCACTCCATTGTCGGCAGTCCTTTTTTTATCATGGAAAGAAGAAAAGGGATAGTGTTAGATAAAGAGTTTCCTGCACATGTTCCCTATCAATCTAGTTTAGGGAGAAAAATATCGGAAATCATGGTCGATCAATTGGTAGAACTACATCAGGTCGATTACACGAAAACGGAATTACTAAACATCTCAAGGCCGGACGGATTTATGGAGCGGCAGACTGGCGGCTGGATTAAACGGTACGAAAATGCCAAAACGGAAGAGGTTCCCGGTGTTAAGGAGTTAACTTCCTGGCTGCATAAAAATATCCCTGAATCACCTAAACCCGCCATCATTCAATATGATTATAAATTGAATAATGCGATGTTTTCAGAGGATTTTCGTGAGATGAACGGTTTGTTTGATTGGGAAATGGCAACAATCGGCGATCCGCTTGCAGATGTTGGGGTAGCCTTATGTTACTGGCTGGAATCCGGCGACCCTGACGAATTAAAAGGCGGGTCAGGAAAACAACCTATCACAGCAAAAGAAGGCTTCTTTACTCGCAGAGAATTTTTAGAAAGGTACGCGAAGAAAAGCGGCATTGAGGTTGCTAATATACCTTTTTATCTTACCTTCTCGTACTTTAAATTAGCTGTCATAGCTCAGCAAATTTACTTCCGGTATTTCAAAGGACAGACCCAGGACGAGAGATTTGCACGGATGAATCGAGCAGCTGCCAGCTATATTGAATACGCCTTGTTGTGGACTAAGGGGCTTTAGGAATGATGCATGGGGACGGTTCTCTTGCCTCAAAATGATAGAAATCCGTCCCTATGGCATTTTTTTAGGCTCTTTTCTAAAAAATAGTTGCTAATAAGAATTCGCAAATAAAGAAATAGAAATCGCAAATAAAAGGGGTGAATTCGCAAATAAAAGTGTCAGATTCGCAAATAAAAATTGCAAAATTCAATAAAATTGGCGGATTCGCAAATAAAAATTATAAAATCGCAAATAACAAGGTTGGATTCGCAAATAATACTCGTAAAATCGCAAATAAAGGTGCTGGATTCACAAAAAAGATCTGAAAACCCTCTGAAAAAGTATAATATTACTCTTTGTTACGCCAATTCTATAGAAAGAAGCAACTGTATTTACGAAAAAAGCCTTTTTAAAAAGCTCTTTGAATAAACCACACAAGACCAAATGCTAAAATGGCTGCTGATGTTCCGGGAATGACCCATTTTATTGGTTTCACCGTTAATTTCTTGATCCATAAAATAAGCGGGTATACCAACGATACAATGATTAGTTGGCCGATTTCGATTCCGATATTAAAAGATAAGAGGGATGCAGCCATATGGTTTGTGTCTAATCTCATTTCCGATAATATTCCGGCAAAACCGAATCCATGGATTAAACCAAAAGCAAAAGCAAGCCAAGGCTGGTGTTTGGAGTCCTTATTAAAAATATTCATCAGGGCAACGTAGACGATGCTTAAGGCGATAGCGGATTCCACAAATCTGCTTGGCAGCTGAACAATGTCGAAAGTAGCAAGAGCCAGTGTGATACTATGGGCAATCGTAAAGGCAGTGACTAAAGAAAGAATGTGACGAAAAGTTTTTGCCCCAAAAAGTAAACTAATGATAAACAGGATATGGTCATAGCCTGTAAAAATATGCTCTAAGCCAAGAACGACAAACTGTTTAACATTTTGCAAAAGGCTTACTTCACCAATTTCTAATTCCCTCGATTCAAACGTAAGAACCTTTTCCTGTTGTTTCCCGTCCATTTTAATGGTTGCGAAATTGGCATGACTTGGATCGGAGTCGTCCAAAAACATATTATATTCCATTACTAGTTTTTGGGGTTTATGTTCAATATTATAATTCAAGTTAATGACCGAAAATGGTTTCTCGTTAATCATCTCTATATCTGATTTTTCCAATTTGCCCTCAATAAGTTGACTATCCGCATAAAGTTTTATATGGGAATTAATATATTGCTCCACAATCTTATTGTTAATTAGTTCCTTTTCAGCTGTTGTCTTATTAAGGGCATGCCCTAGTTCTTCTAGATCGAGTTTTAACTCGTAATCTAGCGATTTCTCCTTCACATCAATGCTAGAAAAACCTTCACTATTATTTGTATGAGCAGATGAGGGGGCAGGCAAAAGGGAACCAAATAAAAGTAAAAAGAATAAAGTAGGCAGCCATAGCTTTTTCATTCATTCCACGTCCATTTCAAATGTTTTCTCGCAATGTTGTTGATGATTAAAGATAACGGAAAGACGAGGAGTATAAAATGCCCCTCGTCAAGATCTCTTTGAGATTGAGTTCCTAATTATTTACTTGCTTTCATGAAAATTGGGTTTGAGTAGAACCAAAGATCATTCCATGGGTTTTCACCTTTAGGATCTTTTTCTGGTTCTAATTGATCAGTGTTAGTACCACGTAAACGAATGTAGCTATCTTTATCCACATCTTTTAAAGTATAAGTAATCGTGATGTATTCACCGTCTTGTTTCCAATCATTTTCAGTGAAACGCTTCACAACCTTTGTTGTAGGATTAGAAGCAGTTGAGCGGTCTTCCACTTTTCCGTTCACTTCTCCCATGATTAAGTCAACACGTTGAACATTTGGCTTATCTCCATGAGAGTTCGCAGCGTTTGGATCTTTGATGCGAATAGTTACTGTTACATCAGATTTCTTACTTGGAAGTGTGAGAGTTTCACCGATTGATGCTGTATTTCCTTTTGCCTGTGCATGCAATGGTGATTTTCCTCCTGCCTGCAGTTTAACATCAAGTTCTGAGATAAGGTCACCCGTGGTAACAAACACATTACCATTACGAAGGTTTTCCATTACATCCTTATAATCTTTCTTTGCTTTAACATATGTTTTCGAATATTCACCAGGCCAGAAATCACTTCCTCCATCACGCCAGTTAACATGTGAGTCAGAGGTAGCAGTAATCCACCAATGTCTTCCTTCACCTAACATCGAATCCCATAAACCGCCAACGATAGCTGACATTTGGTCAAATCCACCCATGGTTGGAGCGTTTACGTTTCCGTATGAGCCACGGGATCCTTTAGGATCAAGTGTGCCATCTGGATTAATAGCAGCCGCCTGGTGTCCTGGGGCACCTTCCATACCGATAGAAATGTTAGGTGCAGTATCGTTCCAATTACGGAACTCTTGCGGAGTATCTTGTCCCCAAACACCAACACCTGTTGCTGAACGGGATGGATGATGGGCGATAGAAATTGGAAGCTCGTCCATTTGTTTCATATAGTTAAGAGCTTCAATCATAGTTGATTCCGTATCCCTGCTTCCATCATTTGGATATGGGTCGCGTTTATTGAATTTACTTTCAATTTCATAAAGCACTTGCGATTCATTATCAACTTTTGGGATCATTAGCGTGCTGTGATCAGCTGCTGGTGTATCAAACTCCATTCCATAAAATTGAAGAACTTCAGGAACCGCTGCACGGGATTTTAATAATTCAGGATAAGCCTGTTCTAAATTGACCTTAGAATGGTTAGGGCCGCCGTGATCAGTTGTCATCATCCAATCAAGTCCATACTTTTTACCATTTTCGGCATTTTTAGAGATTGGATAGATAGCATCCCCACCTCTAATAGCAGTCGGAGGATTTGTGGAATTGTCCCAACCAACACTCCATTCGCTATGGACGTGATGATCACCTGCAAGCCATGTAGCATCCTTCTTTTTCACATCTTCATTTGAGACTGACTGTGCTTCAGCTTTTTGATTACCACCCTCATTAAATAATGATTGGGTTGTAAGTGCAGTGGTTGCAAGAACCGTTGTTGCAATGAAAGGAATAGCCTTCTTAAAACGAGTTTTCATTTTTCCTTCGCCCCCTTATTAATTTGCTTGCTCAACAGATTAAATATTAAATAAGTTTTATTAGAGGAGAATAAATATTCTGTAAATGTTGTGTAAATCAGGAAAAATAAGACAAAAGAACTATCTTTGTCGAAATAAATAATAAAAAAATGGAAGGATACGGTTGATGCAGGTATTAAGACTTAAGGTAAATGGAAGGATTTACTTTCCGTTACCATTTCATAAAAATAAAGAGAGGAAGGCAGAAAAAATTATTTTTAATGAAAAGATTTTAGGAAGGGAAGTGGTCGATAGAATGCTTTATATATGGGATATTGAGGAGATTATAAGCAATACTTTAGAAGAGCACAAATTGGATATTAATTATGAGATGAACAATAAATTACCTGCACCGATGAGTTACAACGTATCGACAAATACTATTAAATTTAACTACCTACAAATAAATGGATACATAGCTAATATTAACTTTAAAATTAAACAAACAGATGAAGACTGTGTAAAACTTATTCTTTATCGTCAACTCGGATATTATTTAGATTTTAAGAAAAACAAACATGACTTAAGGACAATTCATTATGGTGGAGATGAAGAAAAAGTACAGCTTCTATCTCAAATAGAAAGGACTTCCTGGGAATACGGCAGAACCTTGGTACCTGAGAAACTATTAATTTCATATGATCAAGTGCGTGAAATTGATAAAATGCTGATAAAACACTATTAGAAACCACGTGGACGGTTCCGCCGGCTTTTTAAAACAAGTAATTAATTAAAATTGCCACGAGAACCGTCCCTATGTTTCACTTTTGTTTAGCCTTTAACCGCTTTAATTTTCTTTTATGGGTTCTTATTGCGGTATCCTTATCTTTTAAACTTGTGGTAACCACTCCATCGCTTTCTACTACGACTAAATTATTATTTCCGCCTTGATAGTTTTTATAGGAAATATTCATAAGTCATCCTACCTTTATGAATAAAATTTGATTTTCCTTAACGTTGTGGCTATTAAATCGGTTACTTACGATAATTGTAGCCTATATTTTTTAAGCTTAGATAAAGAAAGTGTAAAGTTACCTTTAAATATTTCTTGCGAATTTGTCCGCATTGGCGATGAAGGACAAAATGGAGGAACCTAGTGTTGAAAATGTCCTTCATGAAGGTGATGAAGGCCAAAATGAGGGAACCTGGTGTTGAAAATGTCCTTCATGAAGGCGATGAAGACCAAAACGAATGAGCCCTGGGATGGAAATGTCCTTCATGAGGGCAATGAAGGCCAAAACGAATGAGGCCCGGGGTGGAAATGTCCTTCATCGAGGCGATGAAGGCCAAAACGAATGAGCCCCGGGGTGGAAATGTCCTTCATCGAGGAGATGAAGGCCAAAACGAATGAGGCCCGGGGTGGAAATGTCCTTCATGGAGGGGATGAAAGACAAAATGAAAGAACGTCGGGTTGGGACAGTCCTTCATCAAGGCGATGAAGGACAAAAGAGAGGAGCTACAGGGAGGAAATGTCCTTCATTCACTAGCAGGGATTCTATCAGTGAACCTTTTGAACCCGCCCATCAATGAAAGAGAGAATAGGTTGATTAAACTGTTTCATATATTCTTTAAAACTATCGACATCAATAGGTCCAATCTCTTTATACGTCCCACTCCGAAAAACAGTGAAATGATCACCGCCATTTGCCAGATAGCTAGTTACGGTTACGGTGTAGGTTTTTTCAGGTTGAATGCGGGCACCGTCATCCATAAACATATCGACTACTTTGTCACTGCCAGCTTTCGTATCATTCCAGGTGTATCTCAAACCAGAAACCTGCAGCATCCTCACTTGGCCCGGCTGCCATTGTTGATTTAATACTTGACGGATTTGGTCGCCAGACAACGTCATCTTCACGAGGTGATGATGAAAGGGCAATATCGTTAACAGCTGTTCATAAGTGACAGTACCAGCTTGAATATCTGCCCGGATTCCACCTGGGTTCATAAAAGCAAAATCCGTATTCATCATGGAACGCTCGGAATCGGCAATCAGATTGCCCAAAGCGGATTCTCCGTTTTCGTTCCGATTTCCAACTATATCAAAAGAAGCCGTTCCAACAAATTCATCCACCACAGAGGAAACTTCTGTTTCGTATTTTTCAATCAATGCTTTCATCACTGGATCTGGCTTGATAGAGTCATGATAGGTAACAACAATCTCCGCTTTTTTACTCACAATGTCCTTCGTTACTGGGTCAATCTCCAAATCCACATCGGAGAAGGCAGTCCCGTAGGATTCAGCCTGGACTAGCAGTTTTCCATCAACCTCCGTATTAAGGTAAGAATGGCTGTGGCCAGCAAACATGACGTCCACTTCATCATCCACCAGTTTTGCCATTTCAACGATCTCACCGGATGCGGCAGCGTCATGGGAAGACTGTTTGCCCGCATTGTGTGCTAAGACTACGATTGCTTTCACGCCTTGTTCCTTTAATTCAGTCACGGCTTGATTAATGGCAGTTACCTCATCAATGAATTTGACTCCTTCAACCGTGTTCGAATCAACCATGCTGGGTGTGTCATCTGTTACGACACCGATGAAGCCGATTGGAATGCCTGCTATTTTCATAATTTTATAGGGAGGGAGAATGGGAGAATTCGTCTTGGCGTTAAGAACATTGGCACATAGATAGGGGAATCCAGCACCAATAAAGTATTCGGACTTTTGGTTGAAACCTCCGCGAATCAATCTGAGCATTTCCTTCACGCCCCGGTCAAACTCGTGATTCCCTAACGTTCCGATATCAAAGCCGATTTGGTTTAACACTTCGATTGAGGGCTCCTCTTGTAAAAGCGAAGAGACGGGTGCGCTTGCGCCAACCATGTCTCCGGCGTGAACGATAAGGGTGTTTTTGTTTTTCGCTTTTCTTTCTTTTAGATAGGCAGCGAGATAATCCGCGCGGCCAACTGGTCTTCCGTTTACTTCACGAGTTACATTTAATTGGCCGTGAAAATCATTAACCCCAAGCAATTGAACGTGAATGCGCGACTGACCAGTCTCGATGATACGAGAAATGCCTGTCGTTTCAGGTCTCCCTGAGTCTAAAACAAAAGCCGCTGAAAACAAAGTCGTAAGGATCAAAGCAGGTACAGCTTTTCTGATGGCATTCCCATTCAATGCGCCTTTCACTATTTTCCCTCCTAAACTATTTTTTAGGGTGCGGATAACATTTATGGCGGAATTATTATATAAAAAAGAGTGTGAGGATGGGGGAGCAATATTGTGCTATGAACATAACCTGTTATTTCGCTAGTAATCATCCATAATGTTTTTTCCATTTGATCACCCTTTTTTATATTTTTAGTTTTCGAACAACCTGTTTGTATTGCTTCAAGGAATGCAAGGTACCTATAAAGCAATTCTTCATCTTGAAATCAGACGAAATAACTAGAATGGCAACAGTGGGAAAAAATTTTTTGGTACGAAAACGAAGGTCCTTCCAATAAATGAGGTATCCATTTTTCCAAGACCGAACAAACGGAAAGGCATATTGTGTGCTAGAAAGAAAATCGGAAACGGTAGGGTGGTTTTGGCTATCTGAAACGAGTTCTGGAAAGTCTATTTCCTTTGAAAAAGTATGCTCAATGTGTAGACTTCCTTCAGAATAGACGCCAAATAAAAAGTCTGTATTTGTCTCGATTAAGACGTCCCATTGAAACAAGAACGTACGTGGAATCAATTTAATCCGGAGGGACCGGGTAAAGTGGTGCTCTAATTTTCTTTTTATTAAAAATGCGTAAATGGTCCGGACAACAACATATAGGAAGATAAAAAGATAGATAATAAGAAAGGTTTTTCCAGGTTCATTGAAAGGCAGCAGGCAAAATCCTAGGATATGTACGAAAGAAATCGTTGGGTCAAATAAGGGGAGCGAATCAAAGGCAATCCATTTTTTTGAGAAAGGGAGTAAGACTTGCGTTCCATGCACATTAAACAAATCAAAGAAGACATGCAGAATAACGGCTAAGAAGGTCCATAAGAATAGATGGGAAAAAGACGGCACATTGAAAAGGGAAAAAATAATTCCTGAAAGGGCAGCACTCCATAATGGTAAAGCAAGAAGAGAATGGGACCATGCTCTGTGGTTTCGATAATAGCTGCCTTTTCCTTTCAAAAGATACATAAAGTCAAAATCAGGAGCATTGGAACCTATGACTGTACCTAAAACAACAGCTTGTGCCAGGGCAGCATCATTAGCGATCACCGGATCAATTTGAGCAAGGGCACCTAATCCCAACCCCATTAAGATGTGAGAAGTTGTATCCATATCATCACTCCTCTAAAAATGTAAGCTTCTACTTTATTATATTTGAAGTTGGAGTCTACTTTATTAATCTAATGTAAAAAGTACATTATGTTTTTGTAATGTGACAAAAATTAATAAAGATATTAGTAAAGGACGGGGCTTCGTGGAAGAGTGTGAAGAAATCTACTTAAAAGTAACGGAAGTTGAACAAGAGTCACTTGTTACATTGTTTTAAAAATAAAAAACCAGCCATTTTTTTTGCTGGTTTTTTATTGGTAATTAGAAATTAAAAACGTAACGGAACGTATCGTGTTTAATCAAAATAAAAGTACCTAATCCTATTAATACAATGTGAACAATAATGTGACCTTTACGTTCTAAAGTCTGAGCTATTAAGGGGTGGTGTGCAAGGACAAACGGGCTTCAATTATTTAATGCGAACACTAAGACATGGAAACTCTAATTATTAATGCAGTATCCAAAGAAAATTATTTTTACGGGATTGATATTTATTGTTATTGAAATTTTCCACAATGACCGTAAAGTTCAGTCATGTGATTATTTTAATTTTTCTGCTCGTTTTGTGTTTGAGTGTTATCCTGAACAGTTTCCTTAGAAACTCTTTGTTCAATAATGCGAAGTTGTTGGAGTATATTTGATTGTAGTTCATCTATAGTTTTTTCTAAATCTCCGAGTGTTACGGCCTTTGAATAATTCATTAATTCATACCCAAATTGTCCGGTAATTTCAATGGATGCAGTTTTAACATCGGTGATAGAAGAAATTCCATTTTCTCGTAACCTTGCTTCCAACTGATCAACGGTGATGCGTAGCTTTTTTAGATTATTAATAATAATTTTTCCATCTTGGATAACTGGTGTTGACTTCCCTACCAATAATCTTTTAACAAAATTAAATTTAATTGCTAAAAACTGAATTGTTATTAGAATTGCTACAAGAGAACACAAGGCAAGTATGGTTTTAATTAACCCTTGTTCTGAAATAGCGTGACCAGTTGTGGAAGCAATCGCTAAAATTGTTATAACTTCCAATCCTGACATTTGAGCCACTGTTTTTTTTCCGGCTATCCGTATTAAGCAAACTCCTGTGAATAAAATTGCCATCGATTCCCAAATGTAATTCATTTCATAGCTGCCCTCGATTTAGACGTTATAATAAACGTTTTTTTTTAATATTTCCCCTTTATTCTATTAAATATACAGGTGTACCGCTTTCCTTAAAATAATTTATATATGTAAATCTATAAAGGAAAATATATTTCAATTAATCCAAATCAGGTGGTCTTTAATAAACCCCAAATTAATATAATGGCTTAGTTAAACTTAAGTCAGAGGTGGTTAAATTGGAGATATTTGGTTTGTCGTTTGCGGTGCTTTTGGAGGTTATTTTAATCAATATTGTATTAAGTGGAGATAACGCACTTGTAATCGCAATGGCAGCTCGGAATGTTCCAAAGAAACAACAAAAGAAAGCAATATTTTGGGGCACAGTTGGAGCCATTATTTTACGATTAATTTTTGCAGTAGCAATAGTGTACCTGCTAGAGTTACCATTCTTAACTTTTGCTGGGGGCCTTCTTCTCGTATATATAGCCATTAAACTTCTAGTTGATGAGGGTGAAAATCATCATAGAGTAGGAGGGTCAAGTTTAATTTCCGCCGTGAAAACCATTATTACTGCTGATGCAGTGATGTCCCTTGATAATGTACTAGCTATTGCCGGTGCCGTTAAAGGAAATTTAGCTGGGATTTTCATCGGTGTAATCGTTAGTATCCCAATCGTCGTTTTTGGAAGCCAATTCATATTAAAAGCCATGGAAAAGTACCCGATGATCACCTATGCTGGTGCTGGAATATTAGCATGGACAGCAGGCGAAATGATGGTAGGAGAGCCTAAATTCCAGCCAATCCTCCCAAATGATTTTCACTTATTGGTACCAACTGCTATTACCGTTCTTGTTATAGGTTTTGGATATATTATTGCTAAGATAAATACAGCAAAAGAAGGCTAGATAAAAAAATAAGGTTAAATAGGACAACATTGAAACTGTTGTCCTTTTTTGCTTGGTGAAATCACTTTTTTGGCCATGGATTACATCTGGAACCACTGCCGTCATTAGTCTTTTTGTGATAATCAATGGGTCGGTAAAGAAATCGTACTCTAGCTGTAACATTATTATCCACTGTGTAAATACCTTAATAGAATTGGCATAATTGTTACCGATTCTTATAATGAAATGCCAAACCTCTAGTGTTATGATAATGCAAAGCCAAATTTTTCAGGAGGTATTTTTATTGAAAAGATACTCATCCAATGAAAAATGGCGCTTTAAGGAGGTTTTATTTTGAAACTCAAATTAAAGGCAATGTTTATTGCAATAGCGATGCTTGTCTCGATCCCTTCGATCTGCTTTGCAGACGCATCAGAAGGAGATGTCATTGTTACGTTAGGAGAAAACCTGACACAACAGCAAAAAAATGACATGTTAACTGAGTTAGGGGCACCGGAAAACGTGCAAATGATTACCGTATCTAATAAAGAAGAACATGAATATTTAGGGGAGTTTGTTCCCCAAGCACAAATAGGTAACCGAGCTATTTCATCGGCGAGTATCACGATCGGTGCCAAGGATTCTGGGTTAAAGGTTCAGTCGAACAATATTACATGGGTTACGGACGAAATGTATAAAAATGCCTTGATGACGGCAGGTGTTAAGGATGCAACAATCCAGATTACGGCACCATATTCTGTATCAGGTACAGCTGCTTTGACTGGTATTATGAAGGCTTATGAAACGACAACGAATAAAGAAATTCCTGAAGAAGTCAAAAAAGCGGCTAATGAAGAAATGGTGAAAACCGCACAGCTTGGTGATTCTATTGGAGCGGACAATGCCGCAGCTCTGATGGAAAAGGTCAAGGATGAAATTGCTAAAAATGATCCAAAAACTGAAGCAGACATACGTGAAATCATTCAACAAGCTGCAACGGAGCTTGGGATTTCGTTATCAAATGAAGAGTTAAATAAGTTAGTAGACTTCTTCAACAAACTGAAGGGGATGGACATTGACTGGAACCAAGTAAAGAACCAGGTAAGTGATACTGCAGAAAAAGTCTCCAACTTTTTACATTCAGATGAGGGGCAGTCATTTTTACAAAAGTTGCAGGATTTCTTAAATCGGACAATTGAAGTGATTCGTGCCCAATTTAATTAATGGATAAAATTTATTCTTGCGTGTTCCTAATCAAAAAACGAAGGATATATCCTCCACGTCTGAAAGATTTTCGAAATGAAATGCATAATTGTCGATTGAATGATAGATGTATAAATAGGATAGTTGTTATGAAAAACAAGACGGCAACAGCCGTCTTGTTCACTTTTTCCTACTACTTTTCCTTATTGACCAGAATTGTCATCTTCACTTTGTGAACCATCATCTTGTTGAGACCCATCATCCTGTTGAGAACTATCATCTTGCTGAGAATCATCATCCTGTTGGGTGCTATCGTCATTCTGTGAGCCATTATCCTGTTGAGAACTATCGTCATTTTGTGACCCATCATCCTGTTGAGATCCATCATTTTGTAAACTATCGTCGTTTTGTTCCGTGTTCGGATCATCCGTTTTTGAACTGGCATTTGAGCATGCCGTAGCAGCTCCCAGTAACAACAGTGCGGACATCAAAGCAAATAACCATTTTTTGAAAGTTTTCATCTGTATTCCTCCTCGAGTTCCATATTGTCTTACAGTCTTATCATACAGGCCTTCAAGGAAAAAAGAAGGCATTTTTCCAATTCTTTACACAACTTAATCCTATCGAAAAATCTCTTTAATTTTTTGAATTGAAAATTAATAGACAATTAACGAAACCTACAACTTCTTTCACTTTACAAGAGCCTTTATCAATTCCAAGTGTGAAGAAATAACTATGGGCAAAAAAAATGCTGGAAACGTTGAATTATCATGTTTCCAGCTTTATTACTTATTGAGAAATTGTTATAGATGTTACACGGTTTAATGCTGGCGGTTCGATGACCTTCTGCTCCTTTAAATAGTTTTGGAGAGCCCAATAATCAACTTCAGTGCGAACAGGTTCGCGATATTGTGTAAATGTCGGGTATCCATCAGCACCAATGACCATATACGCCAGAGCAGCTACACGGTAGGAACGGTTCAAATCAAGTGGCTCCCCATTGATAATAACCTTCGTTGGATCGATTCTATCATTAATAGTTTTGCTTTTGTCGTAACTATAGTGGACGTTATAGGAAACAGCTAGCGGGTAAAAGCTTTCAGTACCGTTTGCATTTTTTCTCCACTGCTCTTCAAGGATTTGTTTAATTTGCTGGCCAGTTAACGTTACGACTAATAATGGATTTTGGTAGCCATGGGCTTGCCAGGCTTCTCCAAATAGAATCTGCCCGTCACTGTCAGCGGCATTTGTTCCCTTTTTATACAGTAAATCCCCACGCAACGGACTGGCGGCTGTCAAAGCGAATTCGGCTGGATTCTCTGCTTTTTTACCAGAATAATAGTGAGCATCTGCAACAAAATTGGCAAGTGTACTTTCACCGTTTGCATTACGAGCCCGTGTCAAATCGCCTGTCAATTTGGCAATTGGCTCTGCCCAGCGTTCCTTTCCACGTTCTACCCAGTAAGAAACCATCTTCTCAATCTCTGGGTCAGCTGGAAGATCTCGTGTAACCGGGTGGTTTGTAGACGTAGTTAAATTGCGAACAACATCCTTTGTATTTGGATCAATCGACAAGTTGATTTCATTAAGAAGGCGTCCATGATTGGCGGCTTCTACAACAGGACGAGGGTTACCGGCAGGATCTTCGATAAAGGCATTAAACTTTGCATGCCAGTGTCCGGATACAATCGCATCAATTGCCGGTGAAGCTTCTTTTGCAAAATCGAAGATAGGACCAAAAGGACTGTCAGACCCGTTAATGTCAGAGCCATCGCTTTTGGTCGACCCACCTTCATGGACGACTGCAATAATGGTTTCAACACCTTTTTCCTGCAATTCCTTTGCATACCGGTTGGCTGTTTCCACGAGAGGATCCGCTGTTAATACCCCTTCTTGAAACGAAGTGGACCCTGTTATGGTTGTTGGTGTGGTAAGAGCAATGAAACCGACAGGGATAGCACGACCCTTGCCATCATGGATCATTTTAATGGTGTAAGGCTTTAACACCAGTTCCCCAGTTTTTGCATCACGAATATTCGCAGAAAGGTAGTCATAATCACTTCCTTTGAATTTCTTTCCCTTAGAGTCAGTAAATGAACTATCAACACCCGGGACTCCAAAGCTTTTTCCCTTCATGATATGCTCCGTCAAGAACTCCCTGGAAGCATCAAATTCATGGTTGCCAGCCGCAGAAAATTCCAATCCAATCGCGTTAAGGAATTCGATGGTTGGCTCATTATGATGTGATGCCACTTCAAAAGGCCAACCGCTGAAATCGTCCCCAGCGGAAAAAAGGATTGAATTTTCGTGACCTGCTTTTAAGTTTTTGATATGGGCGGCCAAATACGCTGCACCGCCAACTGTAAGCGGTCCATTTGTAGTCATGATTTGACCATTCGACTTGTCATTGAAGGCCTGAAGATAGCCATGCAAGTCCGTCAAACTTAATAATTGGAGATTGACAAGGTCCTTGTTTCCCAGACCTTGATTGGACACTGCTTGTCCAGAATTATTGGATGCTAGAGTTTGTGAAGAGTTCATTAGGATTCCACCGCCAAGGACCGCGGCAGTAGTGACAGCAAATAGACGTTTGAACGACTTTTTCAATTTCATTCCCCCTAAATGATAGTTACAAGAAAATGGTAGCAAATAATTGTTAAATGGTAGTTAAGGAAGGGTAAAAATATTGAAAATTCAATCTCTTTTAATTTATTTATAGAATGCGAATGGAAGTACGCTGTTCATGGTTGTTCATAAAATCTTGGGGAACAAAACTGATTACTTTACCAGTTCTTAACAATTTTTAATGCGCTTTTTACACGTCAGAAATCAATACTTCAAATTGATCAAGTAATATTTAATAGAAAGAAAACAATCAGGGAGGGATGAGAGAATGAAAATCGGCACAAAGAAAAGAGGGAAATGGATGCTAAGCCTTCTGTCTATGGCATTTTTTATGGTTACTTTAACAGGGGTGCAGACAAAAGCAGCAGGGATTGAAATGGAGTTTCCTAGAGGACAATCAGTCAACGTAAAGGTAATGTCTTATAACATTCATCACGCTGAAGGTGTTGACCGAGTATTGGATCTGGAACGAATTGCAAAGGTCATTGAGGATGAAGAGGCAGATATTATCGGACTTCAGGAAGTAGACAACCATTGGTCAGAACGCAGTGATTTTCAAGACCAGGCAAAGTGGCTTGCGAATCGTTTAGGAATGTTTTATGTTTATGCAGCTAACCTGGACAGAGATCCATTACATGAAGGTGAGCCACGCCGGCAGTATGGGACAGCAATTTTAAGCAAATATCCTATTTTGCAGTCTGAAAACCATCCCCTTACAAAAATCGGAAACACGGAACAGCGTGGTCTCCTTGAAGCGACTATTAATGTAAAAGGAAATCATCTTCATTTTTATAATACACACTTGGCGTTGACAACTGCAGAACGACAAATACAGATTAAGGAAATTATTTCTATAGCAGGAGAATCTGAAGGGCCAAAAGTGATAATGGGAGACTTAAATGCTGTTCCAGATAGCATTGAAATGCAGCCGATGTATGGTCATTATCTTGACGTTTTTTATGATAAGCCTGAAGCTTATACGTATTCTGCAGTAAATCCTACCAAACGAATTGATTTTATTTTTACATCAGCTGAAATTAAAACAGTAGAAAAAGAAGTAATAAAAACGTTAGCATCGGATCACCTACCCATAACTGCAGAAATTGTATTGGAGAGAACAGAACCATATGAAAATGGTGGAAACTAAATGCTTCCGAAGGAATCAGAAAATCCCGCAGAGCTGTAATGGCTTGGCGGGTATTTTTTTGAATAAGGGGACGGTTCTCGTGTTTCAAATAGTTAGCTGAATGAAATGAAGTGAAGAAAGCTGCGGAACTTGTGATAAATGCCGAACCCTCGTAAAATAAACATAGAATACATACAATAAACTAGTAGAACAGTATGAAAGTTTAATTGGGAAATGGGAATCCTCCGGGGAAGGAATGAATCGGTATATGCAACAAATTTATTTGGACTATAACGCAAGTACACCTCTGGCTCCTGAAGTAATTGATGCCATGATGCCGCTCCTGCATGACTATTATGGAAATCCATCAGCGCTGCATTGGGCTGGGGCACCAGTGAAAGAATGGTTACAGAAGGCAAGGGAACAGGTTGCTGACTTAATTGGCTGTTTGCCAAGGGAAGTCATTTTTACAAGTGGGGGCAGTGAGGCCAATAACCTGGCATTAAAAGGCTATTATTTTAAGAATAAAAGTAAAGGCAACCATATCATTACATCTAAAGTAGAACATCCAGCAGTGAAAAATCCATGCCAATTTCTCGAGCAAATCGGGGCGAGGGTCACCTACGTAGGCGTGGATCAATTCGGAAGAGTGTCAGTGGAAGAAATTGAACGAGCCATCTCAGAGGACACCATACTGATTTCGATTATGCACTCCAATAATGAAACCGGCACTTTACAGCCGATTCACAAGATTGAGAATCTTGCTGAAAGGCATGGGATTGCCTTCCATACGGATGCTTCTCAATCCGTCGGGAAAGTGCCTGTTAATGTGAACGAGTTAAAGGTCGATATGTTGACCATCGCCGGCCATAAGCTTTATGCCCCTAAAGGAATTGGAGCGCTTTATATAAAAGATGGAATCAAACTGGAATCGCTCATTCATGGGGCCGGTCACGAATTCGGGCTCCGGGCAGGAACGGAAAATACCTTGTTGGCAGTCGGCTTAGGAAAAGCATGTGAAATCGCTGAAACCCATGTAGGAAATAGCGTATTGAAGGAACTTACGGACTATTTTTGGAGCGGATTAAAAGTCGAGTTCGGGGACCGTGTTCAGTTAAATGGACATCCTGAGGAGCGTCTGCCCAATACATTAAACGTAAGCTTTGTCGGAAAAATCGGACAAGATCTGCTGGCGGCGATCCCACAGTTAGCAGCCTCAACGGGTTCGGCTTGCCATGCCGGCAGCATCGAATTATCACCGGTATTGAAGGAGATGGCTGTTCCTGAAAGGGTTGGAATGGGGGCCATCCGCTTTAGTTTGGGCAGGTATACGACGAAGGATGAAATCGATCAGGTATTGCAATGGTTAAGGGAAACGATAGATTAAAGTTATCAGGGACAACAGTGAGATTCAACTGTTGTCTTTATTTATGTTCTTTCAGAATGAGGAAAAAGAACCGTCCGTGACCGCTGAAAAATGATCCTAAGATGCTGGAGCGCTACTATTCTTGAACTCAAGGGCAAAATAGATGGCTTATTTTTACCAGTGCGCTTCTTTTCTATGGTTCACGGGCAGAATAGGGCTGCTTATTTTGACCGGTACGCTTCTTTTCTAGGGCTCGCGGGAAGAATAGACCGCTTATTTT